>NZ_DOPX01000032.1 GCF_003514505.1 Proteiniclasticum sp.
TTGTTACTACCATCAACGAATAATTGAATTCTAAGCCGGAGAGAGCAATCTCTCCGGTTTATTTTTTTGTCAGAAAGAGGGTTGTTACGTTTAACGCAGAACAATGCAAAACAAATAAAGCGGTGGAAATACTGCAAGCTTTGATTTGCATAGGTTATTACAAAATAATGACAAAATAAACTGCAGGGTTTACAGCGTAACATTGTTATGCTATAGTGATGAAAGAGTGTAAAGAAAGAATGGGGGGATACATCGATGACTGCACTGCTTCTGGAAGATAAGAAGGGTTTTATACGGTACCTGATCGGATGTTTTATTTTGCTGTCTGAGTTTTTACTGACAAATTATGCCATTGCCAAGATTGCTGGAGTGGTCCAGTCCGGGGATCTCTCGGATCTTGTGAGGTATGGGATATTTGGACTTCTTGCATTTGTTTACGCCGCTGTGGTTTTTATCTTCTCAAGGCTTCTCAGGATTGGATTCATGAGAGATACCACCCTGAGGATCAGAAGAAGAGCCTTTGAGAACATCATGACGAAAACCACCCGCTCCTTCAACAGGAAGCTGAAGAATGAGTACATCTCAAATCTTGTCAACGACATCAATACCTTTGAAGGGAAATATTTTCATGCGCTGCTGAACCTCATCTTCGGTGCAGAAATCTATCTGGCAAGCCTTCTGATTCTTTTCTTTCTGGAATGGGATCTGGCGCTGATCATGGTGGTCGTGTCCTTTGTGATTTTCCTCATCAACCGGTCTTTCCAGAAGAAAACCATCCGGATGCAGGAAGATGTGCAAAGAAGTGGAGAGCGTTTTACGGTGAATATCGCCAATACCTTTTCGGGCTTAGAAATTCTGAAGCTGAACCGGATTGAGGAAAGATTTCTTTCTGGCTCGAAAAGAGAGACGGAGCAGCTGGAGACAAGAAAAGCCAGTGTCAATATCTTTACTTTCTGGCAGGGGCGATTTTCAAATTTCCTTGGATTTATCACAACCATCCTCATCCTTTATTACATCATCAGCAGACTGGAGCCTGGATATGACCTGACCAGAGTCATGTTTGTCATCTCCATGGCCAGTTCCACCATATGGCCCATCACAGAAATCATGCCGCTGTTCAATGTGCTGAAATCCAATGGCACCATCATTGAAAATATTCTTCGGAAAGAGGAGGATGGAGAGAGAAGCGAGGAACAGAAACCATACGATTTCAATGAGAAGATTGAAGTGAAGGATTTGACCTTCTCCTATGGAGACCGAAGAATCATCACCAAAGGCAATGTGGTTCTAGAGAAAGGGAAGAAGTATCTTCTGAAAGGAGCCAGCGGTGCGGGGAAGTCCACGTTTATCCAGCTGCTTTCCAAAGTCTATGAAGACTATGAAGGGGAGATCCTCATCGATGGAAGAGACCTGCGGGAAATCTCTGAAGACAGCTTCAATCAGAATGTGAGTTTTATCTACCAGGATGTATTTTTATTTGAAGATACCATCAGAAATAATATCTGTCTTTACAGGGAGTATGAGGAGACCGAGATTAACCGTGCAGTGGAGGGGGCGGGATTGCTGCCACTTCTAAAAAAGAAAGAGAAAGGAATGGATGAGGCCGTGGAAGAAAACGGAAAAAACCTCTCCGGAGGGGAACGCCAGAGAATCTCTATTGCAAGAGCAATCATCAGAAATCCGCAGATTCTCTTTGCAGATGAAGTGACTTCTTCCCTGGATGAACACCTTGGAAGGCTTGTGGAAGAAACGATTCTGTCGCTGGATACCACAGTCATTGCTATTTCTCATCGCTTTTATGACGGAATTACAGATAAATATGATGCGGTCATTGAGATCAAGAATGGTGGTCTTCATCTGAAAAAGATGGAAGACTATCTGAAGGAGGTGCGTGTCCTTGAAGAGAATTTATAACAAAACCCTGATTCTTCTTGCGGCAACCCTGCTTGTCGGTGCCATAGCCAAAGGGGTAAGCGGCTACATGACCATTCTGACAAGAGATTTGGTGGACACGTCATTTCTGCCTGGCATGCCTGGTTTCCGTGAGATTGCATTGCGGATGGTCCTGTTTGCCTTTGTGCTGTTTCTTCTGGAAACACTGCTTTCCTTCGTGAAAGGGTACTACCGTAAAAAGACCAATGTGAACCTCAAAATGTATTATCTGGAGAAAATCTTCCAGAAGAACATCAATGAGTTCAACAAGGACAGCAATGCGAAATATGTGTCCCACATGATGAGTGATCTCAACACGGTGGATCTGGATTATATTGATGGGATTTTCGAACTGGCTCTTTCTGTGATTTCCTTTGTGATTACCATCATCATCATCGGAGGGGTCAGTATGGAGCTACTGATCATCGTGCTCGTTGTAGGTGCTTTGGTTGGATTTCTATCCAATGTGCTCTCCAAACCAATCCAGAAACTTTATGAGGAGCGCAGCGGACTGTACGATAAATATACCCATTATCTTCAGGAAGTGCTTTCTGCATTTCGGATTATTCGGGTGAACAGTCTCTATAAAAGAGTGGAGAAACAGTTCACAGGAAGAAGCGAGAATCTGCAGTCCAAAAGCTATGAGATTGAAAAGAAGTCCACCTATATCTATGCAGTACAGAACTTTATGATTAACTTTGTGGTGCTCTTTGTCATGGCGATTTCCGTATACTATACAGTGATTGGCAAGATTACTTTCGGTGGCGTCATTTTAATTCTTAACAATTTTTCCTCACTCATTGGTCCGTTCCAGAGAGCCAGCGAGCTTCTTCCTAAGATCTTCAGCACGAAAGCACTGTTCAAGGTCCTGGATGAATCTCTTCTAAACCAGGATCTTCAGGAAGAGAAAGAAGAGCTTCACAGCTTCCAGGAGGGAATTTCATTTGAAAGGGTCACATTTTCTTATGGTGAGAATAAAGTGCTGGAAGATCTCTCTCTGTCCTTAAAGAAGAATGGGAAATATCTCATTGTGGGACCAAGTGGTGGGGGAAAGTCCACTTTTCTGAAGCTTCTACGTAAGTACTTCCATCCTCAGTCGGGCAGCATTTATGTGGATGGGAAACCATTGAACTACATTACAAAGGAGAGTTATTTCAAACATCTTTCCAATGTGGAACAGAACGTCTTCATGTTCGATGATACGGTGAGAAATAACCTGACGCTCTTGAAAGATATTCCTGAAGAGAAAATTCAGGAGGCTATTACTAGAGCGGGTCTTCGTTCATTCGTTGAGAAC
Organism: Proteiniclasticum sp.; assembly: GCF_003514505.1. Classification (GTDB taxonomy): domain Bacteria; phylum Bacillota; class Clostridia; order Clostridiales; family Clostridiaceae; genus Proteiniclasticum. The sequence continues at coordinate 3,230 of NZ_DOPX01000032.1, forward strand.
CTTCCGAAGGGGCTGGAGACAATCATAGAAGACAACGGCCGGAATATTTCTGGTGGAGAGAGATCCCGTATTGCCATTGCAAGAGCTCTGCTCAATGAGTCGGAGATTCTGATTCTTGATGAGGCGTTTCAAAGTCTTGACTATGAAACAGCAAGGGCCATTGAAAAAACCATTCTGGACCTGCCTGAACTCACTGTCGTAAATGTAAGCCACATACTCATTCCAGAGAATAAAAATGCCTATGATGAGATGCTGTATGTAGACCGTAAGAGGATCGAGCGCATTCCCATCAGTGGAGTGTCCTAAGTTCATGGTGTTATGAAAGCGTTTTTTCATCGGGATGCATAATAGAAACGTGAATATATTAAGAAACAGCTGGAGATTTCCGGCTGTTTTTACGTTATTTATAATAATTGCCTGCGTAAAAAATACTTTTATAAAATTATTGCTCTGAACCGTGAAAATAAGTATAATAAGAAGGATGTTCAGTGAAAGATTCATGAATCTTTGCCGGAGAGTGAATTTTTCATTGAAACGACCGCTATAATATTGTATAATGTTATAGTTACAGCAAACAGCGAAGATTCAAGAGGTTGCTGGACTTAACAGGTAATTCTTGATGAGCAAGTCAGGTCACGAACCCGGCGAGGGTATCCTGGCTGTATTCTGGTGCGGACTCTATGTATGAAACACCCGGTGCAGTTTACGATATCCGCTGTTGTGCGAAAGAAGTATAGCGTACAAAGAAAAAGGAGGTAACAAAATGGCAAAACAGAAGATCAGAATCAGACTAAAGGCTTTTGATCACAGCGTGCTGGATGCATCCGCTGAAAGAATTGTTGAGACTGCAAAGTCCTCAGGAGCAAAGGTTGTAGGACCAGTTCCACTACCTACTGAGAAGGAAATCATCACAATTCTTAGAGCAGTGCACAAGTACAAGGATTCAAGAGAACAGTTTGAGGTTAGAACTCACAAGAGACTGATCGACATCGTGAATCCATCACCTAAGACTGTGGATGCACTGATGCGACTGGATCTACCAGCTGGCGTTGATATCGAAATTAAGCTGTAAGAATAGTTTATAGTTCACTCTATGAACTGTTATGACCGCATGGGAAACTGTGCGATCCGCTAATAAGTTTGGAGGTAAGAAAATGAAAAAAGCAATTATGGGTACCAAAATTGGTATGACCCAGATTTTTGACGAAAACGGGAAAATCGTTCCTGTAACTGTTGTTGAAGCTGCACCTAACGTTGTAGTTCAAGTAAAGACAACTGAAAAAGAAGGCTATGATGCAATTCAGGTTGGTTATGGCGAAATCAGAGAAAATCTTGTAAACAAGCCAAGACAGGGTCAGTTCAAGAAGGCTGGCGTTGGCGTGAAGAGACTTCTTAAGGAGTTCAAACTTGAAGGAGGAAACCTGGAAGTAGGTACCGAAATCAAGGTGGATATATTTGAAGCTGGAGAAAAGGTTGACGTTTCCGGTCTTTCAAAGGGTAAAGGATTTGCTGGTGTTATCAAGAGATGGAACTTCCACAGAGGACCAGAAACACACGGTTCCAAGTTCCATAGAGCAGTAGGTTCCATGGGTGCTTCATCCTCACCATCCAGAACATTCAAGAACAAGAAGATGCCTGGAAGAATGGGTCATGTGAACACCACCGTACTGAATCTTGAAATCGTCAAAGTAATGCCAGAAAAGAATGTAATTCTAATTAAGGGTGGAATCCCAGGACCAAACAAGAGTGTGGTTGTAATTAGAAATTCAGTCAAGGCATAAATCTTAATTGAAAGGAGGATACAAAATGCCTACAGTAGGATTATTCAATATTGAAGGAAAGAAAGTTGGAGACGTAACTCTGAACGAGAGCGTATTCAACGTTGAAGTTAATAAGGCAGTACTGCACCAGGTAGTTGTTGCACAGCTTGCAAACAAGAGACAGGGTACACAGTCTGCAAAGACCAGAGCTGAAGTCAGAGGTGGTGGAATCAAGCCATGGAGACAGAAGGGTACTGGTAGAGCAAGACAGGGGTCCATCAGATCTCCACAATGGGCTGGCGGAGGTATCGTATTTGCGCCAAAGCCAAGAGAATACAGAGTTTCACTTCCTAAGAGCATGAGAAGAGTGGCTATGAAGTCTGCTCTGACCGCTAAGGTTCTTGAAAATGAAATGATCGTTCTTGAAAGCCTGGAGCTGGATGCACCAAAGACCAAGACCATCGTAACCATGCTGAAAGCTTTCGATGTAAAGAAGGCCCTCATCGTTACCGCTGAGTCCAATGCCAATGTCTACAAGTCAGGAAGAAATGTTGAAGGAATCCAGGTAATCCCTGTGAACAACATCAACGTATACGACCTGCTGAAATATGACAACCTGATTATCACAAAGGATGCAGTATCTAAGCTTGAGGAGGTGTACGCATAATGAAAAAGTTAACAGCATATGACATCATCAGAAAGCCTGTGATCACTGAAAAGTCCATGGATGCCATGGCAGACAGAAAGTACACATTCTTGGTGCATCCAAGTGCAAACAAGGTTGAAATCAAGAAGGCTGTAGAAGAAGTCTTCGGCGTACAGGTTGAAGATGTAAAAACCATGAATACTCTTGGAAAATACAAGAGAATGGGTGTGCACGTAGGTAAGAGAGCTGACACAAAGAAAGCAATCGTGACCTTGAAGGCAGACAGCAAGACCATCGAGTTCTTCGATAACATGAACTAAGACTGGTCAAACTATTGGTTTCTTAAACCAGATAAGAGAATTAAGGAGGAACGTAATTATGGCTATTAAGAGTTATAAGCCAACTACCCCTTCAAGAAGACATATGACCGTGAATGCTTTCGTGGAAATCACCACAGACAAGCCAGAGAAGTCACTTCTTGTTGCGAAGAACAGAACCGCGGGAAGAAATGCCCAAGGTAAGATTACTGTAAGACATCGTGGTGGCGGTGCGAAGAGAAAGTACAGAATCATTGATTTTAAGAGAAATAAGGATAACATCCCTGCTAGAGTGGCAACAATCGAATACGATCCAAACAGATCCGCATTCATTGCCCTGGTAGTATATGCAGATGGAGAAAAGAGATACATTCTTGCTCCAGTAGGCATCAAGGTTGGAGACGTTCTGGTTTCCGGTCCAAATGCGGACATCAAGCCAGGAAATGCTCTTCCAATGCAGAACATCCCAGTAGGTACCTTCATCCACAACATCGAGCTTGCAGCTGGTAAGGGTGGACAGATGGTAAGATCCGCTGGTACTTCCGCTCAGCTTATGGCGAAGGAAGGAAACTACGCTACACTAAGACTCCCATCAGGGGAAATGAGATATGTCAGAATCGAATGTAGAGCAACCATCGGTACTGTTTCCAACCAGACACACGAAATCATCAAGATTGGTAAGGCTGGTAGAAAGAGACACATGGGTATCAGACCTACAGTGAGAGGTTCTGTCATGAACCCAGTAGATCATCCACACGGTGGTGGTGAAGGTAGAACACCAATCGGTAGACCAGCACCAGTTACACCATGGGGTAAGCCTGCACTTGGTTACAAGACAAGAAAGACCAAGAAGTACTCAGACAGACTTATCATCAAGGGAAGAACAAAGTAGGAAGAAGCCTCTTCCTTTTAGGAAGAGTTTCTTCTACAACCTTATAATTTCCGAAGGGAGGAAAATTAAACGTGAGTAGATCAGTAAAGAAAGGGCCTTTCGTGCACGAAGGTCTTATGAAGAAGATAATCGAAATGAACAAGGCTAAGGACAAGAAAGTTGTCAAGACTTGGTCAAGAAGCTCAACAATTTTTCCAGAAATGATTGGGCACACCATCGCAGTTCATGACGGAAGAAAGCATGTTCCAGTCTATATCTCTGAAGATATGGTTGGCCACAAGCTTGGTGAGTTCGCTCTTACAAGAACTTACAGAGGTCATGTAAGCGAAAAGAAGTCAAAGATGAGATAGTTTTATCGTAATCGAAAGGAGGATCATTAATGGAAGCTAGAGCTATTAATAAGTACGTTAGAATGTCACCATTGAAGGTGAGAATCGTTCTGGACCTTATTAGAAACAAGAATGTAGAAGAAGCAATGGCAATTCTTGAGTACACACACAAGGATGCAGCTGTTGTTATCAATAAAGTGTTGAAGTCCGCTGTTGCGAATGCAGAAAACAACCTGGAACTCAACAGAGATTCCCTTTATGTATCTGAAGCTTACTGTGGACCAGGACCGGTTCTTAAGAGATACCAGCCTCATGCACAGGGAAGAGCATTCAGCATCATGAAGAGAACCACACACATCACTGTAGTGGTAAAAGAAAGAGCTTAGAAAAGGAGGTATTTGAATAGTGGGACAGAAAGTAAATCCACACGGCCTTAGAGTCGGTGTTATCAAGGACTGGAACGCAAAATGGTATGCAGACAAGAAGACATTTGCTGCCAATATTGTAGAAGACCAGAAAATTAGAGAATTCATCAAGAAGAAGCTTTTTAATGCTGGAATTTCCGAGATCGAAATCGAAAGAGCAGCTAAGAGAGTTAAAGTAAATATCCATACTGCAAAGCCTGGTGTAGTCATCGGTAGAGGTGGAGCAGGAATTGAAGCCCTGAAGAAAGAAATGATGCCTCTTGTAAACGGCAAGACTCTTTTACTGAACATCGTTGAAGTAAAGAATGTTGACGGAGATGCACAGCTGATGGCTGAAAGCATCGCACAGCAGCTTGAGAAGAGAATCTCCTTCAGAAGAGCTATGAAGCAGACCATCCAGAGAGCCATGAGAACAACTGGCGTTAAGGGTGTAAAGACAATGTGTGGCGGAAGACTTGGCGGAGCTGAAATCGCTAGAAGCGAATCCTACCGTGAAGGAACCATTCCACTGCAGACACTAAGAGCAGATATCCAGTATGGTTTCGCAGAAGCGAACACCACTTATGGAAAGATCGGAGTAAAGGTTTGGGTCTATAAGGGTGAAGTACTTCCTGTTAAGAAGAATAAGGAAGCGACTAACGCTTAATCCAATAGACGAAGAAAGGAGGAATTCGACATGTTAATGCCTAAGAGAGTAAAGCGTCGTAAGGTGCAGAAGGGCAGAATGAGAGGAAAAGCTACTAGAGGTAATTTCCTTGCCTATGGAGATTTTGGAATTCAGGCAACTGAGTGCGGATGGCTTACATCCAATCAGATCGAATCTGCCAGAATTGCAATCAATAGATATATCAGAAGAGGAGGAAAGCTTTGGATCAAGGTTTTCCCAGATAAGCCAATCACTGAAAAGCCAGCTGAAGTTAGAATGGGATCCGGTAAGGGTAACGTTGAGTACTGGGTGGCAGTAGTGAAGCCTGGAAGAGTTCTGTTTGAGCTTTCAGGAGTTGACGAAGAAAAGGCAAGAGAAGCGATGAGACTAGCTCAGCACAAGCTTCCTATATCCACAAAATTCGTCACAAGAAGAGATTTTGAAGAAATGGGTGGTGAAGAATAATGAAGGCGAAAGAGTTAAAGAATTTAAGAGCCGCAAGCTCCCAAGATCTTTCAGCAAAGCTTCATGATCTTAAGGAAGAACTTTTCAATCTGAGATTCCAGTTAGCCACTGGTCAGCTTGAAAATCCCATGAGAATTAAGGAAGTTAGAAAGTCCATTGCTCAGATTAAAACCATCATTAGAGAAGAAGAGATTAAGGCTGTCAGCAATTAATCTGTGAAAGGAGGTCATTAACTTATGGAGAGAAATAACAGAAAGACCAGAGTAGGCGTAGTTGTATCCGACAAGATGGATAAGACCATCGTTGTTGCGGTAAAGACTAAGGTAAGACATCCGCTCTATGGTAAGACAATGAACAGAACAATGAAGTATAAAGCGCACGATGAAAACAACGAAGCGCAGATCAATGACACAGTAATGATCATGGAAACAAGACCTTTATCTAAGGATAAGAGATGGAGACTTGTGGAGATCGTTGAAAAGGCTAAGTAGCATATATAGCTGAAAGGAGGTAAATCATGATTCAACAGCAGACATTGCTAAAGGTTGCAGATAATTCTGGAGCTAAGGTAATCATGTGTATAAAGGTACTCGGCGGAACAAGAAGAAGATATGCCAGAGTAGGAGATATAATCGTTGCTAGCGTTAAGAGTGCAACACCAGGCGGAGTTGTTAAAAAAGGTGAAGTGGTTAAGGCGGTAGTTGTAAGAACTGTCAAGGAAACCAAGAGACCTGATGGAACATACATCCGATTTGATGAGAACGCAGCAGTTATCATTAAGGACGACAAGAACCCAAAAGGTACCCGTATTTTCGGGCCAGTTGCAAGAGAACTTAGAGACAAGGAAACCTTCTCTAAAATACTTTCTCTAGCACCTGAAGTTCTTTAGAAGGAGAGGTGGCTAAGAGATGAAGGTACATGTTAAAAAGAACGATAAAGTTATGGTAATTTCCGGTAAGGACAAAGGAAAGGTTTCCGAAGTCATCGCGGTATTACCAAAGACTGGCAAAGTGCTTGTTCGTGACGTAAACATGGTCAAGAAGCACAAGAAGCCAAGCAGAGCGAATATGAACGGCGGAATTATTGAAACAGAAGCCCCAATATTCAGTGCTAAGGTAATGCTCTACTGCGAAAAGTGCAAGGCTGTTACAAGAGTTTCCAAGAAGATCACAGAAGATGGAAGCAAAGTTAGAGTCTGCAAGAAGTGCGGCACCGTACTTTAGTAAATTTTGAAAGGAGGACCACTGAAGATGCCAAGATTACAAGAAGTTTATAATGAACAGGTCATCCCAAAGATGATGGAAAAGTTCGGATATAAGAATATTATGGAAGTACCAAAGCTCGAAAAGATTGTTATCAACATGGGTGTTGGTAAGGCAAAGGAAAATGCAAAGATTCTGGAATCTGCTGTTGCAGATCTTACAATCATTGCAGGACAGAAGCCAATTATCACTAAGGCAAAGAAGTCCGTTGCGAACTTCAAGCTGAGAGAAGATATGCCAATCGGATGCAAGGTTACTTTAAGAAAGGCCCAGATGTTCCAGTTTGCTGACAAGCTGATCAATATCGCTCTTCCACGTGTAAGAGACTTTAGAGGCGTATCTGACAAGTCCTTTGATGGAAGAGGTAACTACTCTTTAGGTATCAAGGAACAGCTGATATTCCCAGAAATTGAGTATGATAAGATTGACGCAATCAGAGGAATGGACATTGTATTCGTCACTACAGCGAAGACAGATGAAGAAGCCAGGGAACTGTTAAGATTCCTCGGAATGCCATTTGCTCAATAATAAGGAGGGAATAACGTGGCTCGTAAGGCAATTATAGAAAAATGGAAGAAAACACCAAAGTATCCAACACAGGCTTACACAAGATGCAACCTTTGCGGTAGACCTCATGCTGTATTAAGCAAGTATGGTATCTGCAGAATTTGTTTCAGAGAACTTGCATACAAGGGAGAAATTCCTGGTGTCAAGAAGGCAAGCTGGTAATACTTTAAATAGTGAAAGGAGGCAAATAAATGGTTATGACTGATCCTATTGCAGACCTTCTAACTAGAGTTAGAAATGCGAATTCTGCTAGACATGAAGTTGTAGAAGTACCCTCTTCTAATGTTAAGAAGGCGGTTGCAAATATATTACTGAACGAAGGATACGTAAAGGGAATCGAAGAGTACAACGACGGTGTTGTGCCTATGATGAGAATTGCCCTGAAGTATGGTAGCAACAAAGAAAGAGTTATCACTGGTTTAAAGAGAATTTCCAAGCCAGGCCTAAGAGTATACTGTAAAGCGGACGAAGTTCCAAAGGTTCTAAACGGACTGGGTGTTGCTGTTATCTCAACATCACAAGGGGTATTACCTGATAGAGAAGCAAGAAAGCTTGGACTAGGTGGAGAAGTAATCTGCTACATCTGGTAGTCAATAAGATTACGATCTTAATTAACAGGAGGTTAGATGAATGTCAAGAATTGGTAGAATGCCAATAGCAATTCCTGCCGGAGTAACCTTTAATGTTTCACCTGAAAATGTTGTAACAGTAAAAGGACCTAAGGGCACACTGGAAAAAGCTATGCATAAGAACATTGCTATTAACGTTGAAGACGGTCAGGTTGTTGTAACTAGACCCAACGATGAAAAAGAAAACAGAGCACTTCACGGACTTGTAAGAGCTCTTGTGAACAATATGGTAGTTGGAGTATCCGAAGGATACAAGAAGACACTGGAACTTGTTGGTGTTGGTTACAGAGCTCAGCTCCAGGGTAAGAAACTGGTGATGAACCTCGGTTTCTCCCATCCAGTAGAATTCGATGCCATCGATGGAATTGAATTCGAAATCGTAAGCCCAACTAAGCTCATCATCAAGGGAATTGATAAGGAACTTGTAGGTGACGTAGCTGCTGATATCAGAGCTTGGAGAAAGCCAGAGCCATATAAGGGCAAGGGTATTAAGTTCGAAGGCGAAGTAATCAGACGTAAGGTTGGTAAGACTGGTAAGTAGAAATAAGAAAGGAGTGAACCTGAATGTTCAAGAAAGAAGATAAAAGGGCGACTAGAGTTAGACGTCACGCTAGGGTTCGTAAGAAGGTCAGCGGTACAGCAGAAAGACCAAGACTTTCTGTGTACAGAAGCGAAAAGAATATTTATGCTCAGATCATCGATGATGTGAACGGAGTAACTCTTGTTTCTGCTTCATCAGTAGAAAAAGATTTCGATGGAGCAGGTAGCAATAAGGACGCAGCTGCTAAAGTTGGAGTTTTAGTTGCGAAGAAAGCACTGGATAAGGGAATCAAGGCTGTTGTATTTGACAGAGGTGGATTTATTTACCACGGAAGAATTGAAGCCCTTGCCCAAGCAGCTAGAGAAGCTGGACTAGAATTCTAAGAAGGAGGAAGAAAGAAGTGAGAATTGATCCTAGCACACTAGACCTAAAGGAAAAAGTTGTACACATAGGTAGAGTAACTAAAGTTGTTAAGGGTGGTAGAAACTTCAGATTCGCAGCTCTAGTAGTTGTAGGAGATGAAAATGGCCACGTTGGAGTCGGTATGGGTAAGTCCATCGAAATTCCTGAAGCAATCAGAAAAGGCGTTGAAGACGCAAAGAAGAATCTTGTTTCAGTAAAGATTGACGGAACCACCGTTCCACACCAGATCAATGGAATTTTCGGTACTGGTAAGGTAGTTATTATGCCTGCCGCTGAAGGTACAGGAATCATTGCAGGTGGTCCTGCCAGAGTAGTTCTTGAGCTTGCGGGCTTCAAGGATGTAAGAGCGAAGTCTCTTGGCTCAAACAACCCAAGCAACATGGTAAAAGCTACCATTAACGGACTTGCAAGCCTTAGATCCGCTGAAGAAATTGCAGCACTAAGAGGCAAGACTGTTGAAGAAATTATAGGATAGGAGGGGTTATACTTGTCTAAGATTAAGGTAACACTGAAAAAGAGCCTAATTGGAAGAAAGAAGGACCATATCGGTACCGCCAAGGCACTTGGACTTTCAAAGATTGGCAAGTCAATCGAACATAATGATACTCCTCAAGTTAGAGGTATGATCAAAAAGATCGAATATCTTCTACAGGTAGAAGAAGCGTAAAAGTAAGAGGAGGTGTAAATAGATATGAAACTTCATGAGTTAAAGCCCGTTGAAGGCTCAAGAAAAGCTCAAAAAAGAGTAGGTAGAGGTACTGGTTCAGGTCTTGGTAAGACTTCCGGTAAAGGACAGAAGGGTCAGAAATCCCGTTCAGGCGGTGGCGTTAAGCCAGGTTTTGAAGGTGGACAGATGCCACTGTACAGAAGACTTCCTAAGAGAGGTTTTACCAATATCTTCGCGAAGCAGATCGTAGAGGTGAATGTTGAAAGACTGAACATCTTCGAAAATGGCACAGAAGTAACTGAAGCACTATTAAAGGAAAGAGGCGTTGTATCCAAGACATTGGATGGCGTGAAGATCCTTGGAAATGGTGAACTGACCAAGTCCTTAACCGTTAAAGTAAGTAGATTCTCAAAATCAGCACAGGAGAAGATAGAAGCTGCTGGAGGAAAAGTTGAGGTGATTTAATGTTACAGACGCTGAAGAATGCATGGAAACTGCCAGACCTAAGAAAAAGAATACTGTTCACAGTATTTATAGTTTTCATTTTCAGACTCGGAAACTTTATCGTAGTACCGAACATTAATGCGGATGCGTTAAAGGATCTTGCTAATTCCCAGACACTTGTTGGTTTTTACGATCTGATTTCTGGTGGCGCGTTCTCAAACTTTAGCATATTTGCTATGGGTGTGACGCCTTACATCAATGCATCTATTATTATGCAGCTCATGAACGTAATCATCCCCAAGCTGGAACAGCTTTCTAAAGAAGGACAGGAAGGAAGAGCTAAGATACAGAACTATACCAAGTATCTGGCCATCGCCATCGGAGCAGTTCAGGCATACGGTACTTATGTACTGATTTACAATGCCGGTGCTGTGGAGAAGGACAGCTTCCTAAATACTGTACTGATCATCATGACACTGCTTGCAGCGTCCATGTTCCTGATTTGGCTTGGAGACCGGATCACCGAGAAGGGTGTGGGGAACGGCGTGTCTGTTCTCATTTTCATCAACATCGTATCCAGAATCCCTATGATGGCCACTCAGGTGGGTGTGCTTTACTCCGGTGGTGCTGTGGATATCGTCAGCCTGGTACTCTTTGCTCTTGCAATGGTGGCTCTCTTTGTGGGCACGGTGGCTTTCTCCCTAGGAGAAAGACGAATTCCTGTCCAGTATGCAGGTAGAGTTTCCGGAACAAAGCAGATCAAAGGCCAGTCTTCTCATATTCCAGTCAGCGTAAGTTCAGCATGCGTTATCGCAATCATCTTCGCCATGTCTGTGATGCAGTTCCCTGCAACACTGGCAGAGTTCTTTAGAAATTCTAAAGTGCTGGAATGGCTAACTACAAGCAATTGGAGCATTTTCAAAGTGAATTCCGTCGGATATATGGTAGCATATGTCGTACTGGTCATTTTCTTTGCGGTGTTCTACACACAAATTACCATGAAACCAGAAGATATGGCTGATAATATGGCTAAATCCGGTGGTTATGTGGCAGGTATCAGACCAGGGGTTGCTACTGCAAAGTACCTGGAAAGAATTCTTACAAAAGTAGCGCTCATCGGTGGTGTATTTGCAGCACTCATCGCAGTGTTCCCCATCTTCCTGGAAGGCTATACCCCATTCAAGGGTCTGGCATTCGGAGGAACCGTCATCTTTATTATGTCGGGTGTGGCACTGGATACCATGAGACAGCTCGAATCACAGCTTGTGATGAGACACTACAAAGGATTCCTGAGCAAATAGAAAATTAGTTGGAGTTGATACCGTTGAGAATCATATTACTGGGACCTCCTGGAGCCGGAAAAGGCACCCAGGCACAGTCAATCAGCAACAAGTATAATATCCCACAGATTTCCACAGGCGATATTTTCAGAAAGAATATCGCAGGGGGAACTGAGCTGGGGATCTTAGCCAAAAGTTATATGGATAAGGGACTTTTAGTACCGGACAATGTGACCATTGATCTTGTGAAGAACAGACTGAAAGAGGATGACACCCGTAATGGATTCTTGCTGGACGGTTTTCCAAGAACCATACATCAGGCGGAAGTGCTGGAAGCACTTCTCGAAGAGCAGAGCGTGGCCATTGATGTGGCCCTGCAGATCGAAGTCCCCAGAGAGTTTATCATTCAGAGAATGACAGGCAGAAGGGTTTGCCCCAACTGCGGTGCTTCCTACCATCTGGAATTCAACCCGCCGATGCTTCGAAGTATTTGCGATGACTGCGGATCACACCTCATTCAACGTGAAGATGACAAGCGTGAGACGGTTGTGGAAAGACTGGAAATCTATGATTTTCAAACCGCCCCTTTGATTGCGTATTATACAGAGAAGGGTAAGCTGAAAACAGTAGACGGGACAAAGGCCATCAATGAGGTCTTTGAGGACATCATCAGAATTTTAGGAGAAGCAAATGATCATCATTAAGAATCAGTGGGAAATAGAGCGGATGAAAGAAGCAGGCAAAATTGTGGGCGAGACCTTGAAGCTGGTAGAGGAATCTATTAGACCAGGAATTTCCACATTGGCACTGGACAAAATCTGTGAAGAATTTATAATGAAGAGTGGAGCAATTCCATCCTTCAAGAATTACAACGGATTTCCAGGATCCATCTGTGCATCCGTCAATGAAGTGGTGGTACATGGCATTCCCAGTAAGGATATCATTCTTCGGGAAGGCGATATCATCACCATAGACTGTGGAGCATATATCAATGGATTTCATGGCGATGCGGCTAGAACCTTCCGGGTTGGGCGCGTCAGTGAGGAAGCGGACAGACTCATCCGTGTAACGGAAGAGAGCTTCTTCAAAGGACTTGAAATGGTACGGGTAGACAACCGCATCGGGGACATATCCAGTGCAGTTCAGGAACACCTGGAATCCAATGGACTCAGCGTAGTTCGGGATTTTACCGGTCATGGCATCGGGAAAGATCTGCATGAAAGTCCTAGTATCCCCAATTATGGGACAGCTCATAGGGGACCTAAACTTCGTGCTGGCATGGCATTGGCCATAGAGCCCATGGCAAACCTCGGACTCTATCACGTAAAAGTACTGGAAGACAACTGGACCGCTGTCACAAGAGACGGCAGCCTATCTGCCCAGTATGAGAATACTGTGATTGTTACCGAAGAGGGACCGCTGATCACGACACTTGTTTAAGAAATGGAGCGTCTGTGTTTCTGCTAGAAAAGAGTGTTTTCATTCGAGAACGGGAGTGGAGTAATTGGACAAAGATTGGATCGGACAAATTGTTGTATCTAAAAAAGGAAGAGACAAAGGAAAATTCTATGTGGTGGTTTCCATCCTGGACCGTTTCCACGTGCTTCTCATGGATGGCAAGAAGTTTGATTATAAAAGACAAAAAAGAAAAAACAAAAAACATCTTTGTATTATTACAAAAGCGGAAGACGAGATTCTTCAAGGAATCCTTCGTCAGGATGAAGCTTGCTTGCAAAATATAATCAGGCGTTTAGCGCTTGAGGCAAAGGAGGTATAAGTACCTTATGTCAAAAGAAGATGTTATAGAGATGCAGGGTGTGGTGAAAGAATCCCTACCCAATGCACAGTTTGTGGTGGAACTCGAAAGTGGTCATATCATAAATGCACATCTCTCAGGAAAGTTAAGAATGAACTTTATCAGAATTCTACCAGGAGATCGCGTGACCATTGAAATGAGTCCATATGACCTTTCAAAGGGCCGTATAACCTGGAGAGCAAAGTAATTAAGGAGGGTTAGCGAGATGAAAGTTAGACCATCAGTTAAGCCTATTTGCGAAAAGTGCAAAGTAATCAAGAGAAACGGTAGGGTTATGGTAATTTGCGAAAACCCTAAGCACAAGCAAAAGCAAGGCTAATAAAAGTAAATTTTCAAATATACCAGGAGGTGTAGAGTTTAATGGCAAGAATTTCAGGTGTAGACTTACCAAAGCAGAAAAGAGTTGAAGTTGGTCTTACATACATTTATGGCATCGGTCTGTCCACTGCAAGAAACATCCTCAAGGAAACAGGTGTCAATGGTGACATCCGTGTGAAGGATCTTTCAGAAGAGGACGTCAATGCAATCAGAGACTATATCACAAAGAACATCAAGGTAGAAGGAGATCTTCGTAGAGAAGTAGCTCTTAATATCAAGAGACTTGTGGAAATCGGATGCTACAGAGGCATCAGACACAGAAAGGGTCTTCCTGTAAGAGGACAAAAGACCAAGACCAATGCAAGAACAAGAAAGGGTCCTAAGAAGACCATCGCAAATAAGAAGAAGTAAGGAGGGAAGTCATAATGGCAGCAGCTAAGAATACTAAAAGAGTCGTAAGAAGAAGAAGAGAAAGAAAGAACATTGAACATGGACAGGCTCATATTCAGTCTACTTTCAACAACTCCATCATTACCATCACAGATGCGGCAGGAAATGCACTTTCCTGGTCTAGTTCAGGTTCACTTGGATTCAAGGGTTCCAGAAAGAGCACACCATACGCTTCACAGATGGCAGCAGAAACTGCAGCTAAGGCAGCTATGGAGCATGGACTGAAGAGTGTTGAAGTTTACGTAAAGGGACCTGGTTCAGGTAGAGAAGCGGCCATCCGTTCACTACAGGCTGCAGGACTTGAAATTACTCTGATCAAGGATGTTACTCCAATTCCACACAACGGATGCAGACCACCTAAGAGAAGAAGAGTTTAGTTTCAATTTGTCCTAAGTTACCTGGGCGTTAGATCTGGGACCTTAAGAATCAGTTGCCCTCAGGATTATGTTGCCAATATTCTTTAGGAGGGTTAAATTCATGTTTGAAATAGAAAAGCCAAAGATTCAGTGTGTAGAAACAAGCGAAGATGGAACCTATGGTAAGTTCGTAGTAGAACCATTAGAAAGAGGCTATGGGATTACTTTAGGTAATGCATTGAGAAGAATGCTTTTATCCTCACTGCCAGGAGTTGCGCCAACATCTGTAAAGATTGATGGTGTGCTCCATGAATTCTCTGTAGTACCTGGTGTTCGGGAAGATGTCACAGAACTCATCCTGAACCTCAAGGGACTGTTCATCAAGATGAACGGAGAAGGGCCAAGAAAGATCTATATCGATGCCAAGGGACCTGGAGTAGTAACTGCAGGAGACATCAAGACCGACGGAGACGTGGAAATCGTCAACAAGGATCTTTATATCGCCACCTTGGAAGAGGATGCAAAGCTATATGTTGAAATCAATGTGGACAGAGGAAGAGGATATGTTTCTCAGATGAGAAACAAGGCGGAAGGTCTACCACTTTCTACCATCCCAATGGATTCAATATATACCCCTGTGAAGCGTGTCAATTTCACAGTGGATAATACAAGAGTTGGTCAGATCACAGATTATGACAAGCTGACTCTTGAAATATGGACCAATGGCACCATTTTGACAGAAGAGGCCATCAGCCTTGCTGCAAAAGTGCTGATTGAGCACTTTAAGCTGTTCATGACACTGACCAATCACGCCAATGACGTGGAAGTGATGATCGAGAAGGAAGATGACAAGAAGGAAAAGGTTCTGGAGATGACCATCGAAGAGCTGGACCTGTCCGTCAGATCCTATAACTGCTTAAAGAGAGCAGGCATCAATACTGTTCATGAGCTTACAGAAAAGACCATGGATGATATGATGAAGGTTCGTAATCTAGGAAAGAAATCTCTTGAAGAAGTTGAGAGAAAGTTAAAGGACTTGGATTTATCTTTAAAGTCCACTGACGAGTAAAGGAGGTAAGTTAAATGGCTACACTAAGAAAGCTTGGTCGTCCAACCGACCAGAGAACTGCAATGCTGAGAAGTCTTGTTACAAACTTCTTAAAGACTGGCAGAATAGAAACCACATTCTACAGAGCGAAGGAAACTAAGAACATCGCTGAGAAAATGATTACCCTTGCAAAGAGAGGAGATCTCCACGCAAGAAGACAGGTTCTCGCTTATGTTCATGAAGAAGAGGTTGTTAAGAACCTGTTCGACAACATCGCACCAAAGTATGCTGAAAGAAATGGTGGATACACAAGAATCCTTAAGACCGGCCCAAGAAGAGGCGACGGTGCTGAAAAGGCAATTCTGGAGCTTGTATAATCAGAATTAATAAAAGCGGAAGTCTGACTTCCCTTTAAAATGGGTACATGCAGGAGGAAGAAAATGGAAACAAAAAGAAATTCAGACAACAAACCAATCATAGAGGCTGTGGATCTCATGCATTATTATGATGACGGTCCTTCTGGAGAAAAGGAGTATTCTCTTCAAGGAGTCAACCTTTCTGTGAAGGAAGGAGAGTTCCTGGTAGTGCTGGGTCATAACGGATCTGGAAAATCCACCTTTGCAAAGCATATGAATGCGCTGCTTCTGCCTCAGGGGGGAAAGATCTACATCGACGGCATCGATGGAAGCATTCAGGAGAATACCTGGGAAGTGAGAAAAAGGGCTGGAATGGTTTTTCAGAATCCGGACAACCAGATGGTGGCTACCGTGGTGGAAGAGGACGTGGCTTTTGGACCTGAAAATCTTGGAGTAGCTCCAGAGGAAATCAGAAAACGTGTGGACAAAGCGCTGAAAGATGTTCAGATGTTTGACTTCAGAAAGCATGCACCACACCTGCTTTCTGGAGGACAGAAGCAGCGAGTGGCGATTGCAGGCATCATCGCCATGCGTCCGAAAATCATCATCCTGGATGAGCCTACAGCCATGCTGGATCCATCAGGCCGCCAGGAGGTCATGAAGACCATCAAAGCCCTCAATAAAGACTTTGGCATTACCATCGTTCATATTACCCATTTCATGGAAGAAGCTGTCCAGGGTGACCGTATTGTGGTCATGGAAGAAGGAAAGGTCATCATGGATGATACCCCAAGAAATGTCTTCAGTAATGTGGACCTTCTCAAAAGTATCGGGCTGGATGTTCCTCAGGTGACGGAGCTTGCCCATGAACTCATTAAAGACGGGATGAACCTTACGGAGGGCATCCTCAACATCGAAGAGATGGTGGAGGCGTTATGTCGATTAAAATAGAAAATCTAACACATGTATATATGCCCAAGACTCCTTTTGAGACCATTGCTCTGGATGACATCAATCTGGAGCTGGAAGAGGGAAAGTTTTATGCCCTCATCGGTCATACGGGTTCTGGAAAGTCTACACTGATCCAGCACTTAAATGGTCTATTGAAGCCTACCAGCGGAAAGATCTTTGTAGATGGGACAGACATCACAGACAAAAGCACTGTGATGAGTGAAATCCGAAAAAAGGTCGGGCTGGTGTTCCAGTATCCCGAGTACCAGCTTTTTGAAGAGACCATCGAAAAGGACATTGCTTTTGGTCCTCGAAATTTAGGTCTTGATGAAGAGGAAGTGCTGAGAAGAGTCAAGAGAGCCATGGAGATGGTGGGGCTAGAGTATGAGAAATACAAAGACCTGTCTCCTTTTGAAATCTCAGGCGGACAGAAAAGAAGGGTAGCCATCGCGGGTGTCGTGGCCATGGAGCCCAAGGTCCTGATTCTGGATGAGCCCATTGCAGGCCTTGACCCAAGAGGCAGAGACGCCATCTTAAAGCAGCTGAAAAAGCTTCATGAGGAATATAAGCACACCGTCATCTTAGTCACACACTCCATGGAGGATGTGGCGGAGATTGCTGACGAAGTCATCGTCATGAGTGGAGCCAAGGTTCTGATTAAAGCAACTCCAAGAGAGGTGTTCACAAACATCAGCATGCTGGAGGAAGTGGGACTGGGGGCACCTCAAATCACCTACCTCATGCGGGCGCTGAAAGAAAGAGGTCTTTCTGTACGTGAAGACATCTTCACAGTCAAGGAAGCCAAAGAGGAAATACAGCGGGTGCTGAAGGAAGGAGGACAGTGTCATGATTAAGAACATCACCATCGGGCAGTATATTCCCGGAGAGTCCTTCATTCATAAACTGGACCCTAGAACCAAAATTCTGATTTCCATCCTTTTTATTGTGAATCTCTTCCTCGTGAAGAACTTCACTGCGTATCTGTTTATTTTCCTGTTTATCATGATGATGGTGCGGATTGCAAGACTTTCTCCCAAGTATCTGTATAAAGGAATCAAACCTGTATTTGTACTGATTCTGTTCACGGCCTTTCTTAATATGTTCGTGACCCGAGGGACAGAAGAAACTCTTCTTCTGGAGTTCTGGGTGTTCAAGATCTATCGGGAGGGTGTCTACCAGGCAGTCTTTATGACCTTCAGACTGGTGTTCCTCATCATGGGAACCTCCATCCTGACCCTGACCACTTCACCTATAGAGCTCACCGATGGCATCGAGAGTCTTCTGAAGCCATTTAAGAAGATCGGAGTTCCAGCCCACGAGCTGGCCATGATGATGAGTATCGCGCTGCGTTTTATTCCAACCCTCATGGACGAGACAGACAAGATCATGAAGGCTCAGATGGCTAGAGGTGCGGACTTTGAATCCACCAACATCATCAAGAAAGCAAAGAGCCTGATTCCACTGTTGGTGCCACTTTTCATCTCTTCCTTCAGAAGAGCGGAAGAACTGGCCATGGCCATGGAAGCTAGAAGCTACCGTGGTGGAGAGGGCAGAACCAGAATGAAACAGCTGAAGTATGAAACCAGGGATTTGACAGCTTTTGCTGTATTTTTCCTGTTGGTGTTCATCACCTTCGGTCTGCGTTACACCAATATTCTGTAGTACAATCAAAGAGACCTCTTTTGGAAAATCGAAAGAGCGTCTCTTTTTTCAAATCATAAAAAGGTAGGAAGCAGCATGAAGAAAATACTGATGTATCTAGAATACGATGGAACGAACTTCCATGGATGGCAGCGGCAGAAAAACGTCCGGACGGTTCAGGAAACCTTGGAGAAGGCACTGGCAGCGCTTCTGAAGGAAGAACCTTTATTATCCGGCTCGTCCAGAACCGATGCAGGGGTTCATGCACGAAAGTATCCAGTGACATTCTCGACGCAGTCTTCCATTCCAGGAGAAAAGATGGCCTTTGCGCTCAATCCGCTTCTGCCCGAGGACCTGAAGGTCAGAGCATCCATGGAGGTGTCCTGTAGTTTTGATGCAAGAAAAAATGCCAGAGGGAAAACCTACACCTATCGGGTGCTCCGGAGAAAGACTCCTTCGGCGCTTTTTCGGAACTATGCTGCCTTCGTGCCACAGGAGCTGGATCTCTTGAAAATGAGAGAAGCTTCGGAAGTGCTCCTTGGCACCCATGATTTTACTGGCTTTAAATCTGTTGGCAGCACCGATCCGAATCCTGTGAAGGAAATGAGAAAGATTGAAATCTGGGAAGAAGGAGAGTTTCTTGTGATGTCCTTCACGGCTTCGGGATTTCTCTACAATATGGCAAGAATCCTCGCAGGCACTCTGCTGGATGCGGGTCTTTCCCGGGTGACGCCTGGAGACATTGAAGAGATTCTGAAAAGCGGCAGCAGAGGAAAATCCATGGTGATGCCTCCTTGGGGACTTTATCTGGAAGAAGTGTATTATGAAAGTAAAGAGATGGAGATGAAGTGAGGATGAACCAGTTTCATCCTTTTTTTAGTAGGAAGAAAATTATAGGACGGTTCATCAGAATATTTGAACGAAATATGAATTTTCATTGGCGGACATAGGGAATTGACGGAATTTGCTTGATAAAATTTGACGATAAATGTAGAATACATCTACAATGCTGTTTTCATTACAGTTTGAAGATGGATGGAAGTAAGGAAGAGGAATACCTCGGATTTTGGGATGGGGGAGAGAAATGCTGGATTATCTGGTTCAGTTTCAGATCAATGTTTTTGCACTGGGCATCTTGCTCAGTTTATATCTTTTTATGAGAACGTCAAAGCTCAGGACATTCACCAACAGGTTATTGAGATGGATCATCTATGCCACGGCGGCATCTATTGTGCTGGAGCCGCTGACTTGGATCTTTGACGGTATGATGTTCCAGGGGGCTTATTTTCTCGAGTACAGCACAAATTTTCTGCTGTTTCTTGTGGGACCCGTCATAGCTGGCCTGCTCCTTTCCTATGTGGACTACCGAATCTTCAATGATGCCACAAGGATTCAGAATAGAGTGTATTACCAGCAGGCTTCCATCATGACCTTTCTGGTTCTTGTGTATAATATCTTCAACCCCATTTATTTTCGGATCAATCGGGAGTCCAACAGCTTCAACAGTGGGCCACTAAAAGAGATTCATTATGGGGTCCTTGCGCTCAGTTATCTATTGATGCTGTATTTTTTAGCCCGGCACTGGAGAAAAATCACTAGAAAAGAAGTGCTGATTTATGCCATCTGTTTTCTGACGCCCATCTTAGGTATGGTGGTTCAGATGTTTGATTCTAAACTGCATTTTTCCTGGACATCCATTGTCATTGGACTGTTCATGGTGTATATCTTTCTCGAGACCATGCCTTCTGATGAGGACTATCTGACAAAACTCTTCAACAGAAGAAGCTATGAGACTGAACTGTCCTATCTTGTGCGAAGCAGGAAGCCTTTTGGTATTCTCATCTTCGATCTTAATGATTTTAAGGAGATCAACGATCGGCATGGCCATCACAAAGGGGATGAAGTGCTGCTTCATTTTGCCAATGCACTGAGCCATGTATTTTCAAAAGAAGGTCTTGCTTCCAGGCTTGGTGGAGATGAATTTGCCGTCATATTAAGAGGAAACCGGGACCATGTGGACACCCATATCAATAAAGTAAAGACGTACCTTCAGAAGACTGAGGACGAAGTGCTGAAGTCCTTGACCTTCAGTTATGGATTTGAAAAGTACTATATGGATATGAGTATGGATGATCTTTATAAACAGGCGGATCAGAAAATGTATCTACAAAAGAAACTGTCCAAGAAAGAGAAAAATCTGCCGGAAGGAATGGCGGAAGGTTTATAAACTTAGAAATGGAAAGAGGTTGCCGAGGGTAAAAAGGCACCTCTTTTTTGTACACTAGTGTCTCAAAGTGCTATTTCCATTGACCATGGTGACTGTAAAGTTGTAAAATAAATTAACGGAATATGTCATAAATATTCGGTTCTTTAACAATATATGGGAACAAAAGAGGAGGGGTGAGATGAGCTATTTGGTTCGGTTTCAGAGCAATATACTAGGCATTCTGGTCCTGATTATACTGCATCTTTTTGTGAAGCTATCTACCATAAAGACTTTCAGTAAAAAGCTCATCAAACTGATGATTTATGCTGTGACAGCATCTCTTGTCGTGGAGCCTTTTTCCTGGATCTTGGATGAGCGTCAGTTTGCAGGGGCATTTCTTTTGAATCATCTGTTCAATTTTCTGCTTTTTCTTCTGGCACCGGTGCTGGCAGGTCTATTCATGTCGTACCTGGATTACAGAATTTATCGAAATCCTTCCAGAATCTATGAGAAGCGCTTTTATCAGCAGATGACACTGATCTCTTTTATGATCCTTTTGGTCAATCTGTGGATACCTATATACTACAGCATTGATCCGGTGACCAATCATTATGATGGTTCAGGACCCATCAAGTGGTTTCATTATGTGATGGTTCTTGGATTCTATGGGTATATGCTGTATTTTCTGTATCAGGTGAAAGATAAGCTTTCAAAGAATGAAATACTGATGTTCATCCTGCTGTTCATTCTTCCGGTGATCGGTATGGTCATTTCCATTTTCGAACCGACCTTCCATCTAGGATGGAGTTCACTGGTCATTGGACTTCTTGGCATCTATGTGTTTTTGGAGACCACACCTTCAGAAGAGGATGTCCTTACGAAGGTGTACAACCGGAAAAGTTTCGAGTCTTATGTGGAATATCTGGAAGATTCGAAGATTCCATATGGACTTTTGATACTGGATCTGAACGGTTTTAAACAGATCAATGATGTGTATGGACATCAGAAGGGAGACGATGTTCTCACGAAGTTTTCAGCTCTTCTCCGGGAAGTGTTTCTTAAGGATGGATTTGTGGCAAGACTGGGAGGAGATGAATTTGCGGTGATTCTCATGGAAGATGAACCTGAGGTGCCTCTTCATATGAAGGAGCTTAAGAATAAGCTGAAGGAACTGGAGGATCCTGTCATGGGAAATGTTTCATTCAGTTATGGGTATGAGTCGAAAACAGCAGCTAAACCCATGAGAGAAATGTACAGGAAAGCAGATCAGAAGATGTATCAGTATAAAGATCTTTATCGAAAAGAGATGAACGATTCCAGGGAGGTAGAGAAGGAAAGTGAAAATTCGTGGATATAGAAATGAAGACTTGAAGAAGATTGAAGAAATCTGGCTGAAAGGTAATAAAGAAGCACATGCTTTTGTATCCGAAGAGTTCTTTTTTGGTCATCTTCCGATGCTTCGGGAGCTGATGCCTAAAGTAACCGTACTGGTTTCTGAAGAAGAGGATACGGTCACAGGTTTTCTGGGGATGGAAGATGGCTTCATTCTGGGACTGTTTGTGGATCCTATAAAGCAAGGACAGGGAATCGGCAGAAAACTTCTTCAAGAAGCAAAGCGTAAAACAGATGTGCTCACTTTGAAAGCATTTGTTAAGAATGAGAGAGCTGTTGCTTTTTATAAAAGAGAAGGATTCACTGCGGCAGGCACTGAGGTGGATGAAACTACAGGTGAAGAGGAAGTGACTTTTGTCTGGAAAAAATAAAACATTGAAGATGTGAAACAGCGGCTGTGGCCTCTTTGGAGAGAGCCCATGCAGCGGCTGTTATTCTATTCGGAAATACAGCAAAATCTTCTTTATTTTTTGCCAAGAAAAGGGGGAAAACCTCTTTCTTTCCAATGAAGTATCATGTATAATGTTTAGGTACCAGAAAAACAGGATTATTGACATCTAGTGGAAGATGTTCTATAATATTCATGTTTGTAAAAATACTTGTGCTGATCCACTAGCCCCGGATCACGCAATGGAGTAAAACCTAAGAAAGAATAGTAATAGGAACCCCAATTGTGGAGTTTCGGGAGGAAAGAAATGAAGTCATATTTAGCAAAGCCAGGATCATATCAGCCAAAATGGTATGTCATCGATGCTGCTGGAAAGCCTCTCGGTAGAGTAGCGAGCCAGGTGGCACTGATTCTAAGAGGAAAAAACAAGCCAGAATTTACACCAAATGTAGACATGGGAGACTTTGTCATCATCATCAATGCAGAGAAGGTTGTTCTTACAGGTAAGAAGCTGGATCAGAAGATGATGAGAAGCCATTCCAAGTACCCAGGCGGTCTGAAGGAAACTCCTTACAGAGAAGTACTTGCAAAGAAGCCTGAACTAGCCTTCTCCGAAGCAGTCAGAAGAATGCTTCCTAAGGGAGTACTGGGAAGAAACCAGTCTAAGAAACTTAAAGTGTACAGAGGAGAAAATCATCCTCACGCAGCTCAGAACCCAGAAGTTCTTGAGCTAAAGTACTAGTCGGGAGGAGGAAATAAAAATGGCAAAAGTTCAATACATGGGAACTGGTAGAAGAAAGAAATCTATCGCAAGAGTTAGGCTTGTACCTGGATCAGGTGCAGTTACAATCAACAAGAGAGACATCAAGGACTATTTCGGTCTTGAGACTCTGATTCTTGTTGTTAATCAGCCACTTGTTCTTACAAACACAAAGAGCGCATATGACGTTCTTGTAAATGTACACGGTGGTGGACTTTCCGGACAGGCTGGAGCAATCAGACATGGTATCTCCAGAGCACTTCTGAAGGCTGATGAGACCCTTAGAGGCGAGCTGAAGAAGGCTGGATTCCTGACAAGAGATCCAAGAATGAAGGAAAGAAAGAAGTATGGTCTGAAGAAGGCTCGTAGAAGCCCTCAGTTCTCCAAGAGATAATACAGACGAATATTTGTTTATTCAAAACCTTCCAGTTTATACTGGAAGGTTTTTTACTTTTGTGGCATGATGTGTGTGCCTGGAAATAGGATGAACTATGCTGAATAATTTAGTTTATTGAGCGGACAAAGCGAGGAATCTTTGAAGTATATTTGACTCTGAAAAATGTAAATGTTTCAATGTTTCCATTTTCAAAAGACTTGAACATAAAATTACCAGTCTGTTTTTCAGGTTAATTCTATGTTAAAACTTGTAACATGGAGTTAACAGTGCTCTTATTTAGCGGTATTATAGACTAGGAAATATATGAAATCTCGAGTGGGAGGTACATTCTTTTGAATATTGGTATGATCATAGGACTCATGGGTGGTCTTGGACTTTTCCTGTATGGTATGAAGATGATGGGAGATGGTCTGGAGAATGCGGCAGGTTCTAAACTGAAGTTTATTCTCAATAAAGTAACCGCGAATCCTATCAGTTCAGTCATTATTGGTACTATTGTAACGATTCTTATGCAGTCCAGTTCCGCCACTACAGTCATGGTCATCGGTTTTGTGAACTCAGGTCTGCTGAACCTGGCACAGGCAACTGGAATCATCATGGGCGCAAACATCGGAACAACAACGACAGCGTTTCTGGTTTCCATGAACATCGATGCCATTGTTCCAATCTTGATTTTCACCGGATCTTTCCTTTTTTTGTTTACCAAGGCAAAAAGAAGAAGAGATCTTGCTAGTATTCTATTAGGGTTCGGTCTTCTGATGCTCGGTATGGAGCTTATGAGTGACGCTATGTACCCTCTACGAGACTCACAGGTGTTTAAAGACCTCATTCTGACTGTAGGAACCCAGTGGTATCTGGGAATCTTCCTTGGGCTTGGGATCACTATGCTGGTGCAGTCCAGTTCTGCAACAACAGGACTTCTGGTTGCTCTTACAGCAACGGGAGGAATCAATGTACAGGCAGCTTTTCCCCTGATTCTTGGTGCCAACATCGGTACCTGTATCACGGCCCTGCTATCTTCTATAACTGCGAATAAAATGGCAAAAAAAGCAGCTGTAATCCATCTGCTCTTCAATATCATGGGAGCCATTCTATTCTTGCCGCTTGGTAAGTACCTGATTAATGTAGTTACTTTCTTGGCACCAGAAAGCATTAAGCTTCAGATTTCTTTTATCCATCTAATCTTCAATGTGTCCAACACTCTGGCGCTTCTTCCATTTGCGGGACTTCTGATCCTCATTGCTAACAAAGTGGTGGGAGAGGAAGAAGATAAGGCTCAGGAGATTCTGGACAGAAGACTTCTTCAGACACCAAGTATTGCAGAAGGTCAGGTAATCCTGGAAACAGTAAAACTTGCTGAAATGGCCAAGGAAAATCTCAAGCTTTCTGTAGATGCATTTTTAAATGATGATTTGAAAGACCATGATCGGGTATATGAGAATGAAGCAAGAATCAATGAAGTAACTGAAATCATCACAAACTTTCTCGTGGAACTTTCTGGAAGCGACATTGATGTCAATGAATTTGCTCGAGTAGGAGATACGTATCATGTGCTCAATGATATCGAGCGTATCGGAGACCATGCTGAAAACATCATGGAGCTGGCTGAGGAAAGAAACAGGAAAAATGTGGAGATTACCCCAGAGGGTATAGAAGAACTGAAAAATATTTATAACTATACGAATCTTGCCATGGATATTGCCATTGAAAGTTATAAGAACAATGACAAACAGAAGGCTGTAAGTATAGAGCAGACAGAAAAAAGAATTGATGAACTGCAGAAAGAGTATCGGGATGCTCACATCAGAAGACTTAATGCAGGAAGATGCAGCGCTCTTGCTGGCATTCTTTTCCTGGATCTCATCTCCAATCTGGAAAGAGTGGGAGACCACGCAAAGAACATTGCAGATACCATTGCAGAAATCAAAGAAAGAGATTAATGATACGAACTTTTCAGGAAGCATTTCGGGCGCCATGTCCGGGATGCTTTCTTTTGTTATAGCCACAAGAAGAGGTGGGTTAAGTCTTTGTTAAATGAGAAGAAACGCTCTTTTCAAATGATTTGCATTGGAGTAGAATGACTTAGGATTCATAAAAAGTATATAATTTTGGAGGAAACATTGTGGATACAGCAATGATCATCGCGCTCTTAGGTGGGCTTGGTTTATTCTTATATGGTATGAAAATGATGGGAGACGGACTGGAGAATGCAGCTGGAAGCAGACTGAAATTCATTCTTGAAAAGGTCACATCCAGCCCATTAAAAGCGGTTCTTGTAGGTGCCTTTGTTACCATGCTCATTCAGTCCAGTTCTGCCACCACAGTCATGGTGGTCGGATTTGTGAACTCTGGACTTCTCAACCTGGTTCAAGCGGCGGGAATCATCATGGGTGCCAATATTGGTACCACGGTGACGGCGTTTCTGGTATCTCTTCATGTGGATGCCATTATACCGGTGTTTCTCTTTTCTGGTTCCATTCTGATGCTTTTCAGCAAGGCGAAGAAGAGAAAAGATGTGGCATCCATTGCCCTTGGTTTTGGTATTATGATGCTGGGTATGAGCCTTATGAGTGATGCCATGTATCCTCTAAGAGACTCTAAAATGTTCAGGGAGCTCATCGTTAGTCTTGGCAACCAGTGGTATCTTGGTCTGCTGGTAGGTCTTGGTATCACCCTGATCATACAGTCCAGTTCGGCAACAACGGGTATTCTGGTGGCGCTGACAAATACGGGAAGCATCACCATTCAGATTGCGTTTCCAATCATACTGGGTGCAAATATCGGAACTTGTATTACAGCTATTCTGTCTGCCATCACGGCAAATAAGACAGCAAAGAAAGCAGCTGTGATCCATCTCCTGTTCAACATGATTGGTGCATTGATTTTCCTCCCTCTGGGTGGACTTCTCATCTCTATCGTCATGAGAATCGCTCCTGAAAGCGTAAAGTATCAGATTTCCTTCATTCATCTGTTCTTTAATCTTTCCAATACTCTTATTCTTCTCCCCTTCAGACATCTGCTCATCACCATGGCCAACAAGATAGTAGGAGATGAGGTAAGGGTGGATACAGAAATTCTGGACAGAAGACTTCTTCAGACGCCAACCATCGCAGAAGGTCAGGTGGTGCTTGAAACTGTAAAACTGGCTGAACTTGCGAAGAAAAATGTGCATCTTGCCACAGAAGCGTTTCTGACGGGAGATCTGACCCACGAGGATGAGATTGCAAAAAATGAAGAAAGAATCAATGAAGTGACAGAGATCATCACAAACTTTCTAGTGGAGCTTTCTGCAACAGAAATCAACATTGAGGAGTTCAGAAGAATTGGTAACACCTATCATGTGATCAATGATATTGAAAGAGTGGGAGACCATGCGGAAAATATCCTTGAACTGGCCGTAGAGAAAAAGAAAAAAGAAGCAGACCTTACACCAGAGGGTGCTGAAGAGCTTCGTACGATTTTTGCGGAAACAGAGAATGCCATGAATATCGCCATTGGATGTTATAAAGAGAATGATAAGAATTATGCCATGAAAATTGAAGAGGTGGAAAGAAAGATTGATGCCCTTCAGAAAGAGTTCCGCCAGAGCCACATCAGGAGACTGCAGCAGGGAAGATTCAAAGCTCTGTCCAGCATTCTGTTCCTGGATGTCATTTCGAATCTGGAACGTGTGGGAGATCATGCGAAGAATATGGCTGATGTTGTGTCCGGAATTCAAGAAAGAGATTAAGAGACTTTTCGCGGAACGCTAAAGTACACCCCTAATGTTCATTGTTCCGATGAAAAATAAGTATAGAAAAGAGCTGAGATCGTGAGTGAGATCCCAGCTCTTTATTTTTTCTCGGTAATCGATGATTCATCCTATGAGCATATTATACATGTCCAACACTGGAAACGCTTTTTAATATACTGCAGGAGGCGCTTTTTACGGCCTGATGAATGGCCTTTTCCACCACATGGGCAGCAGCTGTGCCAAGCACTGTGACATCACAGGAAACCTCTCCATTTCCAAGTACAAAGAGTGTATCTCCATCCACCATGGTGTGGATAGGACGGATGGCTCTTGCCATACCATCTTGTGCCATGGAAGCTGCTTTATTTGCCTGGCTCTTGGTGAGATTTGCATTTGTTAGGATGCATCCGATGGTGGTGTTCCCTTTGAAACTTGCAGCATACCCCTTATAAAGAAGTTCCTCTGTATGAAGAAGCACATCACCCTGGCAGGGGCCTGCTAAAATCTTTTCTCCTTCATAGATGCTGCCAAAGGCATTGACGGCAATGATGCATCCAATTTTTAAGTCTCCCAGGGAAACAGCAAAGGATCCAATGCCGGACTTCATAGAAGCCTCTGGTCCCAGTATTTTACCCACAGTAGCACCTGTTCCAGCGCCGAAACTGCCATCCCTGTAGTTTCTCTCCATGGCGCTCTCTGCTGCCTTTAAACCCATGGCAGAGTCCGGTCTTTTTTTTGCGTTTTTATAACCCAGGTCATAAAGAACTGCCCCGGGTACGATGGGCACCTTTGCAAAACCTGTATCGAATCCGATGCCTTTCTCTTCTAGAAAAGTCATGACCCCTGAAGCGGCATCCAGTCCAAAGGCACTGCCGCCTGCAAGAAGAAGTCCGTGTACTTTGTCCACCATCTCTTCTGAAGCGATGAGATCCGTCTCTCTGGTACCAGGAGCCCCTCCTCTCACATCCACCCCAGGAGTTGCGCCTTCAGGGGAGAGAATCACAGTGCATCCGGTTCCTCCCTCCTGATCCTCTGCATTGCCGATATAAAAACCATCCAGTTCATGGATTGAAATCTCTTTCATGCTCATCGCTCCTCGTTTGCTTTTGATATCATTCTATCACAGGAATCTGGAAAGAAGAATGGGAGATAAAATCCGTCGTCTTCAGAAAATATTAAGAATGTAAAGGGTATCAAAAATATTTTTTCGGATTTTTTGTGAATATTTATACAAAAAGTGCATAAAGAGAAGTATATTTATGAACCACCTCTCTGAATAAGTTGGCGGTTGTAATTGCAGAATGGAATCGTTTTATGCAAGATTTGATTCAATTCGCCCCTAAAATGAAAGTTTAAGAAAATGTGAATTCAGATTGGAAAAGGAGACAAACACTCATCGGGAATAGGGGGTGCATGATTATGGAACCGTTGAATTTACAAGGGTTTTCATGGTTCAATGCCCACTTGAAACTATTAAAATCTGTGCTATGATGAGAGTGTAAAGAAGGTCGAAGGCCGTAAAATCATGAAAGAAAAACTTGCAGGATCATGACACTGATTTTAGAAAGTGCCTACACAAAATGATAATAATCATTCACTTATAAGGAGTGTACAAAAAGATATGGGTAAAAAGACAATCGTTCTAGGGGTAATTGGAGCCGACTGCCACGCGGTGGGAAACAAGATCCTCGACTATTCTCTTACAGAAGCAGGATTTCATGTGGTCAATATTGGAGTTCTTTCTCCACAGGAAGACTTCATCAATGCTGCCATTGAAACGGGAGCAGAAGTGATCATGGTTTCTTCTCTCTACGGTCACGGGGAAATTGACTGCAGAGGCATGAGAGAGAAGTGTGACGAAGCAGGACTTTCTGGAATTAAGCTGTATGTCGGTGGAAACATCGTAGTAGGAAAGCAGGACTTCCAGGAAGTGAAGAAGAGATTCATGCAGATGGGCTTTGACCGGGTATATCCACCTGGAACCACTGTTGCGACAGCCATTCATGACCTGAAGGAAGACTTGGGTTTACTTGAAGCTGTGGTAGGGGCTTAATGCGCCATGAAAGCATATCTATTTATTGATTTTGGCAGCACCTACACCAAGCTTACAGCAGTAAGCAAAGAGGAAGACCTCATCCTGGCCACTGCAAAATCATATACGACTGTGGAGACCGACGTGATGGAAGGGTTTGGAAAAGCTTTTGAGCTGCTCATGAATGATCTTCCCAATGATATAGAATTTGAACAGAAACTCGCCTGCTCTTCGGCTGCAGGCGGGTTAAAAATTGTCTCCATTGGCCTGGTGCCTGAGCTGACCATGGAAGCAGCAAAAAGAGCTGCGTTGGGTGCAGGGGCCAGAGTCACAGATGTATTCAGTTTTAAACTGAACCAGAGTGAAGTGAAGAGAATCAAGAATGCCAAGGCAGACATGATTCTTCTTGCAGGTGGAACCGATGGAGGAAATACAGACGTCATCATCCATAATGCCAGGATGCTGAAAGATGCGGAAATTAAGATTCCGGTGGTGGTTGCGGGGAACAAGAGCGCAAACGATGAGATCATTGAGATATTTGAAGGGCAGATGAATTATCACATCACAGAAAATGTGATGCCCAGTCTCAATCAGATCAACGTGGAGCCTGCCCGTGAGACCATACGGAATATTTTCATGGAAAATATTGTGAAAGCCAAAGGGATGTCCAAGGCCAAAGATCTCATCAATGGCATTCTGATGCCAACACCTGCAGCGGTGCTTAAAGCTGCCGAAGTGCTCAGTCAGGGGACAAAGCATGAAGATGGTATCGGCGACCTTGTTGTAGTGGACATTGGAGGAGCCACCACAGATGTGCACAGCGTTTGTGAAGGAGCGCCAAGCAAGCCTTCTGTGGTCTTAAGAGGACTGGAGGAGCCCGTGGCAAAGAGAACTGTTGAAGGGGACCTGGGGATGAGATACTCCGCTCTTTCTCTCTATGAGGCGGCAGGTAAAAGATATCTGAGACGTTATAAGCTCAGTCACCTGGAAGAGATGGATGTGGAGAAAGAGTTCACCTTCAGAAATGAGCATACAGATTTTGTGCCTTCCACGGAAGAGGAGCTTCAGTTTGATGAAGTCATGGCGAAAATCTGTGTGGACATCTCCATGAAGCGTCACGCGGGGACTGTGACGCCAGTCTATTCACCTCTAGGGATGATGTATTCCCAGGAAGGCAAGGATCTCATGGAGCTTCCCTATTTGGTAGGTACCGGTGGTGTCATTGTGAACTCCAGAAATCCGGAAGAGATCCTGAAAGCGGGACTGTTCCATGAAGAGGATCTGGAATCGTTAAAGCCAAGACATCCGAAGTATCTCATTGATGAAAAATATGTACTCTCCGCCCTTGGATTACTGGCCATGGTGGACGAGGAAAAAGCCTTACGAATGCTGAAAAAATATGTTGTGAAATGTTAGGAGAAAAAAATGGACCTGCAAAACAAAAAACTCTCAGAAGAGCAATTTTTTAAGATCCGGGAAGAGATTCTCACTCACTGGCCCACAGGAAAAGATGTGGACCTGACAGAAGCTGTAGAGTATCTGAAGAAAGTACCTGATGAGAAGAACTTTGCCAAAAAGCTCAGAAAAGCCAAGGAAGAAGGGGTGACCCTGGCGCAGCCAAGAGCAGGTGTGGCGCTTATCAGTGAACACATCAAGCTGCTGAACTACCTGGAAGAGGAAGGTGGTGCAGATCTTCTGCCCTCCACCATTGATTCCTACACAAGACAGAACCGCTATAATGAATGCCAGGTGGGCATCGACGAATCCATCAAGGCGGGAAGATCTCTCCTCAATGGATTCCCAGCGGTGAATCATGGGGTCAAGGGCTGTAGAGAAGTCTATGAGTCCATCAAGAATCCCATCCAGGCAAGACACGGCACACCGGATGCAAGACTTTTAAGTGAAATCATCACCGCTTCCGGATGGACTTCCAATGAGGGCGGAGGCATCAGCTATAACATTCCCTACGCCAAGAGCGTATCCATGGAAAGAACCATCAGAGACTGGCAGTACTGCGACAGACTCACCGGATGGTATCAGGAGCAGGGGATTGAACTGAACCGTGAACCTTTCGGACCACTGACAGGTACCTTGGTGCCCCCTTCCATCTCCAATACTGTGGCGATTCTCGAAGCGCTTCTTGCAGCAGAGCAGGGCGTGAAGAACATCACCGTAGGCTATGGACAGTGTGGAAACATCATCCAGGACGTGGCAGCCATCCGTGCTCTGGAAGAGCAGACAGAAGAATATCTGAAAAGATTCGGTTACAACGATGTGTTTGTCACCACTGTGTTCCATCAGTGGATGGGCGGGTTCCCAGCCGATGAAGCCAAGGCTTTTGGTGTCATCTCTCTAGGCGCAGCTACTGCAGCCATGGCAGGAGCCACCAAGGTGATTGTAAAGACGCCTCATGAAGCTTTGGGGATTCCAACCATGGAAGCCAATGCACAGGGCATCAGAGACACTAAGATGACCCTCAACATGCTCCGGGGACAGAGAATGCCCATGAGCAAGGAACTGGAAATGGAAATCAAGATCATCAAGGCGGAAACCAAGTGCATGCTGGACAGCGTCTATGAAGTGGGCAAGGGAGACTTTGCTAGAGGCACGGTGGAAGCCTTTAAGCTGGGCATTGTGGACATTCCATTTGCGCCAAGCAAATATAACGCTGGAAAGATGATGCCAGCCAGAGACAACCAGGGAGCGGTAAGATACCTGATGCCAGGAAATCTTCCCTTCACCCAGGACCTCATAGATTTCAACAAAGAAAAACTCATGGAGAGAGGACGCTTTGAAAACAGAGACGTGACTTTCCAGATGACAGTAGACGATATTTTTGCCGTTGGTAAGGGAAATCTCATCGGCAGACCGGAGGAAAAGAAGTAAAATGAAGATTATTGATGTGGTGTGTTCAGAAGGCAGAACCGGGTTTTATTTTGATGACCAGAAGGCCATTGTGAATGGTGCGGGTCATGATGGATTTATGTATGTGGGAGAACCAGAGACCGAAGGTTTCACTTCCATCAGGGTTCCAGGAGAAAGCATCTCTGTGATGCTGATTCTTGAAAATGGAGAAATCGCTCATGGAGACTGTGCTGCGGTCCAGTACTCCGGTGCAGGTGGAAGAGATCCTCTTTTCATCGCAAAGGATTTTATTCCAGTCATTGAAGACATAGCAAAGAAGCATCTCATTGGTAAAGATGCCTCTTCGTTCAAGCCTCTGGCCGATGAGATCGACAGCCTTTCTTATGAAGGGAAAAGACTGCATACCGCCATCCGTTATGGGATGACCCAGGCGCTGCTGGATGCGGCAGCCAAGTGCAACAGAGTCACCATGGCTGAGATCGTGCAGAAGGAATATGAAACTGGGGTGGAACTAAGCCGTGTGCCGATCTTCGCCCAGAGTGGAGATGACAGGTATAACAACGTGGACAAGATGATCATCAAGGGCACCGACGTCATGCCTCATGCACTGATCAACAATGTGAAGGAAAAGCTCGGTGAAAACGGAGAGATCCTTTTAAACTACATCACCTGGATGAGAAATAGAGTGCTTCAGTATAAGATGACAGAAGACTATACCCCAATCTTCCATGTGGATGTTTATGGCACCATCGGAAGAATCTTTAACCAGGATCTGGAGAAGATGGCCGATTATCTGAAGACACTGGAAGAAGCTGCAAAGCCATTCCTTCTTAGAATCGAAGGTCCTATGGATGTGGGCGAAAGAACGAAACAAATGGAAGCGCTTCGAGACCTCACGAAGATCCTTGATGATCGAAACATCCATGTGGAGCTGGTGGCAGATGAGTGGTGCAACACCTATGATGATGTGGTGTACTTTGCAGACAATAAGGCGGGTCACATGATTCAGGTGAAGACACCAGATCTTGGCGGCGTGAACAATTCCATTGAAGCCATCCTTTACTGCAAGGAAAAAGGTATTGGTGCCTATCTTGGCGGAACCTGCAATGAGACCAACAGAAGTGCAGAGGTCTGCACCAACATCGGTATGGCCTGCGGAGCCAAGCAGGTGCTGGCAAAGCCTGGTATGGGTGTGGATGAAGGCTTTATGATCGTCAACAACGAAATGAACAGAGTGCTGGCGCTGGCCAAAAGAAGACAGAATCAGTAGATAGGTGAGTATGCCGCACAAGCTATGGAATGTAGGAAGTGCGGCATTTCTATTTGAGTCGTACAAAGAGCAGAAAAAGGTGGATAAGAGATGAAAATAATTGATGCGAGAAAGGTCACGGAAGAAGTCAAGAAACTGGTCATGGATGCCAATTACTTCCTGCCCGAGGATGTCATGGCCTCTCTTCGGGAACAGAAGAAAAAAGAGAAGTGGATCCTGGCCACCAATACCTTGGGGATGATCATCGAAAATGCGGAAATCGCTGAAAGAGATATGGTGCCCATGTGTCAGGACACCGGCATGGTGGTAGTCTTTGTGGAGATGGGACAGGAAGTCCACATTGAAAATGGACTATTGGAGGATGCCATAAACCAGGGAATCCGGGAGGGTTATGAAGAAGGGCTTCTTCGTAAATCCGTGGTGGGAGATCCTTTAAACCGAAAGAATACGGGAGACAATACACCAGGGGTCATCCACTATGAGCTGGTGGCAGGAGATGCCTTAAAAATTATGGTGGCGCCAAAAGGATTTGGTTCTGAGAACATGTCCCGCCTGAAGATGCTGAAGCCCTCTGAAGGAGTCGAAGGAGTCAAGCAGTTTATCCTAGAGACCGTGGAGCTGGCTGGACCCAATGCGTGCCCACCCATGGTGGTTGGCGTTGGTATTGGGGGCACCTTTGACAAGGTGACCTATCTGGCGAAGAAGGCGCTCATGAGAAGGCTGGAAGACTACAACGAGAATCCCTACTATGCGGAGATGGAAAAAGAGCTTCTTCAAACCATCAATGCCATGGGCATCGGACCCCAGGGCTTTGGGGGAGAGACCACAGCCCTGAAGGTGGCCATCGAGTACTTCCCGACCCACATCGCAGGACTGCCTGTGGCCGTGAACATCAACTGTCATGCCACCCGTCATAAGGAGGTGACCTTATAATGGAGATAAAACTGACAACGCCACTAACAAGAGAAAAGGTCATGCATCTGAAGCCTGGAGACAATGTGCTTTTATCAGGAACCATCTATGCCGCAAGAGATGCTGCCCATAAAAAGCTCATGGAGCGTCTGGACAACGGAGAAGCGCTGCCCTTTGACATTGAGGGAGCGGTGATCTATTATGTAGGACCCACCCCCACAAGAGAAGGAGAAGTCATCGGGTCTGCGGGACCTACCACCAGTCTTCGAATGGATGCTTATACCCCAAGACTTCTGGATCTTGGACTCATGGGCATGATTGGCAAGGGAAAGAGAAATGATGAAGTGAAGAGAAAAATGGTGGAGCATGGAGCCATCTACTTTGCCGCCATCGGTGGCGCAGGGGCTCTCATCAAAAAGACCATCCTGGCGCAGGAAACCATCGCTTATGAAGAGCTTGGGCCAGAGGCCATCCGAAGATTGGATGTGAAGGATTTCCCAGTGACTGTCATCATTGACAGCAAGGGAAATGATCTTTATGAACTGGGCAGAGAGCAGTATCTTGCCTGGAAGAAAGAGGAAGAAGAAAAGTAGAACAATATATGAGAGGCAGTGGAAGCATGATGTGACCACTGCTTTGTTTTTAATTTTAGAAAAAAAGGATTCATGGCAAGGCTTTTGAGGATGTGATACGCTACCCATAGCAGGTTTCCCACCCGATATCTCAAAATAGAGCAAAAAGGCGCTATTGGGTGGGGAAAGAAAAAAACTTCTGAGATTCTGTAACGAAACGTCATCTATATACTCATATCAGTAACAGGAGGTGGAAGGTGAAGGATGTAGGAAAGCTTTACGAAGAATATTTTCAGACGGTGTACAAGTACCTGTATGTACTTTCAGGCAGTGCAGACTTATCCGAAGATCTGACCCAGGAAACCTTCTATCAGGCGGTGAAAAGCTACAAGGAGTTCCGTGGGGACTGTAAGGTCTCTGTCTGGCTCTGCCAGATTGCAAAGCATCTTTGGTATAAGGAAGCGAAAAGAAGAAATCTGTATCAACCGGAACCTCTGGAAGAGATTATGGATACTCTGGCATCGGGGGAAGAGACAGAGACGGAGATGCTGGAAAGGGAAGAGAAGAAAATTCTCTATGAAAGAATCGAAAAACTTGAGGAGAAGACTCGGGAGGTTATGCAGTTAAGGCTTTCTGGGGATTTGAGTTTCAGAGAGATTGGAGAGATTCTTGGACGCACAGAAAACTGGGCGCGGGTAACTTTTTACAGAGGAAAGCAGAAGATCATGGAGGTGGAAACAAATGAAAAGTGAGATGGAGTGCAGCATTGTTGAAGATCTGCTCCCGAGTTTTGTGGAGGAGCTCACAAGGGAAGAAACCAATGAGTTTATAAAAGAGCATCTGCAAGGCTGTGCATCCTGCAGAAAAAAAGCGGAGAGTCTCTCTCATGAGATGGAGCATGTGGAGAAAGCGCCAGAAAGAGAACTGAAGTTTTTAAAAAAAGTGAAGAAAACAAAGCTTCTTGGCGCAGTGCTGAGTGCACTTTTTGCGCTGGTTATTGCTTTTGGTATCTACAGTTATGAGTTCAGATACACCTTGGTTCAAGGAGATTTATCAAAAGCTGTGACGGAGTATGTCTACCCTTTTGAAAAGGAGTTTGAAGGGTATGCCCTGGAGACCCTGCGTCTTGAGGAGGGCGCTCTTCTTGTTTCTTTTAAGGATCTGAAGAGAGAGACGAGAAACGGTGTTGCAGAATTTGAAAAGGGAGTCAATGGTAAGTATCGGATCATCCGGGCGGATCTAAGAACTTCATCCTACAGTTCTGTGATCCAGACATTTTACTGGGAAGACCAGGAAGAAAAAAAAGTGGTGGTCAGCGGATACAGTCTTTCCAAAGACATTGCACGGTACGGGCTGGAGTTCAGTGCTTATAAGTCACCAGGATGGGTATCGGATGAGAGAGTAGAGAGGACCCTTACATTTCCTGTGAAAAACCTGCAGTTTCTGGAAGTCTTTTCTTTAGAGGCTCTGGTGGAGGAGCTGAAAAAAAGTGAGAATGAGGAGCTATACAATTATCATCTTACAGATGTGTCATTTTATGATGAGACAGGAGAAGACATCAGAGAGTCTCTTCTTGTAGGAGAGTCTGGAAATCAGAGAGGCAGCGGCATTGGATCCGCTGAGCTGTGGCTTGTGTATGTGCTGATGTTTTTAGTGCTGGGGTTTGGCGCCATCATGGTCCGGTACTTTTTGACGGACTAGAATCCACCACAGTCATATACTCATAAGGCGTCAGAAAAAGCATTGTCCTATGGAATAAAATTGTGCATACTAGATAGTGACAATAAGTATTATTCAAATAAGACATCATGGAGGAGTAACTATGTTTATATTGCGGGATAAGTCTGTGGAAAAAGCCATAAGAGCTGTGGATCCTTCTGCAAAGGTAGATAACGTACTGTATCTCATCATTCTCAATGGCGTAGAGGATGATGAGCGGATTCTTTGGACCAAAAGAAAGAAAATACTAGGATGGATGGCACTTGCTTCTTTCATCCTCTATGTGCTGTTTTTGGAGATCAGGCTTTTCAATATACTGTTCCTTTTATCCGTGGCTTTCTGGAGCGGCACCTCAGGCTTTCTGAATGACACCGGGTTTGTGGTTCTGGATGAAAGAGGGTACACGCTGTATGTGCTTAATAAGTGGCAGACAAAGGTTACGGCTGTATATCCGCTTTCTTTTGAGGAGATAGAGTCATGCGAGCCTGCCGATCGGATTCTTAGAAAACGAACCGCACATCTTCATCTCTATGTGAAAGAAAAGTACTTTCATGTCATAGTCAGCAGAAGAACTTTAGGCTTGAAAAAGCAGAAGAGAAGCTTTCATGAGATGATGTCAGATTTTACAGAGAAAACTTACCGCAAAGATCTGGATTTTTACAATTTTGATACAGAGGAATAGGGCAGTGTATGATTGCACTGGTGTATAAGGCAATGAGTAATGGAGCTCATCGCCTTTTCTCTTTAGAGGGAAATCCTTATGGACAGATCATTCTATCCGTTTCACCGGAATCCAGATTTCACTGTAGGAAACATCTTGTAGATCAGTAGTCATTTTAGTGAAGGAGAAGAAGGGTAGAGGTAGCAGCTCATAGCTTGAAGCTGGCAGCCACTCACCGTAGATTCTCGCCATGGTGTCTTGAAGAGTTTTTGGAAAAGGGCCTTCATTTGGGAACACTGCCCAGGCAGCTTCCGGGACAGGGACCAGCTCCAAGCCTTCTCCTGCAGTTTCTTCTGTGGTGAGGACTCCAATGAGGTGGGTAAGATAACCATCTTCTTTCTGAAAATGAAAATCTGCCTCATAGGATGCGTTGATGATTTCCATAGGTTCGACGTTTTTCAGTCGATGGAGCTCTTCCCGCTGCTCTTTGGTGATGCTTTTTGCAAGGTTCACAATCTCCTCGTTGACTCCTTCAAACTGCATGGGAACGCGCCTGCTGACACCGGCAAAGTAAAACGCTGGTTTTTCAATGATTTGATACTCCATTTTAGTACCTCCTTGTACTTTGATCACAAAGCTGATTCTTTGAAAGGAAAAACCTCTACCACTTTTTTGTACTTCAGAGGGGAGTGAACCGCTCCACTTTTTAAATGCCCTTGTGAATCCGTCCAGTGACTGGTATCCATACCGATATGAAACCTCAGTGACGTGGGCTCCCTGCAAAAGATCCTCACTGGCTTCAGAAAGCCTCCTTCCCTTAACGTACTCACTGAGCGTGTATCCGCTGAGATGATAAAAGATCTGACGGAAATGATAGTCAGACACACCAGCAAAGGATGAGATTTTATCCAGGGACAGGTCTTCGTCGGTGAGATGGTCCTCAATGTAATCCATGACCTGATTCAGTTCTTTCAGCATAGGGGCACTTCCTTTCTTATCACCAGTGTATCGGAGGGAAAAGCAAAAGACTCGACTTTTTTCTTCTTATTGTATCGTATCGCGTCACATCAGAAAATAGACGAACCTATGGATCATTTACAGCGGCGAGGAGAAGAAGTATTTAAATGTGAAGAGAAAAGCAGCTTTTTATCCTTCCATCACACGTGATATTCTCTGATATGTTTTCGGTTAAGATTTTCTTTGGATAACCAGAAATTGTGATAGAATGAAAACAAAGTTTAGTTCGCGATGAGGGGGGAAGAAGATGGAAACAGCAGACAAACAGACGCTCAGGAAGGATTCTGACAGGATATATAAAGTAACAGTCTCTCTCCTTTCTGGACTTATGGGACTGATACTGATCTATGCCTCCATCAGGCTCAATTTCAGTGGATTCAGGCTGAATTTTGTCTGGAGCATCGGGTTTCCACTTCTTGTGAGCCTGGCCTGGGGACCTTTTTATGGACTCATCAGTGCATTTTTTGGTGGAACTGTTCTGTACCCTTTTATACTGGGCTTTTCCAATGGATGGGCATCCTTGGTGCCAGCCCTGTCGTTTCTCCTCTGGATTTATCTCCATGGAAAAGGAACAGAGTGGAGAAGAAAAGAAAGGGTTTGGCTCAATAATCTATACGTGATTCAGGCCTTGCACGCCGCATTGCGATGGATGTTGTACAGCACTCTTTTTCCGCTTCTCTTCCGCTGGAATCCTCCTTTCTGGAACCCACAGGCGGTGACGGAAATCAGCAGAGGTATCGTGGTGCTTTTTGTCATGAGAGGAATCCTCATGGAGTCTGTGCTCGTTGCGGTCTGTGATGCAGTGCTTCTTCTCCCTCCAGTAAGAAGGATTCTACGACTGAAGTCCCCCTCTTCCAGCAGG
Organism: Proteiniclasticum sp.; assembly: GCF_003514505.1. Classification (GTDB taxonomy): domain Bacteria; phylum Bacillota; class Clostridia; order Clostridiales; family Clostridiaceae; genus Proteiniclasticum. The sequence continues at coordinate 42,245 of NZ_DOPX01000032.1, forward strand.
TACAGCGGACGGATCATGGCAGGGATGGTTTCTTTTGGGCTTCTTTTCATTGGCTTTATTCTTTCCATCCAGAACGGCATCATTGAGGAGAAAAGGATCGGAGAGTGGCTGATGCCTCCAGACGATAAAACGAAAGTGACGCTGTTCCTGTCCGCCATTTTATTCATCATCATGGGCGGCATTGCGGTGCGGTATTTTCAGAGAGCTCTAGAAAACCAGGAGTCTCTTCTTAAAAGCGAAAAGAAGTACATGACCATTTTTGAAGGAATCCATGATCTTTACCTTGAAACCACCTTGGGCGGCAAGGTTCTTATTGCTTCTCCTTCGGTGAAGGAGATCCTCGGCTATGAGGTGGAGGAGCTTCTTACAAAGAACATGGAAGACCTTTACCTGGATCCATTTGTCCGGGAAGAGCTGGTGGAGCTTTTGAAAGAAGAGAAAGAAGTGAACAACTTTGAAGTGGTCATTCTTGGAAAAGAAGGAGAGCGCCATTATCTGTGGCTCCATGCCAAAATAGAAGAGCAGGATGGACAGCCGAAGATTATTTCAGTGGGGAGAGATGTGACCAATTATCAGAAGGCCATGGATGAAGTGCGCACACTCAATCAGGAGCTCAGCCAAAGGGTAGAGGAAAGAACAAAGGATCTTCAGAAGGCGGTATCGGAGCTGGAAAGCTTCTCTTATACCATTTCCCATGACTTGAAATCTCCCTTAAAGGCCATTGATGCCTATGTGAAGATGCTCAAGGAGGACCTGGCAGACGCCATTAAAGAGGATCCCAAGGACATGCTGCATCAGATTGAGAAAACATCAACGGAGATGATTGCCCTCATTGATCAGCTGCTGCAGTATTCAGTGGTATCCAAAACCCAGCTGAAGATGGAGTGGATTCATGTGCGGGAAGAAGTGCTGTCCCTGTTTCTGGAGCAGAAAGCTTCCTGTGAGGAGAGAAACATCGTTCTTCAGATGGAGGAGTCCCTTCCTGATCTATGGGCGGACCGGATGCTCTTCAGGCAGGCTCTAAGAAACATTCTGTCCAATGCAGTGAAGTTTACGAAAAACGTAGAGCAAGCAGTGGTTGAGGTGCAGGCTGAGAATACGGACAAAGGATATATCCTCACCATCAGAGACAATGGTGCGGGATTTGACATGGAAGATAAAGATAAACTCTTTGAAGTGCTTCAAAGGCTCCACAATAGAGAAGAGTATGAAGGGACAGGCATTGGTCTTGCCACCGTCAAAAAAATCATGGAAAAGCATCAGGGAGAGATCACCATGGAAGGAAAAAAAGGAGCAGGCGCTGTGGTACATCTGATATTTCCTCAAAAAGGAGAGAGAAAACAATGAAAAGACCATGGAAGGTCATGATTGTGGATGATATGGAAGTATTCAGAAGGCAGATCCGTAGACTGCCTCTGTGGAGCGAAGACTCTTCTTTCCTTCTTCATGCGGAAGCGGCGGATGGGATAGAAGCCCTTCGGATGCTGGAAAAAGAACCGGTGGATCTTCTCATCTCAGACATCCGAATGCCTCGGATGGATGGACTGTCTCTGCTGAAAGAAGTGAAGGCCAGAAATCTTTCGAAGTATGTGGTGTTTCTCAGCGACTATGCGGAGTTCTCTTTGGCGAAGGAAGCCATTGCTTACGGCATTTTTGATTATCTCGTAAAACCGGTGAAAGAAGAGGAGCTTCGGAGCATGTTTCTGAAAGTTTCGGCTCATCTATCCCAGGTGGAAAAGGAAAAAGAAGAAAAGAGACTTCTGGAAGAAAAGCTTTTAGATAGTGTGGACCTGTACTATCCTCAAAAGGAAGTGCTGGATCTCACAGAAAAGATCGTTTCTGGACAGGAAGATGCGTTAAAGAGAAGTGCATCCTTAGTGAAAACCGCCTACGAAGCCCTGAATCTAGATCTTTTGAAAACCGCCCTGGTGCTGGAGAAGGTCTATGAGGAGATTCTTCTGGAGGTGGAGAGAAGAAGTCCCTGGCTGGCACCCCTCTATCCTCACTACCAAATGAGCAGATCCCGATTGTCCAAAGAGGCATCGATTCAAGAACTGGAACTTCAGTTTATGGATCGAATTGACAGACTGGTAAGCATCATGGCGTACCTTTTGCCGGATAAAGGAGAGCATCCCCTGGTGAGGGAGCTGGAAGAGTTTATCCTGCTCCATCCTGAAGGAAAGCTGACTCTGGACCGCTTGGCGGAAAAGTTCTACCTCACCAAAAATCATCTGGGTGAAGTGTTTAAGGAGGAGACGGGACTGACCTTAGGAGAATATCTTTTCCGTGTCAAAGTCCAGCGGGCCATGGTGCTTCTTCAGGAGGAGGAGCTGAGAAGCTATGAGATTGCTGAGCGGCTGGGGTATCAAAGCGCCGAGTACTTTGCAAAGCAGTTTAGAAAAGCCACGGGAGAAACGCCCATGGAGTACCGTGCCCGGATGAAGGAAGAGAAGATTGATTAGAAATTAACGAATCCGTGTTTTGTTGGGGTGCTGCCCTTGTTTTGTGCATTCTGATTTCCTGGAAAGATTAGTATGATAAATACGTAACAAAAACCAGGAATGAAGATCAAAATAAAACAAATAAGGGGTACAGAATATGAACAAAAACATAAGCAATCTTCTTAAAGGAATCACTGCTCTTGGCCTTGTGCTGACTCTTTCCGGATGTGCAGCAAAGGAAGCGCCACAGGTTGAAACACCAGCAGAAACACCAGCGGAAACACCTCAGGAAGAGGAAAAAGTGGAAGCCTCCGAATGGAGCATCCAGCCAAAGCTTGGCATCACCAAGGGAGACTACTTCCGCGTGGAGGAACGTTTCAGACAGGGGCACTTGGGGATTCTTGAAGTGGTCATGAATGGAGATGAGATGGTTCTTGTGGAGTTCAATGAAATGACAAGACCCAACTACTACAACAGATTTTATCAGAATGTGCCAAAGCGTACATCAGAATACAACTATGATATGAAGGCTGTAAAGGGCGCTGCCTGGATTGAAAGCGTTCTTCTCGTAGAAAAGCAGATGATGGAATCCCAGAGCCTCACTGGAGAGTTTGAAGTTGTTTCAGGAGCTTCCAACAGCATCAACCAGTCCATGCTTCCTCTGGCAGAAAAGCTGTCTGCACTGATGGCTGAGCCTGCCACTGAAAAGTACTATGAGATCTCTGAAGAACTGGGCGGCGGACTTACAGGCCGTCTTCAGGTGACCCTGAAAGACAAGAAGATCACCTCTGTCAGATACGATGAGATATTTGCTGATGCAGCAAAAGACATCGAAGCACCGGCACAGAAAATGTACTATGGTCTTTCCAAGTATGGTTCTGTACAGTATGATGAGCCATCCAGAATCGGATTCAATGTTCAGATGGATGCACTGAATGCAAAGGTAGTGGAAACTCAGGATCTTCTGGATCTAAGTGAGCTTCCAGCCATCGATGAATCCGGAAACTACGCTTCCAGCGGATTCACCGTGAGAAACGGCGCTTGGGACAACTACCTGAAACTTGCAAACACCCTTCTTACAGAAATGAAGGCAGATGGAAATTTCTAACAGCTCTCTATAGCTTGACTACACAAAAATGCATGGATGAAAATCTGTGCATTTTTTGTGTTCTCAGGAAAGTTCAGAGTATAAGATAGGGGACACTTTTTCGATAGGAACGGCACTCTTGTTGCTTACAAATCACTGAAAATAAGGTAGTATGGGTAGTGAGGACTAGTGTAAAAGGAGGAGAAGAAGGAAAAAGGCAGAGCCCATCTTTAGATGAGCTTACCTAAGAAGTACTTCTTACATAGAACATGGACGAAAAGAAAAATGTAGAGCAGACAGAGGTCAAACATAAAAGAAGAAAAAGATACAGCGGGACCCATCCGAAGAAGTTTGAGGAAAAGTATAAAGAGCTTCAGCCGGAAAAGTATCAGGATACCGTGAAGAAGGTCATGGAGAAGGGAAGCACCCCAGCGGGGATGCACCGGTCCATCTGTGTGGAGGAGATTCTGGAGTTTCTCAACATCCAGCCAGGCCAGAAGGGCCTCGATGCAACCTTAGGCTATGGAGGCCACACAAAAGAAATGGCAGCGAAGCTTCAAGGGAAAGGGCATCTCTATTCTTTGGATGTGGATCCCATAGAACTTCCGAAAACAAGAGAAAGACTGGCCGCCCAAGGATTTGGACCGGAGATTCTTACCATCCTCCAGAGAAACTTTGCGGAGATTGATGAGGTGGCAAAAGAGTCAGGACCTCTTGATTTTGTCCTGGCGGATCTCGGAGTGTCTTCCATGCAGATCGACAATCCGGAGAGAGGATTCTCCTTCAAGGTAGATGGTCCCCTGGACCTGAGACTGGATCCTAAGAAAGGCGTCTCTGGAGCGGAGCGGCTGAAGTCCCTCACAGAAGAAGAACTGGAGGGGATGTTCATCGAGAATGCTGATGAGCCTTATGCAGATGTCATAGCAAAGGCTATCACAAAGTACAATAAGAAGGGCATCGAAATTTCCACCACCACCATGCTTCGGGAGATCATCTCTGAAGCGCTGCAGTTCATTCCCGAAAAAACGAGAAAAGACGACATCAAGAAGTCCTGTCAGAGATGTTTCCAGGCATTGAGAATTGATGTGAACAGCGAGTTTGAAGTGCTTTTTGAGTTTCTGGAGAAGCTTCCCCATGTGCTGGCACCGGGTGGACGTGTCGCCATTCTTACCTTCCATTCCGGGGAAGACCGTCTTGTGAAGAAAGCGTTCAAGCATTATCAAAGGGAAGGCATTTACAGTGATGTGGCCAAGAGTCCCATCAGACCTTCGGATGAGGAAATCAGAAGCAACGGCAGGGCTAGATCTGCAAAGCTCAGGTGGGCAATAAAAGCTTAAGTTAGAATTTATTTGTTGGACAGTCAGTGAAATCATGAGAATTAGATTCTTTTCACTGAGAAGTTAAAAGAGAGGGAAAATATGAATAAAGTGCTGATTGAATGGAAGCATTTAGATGTTGGAGGAGAAACTTGTGACCGGTGCTTTGATACAGGAACTACTCTTCAGAAAGAAGTGAGGAGACTGAACGATGGGCTTCAGACAAAAGGGGTTCAGGTGGAGTGGTTTGAAACCAAACTGGACAAAGAAGATATTTCTCAGTCTAATGCACTCTATTTGAATGGAAAGCTGATAGAAGAGATCATACCCATAGAAATCACGGAAAGCTACTGCGGTTCCTGTTCGGACCTTTTGGATGAAAAGACCTACTGCAGAAGTGTCATTTTTGAAGGGCAGCAGTATGAGGATATCCCGGCTATGGCCATCCGAAAAGCAGTGTTTATGGTATTAGAGATGAAGGATGAGGGGCCGTCGGTACTGATGATGCCAGGCTTCTAGTTCTGTAATCCACCTGCTTCTTATCTTACGGACATTAAAATCAATTTTCAAATGGAAAGGCTCTGGCGGTTTTGCTGGAGCTTTTTTCATTGGTTGAAAAAAGATTGTGTTAATGATCGAAGGTGAACGATCTAACAACTGTACGGTTTTCGGGACAATGAAAGTGCTACAGTGTACGTATAGAACTATATGAATCAATAATGGGGGAATGGAAAATGAAAAAAAACTGGATTGCGGTAGTGCTTTTGTCTATACTTGCACTCTCTGGGTGCGGTTCCAGTGTAGAATCTGTGAAGAAAACCGATGGAGATGTGCCGGTGAAGAAGGAAGAACCTGTGGATGCCCCGGAAGATGCTGTGGATGAACAGGATGAAGATGTTGTGTATACCATTGGAGACCGTATCACTTTTGATGACCAGTATGCATTGACCATTGTCAGTGTGAAGGAAACGGAGGAGCGCAACGAGTTCTCGGAGAAAGAGGTGGAGCAGGTACTTCTTATTGAGTATCTTTATGAGAATCTTCGCAGCGAGGATGAAATCTACATTTCGGATATGGAGTTCAAGATGGTGGATGAAGGTGGAAACATGATGGACACGTATCCGGTGGATTCTGGATTCAGTCCCGAATATACGCCGATGGCAGCCAAAACCCTTGCTTCCTTTGCCGTGGGGACCACCGAAAAAAGCAGCAAGATTCAGGTCCATTATTATGACAACTTCTTTTCATCCCAGTCCGATTGTGTGTTTTCCCTGCAAGTAGGCAGTGAGGCTGAAGTGAATCTGAACGGGGCATTGCCGGAGTACGAGAATACCTTTGCTGTGGGAGAGACCATTGAAATCACCACAGAAGATGGTGTATATACCGTGACCATAGACTCAGTTGAAAAAACCTCTGAGAGAAATGAGTATGAGGTGAAGAACCCAGAGGCTGTCTATAAAATTGCCTACAGCTATGCCAATGTGAGTATGGAGGAACCGGTGTACATTTCAGAGTACTCCTTCACCCTCATTGATGAACAGGGAAATACAGGATATGTGTATCCCAACTTTTCAGATGAATATCCCAGTGAGACAATCAAGGGCGCAAAGAGCAAAGCAGTAATGTTCTTTGGCACACACAAGGACAGTGGCAGTCTTGTATTGGCGTTCAAGGACAATATGTTTAATACGAATTCTGATTTCTATATTAGAGCAGACAATTTGAATTAAGTAAGGATTGGAGGAGATGAAATGAAAAGAAAGATCATTGCCGGGTTTATGCTGCTGCTTCTTGCATTCAGTTTTGGATGCTCAAAGAAAGAAGAAGGGAAGGAACCTCAAGAGGGATCATCAGTAGAAACAGAAATGGAGGACGAAGAGTCAGCTGGACCTAATGTGGACAAGAACCTACTCAGTGTTGAGGTGACCTTGCCTCCAGATATGGCTGGGGATCTCAGCGGTTTTGACAGAGAAGCGTATCTGAAAGAGAACCCAGATTTTTCTGATGCAAAGGTCATGGAAGATGGCTCTCTTTGGATCAAGATGTCCCGGAGTAAGCATAAAGAGATGATGGAAGAGATGTCTGATAGCATCAAAGAATCTTTCAATGAGCTTATCGAAGGGGAAGATACGCCCTATATCAAAGACATCAGAACAAACAATGGATACAAAGAAGTGGAAGTATATGTGGACCGGGCAGGATATGAGAATGCATTTGATTTTTCTGGGTTTACGATTCTTCTTTCTGTAGGATTCTATCAGACATTCCAGGGGGAAGAAGTGGAGCTTCACCTAAAATATGTGGATGCTGATACAGAAGAGATTATTGAGGAAAGTTTCCTTCCAGAAGAATAGCCAAACTATAATGAGATCCGCTGGCGAAGACTGGCGGATTTTTTCGCGTGGTAAAATAGAAAAGCTTCGCATTGACATACATCGAGGTTCAAGGTATCATAATCATAGAAGGTCTAGGTATAAAGAAAGGAGGATTTCTCATGAATTTTGATAAAAATCTATTGGGTGGAACCACGGCGCTGCTCCTTCTGTCTCTTCTTTCCAGTCAGGATATGTATGGCTATGAGATCATCAAGGAGCTGGAGCTTCGCTCGGACAGCTCTTTCCAGTTCAAAGAGGGAACGCTCTATCCTGTGCTGCATAAGATGGAGAATATGGGATGGCTGAAGTCTTATCTGTCTAAAGGGGATGCGGGAAGAGAAAGGAAGTATTATCAGATTACGGTGAAAGGAAAAAAACAGCTGGCTCTTGAAAAAGAGCAGTGGAATGTCTTTACCGAGTCTGTGGAAAAGGTTGTTTTTGGGGGGCAGTATGAGCTGGCAAGATAAAGAGAGCTATCTGAAAGAGGTGCTTTCTCAGGTGAAGTTCTCCTTTGATCATGAGTTCATCGATAAAGAGCTCAGAAGTCATCTGGAGGAGCGCGTGGAAGACTATATATCAGAAGGCTACACTCCTAAAGAAGCTGAGAAAATGGCTTTGGAGAATTTTGGGGATCCCGAGGAAATCGGAAAAGCGCTCAATAAGGAGCATAATCCTATCATCGGTTGGATTCTGTATATTTCGAACGTATTGCTTTTTGTAGGAAGCCTCTATTTGATCTTTACGATTATGGTTCCTTTTGGCATGTCTTTTTTTGGTCGGAATCCATCCAAGACCATTCCCAAAGAAAATATTCTTTATTCCATTGAAGTGAATGAGAAGAGAAAGATTGACGATCGTATCATCACAGTGGAAGAAATCATCTATGAAAAAAACGGAGATCTCCATATCATCTACAGCGATGTGGATACCAGGCTTTGGGGATGGGGCTGGTCCTTTGGAAATTTGAGCATTATCACGGATGACACGGGAAAAGATTATTTTGATGGTTCAGGATTTTCTACCGGGGGGATTTTTTCAAAAAGCTTATGGACAATTCATGATTTCCCAGAAGAAGCAAAGATGCTCAATATAGAATATGACTATTACAACCGGTATTATAAGTTCGAGATTCCTCTACAGGCAGGTGGTGCTCATGAATAGAAAACAGAAGATTATTAGAAATACTTTTTTACTTATTGCTTTTTCTTTTCTCCTGTTCACAAGAAGTTATCTCTATCTGGACCCAATGACCGCATTTAGGGCCTCTGAACGGAGCAACCATTATGGTCCTTCTGAGGTAGTCTATATGGAAAGTTTTCCAGGTGGAAAGTACATTGTTGGGAGATATGAACAGTGGATCTCAAAGTCTGAAATTAATCAGGTCTTCGGGATCTTTTGGCGGATCGGAAATGCCTATACAGGAATCGAGATAAAGGAAAATCAGCCACTTACTTATGTATGGTCCCAATCAGATTATGGTTTTCATGCTTACGGGATTATCACTGACTCAAAGATTGCTAAGATTGAAGTATATACATCAGACGGTTCAATACTGACTCAAAGTGATTTTCATGAGGGATTCTTTATACTTTCTTGGGAGGAAGACGCTGAATTTCGGAAAATCATGGCCTATGATGCATCAGGTGCTGTGATTTTTGAAGAAGAACGATTAAGATAATAAATCGAGTTAAGTACTGAGAGGTGATAACGTATGGAAATTTGGGACGCGTATGATCAAGATGGAAGAAGGGCTGATAGAGAACTCATCCGTGGGGAGCCCATTCCTCAAGGGCTATATCATCTGGTTTCTGAGATGCTTGTGAGGCATGTGGATGGAGACTATCTTCTCATGCAGCGGGACTTTCAGAAGGAAGGATACCCCGGGTGGATGGAAGCGACGGCAGGAGGGAGTGCCCTAAAGGGAGAAACACCGCTGGAAGCAGCCAAGCGGGAACTTCAAGAAGAAACTGGCCTAACAGGGATTTCATTTCAGGAGATTGGATGGCATCGCACAAAGAATACGATATTTATTAGTTATCTGGTCATTACAGATTGTGACAAGACCTCTGTAAAGCTTCAGGAAGGGGAGACTATTGGATACCAATGGTTAAAAGAAGAGGAGTTTCTCAGGTTTTTGAACTCTTCGGAAGTGATTCCGCCACAGAAGGAAAGATTGATAGAGTACCTTAATGTTTAAGCTGTGAAGGGTAAAATGATACAAAAAGGTACGAAAGACCGAGCTCTCTTTGGTAAGGAGAAAGTACGGTCTTTCTTTGTTTTTATCTATATGAGTGCAGAGAACGTGTACTTGGACTAGAGTTCTATATACATCAGAAAACAAGATCATTTCTCAAAAACTGCTTTCAGCTTCACCTCAAGGGATTCATGAGTGGAGTTAACTATTAGAAATGATTAAGTGGATGCGGTGAATGACAAGGCAATGTTTGACCATAAATCATTTTCAATCAGCAAATACTATGAGGACAAACCAGAATCAATGGAAAATTAAGGATTCCCAGTATGATTTACAGAAAAACAGTAGACTACCTTTAACATATAGAGTAAATAAATTAGGGTAAGGGGTAAGGGAAGGGCAATGTCACTTAAGATGAAGATGATAATAGCCATTGCACAAAGAGCTCCTGCTAACAAACGGTGGTAAACCTTCTCTCTTAGAATATTTATCAGAGATGCACTTGCAATGGTATATGACCAAATTATGAAAGCTATAAAAAAGTGACTTTGTAGAACTGCTGCTAAAATAAGTGGTTGAATGTGAACAGCAATGAAAATCCATCTGCTTTTAGGACGGTAGTTGTAATATTCATTGGTACCTGTACTGAGATTGGCGACTACGCCTCCAGAGATATCAAAAAATAAAAGCCATAAGACTAAAGTTTGATACCATTTTAGCTGCAGCCAATAAGAAGAAGTGGATAAGAAGGTTAGTAGTGTTGCTGTTGCTGCAAATACTACAATTATGATGAACTCGGTTCGTTGTTGTTGGATGCCAAACAGCTCATGAAGGAACTTTGGAATGCGTATAGATGTTTTCATGTTAAAGTACTCCTTTGGAAATATAATAGCTTTTTTCCACCATACATTAATATGTGCTTAGCTGCATAGGGCTAATAGAGAGAAAAGGGTACCAATGCATTCTTGTTGTTACTGTGTCATGTTACAAGCAACCATGCAAAGTGTATTGCTTCCTTTTGTAGCAATTAGCCCTGCTGCACTGAAGAGCAGAAGTCTTTGTGATAAGGTTTCATGAGTATTCGTAGTTTATTTCTGACAGTGTTTTCAAATTCAACGAATGGTATAGTCTCATTAAAAATGTATAACAGATATTCTGTAGCAACAGTTGAATAAAACACTTCTGCAAGCAACTGTGGGGTCATTTCACTTTGCTCAAAGGCTAATGAGACTTTCATATATTCTTCCGCTTTTTTTATATAGGACATGTCCAGAGCTAGCAGCTTATGGAGTAGAGTGTTGTTCTTCTTGGACAACTTCATCGCCGAAATCATGATGTCCATAACGAACTGTTTTGGGATGCGATTCAGATTTCTCAAGGGAATCATGAAAATATCTATGATTTTGTCTAAAGGATGAATAGACGATGGAGTCTCTGTGAAGTAGGACCGTGATGATAAGTCTTCAAAGACTGCCATTAAGATATCATCTTTTGTTGCAAAATAGTTGAAAACTGTCCCTTCAGCTATGTTACACCGCTGAGCTATTGTTTTTGTGTTTGTTTTAGCATAACCAAAATCATTAAAAAGCTTCATTGACTCTTTTATGATGGCAGCTCTGGTTTCCGATTTGTTTTCTGGAGTAATCCTTGCCATAATTATACCTCTCCCTCAATATGAGTGCACTCATATTATATCATGTCATGAAATGTGGGTAAACTCCTATTATTCACGGGGGCACAGTTCTGTTATGCTGTTATATGCCATGATCCACTAGTGCTAGCTTTTTTTTTTGAGAAGTGATGGGGAAAGAAAGTTTAAAGAAAGAAGCCGGTTTTACTCTTATGACTAAAAATCTATTCAAGAATGGGCTCTGTTTTTAATAGATACTGTATTATGGAGGTTTATGTCACATCTGATGTACGCGAGGAACGTAAGGATGACAAGTGGCTCAGCGTAATACTGCAGAAGGATTAGAAGAAGTTTGAAGAAAGAGTAAGAATAACTTGTATAATAGCAGGATAGGAGCACCTTCGGGTGCTCTTTTATAGTGCGTAAAGATGCTCTAACACCCATAACAGAGCATCGTAAACGACTTCAATAATTTATTGACAGAAAATTCAATCATTGTTACAATAGCGACATAACATAGAAGACTTGGCACGGAGATAGATGGTATATAGAAAATATACTCATCAATTCAGATATAGTCCTTTTAGACAGGTGGCAGGTCTTTTGCTATGTTGTTTTCCGTTGTTTTGTACCAGGTGAATAAAAAAGGCAGTCTAAAGAGTGCGGGTGGGTATTCTTTACTATACTGCCGCCTCATGTGCAGGAGCTAAAGTACACGCTAACCGGAAGGCCATGATTCCGGTTAAGTATCATGTAAAGGAGCGCAGCATGAAACTCAAAACAATTGTCAACGGAAAAGTATACCAGTTTAAAGATGTGAAAGACGTGCTGGCCAAGGCCAATGAGCCCAAGGCCGGTGACAGGCTGCAGAAGATTGCAGCCAGTGATGAAACAGAAAGAGTAGCGGCAAAGGTTGTGCTGTCGGAGATGCTGGTGGAGGATCTAGTGGAGAATCCAACAGTGCCCTATGAAAAAGATGAAGTCACCAGAGTGAATCTGGATGGCATGAACAAAAAGACCTATGAGAGAATCAGAAGGATGTCCATAGGAAGTCTACGTGAACTCATCCTGGACCATAAGACCACCAACGATGATCTGAAGAGAATCTCCAGAGGCATCAGCGGAGAAGTGGCAGCAGGGGTAGCAAAGCTCATGAGTTCCATGGACCTGGTCTATGGTGCCAGTAAAATCCATAAAATAACCAGATGCAACACAGAGATCGGTCATCCGGGGACCTTGTCCTACCGTATTCAGGCCAACAGCACCACAGACAATCCGGAAACCATCATCTTAGGAGTAATGGAAGGGATATCCTTTGGTTCTGGAGATGCCTGCATCGGGATCAATCCTGTGGAGGATAACTTTGAAAGCACCAACCGCATTGCACAGAAAGTCTTTGAGTTTGTGAAAAAATACGATGTGCCAACGCAGATTACAGTGCTGTCCCACATCACGACCCAGATGGATGCCATGAGAAGAGGTACACCTCTTTCCATGATCTTCCAGTCCATTGCCGGAACAGAGAAAACCAACGACAGCTTCGGTGTCACAAAAAAACTCATACAGGAAGCCTATCAGGTGGCCTTTGAGTTTGGCATCAGTTCTGGGCCGAACCTTCTATACTTTGAAACTGGGCAGGGCTCCGAAGTGTCTGTGGATGCTGATGAAGGCGTCGATGAAATGACCTTGGAAGCCAGAACCTACGGATTTGCCAGATATTTTGATCCATTCATGGTGAACAATGTCAGTGGATTCATTGGACCGGAGACCATCTATGATGGCAAGGAAATGATCCGGGCAAACCTCGAAGACCATTTCATGGGAAAACTCATGGGACTGCCCATGGGCATGGCCCCTTGCTTCACAAATCATACACCAATCAATATGGACGATCAGCAGATCGGTACCATGCTTCTTACCATGGCAGGTGCAAATTTCTTCATGGGCATACCCCATGGGGATGATGTCATGCTTGCTTATCAGGACACCAGTTTTCATGATGATGCCTGTCTTCGGGAGCTCATGGGGAAAAAACCCGCACCGGAGTTCCACAGATGGCTCATGAAAAAGGGACTCATGGATGAACATGGAAAGCTCACTGCCATGGCAGGCGATGCTTCCATCTTCTTGTAGGAGGCGATGAACATGAATGATGTAGAGCTGAAAAGAATCATTGAAGAAGTTTTGGAAGCCATGAAGAATAGTGAAGAAAACCTTAGAAAGAGCACACCGCTGGAAGAAGTGCCAAAAGCTGTAGAATCAGGAACAGCACCTCAAGGTACCGTGGTGGAAGACGATGTGATTCCGGATATCCTTCTGGATGACTATACTTCCTATCTGGATTTTGAGAATCCTGTGAATGGGCCAGAATTTTTAAGAATCAAGAAAAAAACAGATGCCAGAATGGGCCTTGGAAGATGTGGTCCTAGATATAGAACAAAAGCCTACTTAAGAATGCTCATGGACCATGCAGGGGCTTATGATGCTGCTTTATCAGAAGCACCGGAGGACATCGCCAAAGACCTTCAGATGGTCATGGTAAAAACCCAGTGCCAAGATAAGGATGAATATCTGTCAAGACCGGACCTGGGCAGGATGTTTGATGAAGAGACGAAGAAGCATATTTTAGAAAGCTGCATCAAAAATGCAGATGTGCAGATCATCCTCTCGGAAGGTCTGTCCAGCACAGCCATGGAGAAAAATACCTCCAGCGTCTATCAGGCTCTAGTCCAGGGGCTGAAGATCGAGGGACTGACTAGTGGCACACCTTTATACGTGAAGTATGCAAGAGTTCCTGCCATGGATGTCATCACAGAGCTTCTGCAGCCGAAGGTAACCATCATGCTCATCGGAGAAAGACCAGGTCTTTCGACCTTTGCCTCCATGAGTGCTTATCTTTCCTATAAGGGGAAAGTAGGTATGCCGGAGTCCCTTCGAAATGTCATTTCGAACATCCATGAAAATGGCATCAATCCATCTGAGGCGGGAGCTCATCTGGCCAGTGTCGTAAAAAGAATGATGGAGCAGAAGATCTCAGGCACAGAGTTCAAGATGGTGTAGTTTTTGATTTACAGAGTCAGAGGAAAACTTCTGATTCTGTTTTTTTGCAGCTGTTTTTTTAGGTGAGTGGAAAAATCCGAACTGTGGTTTTCTCCCGTTCGTGTTTTTCTATCTGGGAGAAGGGAATCGATGCTTTTCGCAGGAAATTTGTCATTTTTCAAGAGAAATGAGGTTAAAAATTGCAGTTATTTTGAAACATTTCTTGATTCCCGTCCCTTTCTCCTATAAACTATGAGTAGATGAATATGTAGTTGAAAAACTAAAATCACCGGGGGGAACGATTTAGTTCCTTTTGGTGATTTCTTTTTTTTCAATTTCTTTCTGTCAGTTGAGTAAAAAACCTGTGATATAATGAAGTAAACGGTTGTGTTTTTTCTTGTGTCACGTTTCGCACTAAGAGGGCAAGGAGAGGAACCATTTGGAGAAGCCAAGAACAAAAGAAATGCCTGCACTAAAGAGAATGACAAAAGAAGGATATGAGGAACTCGTACGATATCAGGAGAAGAAATGCACCATCATCGAAAACCTTCATAAGGTGCATATGTATCCTGTACTGACGGTCCGGGCAAATTATCCCGGCGTGGAGAAGAACAACGACATCACAAGACTCATTAATGCAGAAATCTCAAAAACCATTGGAGAAATTTTCAAAGAGAAAATACTCATCCATGAAGTCTATGAGACTCCAGAAGGACCCACCATGTTCTATGTGGTGAAAGGTGATGCCAGAACCCTGAAGGAGAACTCTATTTTCATTGAGCAGCAGCATGATCTGGGAAGGTTTGTGGACATCGATGTCTATGATACCGACGAAGACTATGCAGTGGGGAGAATCGAACTTTCCTATGAACCAAGAAAGTGTTTTCTCTGTGACAGAGCGGCCAAGGTTTGTGCCAAAGAGAAGAGTCATCCGGTGGGAGAACTGGTGGCTTATATGGAAGAGATGGTTTCACAGTATCTGGAAGACCACGATTTGACATTGAAGTAAGAGAACCAAAAATCATATTGCAATACGAATATATTGGAGGGGTAAAATGAAAATCGGAATACCGGCGTCAAGAGGCTATGCCATCGGACAAGCATTTATCAAGAAACATGTGGAGCTGAACATCACGGATGAGAAGGTCCAGGATGTGGCCAAGGAGAAGGATCTTTTAAGAAAGGCCTGCGAAAAGTCCAAGGTCCAGCTGGAGAAAATCAAGAAGAAAGCACTGGATTCCATGGGAGAGGAAAAAGCCATGGTCTTTGATGCGCATCTGATGCTTTTTGATGATCCTGAGTTTATCGGAGCCATCGAAGGAGAGATCGAGAACAACGGTCTTAATGCTCTGAAGGCAGCAAGTGATGTGAGCAGCAGCTATGTGGCGATCTTCGAATCCATGGAAGATGAGTATATGAGAGAACGTGCTGCGGACATCAAGGACGTGGCCAAGAGACTGATGAACAACCTTGCGGGCATTGAGGACAGCTTTGATATTGAAGAGACCAATACCATTGTCATTGCCCATGATCTGACACCTTCTGATACAGCGCAGCTGGATAAGGAGAAGGTTATTGCGTTCCTGACCAATATCGGCGGAAGAACCTCCCATAGCGCCATCATGGCCAGAACACTGGAGATTCCTGCGGTGGTGGGTCTTCATGACATCACAGAATCTGTTCAGAATGGGGATATCCTTATTGTGGATGGAATTGAAGGAAGAGTCATCATTGATCCGGACCATGAAACTGTAACAAAGTATGTGGCCCTTCAGGAAGCCTACAATCAGGAAAAGGAAGAACTGAAGAAGCTGGTGGATGTGAAAGCCAAAACTAAGTCCGGCAAGCGCATTGAAGTGGCAGGAAATATCGGAAAGCCTGAGGATGTCCATAAGGTTCTGGAAAATGGAGCTGATGGCATTGGGCTCTTCCGTACAGAGTTCCTCTATATGGACAGAGATGATATGCCAACAGAAGAAGAACAGTTTGAATCCTATAAGTATGTGCTGGAAAAGATGGAAGGAAAGCCTGTGGTCATCAGAACCCTGGACATTGGTGGAGACAAGCAGCTGCCTTACCTGGCAATGCCTAATGAGATGAATCCATTCCTTGGTTACCGTGCCATCAGACTGTGTCTGGACCGTACAGATCTCTTTAAGATTCAGCTGAGAGCGCTTTTAAGAGCATCCGTTTATGGAAACCTCAAGGTGATGTTCCCAATGGTGTCTTCTCTTAGTGAGTTCCAGAAATCCAAGGAACTGGTGGAAGAATGCACCCTGGAGCTGAAGGCGGAAGGTCATGCAGTTTCTGATTCCATCGAGTGGGGCATCATGGTGGAGATTCCAGCCGCTGCTGTCATGGCAGATGAACTGGCAAAGCATGTGGATTTCTTCTCCATTGGGACCAATGATCTGATTCAGTATACCTTGGCTGCAGACCGTATGAGTGAGAAAGTGTCCTACCTTTATGATCCAATGCATCCAGCGGTGCTGAGACTGATCAAGATGACTATTGATGGTGCACATTCCCAGGGTAAATGGTGTGGTATGTGTGGAGAGATGGCTGGAGATGAGACTGCAATTCCTACGCTTGTGGAATATGGCCTGGATGAGTTCTCCATGTCTGCTTCCTCCATCCTAAGAGCAAAGCAGGTCATTCTCGAACAGGAATAAAAGTACTAGAATCATTTGAATAGACAGAAGAAGTCAGTGTTTCCGCTGGCTTCTTCTTTTTTTGTCTTTTCTAAAAGAATATTATAGTGAACAATCAATGAGATTTAGAAATGAGGAGACTACTCTTCGGAAATCGTTGAATTAATGCTGTGGGTGATAGCAGATATTCATAAAATGATTGGATATTCTAACGGGGACATTGATAAGATAGTGAAAAGGATAAGGTTTTATAGCTTTGATTTCAAGGGATTTCACTTGTGGTTTGATAGATTGTTTATAGCACATCAATTATCAGAATTATTGTGAAAAAACCCATGGCGATTTAAAAAAATTAGCGAATAGTTACAGTTGTTTAAATATTTAATATAATTAATTCTATAATTATACAAGTGTGTATAATTTTAATAATTTGAGGAATTTTTAAGTTTTTATGTCGATGAACAGTAATTTGTTTAGTTTTAATTTAAGAAAAGTGGATAATTCATAGAAAATCAATTGACAAAATAATCAGACGAGTTTAAAATGAGGATATAAAAACGTTGCTGTTTTATTTATCTTATTAAAAAGGAGAGAGAATGATGGATCTACTAAAAAGAATCTGGAAAGAAGAAGAAGGGCAGGGACTTGTGGAGTATGGACTCATCTTACTATTGATGGTAGTTATTGCAGTTGCTGTAGTATCATTGTTTAGACCACAGATTAATGCACTTTTCCAGAGAATTGGAAATGAAATTAACGATGCTCCAGGTGCAGTAGAATCTGGTACTTGATGCTAATGTATAACTGATTATAGTAAAGCCCCCCTCATCAGGGGGGCTTTACCACACTAGAAGGCGGTGGTACACATGGCGGAAACAATATTCACAGTTCTGTTATTTCTTTTACTCGTCATGAGTGTTTATCATGACTATAGGACTCAGAAAATCCCCAATAAGATTACAGTTCCAACCATAGCAGCAGGAGTGATTCTTTCAACTGTTTATTTTGGGATTTCTGGACTATGGTCCAGCCTTTTAGGTTTCATTGTAGGATTTCTCATACTCCTTCTTCCCTTTATCTTAGGAGGAATGGGAGCGGGAGATGTGAAGCTCATGGCAGCTATTGGAGCAGTCATGGGAGCAAGATTTGTGTTCATGACCTTTATCTATACTGCCATCGTCGGTGGGATCATTGCCATTGGATATGGAATCTATAAAAGAGGTTTTGGAACTTCATTCAAGCTTTTTGGAGGTTTCCTCATAAGTCCGCTGATGAAATTTCTTTATGGACTGACGGGGTACCATAGATTTATTGAATGGTATGGAACAATGAAAAAGAGTGAAACAAAGATTGGTAAGCTCTATATCCCCTACGCGATTCCCATAGCCATAGGGGCGGCATTGGTCTACACCAATTGGATTCCCAGTTTTTTCTGACCTGAATGAGGTGAAGGATTATGTTAAGAAGATGGAAGAGAATGAAAGAGGAAGATGGCCAGGGAATTGTAGAGTTTGCCATCGCAATTCCTTTGGTTTTATTCGTTCTTCTTGGCATTCTGGAATTTGGATGGCTGTTTAATGCGAAGATTACACTGACCAGCGCGGCCCGTGAAGGTGCGCGTGTTGCGGTAGTGTCCACTATAGATCAAAGAAACCGTGCCTACATCGCATCCTCGGAAGCGGTGGCTGGTGTGAGCGGAATCACAATTCCGAATGATAGTACACATTTCAAGTATTCAACGAATGATGAGATCATCAACAATACAAATAATGCAATTGTTGAAATCAAAGGATTGGTTCAGCCGCTGGTGGGATTATTCTTCAATGGACCAGTAGAGATACAAGCAAAAGCAGTGATGAGGATTGAATGAAAGGAGGAGAATGGAGATGCTGCTAAAAAGGCTGTTTCGGGATGAAAAAGGCGCAGCGGGTATTTTTATGCTTCTCTTTCTGTTTATGGTAATTTTAGGGTTTTCGGCCCTTGTTGTTGATGCAGGTATGCTGTATACAAGCAGAAGACAAATGGTGACTGCTGCGGATGCGGGAGCCCTTGCAGGGGCAAGAGAAATGGAAAAAACCATGGGGGTTACGGATGCTTTGGTTTTGGCAGGTATCAAATCTGAGGCCATTAGGATAGCAAAGGAAACGGCGATCAGCAATGGGGCCGAGGGAGTACCTTTTGTAGAAATTAAGAAAATGAATGTCACCCTTGAAAATGGATCAACCGACTACCGTGATGTCATCGTAGTATCCCCGCAGAAAAATGACAGTTTGTTTTTTGCAAGACTCCTTGGATTCAACAACCAGGATGTCAGTGCCAGTGCAGTTGCTACCTGGGGTTATGTCAAAAAGACCGCCGGTGGACATATTCTACCCATTTATCTGACAAGAGAATCTTATGAAGCTGGCAGAGATTATCTCCACAGTGAGAAGATTATGATTAATGGAGTAGAGTATCCAAATAATACAGGATACATCTATCTGGATCCTGCATGGAACGGGCAGAGTGTCATCAACAGTGCACTTGCGGGAAATTCTAGTAAAATCACAATGTTCATTGACCAGGAGTTTGAAGGAAAGCCTGGACAGGCGAACTCCCTTATAGGCTCCGTAGAAGATAGAATGAAGAAAGCAAACAGTTTGCCAACACAATTAGAACGAGAAAGATTCATGTATGGGCTGATTCCAATAGCAGACTTTGTGAGATCTCAAGGCAATACACTATATTTTGAGATTAAGGAGTTTGCTGTGTATGAAATACTGGATATCATCGTAGACGGATCGAAAAGCAATAAAGATGCAGTGGGTTCAGAGCATGCGCTCCTTGGCCCGAATTACACATCATTAGGTTCAGGAAACGCAAAATCATATCCGGTCACACCTGATGGAGTGGACTATCCAAAAGGTACAATACTTGGACGAATGACTGGGGAGGTTAGGCAATTGGAAGTAATTATTGTCAGCGGAGATCAATTATTTAATCCGGTAGAGCCTGATGCAGCAAAATACAGCAAACTTGTGAAGTAAGCTTGTGGTTCATCTGCCTGGAGGGGTGTTCCTCGTAGCGCGGATGGACCCTTTTTATGTTTTAGTGGATGAAAGAGAGGGGAGAAACTGTGAAACTGAAAAAACGTGTCCTGGTCATTGCAGTGCTTTTGGCACTTATTACGGTGGCGCTGCTTTATAACTACATCTCAGGGATTGAAGAGCCTCCACCACCGGAGATCAAAACAGCAGCTGTCATTACAGCCATCAATACCATTCCGGAAAACACCAGAATCACAGAGGAAATGCTTCAGGTGACGAACATTCCTGAAGATGCGCTCCATCCCGATGCGGTAAAAGAAGCAGCGGAGATCGTGGGCTTTATCACAAAATCAGAAATCATCACAGGAGAGCAGGTACTGAAAAGTAGGATTGCCTTCGATCAGGAAGGTACAGAACTTGCCTATTTAATTCCTGAAAACATGAGAGCGCTGACGCTGGCCATTGGAGAAGTGTCTGGCGTAGCAGGTTATATCTCCGTAGGAGATAAGGTGGACATCCTTGCTACATATACGGAGCCAGGTATTAATCCAACACCCTTTACCATCACCCAGTTCCAGAATATTGAAATCATCAAAAAAGGCATCAATCCACAAAACAGTCCGGAAGCTTTAGCAGCCAATGGTGGCCTCACAAGCAGTCTGACGCTCCTGGTGACCCCGGAGCAGGCAGAAGTGCTGGTTTTTGCCAGCCAGTTCGGGTCCCTCAACATGACCCTTAGAAATCCTCTGGACGGTGAGACGGTGAACCTGACTCAGTTTGGCATGGATAACTTTGCAGAATGGAGGTCGAGGTAAGTGGATACCATTAAAGTACTCATTTTAAGTACCAATCTGGAAGAGAAATTTGACATAGAAAATATTCTTACCAATGTGGATTACATTTCCATTGCAAGAGATGCAGATACCATGGAAGACGCTTTGGCCATCATTGATGTGGAGAATGTGGATGTGGTTCTGGTCTCTTCCAACTACAATGGAGACGGCTACGACTTCTGTGAACGTGTCACCACAGAGTATATGGACAAAGCGGTGATTATTATTGAATCAGAAGTCCATGAAGACATCATGCACCGGGCGCTCTTTTCAGGAGCAAAGGATGTGGTCCTGGTGCCCATCAAACCCAATAAGCTGGTGGACTCCATCTATCAGGCCAATAAGCTCACCAGAAAGAGAATGGAGTTTCAAAAAGTGACACCTGCGAAGCAAAGAAAATCAACGGGATATGGGCAGATTTTCACCCTCTTCAGCACCAAAGGCGGTGTGGGGAAAACATTTCTTTCCACAAACCTTGCAGTTTCCCTTGCGAAGAATACGGGGAAGAAAGTAGCCCTGGTGGATTTTGATCTGGATTTTGGCAGCATTGCGCTGGCAATGAACCTGACACCACGCTATACCATTTCAGATGTGGTGGATGATATCCGGAATCTGGATCCTGAATACCTGAATACTTATATGACCAGTCATGAGTCCGGAGTCAAAGTGTTGGCAGCTAACATAGAGCCCAGAATGAATGAATTCATCAATGCGGAGCATATTCAGCTGATTTTAAAGAACCTTCAGCTGGCTTATGATTATGTCATTGTGGATATGCCCTCCAGATTCTACGATCCAGTGAATCCGGCCTTTGTGTTTGCAGAGAAAGTATTTCTTCTGACAACACCTGAAGTGGCAACGGTGAGAAACGTCAAAGGAGCCATCGCCACCTTTGTGGACTTCAACTTTCCAAAATCTAAAATATCCGTACTGCTCAACAAGCAAAGCAGAAGAAGTGAGATCAGACCAAAGGATATCGAAAAAACACTGGGTTATGAAATTCAGTATGTGGTGCCCGCAGACTATAAGAAAGCAACTTCAACGCTGAATCAGGGGATTCCTTACGTATCCAAGCACCCCAGAGGATCCATCACAAGATCCATCAATAAGATGGTGAAAACCATTGGAGATGGTAAAGAGTCCTAACAGCAAAGTCAGAAGAAGAGAGAGGTGACGACCAATGATGCTGAACAGTTTTGGGTTAAACAATCAGGACGCTAAAAAAGATCAGCAGGAAGAACAAAGCGAAAAGAAGAAAAAAGAGATAGAAGAGTTTGCTACCTTAGTACTTGAAGCGGTCATCGATGATGTGGTGATGAATCCGGACAGCAAGCTTGAGGAGCAGGAAAAAATCATCAAGGAGCAGATTGGCGCCTCCATCAATGACCTTTCCAACCGTCACAGAAAGCACTGGCTCATCAGTGACAAACAGAAGATCACAAAGTATGTCATGGATGAAGTCTTTGGATATGGGCCCGTAACGTCCTATCTCCATGACCCATCAGTAACAGAAGTTATGGTCAATGGTCCCAATCATGTCTATATTGAACGTTTCGGTAAGATTGAACCTACCACGGTGACTTTCAGAAACGATCAGCATGTGCTCCATACCATCGATAAGATTATTGCACCCTTAGGCAGACGTGTGGATGAAAGCAGTCCCATGGTGGATGCGAGGCTCCCAGATGGATCCCGTGTGAATATCATCATTCCACCACTATCTATAAAAGGTCCCACCATCACCATCCGAAAGTTCTCCACGGATCCCTTTACCTTAGAAGACCTCATCACCTTTGGAACCCTAAACATGGATATGGCGAAGTTTTTACGGGCCAGTGTCCGCGGGAGGTGCAATGTCATTGTTTCCGGTGGTACCGGCAGCGGTAAAACAACGCTTCTGAATGTCATTTCAAGTTTTATTCCCCATGATGAACGTATCATCACTGTAGAGGATGCGGCGGAGCTTCAGCTCCAGCAGGAGCATGTGCTGACCTTGGAAAGCCGTCCGGCAAACATTGAAGGAAAAGGAAGAGTTACCATCAGAGATCTCGTCGTCAACACCCTTCGTATGAGACCGGATCGAATCGTTGTCGGTGAGGTCCGTTCGGCAGAAGCATTGGATATGCTTCAGGCCATGAACACAGGTCATGACGGCTCTCTCACAACCATCCATGCCAATACGCCAAGAGATACGCTATCCAGATTGGAAACCATGGTTATGATGGCTGGGATGGAGCTTCCCTCCAAAGCCATCCGTGAGCAGATTGCATCGGCATTGGATCTCATTGTGCAGGTGTCCAGATTTAATGACGGTTCCAGAAAAATCACGAAGGTATCGGAAGTGGTGGGTATGGAAAATGATACCATAACCCTTCAGGACATCTTCGTCTTCCGTCAGGAAGGCTTCGATGAGACAGGGAAGGTTATAGGAAAACATGTGGCTACGGGCATTGTACCGAAGTTCATCGATAAACTGAAAACCTATGGGGAAAATGTGCCGTCGGCCATTTTCAAAAAATATGAGGTGCCACCAGATTCATCTCAGATGAGGAGGTAGTTAGGATGATCTATGCAATTTATGCAGGAGTATTTTTCAGTGTCCTTCTCCTTCTGGTGGGACTGTATCTTCTGTTTTTCGGAAAGTCCGCTCAGATTCAGCACCGGATGGAAAAAATCAGAACCTCTGATGTGGAGAATTACGCCGAAGAGCGTGGAGAAAATCAGCAGCTTCTTAGAAATGAGCTCTTTTTATCAAAGCTTTCGAGAATCGGGTTCATTGGAAAGATTTACCAAAAGAATAAGGATACTCTGACCAAAGCCCATTTGCCTTTGAAGCCTGAAGAACTTTTTGGTATTTCGGTCCTTTTAAGTGGTGCAGTTGGAATTCTGCTGTACCTCTTCAAAGTGCCCCTATTAATAGTGATCATCGTTATGCTGATTCTCTATATGATTCCAGGGCTTTATGTAAGAATGGCCAAGGTAAGTAGAGGGAAAAAGCTCAACAATCAGCTGCCCGAGGCTCTATCGATTTTATCCAATGGCCTTCGTGCAGGACTTAGCTTCACCCAGTCCATGCTGGTGGCAGGAAAAGAGATGGAAGACCCCATCGCTTATGAGTTTAATAAGATCGTCCGGGACAACTCCCTTGGAAAACCCATCGATGAGGCCCTTTCGGATTTCTCCAAGAGAACCGAGGATGAGGACATCGATATCTTTGTCACCGCCATCCTCATTCAGCGCCAGGTGGGAGGAAACCTTTCTGAGATTCTGGATGTGCTGGCCAATACCATCAGAGACCGTATCAAGCTTCGGGGAGACATCAAGACCATCACCGCTCAAAGTAAGATGTCCGCCGTTGTGGTGGGGTCCATTCCCTTTGTGCTGGCAATCATCCTAAATCTCATCAACCCGGAGTTTATGCTGCCGCTCTTTAACACCCTCATTGGAAATATCCTCATAGGCGTGGTGCTCACCATGCAGACCATTGGGGTACTGATTCTTGTGAAAATCATCAAAGTGAAAATGTAAGGAGGAGACTGTATGGAACCGCTGCTTTATTTACTCACGCTGGTTACTGTAACACTCATCACGGTAGTATTCTATCAGTTCTTCTTTGGCAAAAGAGTCATGGTTTCCGAAAGGCTTCAGTCCATTAAAGCCATTGGCGTGGATTACGAGGAAGATGAACTGAAGACGCCCTTCATTGACCGTGTCATAGCCCCTCTGGTGGACCGCATGGCCAAGGCAGTGGGAAGAATGACTCCTTCCGGCATCAAGGACAAGTATGAGACGCTGATCATCCAGGCCGGAAAGCAGAAGATCATGAACACCAACAAGCTTCTACTTCTTCAGCTGGTCAGTGCCGCTATTTTCGGTGGGCTCATGTATACCGTAACAATTCTTGCAAACCTTCCAGCGCTCTTATTCACAGCAGTGATGGCGTTTATAGGATGGATGCTTCCCTATGTGCAGTATCGGAGCATCGCCAGAAAAAGGCAGGAGGAGATTCAAGTGTCTCTCCCTAGTTTTCTGGATCTTCTCTACGTTTCTGTGGAAGCTGGTCTAGGCTTTGATATGGCCATGAAGCGCTCTGCCGAAAAAATGAAGGGCGCTTTGGCAGAAGAAATCCGAGCAGTGCTGGATGACATCTCCAAAGGCAGAAACCGATCAGAGGCACTAAGATCCCTTTCTAAAAGGACAGGCGTGGATGATCTAAACACCTTTGTCACAGCAGTGATCCAGGCGGACCAGCTGGGATCAAACATCGCCAATATGCTCCGAGTCCAGTCCATGTCCGCGAGAACAAGAAGAAGACAGCGGATTGAGCAGGCTGTGGCGAAGCTGCCCGTAAAGATGATTTTTCCTCTGGTCTTTTTTTTCCTTCCCGCCATATTCATCATCATTTTAGGACCGGCACTTTTGAACGTACTGGAGGCACTGAGCGGAACAGATATATTGAGGTAGGTAGTATGAGAAAAAACAAAAAGTCATGGTCACTATTTTTAGCGATCTGTCTTTTTGCTGCGTATTTTCCCCTGGTAAAAGTCCAGGCGGAGGAAAGAGTAAGGCTTGAAAACCTTGCGGTGAGTCTCGTTGTGGATGTATCAGGCAGCATGGGGCAGACAGACCCAGAAGGACTACGGGAAACCGCGGCCAAAATGTTCATTGATCTCTTAAGTCCGGAGGATGCCATCGGTGTCATCACCTTTGATGAGAACGTGAAGATTGCAGTTCCTTTCCAGAAAGTGGAAAGCACGGCGAATAAGAATCTCATGAAAAATGCGCTCACCGGGAACCTTCTTCCTGCAGGGGACACGGATTATGTAAAGGCCATGGAGGCTGCCCTGGCCCAGCTGGAAGAGGTGGAGAATGAAGCCCGGAAAGTCATCCTTTTTGTCACAGACGGAATTCCGGATCCAGAGCCCGCAAGGCGAGAAGAGCCTGGCTATATGGAAAACTATATGAACGGCTTATGGAGTCTCACAGGAAGGGCAGCAGAAGAAAGAATTCCCATCTATACCGTTGGGTTTGGAGATATTGATCCTGCAATCCTGGAAAGAATGTCTCTGGAAACCCTGGGTGCAGCCACCATCACAGAGGACCCTGGCACATTGGCAGAGGTCTTTTTTGGCATTGTGGAAAGTCTGAAAAATAGGAGTCCTCTCCTGGAAGAAGAGTTCGTCCTATCAGAAGAGAAGAGCATTTCTTTTGAGATGGATCCCTACATCAGCCAGACCACGCTACTTCTTAGGCAGGATACAGACAATTATCAGGTGGACGTCACAGGGCCTGGAGGAGTGGGCATCACAGAGGGCGTTGCCCTATATAAAGAAAGGGGATACACCTTACTGACCCTCAATCAGAAAGAGGAGGAGCAGGTGGGCACCTGGAGTGTCAAGCTGACCCCAGCGCCAGGAGAGGCTGCGGCTCCCACCATAAAGGTCTTTGGAAGCACGGACTTTTTCTTTAAGCTCTGGATGGAAGAGCCGGTGATGAATGCTGTGCATCCCATGAATGAGCCCTTGAGACTTAGCGTATACGCCAGTACGCCTATCCCGGAAACGGCCTCCTTGGAAGCTGTGGTCACCAAAAACGGTGTGAGAAGCCGTACACCTATTCAGCTGATTTTAGAGAATGAAGTCTATGTGGGAACCTATGAGGACACCAAAGACCATGGATTCTATGAGGTGGATGTTCTCTTGAAAGAAGAAGGCAAAACCATAGCCACTGCTGGAAGTGCGTTTTCTGTGAAAAATGTGCCAGTCATCCAGTCGGATTATTTTGAGACCAGCACTCTGGAAGTTTTGGGTTCCTCAAGGATCATCAGAAGCAGCCTCTCCTCAGGTGGGGTAGATCTTGTGCCTGGAAGAGATCTTCTTTTGGAAGAATATGCGCTTCACCTCATCTATGAAGATGGCAGTGAGGTTCTTTATGCGTTCAAAGATGATGGGGAGGAGGCTTCCGGGGATCTTCGTTCTGGCGATGGCCTGTACAGTACCCGAGTGGCTTTTGAAAAAGAAGGAAAAGCGCATCTTCGCATCGGATTTCGTGGAAGCTACAAAGGGGAACCCTTTGTGCAGGAAAAAGAGCTGGGAGAGGTGAGCATAGGGGTCCTAAACGAGATTTCAGTGTCATCAGTTTCTTCTGAGGTCTCCGTGAAATCTGGAGAGTCCGCTCTTCTGGAGATTCTTCTAAAGAACGACAGCATTTTTCCGGAAACTCTTACGTTCTCGCTGGAAGAAGGAAAAGGAGAAATCTTGAACCCAACTCAGGAGATTGGCGCTCAGGAAGAGAAAAGAATATCGCTGCGGTATAAGCCCCATGAGAATATGAAGGATGAGTCCGTTAACTTAGTAATTTCTGTAATGGCACAAAGAGAGGACAGGTCTTTGTCTGGAACTCCCATCGCTGTTGAAGTGAGGGTGGTGAGCTTTCTTGGGGGACTTCTACAGAATGTGTCCCCATACAGGTCCCTTCTCCTAGGCCTTCTTCTCTTTCTTCTTATTGCGCTTCTTTTAGTCTATCTTCTGGGCAGGATTTTATACGCGGTGCTTGTGATGCCGAAGTATCTTGTCCGTGGAAGTCTTCATTATAAAAAAGACCGGACGTCCTTGGAGGAAGAAGGAGTCCTTCATCTATCAGACAAAAAGAAAAAAGAGATCATCATTAGTCTTGGCAAAGAGCAGGAGGGAGATTTCTATCTGCCTGCCAAGGGATCGGACTATCAGATGATGCTCATGAAAAAAGCGGAGGATCCGTCGAAAAAGTTCATCGAAGGATATAAGGCTCTTTTTGGGAAAGAGGACACACCAAGGCTTCGTATTCAAGTAACCCAGCCTGGAGTGCTGAGTTTTGATGGGACCATTCTCACCAGAAGAATGCTCTATGATGGGAATGTATTCGAAACGGCAGACTATATTTTCTGGTATGTGGAGGAAGAAGTGAAGAGAAAGACAAAAGCCAAGAATCTTCTGAAGGAGCGTGAAGGATGAGTATACTGAGACAAAAAGAAACGGGAGAGGTACTTCTTAAGAATTTGAAGGAAGCACAAGGATTTATGGGCAGGTTCAAGGGACTCATGGGAAAGACATCTCTGCCAGAAGACGAAGGGCTCAGAATCACTCCGTGCAGCAGCATTCACTGCTTCTTTATGAGAATGAACATTGATGTTCTTTTTCTCGATGAAGATCTCTGTGTGGTTCATACCATTTTTGATATGAAGCCCTGGAGGATCAGTAAGGTTGTGAAAAATTCAAGATCTGTCATTGAAGCAGAGAGTGGTGTGCTTAGGGGCAAAGTGAAGGTTGGAGACTGCCTTTCAATGGAAAGCTAAATTACATGGAATCCGATAGCAAGCAGGAAGAGAGTCTGGTTTTAGGCCAGACTCTCTTCTGCGTTGAACATCTTGTATTTCAGCTTCTTCTCCTGTGCTTTTTTTTGTGCAAGAAGCTCTGAGATTTCCATGAGGCTTAGTTGTTTTGGAGGGGCGCTTCTTACGAAGACAGATGTGAGTGTCATAAGTGGAAACATCTCCAAAAATCCATTTCTGTTTTCTGTGTGAATATAGCCACGCAATCTGTCTTCCTTCGTGTAAAAGGACAGAATTTCATGTTCGAATCTCTCCACCACCTGATCCATTTTGTGGATGCAGGAAGGATCGTCCATGAGGATTACGAAATCATCCCCACCGATGTGACCGATGAACTGGTGACTGGGCAGCTCTTTAGAGAGAAGTTCTGCTAAGAGCCGAATGGCAAGATCGCCCTTCTCAAAACCATAGACATCATTGAAGGGTTTAAAATGGTCGATGTCGAGATAATAAGCAAAAAACTCCTTCTCTTTCTTCACCAGCTCGTGGAGTCTCTGTTCGATGAGCAGATTTCCAGGAAGGCCAGTGAGAGGATTTTGGTGCTTGGCTTTAAAGAGCTCGATCTCATAGGACTTTTCCAGGAGGTCTTTGATGGTCACAACCCCAAAGTAGTGATCTTTCTCTTCCACCACGATAAAGTCATAGAGCTTGTCCTGGGAACGCTCCATGGCGAGGGAAGAGACGAGGTTTACTGGAGTGCTTCCTTCCACAGAGAGAAAATCCTTATCCATAACTTGGGAAAGTGGTTTATTCTGATTGAGGGTGAACCCATACTGACCGCTCAGAAGTAAAGAGAGCTTTTCTCTTGTGAGAATCCCTTCTACCTTCGAGTCCTGAAGAATACAGATGCCTAAGCTATCTTTCTGGAGTTTCAGAAGATGATAGGCTTCAAAGACAGTGGACTTCGGGGATAGGATCTCAATGGGACCGGCCAGATGGCGCACTTCCTGATAGCTGTAAGGAAGAACGGACTGTGGATTCTTCTTCAGGTTCTGGTTGTGGATGAAGTCCAGTACTTCAGACGAGATGGGGGTAATCTCTCTTTCCGGTCTTTGGATGAGATACCCTTGGGCATACTGCACACCAAGATGAAGGACACAGTCCAGTTCTTCAAAGGTTTCAACTCCTTCAGCGATGAGTAGGATTCCGGAGGCTTTGGAAAATTCCACCAAGCCTTTCACGATGGCGCTTTTGATGGGACTCACATGGATGTCACGGATGAGCTTCATGTCTATCTTGATGTAAGTCGGGTCCACATCGCTGATGAGATTGAGACCTGAATAGCCCGCTCCCACATCATCGATGGCGATGGTATAGTCCTGGCTCTTATAGTGGCAGATAATCGTCTTGAAGCTTTTCATATCAGAGATGACATTTCTTTCGGTGATCTCAAAGATCACTTGTTTTGGAGATATACCGTACTCTGTGAGAAATTCCTTGGTGAAGCCTCGGATGAAGGAGTCATCCTGAAGAATATGAGGATTCACATTAAGAAACAGCTTCTTTGATATCGGGGGTGTCATGAACCTCTGGGCTGATTTTAGCGAAATGCTCCGTGCCAGCTGCTCCAGTTCCCAGAGCCTATGGTTTTCCTTTGCGGCAATGAAGAGCTCTTCGGGCGAAGAGAAGAGTCCATCCTCACTGATTCTCGACAGGGCTTCATACCCAATAACCACACCGGTGGAGAGAGAGAGGATGGGTTGAAAAACTGCATACAGCTTTTTTTCAGCAATGATTCTGGTAAGAGATTCCATCGTGTTGGTCATAGCGGGGATTGTCCTCCTTGGATGAAGTAGTATTCGTATCTATGTTAGATAGCACTATCATAATCCTTTCGTGTTAAGTGTATGTTCTGTTTTCATGGATTCCATGTTAACTGAGTAAAGAATGAAAAGTCCATGGAGTAGATGGGATCTACTGGTGGTGTCCATCTTCTAAGAGGTGTTGAGACCTAAAAGTGCCAAAAAACAGTTGTTTTTTGGCTTAAAATCACCCAAAAAACCATGAAAAGCCATTGGGGAGAAGAACTTTGAAGATTTATACGGATGATGATATAATAGAAAAGACCTTTTACGTTTGGAAGGAGGGAACAACATGGCAAAGAAGACACCAAATCTTGAAACAGCCACAGAAATCAGAAGAGTCACCAAGGGATACTTTGGAGATCCAAAAGGATTTGAGGAGATTCTCTATCGGACCAAAAACAACCGGTATGTGCTTCTTCAGAGGGGTGGACATGAAAGTCCATTTCAGGAAGAGAAGATCACCCAGATTCTGAAGGTGGACGCTGAAGCTTGGCTGGCCTCCCTATAGTTGGGAAGAAGAACCTGAAACAAGGTTCTTTCTGAAGGGGATGTAAACGTTTTGATGTCAGAATTTGTCAAAGGAAACCTTCTGTTAATTTTTCACGACCAACTGTAAAAATGAAAAAGAATGTGTATAATGGGTAATATAATTTAAAGACTCAGGAGGAAAAGATATGATTAAGGAAGTAACAGGCAGCACTTTTGAAAGTGATGTACTTGGAAAAGAAGGACTTGTACTGGTGGACTTTTGGGCACCTTGGTGCGGACCTTGCAAAATGCTCGCACCCCTATTTGAAGAACTCAACGACGAAATTGAAGATGTGGAATTTGTAAAACTTAATGTGGACAACAATCCACAGCAGGCAGCAAAGTATAGAGTTGCCAGCATCCCAACACTTCTGGCTTTTAAAAATGGACAGCTGGTGGACCAGATCGTTGGTTTCAGACCAAAGGAAGAGCTTCGAGCATTCATCAACAGAAATAAGTAGTAGAAAATCCCTTCTGAAGGCCGTGCTTTTGGAAGGGGTTTTTGTTTCCTATGGTTACACCGTAAGTGTAATACCTCTCTAGAAAATTTAGTGCAGAGCAGGAATTGAGGATCTATTCTGAAGGAAAATGAGCTGAAAAGGACTGCATTCTTTAGAAATCTTGAAAAGATATTAAAAACCTCTTAAAAGACCCGTTCTTTTAAGAGGTTTTTTAGTTCATCCGCTACAATGGGAGAGGAGCATGCAGCATAAGAGAATCCTATTCATCGGTGCATAATATGAAACATCGGTGAATACTGCAAAGAAATTGCCAAAAACCGAAAATTGTGCACAATCCAAGCGCGTTCTATTGTATAATTTAAATATATTGACTAAAATCTGCTGAGAAAAGCAGGGGAGGTGTCCCGTGGAAACGCTCAATACCATTCTGAATACTGTTAGAAATATGAATATATCCTCCGTCATTGATATTCTCATCGTGGCGTATCTGATTTATAGAGCTTATAAACTCATTATAGAAACAAGGGCGGAGCTGCTTCTTCGCGGCATTGTGCTGATTTTGCTGCTCATTCCCATCAGCTATATTTTTAATCTCACCATGGTGTATACCATCATCAGTAAAACCATCACCATTGGAGTGCTGACTCTGGTCATCATCTTCCAGCCGGAAATCCGAAGGATTCTGGAGCATCTGGGAAGATCCGCCTTCAGTGACAGAAGAGTGCTGAGGGATGCGGATATCCTGACCAAAGTTGTGAATGAAATCGTAGAAGCTGTGGACAATTTAAGTGAAAGCAAAACCGGAGCACTCATCGTCATTGAACAGGATACAGGTCTAGGAGACATCAGTGAGACAGGCACTAAAATTGATGCAGTGGTCTCCACGGCTCTTTTGGAAAATATCTTTGTGCCCAATACACCGCTTCACGATGGGGCCACCATCATCCGAGGGGCTAGAATCTCCTCTTCAGGATGTGTGCTTCCTCTCACCACCAACAAAGACATCAGCAAGAGCCTTGGCACAAGGCACCGGGCAGCCCTGGGGCTGTCGGAAGTGTCGGATGCTCTGGTGCTCATTGTTTCAGAAGAAACAGGCACCATCTCTCTTGCCCTCAACGGCAAGCTTGTCCGAAACTACGACAAGGAGAGGCTTCAGAAGATTCTTGTGAAGATACTGACCAGCAAGATTGAAAAGAAAATTACATGGAAGGAGAAGATTGAATCATGGCTAAGCAAAAAGGATCGGATCTCCTCCTGAAAATAGTCAGTCTCATTTTATCCTTCAGTCTCTGGATCTACATCATCAATGTGGAAAATCCCATCAAGACCATGAAGGTGTACAATGTGCCGGTGAGACTGGAAAACCTGGAGAACATCACAGAACAGAATCTGGCGCTTCTGCCCAATCAGGACATCATGGTGACTCTGACGGTGAAGGGGCCTGCGTCAGAAGTATACCGGAGTGTGGCCAGCAACTTCAGAGTGGTGGCGAATCTCGATGATCTTCCTCTGAAAGCAGGCATCAACGAAGTGCCCATTGAAATCACGTCCTACCCCGCGGATCTGGATGTGACACCCAGCAGCAATGTGAAAGCCATAGTGTATCTGGATGATTATCTGGAAAGAGAAGTGCCCATTGTGTCTCAGTTTGACGCAGTGGCAGCCGATGGCCATTATGTGGCAGGCACTACCTTCAATCCCGCTTCCGTGATGGTGAAAGGACCTGCTCAGTATGTGAATCAGGTCAAGGCTCTTGCGGCCAGAGGCCAGCGGGAAGGCTTGGAGGAAAACTATAAAGAAATTCTTTCCCTTGTGGCCATCGATGAAAAGGATCAGGTGGTAAACCACGTGCAGTTCTCTCCTCTTTATGTGGAGATGAATATTGAAGTCTTTTCTACGAAGTCTGTGCCCATTGTGGTGGATACCGCAGGAGAAGTACCAGAAGGCTTTGAGCTCTTAAGCACTTCTGTGGCACCAGCCACCATTCTCATTGCAGGACCAGACAGTCTGCTCACTCAGATCAGCGAAATTTCTACAGAAGAGCTGAATCTGTCAGAGATCAATGAATCCGGAGATCATCTGAAACGGCTGGTGATTCCAGAGGGCATCATAGCTGTGGAAGGAAACTCCAGCGCTACCGTATCTCTCGTGCTGGAAGCCTTTGAGACCAGGACCATCTCAAAACGGGTCACCACCATTGGCATGGGAGAAGGACTCAGTGTTACTCTTTCCACAAACTCCGTAAACATCGTGGTCAGTGGACCCCAAAGCGCACTGGATGAAATCACAGAAGAATCCATCACCGCAGAAATCGATCTGACGGGGCTTCAGCCGGGGGAATACGAGCTGACACCAAAGATTGTGCTGCCGGTGGATATGATTGAAGTCTCTGTGAATCCTCTGGTCATTTCTGTGACCATTACAGTGGAGGGTGAAGAAGCGCTGCCGCCGGAGGAGACCCCTGGAGGATAATCGCAAGTACAAAATACAGATGGAAGCCTACGGGCTTCCATTTTTGGAGTGAGGATTATGATAAAGATTACAAATCTGGAACTGACTTTAGAGGAAGATAAAAGCGAACTGAAGGCAAAAGCGGCAAAGCTCTTAAGAATTCCGGAGAGCGAGATTTTATCTCTGGAAATTCAGAAGGAGTCTGTGGATGCAAGAAAAGAACCTCTGAAGTTTGTGCACACCGTTCATCTTAGAGTGAAGGAGGAAGAACGGGTCCTTCGGAAAAATAGAAGTCCAAAGGTTTCCTATTATGAGGAAACACACCGGGAACCCCTCATAAAGGGAAATATGCTCCTAAAGCACAGACCGGTAGTTGTGGGCTTTGGTCCGGCAGGTCTTTTCGCTGCCCTGAAGCTGGCGGAGGAAGGATACTGCCCCCTGGTCTTAGAACGGGGAGCGCCCATGAAAGAGCGGGATGAGAAGGTGGACTTTTTCATGAAGACCGGCATCTTGGATGTGAATACAAACATCCAGTTTGGAGAAGGCGGTGCAGGTGCGTATTCGGACGGAAAGCTCACCACAAGAATCAAGGACCCCAGGATCCACGAAGTCATTGGAACGCTCCTTTCCGCGGGAGCACCGGAGGAGATTGCTTATCTTTCCAAGCCCCATGTGGGTACGGATCTTCTGAAAGGCGTGGTGGTGAGAATCCGGGAAAGAATCAAAGAACTGGGGGGAGAAGTGCGATTCTACAGCATGCTGGAAAATCTCAAAATAAAGAATGGAGTACTAGAGGAAATCACTGTCAATGGAGAGCCTTTTGAAACGGAGGTGGTGATCCTTGCCTTGGGGCACAGTGCCCGGGATACCTACGAGATGCTGTTTTCCAGAGGCATCACCATGGAAGCCAAATCCATGGCTGTGGGGGTGCGCATTGAGAATCTTCAGTGGAGGATCAGTGAAAGCCAGTACGGCCCCTCTTTTTTGCATCCGAAGCTTCGTCCGGCAGAATACACCTTGGCGGCGAAAACCAGAGATGGCAGAGGGGTTTACAGCTTCTGCATGTGTCCAGGCGGTCTTGTGGTGCCTGCTGCCAGTGAAGAGGGACACCTTGTGGTCAATGGCATGAGCTATCATGCCCGGGACAAGGAGAATGCCAATTCTGCTCTTGTGGTTTCTGTCACACCGAGTGATTATGGGCCCCATCCTCTGGCGGGCATCGCTTTTCAGAGAGATCTGGAAAAGAAGGCTTTCCAGCTGGGGGGAGGCGCCTATCATGCGCCGGTGCAGAAGGTGGAGGATTTTCTCAAAGGGAAGCTCACAGAGACCTTTGGAGAAGTGCAGCCTTCCTATGAACCTGGCGTGAAAAGTGTACTTCTGAAAGAGCTTTTCCCTGCCTATATTACAGAAGGCCTGGAGGATGGACTGCTTCAGTTTGAAAAGAAGATTGAGGGATTCACAAAGCATGGCGCACTTCTTACTGGTGTGGAGACAAGAACCTCCGCCCCCGTGAGGATTCTCAGAGGAGATACTCTAGAAAGTCCTTCTGCTGAAGGTCTCTATCCCTGTGGGGAAGGAGCAGGATATGCCGGAGGCATCGTGAGCAGTGCAGTGGACGGCATCAAGGTGGCCGAAGCGGTGATCCGGAAGTACAAACCCATGAAATAGAGAAGAATCATCTGGACAGGTCCAGATGATTTTTTGCCAAATACACAATATAATTGTGTAAGTTTCAACGTAAAATGCCAATAAGATAATGGAAAAACGGATTTATTAGAACATCTGTAACAGATGGTTTAAAAATAAGAGAGTTTACATATTTTCAAATGTAAAGGGTTTCTGTTATGATTAAATAGAAATATTTTGGGAGGGAATGCGTATGAAATATGTGCTTGTCATCAATCCTGGATCCACATCCACAAAGATTGCGATCTACAGTACTGAATCCATGGAGATTCATACAGAAGTGGTGGAACACAATGTGGAAGCGTTAAAGGCTTTTGAACATATCATCGACCAGAGTGAAGTAAGACGGGAAGAAATCGTAAGAGTCCTCCGGGAGAAGAAAATCGGAAAAGAGGACCTTGCCTGCGTGGTTGGCCGTGGTGGACTTCTGAGACCCATAAGAGGGGGCACCTATCTTGTTGATATGGATATTGTGAATGATCTGAAGGCTTCCGTACAAGGGGAGCATGCCTCGAATCTGGGGCCTATCCTTGCCAAAGAGATTGCCGATGAGGCTGGTGTAGAAGCGTATATTGTTGATCCTGTGGCCTGCGATGAAATGGATGATGTGGCGAGATTTACAGGTCTTAAAGGAGAAGAGAGAGGCTCTCTTGCCCATTACCTGAACATCAAAGGCGTCACAAGAAAGGTCTGCGAAGATGAAGGTTTTGATTTTTATGAGGATAATTTCATCGTGGCGCATCTGGGTGGAGGCTTTTCCATCGGACCACTGAAAAAAGGAAGACTGGTGGATGTGAACAATGCAAACCACGGGGGACCTTTCAGTCCGGAACGTGTGGGCACACTGCCTCTAGGAATTCTGGTGAAGTATGCCTTCTCCGGAGAGTATGACAAGAAGTCTCTACTTAGAAAGTTCCAGAGAAGTGCGGGTCTTGTGTCCCATCTGGGCACCTCAGATGCCAGAGAAGTGGAAAGAATGATCCATGATGGAGATGATTATGCAGCCAAGGTCTATGAGGCCATGGCTTATCAGATTGCAAAAGAGATCGGAGCATCCGCTGCAGTGCTGAAGGGCGATGTGAAAGCCATCATCATGACCGGAGGTCTTGCTTATTCCAGCATGCTCATGGGTATGGTGGAGGAATATGTGAAATTCATTGCACCGGTGCTGAGAGTGCCTGGTGAACTGGAAATGAAATCCCTCTATGAAGGGGCAAGAAGAGTGCTGAGCGGAGAAGAAAAACCGCTGAGATACAGGGAGGAAATACTGAGTGAAAAGTTTTAATGAGATCTATGAGAAAATCAAGGGCAGTGAACGTCGAAGGGTCATTGCCGTGGCTGCGGCAGAAGATGAGCCAGTACTCCAGGCGGTGACTAAGGCAAAGGAACTGGGCCTTTGTGATGCAGTGCTGGTGGGCGATGAGGAGAAGATTCTTTCTTTACTGAAAGAACTGTCCTTGGAAAGCACCTTTAAAATCATGGAGGAGAAGAATCCGGCTAAGGCAGCGAAGATCGCAGCAAACCTTGTGAGAGAAGGTGAATGTGACATTCTCATGAAAGGCCTGGTGGATACCAAGTCCCTTCTTAGGGCCGTTCTGGACAAGGAAACAGGTCTTGCCACAGGAAACCTCATCAGCCATATCGCAGCCTTTGAAGTGCCTGGTTATGACCGGATGCTCTTTGTCACGGATGCAGCCATGAATACTTACCCTGGTCTCAAGGAAAAGGTAGGAATCCTCACCAATGCGGTCTCCTTTGTGACGAGCCTTGGCGTAGAAACACCTAAAGTGGCAGCAATCTGCGCTGTGGAAGTGGTCAACGAAGCCATGCAGGCTACGGTGGATGCGGCCATGCTGTCCAAGATGAATGACAGGGGACAGATTAGGGGATGCATCGTGGATGGACCCTTGGCTCTGGATAACGCACTCAGTGTGGAAGCGGCCGAGCATAAAGGCATCAAGAGCCCCGTGGCCGGTCATGCGGATATTCTTCTCATGCCAAACATTGAGTCTGGCAATGTACTGTATAAAGCACTCACCTACACCACAGAAAGCAAGTCCGGCGGTGTTCTTCTGGGAGCAAAAGCTCCCGTGGTGGTCACCTCCAGAGCAGACTCTTTTGAAAGCAAAGTCAACAGCATCGCCATGGCTGTGCTGAACGCCTAATAGAAATCTCTTTTCAGGAAACAGTGTGTAAAAATTTATTTGAATTGTTTGGGGGAAACTATGAGTAAACTACTTATCATCAATCCGGGATCCACATCCACAAAAATCGGTATTTTTAACGGAAACACCGAGGTGGCATCCCATACACTGCGTCATGAGGCTTCTGTCATTGGAAGCTTTCATAGTGTCATCGACCAGTATGAGTGGAGAATTGAAGAAATCAAGAAGGTTCTGGCAGAAAAAGGAGAAGCATTAGATTCCTTTGATGCCTATGTGGGCAGAGGAGGCCTTTTAAAG
This sequence comes from Proteiniclasticum sp., assembly GCF_003514505.1. GTDB lineage: Bacteria > Bacillota > Clostridia > Clostridiales > Clostridiaceae > Proteiniclasticum. Next base: position 79,599 of record NZ_DOPX01000032.1, read on the forward strand.
CCCATCAAATCCGGTACCTATAGAGTCAACGAAGCCATGCTGGCGGATCTTAAGAAGAGCATCAAGGGAGAGCATGCCTCAAACCTGGGTGCCATGATCGCTCAGGGTCTTGCCACCGAATACGGGAAAGAAGCTTTCATTGCAGACCCTGTGGTGGTGGATGAGATGGAGGACCTGGCTAGAATCTCCGGAAACAGCCATTTTGAAAAAGTGAGCATTTTCCATGCCCTCAATCAGAAGGCTGTGGCAAAGCGCTATGCCAAGGAAAACCATCTGAACTACAATGAGCTGAATCTTATTGTGGTGCATCTGGGCGGAGGCATCAGTGTAGGCGCCCATAAGAATGGAAAGGTTGTAGATGTGAATAATGCGCTGAATGGAGAAGGACCTTTCTCTCCTGAAAGAAGCGGAACCCTTCCTGCGGCAGACCTTGTGGAAATTTCTTTCTCCGGAAAGTACACCAAGGGAGAGATCCTCAAGATGATCACCGGAAAAGGCGGCTTTGTTTCCTATTTAGGAACCAATGATGCAAGGGAGGTGGAAAACCGCGCAGAAGCAGGAGATGTGGAAGCAAAGAAGATCTACGATGCCATGGGGTATCAGGTGGCAAAGGAAGTCGGTTCTCTTGCGCCAGTACTTATGGGAAAAGTGGATGCCATCCTTCTTACTGGCGGCATTGCCTACTCCAAGATGATGGTGAATTTCATCAAGGAAAGAGTGGAGTTCATCGCCCCTGTGGTGGTGTATCCTGGAGAAGACGAGCTCTTGGCGCTGGCGGAAGCGGCCAATCGTGTGCTGAGTGGAGAAGAGGAAGCCATCGTCTACGAATAGACAACAGAATGGGAACTGAATGACATTAAATTATCAAATTCATAATATAGAGTGAAAAAATCTTAAAAAAGTTAAAAATCGTGATTTGTAAAGGTATTCAGGGGTCTTTCATAACAGATGGCCATTTCTGTTGTGAAAGTTCCTCTCACTTTACAAACAATTCATTAATTTTCAATCAGATGAAGAGCTTTGCCATGAAATTGAAAATTAGATTCCCAAAGGAATTTGTACTAAAATAGAACCATGAAAGTATGTATGTATGGAGGTATGGCCTTTGGAGAGAATCACGATCATCACCGGACATTTCGGTAGCGGAAAATCCGAAATTTCCATCAATCTGGCCAAAAAAATGAACCGGGAAGGCCAAAAGGTCGCCCTGGTGGATCTGGACATTGTGAATCCGTTCTTCTGTATCCGGGACTTTAAAGAGATCCTGGGGAAAGAGGGGATCGATGTCATCGCGGCGAATCCTGAGTGGTCCAATGCGGAGCTCATGATGGTGCCTGCGGAAGTCAGTGGTATTTTTGTCAAAAGAGATACCAGCTATATCATGGACATCGGTGGAGACGACATGGGTGCCGTGGTTCTGGGACAGTACAACGGGGAGCTTTTAAAGACAGGCTACAATCTGTTTTTTGTCATCAACACCCAGCGTCCTATGACACCTGATGAAAAAGGAATCAAAGAGTACATTGAAGGGATTGAGAGAAGCGCAAGACTGAAAGTGACCCATCTCATTTCCAACACCAACCTGTCTTTTGAGACCACAGTGGAAGAAATCCTAAAGGGAGACCAGATTGTGTCTGAGCTTTCCAAAGAACTGGGGATTCCCCATCTGTACACCGTGGCCAGAGAAGATCTGGCTGGAGAACTGGAAGGTAAACTGAATGGGGAGCTTCTTCCCATTGAAATCTTTATGAAAACGCCATGGAGTTAAAATAAAAGGGGGATATGGTATGCCAAAAGTTGTGTTTAGGGAAGAACGATGCAAAAGCTGCGGACAGTGTGTCATTGCCTGTCCTGTGAACATCATCGGTTTCACAGACAGAATCAATGAAAAAGGGTACAGACCAGCAGGGATTCCTGCGGAGCTCATGGAGAAGTGCATCGGATGTACTTCCTGTGGAAGAATGTGTCCGGACTTAGTCATCACAGTGTATAAATAGGGGGTTTAGGTATGAGCGAAAAGGTACTCATGAAGGGAAATGAAGCCATTGGAGAAGCGGCCATCAGAGCCAACTGCAAATGCTTCTTCGGATATCCGATCACACCGCAGACAGAAGTGGCTGCGTATATGGCAAAGAAAATGCCAACCATCGGCAGAGTGTTCCTGCAGGCGGAAAGTGAAATTGCAGCGGTCAATATGGTCTATGGAGCAGCTGGAACAGGCGTACGATGCATGACCAGTTCCTCTTCACCAGGAATCAGCCTGAAGGCGGAAGGAATCTCCTACCTTGCTGGAGCGGAGCTTCCTTGCGTTATTATCAACATCGTGCGTGGAGGCCCAGGACTAGGCGGTATTCAGCCTGCTCAGTCTGACTACTTCCAGGCCACAAAGGGTGGAGCTCATGGAGACTTCCACATGCCCGTTTATGCCCCATCCTCCATTCAGGAAATGGTGGATCTTATTCAGGAAGCCTTTGATGTGGCAGATGAATACAGAACACCATGCATGATCATGGGAGACGGTATGCTGGGCCAGATGATGGAACCAGTTGAGTTCAAGGAGAACCTCAAAAAGAGAGATCTTCCTGAGAAGACCTGGGCAGCCAATGGAAGAATGGGCAGAGCCCATCACAATGTGATCAACTCTCTGTTCCTGAAGACAGAAGCCCTGGAAGAGCACAACAACCATCTGGGTAGAAAGTATGCAGCCATCAAGGAAAAAGAAGTCAAGTATGAACTGATGAATACAGAAGATGCAGATCTCATTCTGGTTGCCTATGGCACCACAGCAAGAATCTGTAAGAATGTCATCAAGCTTGCCAAGGAAAAGGGCGTAAAGCTTGGACTTGTCAGACCTATAACTCTGTGGCCATATCCACAGGAAGCCTTTGATCTCACCATCGGAAACACCAAGCATGGCTACCTCACCGTAGAAATGAGCATGGGCCAGATGGTGGAAGACGTAAGACTCTCTGTTGAAGGAAGAAAGCCAGTTCATTTCTATGGACGTTCCGGCGGTATGATTCCTACGCCAGATGAGATTCTTGTGAAGGCACTCGAAATCGTAGGGGGGAACAAGTAATGGAAGTGAAAGACAGACCAATTCTATTTAAACCAACTACAGGACTTTTGGATGTACCTACACACTACTGTCCTGGTTGTACACATGGCGTAATCCATAGACTCATCGGTGAGGTTATGGAAGAGCTGGATATCATCGACAAGACCATTGGGGTGGCTCCTGTTGGATGTTCTGTTCTTGCTTATGACTATTTTGCGTGCGATATGTTTGAAGCAGCTCATGGTAGAGCTCCAGCCGTTGCAACAGGTATCAAGAGAGCAAATCCAGACAAGATCGTCTTCACCTATCAGGGAGACGGGGACATCGCCGCCATCGGTACTGCAGAAGCAGTCCATGCGGCAGCAAGAGGCGAAAAGATCGTGACCATCTTCGTTAACAACTGTATCTACGGTATGACCGGTGGACAGATGGCTCCTACGACTCTTCCAGGACAAAAGACCGAAACTTCTCCTTATGGAAGAGATGTTGCAACTGCAGGATTCCCCATCAGATTCTCTGAAATGCTGGCACAGCTGGATGGCGCATATTACATCGAAAGAGTATCTGTAGATAAGGTTGCAGGCGTTGCCAAGACCAAGAAAGCCATCAAGAAGGCGTTCCAGAATGCCATCGACGGTAAGGGCTTCAACATGGTGGAAGTGCTTTCCATCTGTCCTACCAACTGGGGTCTTAACACAGAAGAGTCTCTGAACTGGCTGAGAGAAAGCATGATTCCTTACTACCCACTGGGTGTAAAGAAGGATCTTGACAAGAAGGAGGAAGCGAAATAATGACACAGGAAATTATTTTTGCAGGCTTCGGTGGGCAGGGGATTCTGTCCATGGGGAAGTTCCTGGCTTTCGGTGGAATGGATAAAGGAATGAATGTTTCCTGGTGTCCAAGCTATGGTCCTGAAATGCGTGGAGGTACCGCGAACTGCTCTGTGATCCTTTCTGATGAGGAAATTGGAGCACCGATTATTTCTGCACCTGACACCATCGTTGTGATGAACAGACCTTCCCTGGATAAGTTTGAGAAAACAGTAAAACCAGGCGGACTGATCATTCTGGACAGTAACCTTGTCACAAGAGAAGTGGACAGAGATGATGTGACTGTCATCAGAATCCCAAGCCAGACAGAAGCAGAAGCCATTGGTTCTGCGAAGATCGCCAATATGATTCTTCTGGGTGCTTTGGTAGAGAAAACTGGAATCATCTCCAAGGATGAGCTTCTGGAATCTCTCAAGGGCCATGGAAAAGAGACCTTCTTTGAGATGAATAAGAATGCCATTGAAAAGGGCATTGAATACGCCAAGAAGGCTTAAGAATACGGAGTAAATAGAAAGACCTCTCTGATTGTGTGTATGCACACTCAGAGAGGTCTCTTTAATTCTGAATAAAGAAGCATTTTTATCAAGTTTTACCACTTAGGTAAGAAAGGGGTCCAGTCTACCGTTCTCAGTTCCATTTGGAAAAGATATGCAAATAGGAAAAGAAGAATCGAAGACAATGCAAAGTAGGAGATTTTTTTGGTGGCATTTTTCTGTTTCCAGGCGAAACTCATTCCTGTGATGCTGGCCATTGCGAATATGAAGTAAAGTACAAGTAACATGATAAATCCTCGCTTTCAAAAATAAATAGGAGTATGGATAGTACTGTAGTTTCATGTTTCATTTGAATAAAATGATTTTATGATTTGGGCTGTTCCAGTTGTTCTACGCTACCATCTGACTGAACAAGCTCTGCTCTTTTTCTTTCTTTTTTGATGATCTGGTCAAACCATAGAATATAAAGAAATGTCAAAATAACAATAGACAGCAAGGCAATACGAAGGAAAAGTGTCACTTCAAAGACCTTCGTCAGCCCCCAGGCAAGAACCAAGAGAAAATAGGGTACATAAGGGGCAAAGGGGGCAAACTTTCCAAATGCTTTCCGATGCAGTGTTTTCTTTAGATCAGCCTCTTTGATGTCTTCATCATAGCCTTCCTGATCAAAGGACAGATGAAGACCTTTTAGGAATAGATATCCAGAGAATGCTACGCCGAACCAGTCTTTCTTCATGATGAAGAAAAGTAAGTAACCACCTCCAACAAGAATTGTAACTAAAAATAGAGTCTTACTTGTGATTTTCAAAATATCGCCTCCTCTATATAAAGGTGTGTATGGAGTAGGGTCTATTGATCTCCTATCAATTCTATGACGGGATCATAAGGGAATTTAAAGGATTCCAAGTAATGTTTTTTTCAATCTCTATGAATAAACGTAGGGTTTGGGTTTTCGCCAAACCGTTGCTTCCAGTACTGCCGGCTTCCTGTGAAAAGTAAAGTATTGAAGAGCTGAATCTGGTAAGAGGGAAAGAGCAGTCCAGCGGCAAATATCAAGATTGCGATGATCATATTAAAGAAGGCATAACTTGTGACGCCTTTCAGCATGGTCTCATACACACCATCCCCTTTGTAGAGGTCTTCGATGTAGTCGTTGATCCTTTCATGGTTTCCTTTTTTCACTTGTATATATCGCCATACAAAGGCAATGAGGAGGACCAGCCATAAGAACTGAGCGAAGAGAACAATGTAGAGATTTGACTTTGGCATGGCTTTGTATGTCTCCAGATAAAGATCCAGGGGGCTTGGTTTGGTATAGGCATTTCCAGTAGTCAAAGCATCACCTCAAAAATATCTGTTAACTATATCATAACAAAAAAAAGTAATCTTTCTATGAAAATATCGATAATTCACATAGTATGATTCAGATTTTTCAGATAAAAAAGAAATGATTGCATAGGGTTATTACGCTGTTTAAAGATGAACAAAACAAGCCTTCAACTATCATCAGGGTTGTTACGTTGATAAAGTGAAAATTTGAAAGGGTCTTACTTCGATGCTGATGATAATATTTAGATGAAAAGTGTTTTTACCTAGACAATCATAAAATAACGTCATTTCTTGGTTTGTTTTATTACAGGGGTTTACAACGTAACAATGTTATGTTACATTATACTCAAGAGGTGAGAGAAATGGAAGAATTAATCTCCAAGAAAGATCTGCTGACAGAAATGGACATTTCTTATGGACAGCTGTATCGGTGGAAACGGAAGAAACTGATTCCGGAAGAATGGTTCATGAAAAAGTCCACCTACACAGGACATGAAACCTTCTTCCCAAGAGAAAGAATTCTCGAGAGGATTCAGCAGATTCTCAATATGAAAGATGGTGCATCCTTGGATGACCTTGCAGACAAGTTCTCCTCGGATATACCAGAAGAGCTCATGAGAAAAAAAGAAGACCTTATCGGACTGGGGGTGCTCCACACTGAGATCATCAGGCTTTATGAGGAAATCTTTAAAGGCAAGGAAGAATACAGCTTTCAGGATATCCTCTATATGTATATCTCGGAAGACCTGCTGCATCAAGGGAACTTAAGTGTGGAAGACCTTTCAAGAATTCTCAAAATGCTCAGTGACCAGTACGAAAACATCAAGGATAAAGATCCCGCCTTATCTGTCTACAGAAGATTTGGCGTAACGGTATCCCTTCTCCATAAATCAGGAGAAATCTTCTACTCAGACCAGGCACCCATTGTGGACAACTACAGCATCCGTGGCGCTCTGGAAAAACTGAAACTGAAACTTATATAGCGGGAGGTAAAAAACATGGAAAAGAGAGATTTAAGAATCAGCGGTGCATCGGTGGCCACCGGTGGAGAATATAGAGATGTGAAGGTATCCGGAGCCAGTAAGATTACTTCTGATATATCCTGCGAGACCATGTCCATCTCCGGTGCCATCACGGTGGACGGCAATGTGGACGCCACCTCCTGTAAAATCTCCGGTGCCTGTAAAGTCAGAGGGTATGTTAGATCCGAGGAGATCAAGATCTCCGGGGGAAGTTCCATTGGAGACTTTCTGGAAGGAAATGAGATATCTCTTTCTGGAGGCATTAAGGTTCATGGTGACATTAGAAGCAACCACCTGAAGCTCAGTGGTGAAATCACGGTGGACGGGAATATGGAATGCGAGGAGTTTTACCTCTCAGGCGCCATCACCTCCAAAGGAACCGTAAACTGCGAGAAATGCGAACTGAAAATAGCCAGCAGCTCTTCTTTGGGAGAACTGGTAGGCTCTGAAATTGTAGTAAAAGAAGGACTTAGCTCTGGTGGGCTTCTAAAGAGCCTCTTTGGAGGAGGGAACGGACAACTGAAGGTCACCCTCGTAGAAGGAGATGACATCTATCTGGAGAATACTGCTGCAGAAGTGGTACGTGGAGCGAAAGTAACCATAGGACCTGGATGCAAAGTGAAAAAAGTGGAGTACAGCGAAAAACTGGAAGTGCACCAGCAGGCAAAAGTGGACGAGAAAATCGAACTGTAGAATATGCGTCAATCCCAGTACAGCGGCAGGAGAGAAGAGTTTTAGACCATTCGGCAAAAGGACTTCATCAGAGATAGGATCTCTGGAAATAAAGGAAGGGTAAAAATGAAACGTAATAAATTCAATATTCATGTACTGACCCATGATGGGAAAATCCTGGACCGAAAAGAAGAAGGCATCAGCTACCAGATGAAAAATCTATTGAATGGCCGTGAGTTTGCTACAGATTATCAGACAGATGACATGTATAAAGTCCAGCTGGAAGCCATGAGAGATTGGATCATCAAGATGCGCTGGTAGGAGGTAAAGGATGGATAGACAAGATGTGAAAAGTGTTGGAGACATCACACTGGAAAGAGGTTTCTACGGGAAGATCTCCTGTGCAGGAGATCTTCTACTAAAAGGGGACTTGGAAGCCTACAGCATAAAAGCGGCAGGAGACCTGGAAGCCATAGAGAATGTAAAGGTGGAAACTTTAAGGGTTTACGGAGATGCGGAGTTCAGAAAAGATGTGGAAGCCATTGAAGCAAAAATCTATGGAGATGCAGAAATTTTTGGACACTTTCAATGTCAGGATCTGAAGGTATTTGGAGAGTGCACCCTAAAAAAGCTGGATGCAGAGAAGCTCACGGTCTTCGGTGCTTTAGAAAGAGCAGAAGAAGTCAATGCGGAAAAAGCAGAGTTCAGTGGGGAAGTAGAGATCACAGGAGTTCTTAATGTGGGACATGGAGAGTTTAAGCTTGTAGGAGACTCCAAAGTAGAAGAAATCTACTGCGAAAGTCTTTCTGTGAAATCCGATGGGGAGTTTTTTAACGGAGTGCTTTCTGGGCTCATTTCCAGAGGGAAGAGCGGCACGTTAACTTCCGATCTCATTGAAGGAGACGACATCTACCTGGAAAATACGACAGCGAAGATGGTCCGGGGGAACAAAATCAAGATTGGTCCTGGGTGCAGAATCCAGCGTGTGGAGTATAATGAAAAGCTGGAAGTGCACAGCAGCGCTGAAGTGAAAGAAAAAGTAGAGCTATAATAGAAAAAAGATTGACGAGGCTTCTCAGCAGTGGGAAGCCTTTTTCATTGGTTCACAAGTTCATCAACCAAGTGCTATAATGAGAGAAAATACTGAAAAAGGCGGCGATGTCCTTGAAAACCAATATCGAAATGAACAACACCCTGACAAAGCTCAGTGAGTTTAAAAACAATTCCACTTTTCAGGTTCTGGAGTATGATGATCTTCGTGGAGGAACAGATGTGAAAACAGCGTTCATGCTCTCCTATATGAGAGATGCGAACATCAAGCTGCGTCAGCTTCGTATTGTGCTGCAGGGAGGCGGCGTCTATACAGAGCCCAATGCTTTGAGCTTTATGAGAGGACCCATTGAGGTTTCCACCAACACAGGTGGTCTCATGGGACTGTCCAAGAAATTTGTCTCCTCCAAGATTTCTGGGGAGCCCGTAATCAAACCTCTTTTTAAGGGTGTTGGTGAAATCCTTCTGGAGCCATCCTTTGGACATTACGCCATCCTTCAGCTGGAAAAGGAAGAAATCATCATTGATGATGAACTGTTCTTTGCAGCAGAAGATACCATCGACATCAGTGTCACCACCATGAAAAGCATCAGCAGTGCTCTTTTTGGATCTGAAGGCTTCTTTCAGACAAAGCTCTCCGGCACAGGCATTGTGGTGCTGGAGATTCCAGTGCCGGAAACAGAGATTTTCAAGTACTCTTTGGTGGATGATGTGCTGAAGATCGATGGAAGCTTTTCCATCTTAAGAACGGCTGGCATACAGTTTACTGTGGAGAAAACCACCAAGACTCTCATCGGTTCCGGGTTTTCCGGCGAAGGACTTCTGAAGGTCTTCAGAGGCACCGGTGAAGTGTGGCTTATGCCCACCAAGGTGGTCTATGACAAGATGCTTTCCCAAGGCATGCCTTTTGGTGTGGGGGGCATGGACAATCTTGTCCAGGAGCCAGGATTCCATAAAGATCATGATAAAAACAGAAATGGAGAAAAAGAAAAGTAGACTAGGTGGTAATATCCACCTCATCTACTTCACTGCTCGATATTCTGACGACCATTTTCACAGGCAGAGCTACGATGACTTCATAGCTTTCAGAGATCCAGCCCATATCCTCATGAATGGATAAGGGAACAATCTCTTCCGGCAGTCTGTGAAGCTTCACAGCGCCGTCTTTCAGTTCTAGATTTCCTTCGTAGGATTCTCCGTTATGGATAAACGGAAACTTTATTTCATGGGCCATGGATTCGTCCAATGGATGCCTGAAAATCTCCTTGCCATCCTTTTCCACGATGATGACCTTATCTCCTTCTGCGGGAGACTGGGTAAGGTGGAAATAAAGGGGCGGCATAAAGCTTAGGAGTACGAAGAAAAAGAGTAAGGCGATATCCCATTTTTTGAGAGGATAGCTGCCATAGATTTCTTTGAAGGTGCTGATCATGGTAAGGTTTCCTTCCCGGGTGCCTGACTTGTGAAAAAAGGTTGGTATCACTGTGACACTCCAGGATTTCATAGTATAATCTGTCCGGGTAAATGTCAATATAGGATGTGCCTATGAAAAAGTGAATTATTCCTTGGAAATCAAGGAATAAGCTAAAAGGTTTGCTATGATTTCGACATCTGATATATAATAAGACATGTGAAAATTGTTTAAGAGTACACGAGAGAATTAATTTGAAATAAGGAAGGTATTGTATGGGAAGAATGTTTGGAACAGATGGTGTTCGAGGAATCGCCAACAGTGAGCTGACACCGGAGCTGGCGTTTCAGCTGGGTAAGGCTGGCGCTTTGGTATTAACGAAAGGTGCACATAAGCCAAAGATCCTGGTGGCGAAAGACACAAGAATCTCCGGAGATTTGCTGGAGTCTGCCATGGTGGCGGGAATATTAAGCGTTGGTGCAGAAGCTGTACTGCTTGGCGTGGTGCCTACACCTGCTGTAGCCTATCTTGTCCGTGAATATGATGCGGATGCAGGCGTCATGATCTCTGCCTCCCATAATCCAGTGGAATTCAACGGCATCAAGTTCTTCAACCGGGAAGGTCTGAAGCTGTCTGATGCTTTGGAAGATGAAATCCAAAAGCTCATTGAAGGGAAGTTTGAAGGTGTTTCAGTGCCTACAGGAAAAGACATTGGACATGTGAGCCGTGCGGAAAATGCCACAAAAGATTATGTGGAGTTTGCAGTGAATACATTAGAGGGAGATCTCTCTGGTCTGAAGATTGCATTGGACTGTGCCAATGGCGCAAGCTACCTTGCAGCAGCGGAAGCTTTTGAAAAGCTGGGCGCGGAAGTCTTTGTCATCCATCATGAGCCCAATGGCGTGAACATCAACGAAAAGTGCGGATCCACCCATCCGGAGGATCTCATGAAGTTTGTGGTGGAAAAGGGATGCGACCTGGGTCTTGCCTTTGATGGAGACTCTGACAGATGCCTTGCAGTGAACGAAAAGGGAGAACTGGTCAATGGAGACTTCATCATCCTCATCGCAGGTCTTTACCTGAAGGAAATGGGAAAACTCAAGGATGACACCATCGTAGTCACCGTTATGAGTAACCTGGGGCTGATGCTTGCGGCGAAAGAACTGGGGCTTAAGGTATCCATCACTGCTGTGGGAGACCGCTATGTGCTGGAGGATATTCTTTTAAACAACTACTCCATTGGTGGAGAGCAGTCCGGCCATGTGATCTTCAAAGACTTCAACACCACAGGGGACGGTATTGTCACCGCCATTCAGCTGGCTGGTATTGTGAAGCAGAAAGGGAAGACCCTTTCTGAGCTGGCATCTGTTATGAGAATGCTGCCTCAGGTGCTGGTCAATGTGAAGATACCAAACGAGTTCAAGAACATCCATGAGGTGGATGAAGAGGTCATGAACCTCATCCGTGAAGTGGAAGAAAGTCTGGAAGGAAAAGGCCGGGTGCTGATCCGTCCATCCGGAACGGAGCCTCTAGTGAGAATCATGCTGGAAGGCGAAGATCAGAAAGAGATTGATGCCGCTGCCCATAAAATCGCAGACCTCATCAAGAGCAAGATTGCATAAAAATAAGAGTGAGAACAGCGCAACATAAAACTGCGCCGTTCTCATTTTCCCGTTATAATTTGTATTATTTTTGTTATTATTTCGCAATCTATGACATGCTGGTATATGTTTAAATAAGTATAGGAGGTGAAGCGATGAAAGGAATACTAATTATACTGTCAATGTTATTCCTGACAGCCTGTGGAGCACAGGAGATGGCAGCAAAAGAGACTGCTTTAGAAAGAGATACGGTTGGCGTAACTGAGAGTGCTCCGGAGGAAGCGGCGGAAGCTCCGGCAGAGGCACCGGCAGAAGAGATGCCAGAGATGGCACCAAAGGTAGCTGTAAATTACAGTGGCCAGATTCTGGATGTGATGAATTTTAGAACTTCAGACTCCTTGGATATGAAGAGCGAGCATAGAATCATCAGAACTTATGAGGAGTTCATGGACTACAATGAGGAGTACACCATCCTCGAGAATCCGTTTTTTATTGATGATGAAAGTCTCAATGCACTTCAGAAAGTGAATGAGGAATATTTTAAAACCCAGGGGTTTATCACAGTGATTCTGGTGGAAAGCTCAGGGTCCAATGAAGTCACTGGAGAGAGTCTCCTTGTGAAAGGAAATGTGGCAGAAGTATTTATCAGAAGACGGGCTGCAGAGATTGGTACTATGGATATTGCCACACGGCATGTACTGTTTCCTGTAAGCAAAGAAGAACTGAAAGAAGTCACGGATGTGAAGGTCACCATCAGTCTTTCAGCAAAATGAGAAGATGATCTTTAAAGAGAGCTTGAGGGCTCTCTTTTCTTATGCTTTCGTTCATGATTTCTTTAAACTTCTTCCTTCGACATTGCTTTCTGCCTTAGGGTATAATATAGACAGTGAAACTATGTTTTAGAAAGTGAGGGTCAAGATTTGAAGAAGAGTATTTATGACGATTTTCAGCTGAATCCCATCGGTCTAGGAACCAATGCTGTGGGGAATCCATCCTATAATCCCATCAGTGAGGAAGATTCCGAGCACATGATTGTGAAAGCGCTGGAGCTTGGGGTGAATTTTTTTGATACAGCCTACTACTATGGTTTTGGCCATTCAGAAGAAGTCATTGGAGAAGTGCTTAAAAAGTCCAATGCAAGGCATAAGGTCCTTCTGGCTACAAAAGGAGCCCACCGGATAGAGGGCAGCGAGATTGTGGTGGACAACAGTCCAAAGTTTCTGGAGGAAGAGGTCTATAAGAGCTTAAAGCGCCTTCAGACCGATTATATTGATCTTTACTATATCCACTTCCCTGATGAGAGTACACCGAAGTATGAGGCTGTAGGGGCTCTGCAAAGGCTCAGGGAAAAAGGAATCATCCGAGAAATTGGAGTATCGAACTTTACTCTGGAGCAGTTGGATGAAGCCAACCGAGATGGATATATCGATGTGGTTCAGGATGAGTATAATCTTCTTACAAGAGAGAAGGAGGAGAAGTTCATTCCTTATCTCAGAAAGCATAGCATCGGATTTATCCCATATTTTCCTCTGGCTGCTGGGCTTCTTACTGGGAAATATACAAAGGATACGGTGATTCCGGAAAGAAGGCTCAAGAATCCTAATTTCTCCACTAAGTATCGGGAGAATCTGAGGAAGATTGAAGTGCTGAAGCATCTGGCCAAGGAAAAGGACTGTCAGGTCTACCAGCTGGTGCTGGCCTGGTACCTGGAGACGGACTTCATCGATGCCATCATTCCTGGGGCAAAGAATGCCCATCAGATCATTGAGAATCAGAAAACGAAAGAAGTGACGCTGTCGAAGAAGGAATTTGATGAGATCAATGCCATCTTCAGATAGTATGTATAATGAAACACAGTAAGGCTACTTATGAGCTGGAGAAAGGAGGATTCCCCTTTTTCCCAGCTCATTTTCTACAAGGAGGGGAAAAGATTGCTTTTTGTTGTGGATATGCAAAATGACTTTGTGGATAATAAACGAGGACTCATGGCAGTGCCAGGTGGAGAAGAGATTGTTGCAGGAACTCTTGAGAGAATAAAGAAGGCGGAAGCAGCCGCGGAGACCGTTGTCTTCACGCTGAATGAGCACCATGAGTTGGAAGAGGATCTAAGGAGCCTGGAGGAGAAGGCCTGGGGGCACGAGCTATATGGACCTCTGAAGGAAGCGCTTAAAGGTCATGTGGCAGTGAAAAAGGGCTATTATGCGGTGCATCCGGATAAGCTGATGGAAGCTTTGAAGAATGCAGGAAAGGATCATCTGAGCGTGGACCATATTGAACTTGTGGGGGTGGATACTGCCGTATGTGTTCTGTCCAATGCCGTGGTCCTTAGAAACCTGTTTCCTGACGCAAAAATCATCATTCGCACGAATCTCACCAGGGCCAAGGAGGATGAACTTGGGAGAAAAGCGCTGGATGTGATGAAGGGGCTTTCCATGGTGGTTCTTTAGGGGAGAGGATTAAGTTTTTAGCTGTTTTCTCTTGTCACAGGGGCGGATATAATGGTATATTATGTGTGTTGTGGAGAGATGTCCGAGAGGTCGAAGGTGAAAGTCTCGAAAACTTTTGTACGCTAACCGCGTACCGAGGGTTCGAATCCCTCTCTCTCCGCCAGTAGTTTAAAAAGAATCTCTGAGGCTTGTATTTTACTTGATACTAGTCTCAGAGATTTTTTAGTTGCTTTCGAAGATGATGTACCCAAACTATTTTTTGTTCTCGTGAAATGACATAATATGATGGAGTTGTTTGTCCGTAATAGACGGATATACTGTCCTTAAGAATACTTAAGGAGAAATAGAAAGAGACCCTTCCACCTCATGTTTGCCCAGAGTGTTTAGAAGGGTCCCTTACTAACTTAATAGCATGGTAGTTATAACAAACTTTGAAATGGAATAGTGAAAAGAGTGTTTTTGGTTAGGAGTATGGAGTAGTTTTTGGTTTCACTGATGAGATGTGCACGGAAATCAAATTATATTGATTTCCGTGCAAGTTTGTTACATGATATTAGCATGAAAATCAAAACGGAGGTGGTAGCATGGCTATGCCCAATGAACTTCAATCAGTCCTGAACCAAAATGGCGGAATCATTACTACCGCCCAAGCAAACGAAGTCGGGGTCTCAAACGAAAGATTGCGACTGCTTGTTCATTCAGGCGATTTGGAACGAGTGACTACGGGGATTTATGTTTTACCTGATGAGTTTACTGACAAGATGTTTATCGTCCAGCTTCGGCGCCCGAAAATCATCTATTCTCATGAAACAGCACTGTTTCTGCATGAACTGACAGACCGTGATCCAATCAGCTATATGGTTACAGTTCCAACCGGCTACAACCCAACACGGCTTCGTGAGGATGGGTTCACAGTTTTCACAATTAAGCGGGAATTGCATGAAATCGGAGTTATAAAACTCAAAACTATATTTGGAAACTCTGTTACGGTTTATGATATGGAACGCACAATTTGTGATTGCTTGAGAAGTCGGAACAATTTGGACATTGCCGTTGTGACAGATGCACTCAAGCGTTACGTAAAGCGTAAAGATAAAAATCTGAATAAACTCATGCAAATGGCAGAAACGTTCAAAGTGACCAAACTCCTCAGAGGTTATCTGGAAGTGGTGTTATGAGTACCCCTATGAGTATAAAGATTATAGCTAAAGGAAAAAGTGAAAAATAAGTGTAACAAAAACACACCTCTCATCGTTATAGATAATGAGAGGTGTGTTTTTATCTTACATAAGGTAAGAAGACATCAAAGAATATAGAAAGAAGGGATTTATATGTACGATGAAAGAAGAAGAAATCAAAGCTTTTTGAGCAGAATGCTGAATTTTGACACCATGATCACGCCCACCATCATTAAGATCATCTATGTCATTGTAACAGGTATAGGAATGCTCTTTGGAGTGACGGTCTTTCTGATGGGACTGAGTGGCGGTGGAAGTGGGTTTGAAACTTTAGGCGGACTTCTCATCATCGTAGCATCTCCCTTTGTGAACCGGATCTGGTGTGAAGGGATGATTGTTATTTTTAAGATTCATGAAAATCTCAATAAGATTGCTAACAGATGAATCTGAAACAGGGTAATGGAACTCTTCGTTCACATGACCCATCACCTTGCACGGATCCATGCCGATGTTCCAAGAAAAGTGAAGGGCCATCGGATCGGTCAGGTTTTTGAAAAGATTAGTAGATAACGAAAGGAAGCATAACATGAAAGAAAAGAAAACACTTCAAATGAAACAGATTTTTTATAGCCTCATCTGGTTCATCATAGGAGGAATGGCTGTTTACACTTCATTGGTAGAAAAAATGTATCAGAGCGGAGTCACCATGATGATTGCTCTTTTCGGAGCGGCTCTTCTTATGATGAGCTTGTCCATCATGAAAGACCTATGCAAAGAAGTCAGTAATGAGAAGAGCATCCATGCAGAATAGTAGTATCCTTCATATAAGACAAAGAAAGGAAGACTTAAATGAACAAAGAAGAAGACATCTTGGCCCGAATTCTAGAAATCATCATGTATTCACTGATGTTGTGGATATTTGTATCAGGGAGCTTAACCAATGATCTGTCACTGTTGCAGCCGCTGTTTTTCTTCCTGACCACCTATCTTTTTGTGGATTATTCAGGAAAACTACGGAAAGCCAAGGTGAATCGCGGGGGGAAGATTCTTTGTGCGCTGCTGTTGTTCGCTTTAAGTTTTGGGTATTACTTTCTATTTGGGTATTTTCAGGTGTCTCTAGTTCGACTATGAAGAAAGCCAGGAGAATGGGTCTACCTATTTCAGGCGCTTTTTTCAGTTTGTGCTGCCTTTATTTCTTGCTCTTCTTTTGGAGTAATTAGAATGGTGCTGGTGCCTGTTGAGTCTTTATCTGAGAATGGAGTTTTTGCTGTATAGCAGCAAGGACTCTTTTGTTTTTAACAGCTTTAAAACAGCTTCAAAATGTGGAAATTCTTCCTGCAGTGAAGTGGAGGGGACTTTATGAAGAAGGATGATACTTGATTAGAGATGTTATGATGGTTCATTGAGATTCTGGTTGTTAATAAAAAGAAACAAAATAATTTGGAAAAAGGTGTAACTTTTATTTATGTGCTGCGAATAAATAGTGTCACACAAAAGAAAATCAAACGAGGTGCACTTCAATGATTTCTGACAAATCTCTCTATGCGTCTTTCTTAGAGGGAGATCGGGGTTCCTTCGAGGAACTGGTACTACGCCATCGACATGGGATGGTGTATTTTTTGATGCCATATGTCAAAAGCTATGAGACCGCAGAAGATCTGGTTCAGGAGGTTTTCGCCTATATTTATCTGAATCCGGAGCGGTACAGTGAAGACTATGAGTTCAAAACCTATCTCTATATGCTCGGGAAAAGACGCGCCATTGATTATATAAGAAAAGAAACCCGCCAGGAAAAAGTATCTCTGGAGGAGTCCATGAGTATAGACCAAACCTCTTTAGAAGATGCCGTTCACCGACGAGGAAATGCAGTGGATCTGAAAAGATATCTTCATGCCCTCAGTCCAGAAGACCAGAAAGTCATTTCACTCGTTGATCTTACAGGACTTTCCATGGCGGAAACTGCCAAAATCATGAAAAAGTCCGTAGCTGCTGTGAAAGTCCAGTCGCACCGGGCAAAGAAGCGTTTAAAGAAGATCATGCTGAAAGGAGGTTTTTCCTATGAAGTCTGACCGAGAATTTTTAGACGGTATCTATCAGAAGGCTGAACAACTGGATCCAGCGAAGACCATCTCCCAGGAAGAAAATGTCCTACTGAAGTCCCAGGGAAATAGAAGAAAATCCTACTTTTCAAAGCCCACACTGCAGCTGGCAGGTTCCTTTGCGGTGCTGGCGCTGGTGTTTTTCTTACAAGGGGTTCAAGAAAAGGAAAATCTTCCGGCAAACCCTGTGGATGTACCGCGGGTCATTTCCAGAACTGTAGAAATCACGGAGGAGCATCCGTTATTTACAGAAGCCACGGATATTCTGGAAGTAGAAGTTGTAAAGAATGAGTCTCAGAAGAAGTTGAGGCTTGTGGGAGCGTTCAGATCTTCAGAGGATAGCAGAGCGCTGGAAGATTTTCTGCTGAACAACGAACTTGGCATCTTAGAAGGAAAAAAAGCGGTACTTTTTCTTAAGCTGAAGGAAGAAAAGATCCAGGTGCTGGATGTATTCTATTGGGAAGAAGAAGTCAGAACCTATCTCAATGCATACCGGGAAAGTCTTTCGCTAGAGACACTCGAAGAAACGAAGTAAAAATAAAGAAGAAAGAAGGATAAGAATTGAAGAAAATCACAACCATCATCATGACCACTGTATTGGCATTAGGAGTTTTTGCAGGATGCTCCAACGGTAGCACGGACAAAGAGACCCCTGAAAACACAAAGAATGTGACACTGGAAGAAATCCATACTGCGGTAAAGGATGCATATGGAGAAAACTATCTTCCTAATATGGAAATCCCAGCAGAAATGCTGGAAGCTGAGTTTGGTCTTACAAAAGATCTTTATGCGGAAGTCATTGCAGAGCAGCCAATGATTGGAACCCATGCTGACCGCGTGGTGCTTGTTAAGGCGGCAGAAGGAAAAGCCGATGCAGTGGAAGAAGCTCTGAATAAAGCAAAGGAAAACAAGATCGCAGACACCATGCAGTACCCCATGAACCTTCCTAAAATCGCAGCTACAAAAGTCGTCAGACACGGAGACGTTGTGGCATTTCTTTTAGTAGGTGCAATAAATGAAAACATGGACGCCACTGAAGAAGAGGCGAAGACCTTTGCAGAGACCGAAGTAGAGAAGGCTGTGGAAGCTATAAACAACCTTTTCAAATAAAACCCGAGAGAGAAACCTGAAATCTACCTCTACAAGTTATTGTGCAGTATGAGTATTGATCTGCAAGACTTGTAGAGGTATCTTTTTTAGTTTATCTGAGTGGAAGTTATGATCAATAAGAGGTTTCCATTGAAAGAAATGCATAATAGAAGTGCATACTCTGAAAAAAACAGAAGATTTTTTTCCTGAAACACGGTATGATGAAGAGATGAAATTTATAGGGGACATTAGGATGTGCTTTAGTGCATCTCTATGAGAAATCGGAGGGAAATATGAAAATATCAAAAAAAGATGCACTGCAGTGGTTTGAGTTTTTTGCCATGCTGCCAGAAGAGGAAGAGCTCATGGTGAAGCAGCAGGAGATTGTCTACGCTACCTTTGCACAGATTGAAGAAGCCATTGACCATCGGAATGAGCAGCTGATGGAAGAAATCAGCGGACTGAAAACTCTCGAAAAGAGAACCCTTTATGTGGGCAATGATGAGAAGTTTCCAAGGGGCTGTAAATCCTGCCTGTTGGGCACGGGGCTCAATGCCATCCGTAAAACCAACAAGTGCAATATCGAGTGCAAGTTCTGCTACAACTACGGAGAACTGAATCAGATTCCACCAGTGGGGGAAGGAATGTGGGAGATCGGAGGAACCAAGTTCTACGAAAAGGACATCGATCTTCTTCTATCGATTTATAGAAAGCCTACAGGCGTATCTTATGTGTATCTGGAGCCCTTTATAGAGATCGAGAAATACTACTCCATCATCAGAAGATTCAAAGAGGCAAAAGTGTATCAGCATCTTTACACCAACGGACTTCTGGCCACGGAGGAGACATTAAAGGCCCTGGGAGAAGCGGGCCTTGATGAGATCCGGTTTAATCTTGGTGCGGCCAACTGCGCAGATAAGGTCATCAGAAATATCAAGATCGCCAAGAAGTATATCAGGACCGTTGGGATTGAGACGCCCATGACGCCGGAGTTCTTCGATGCGTTTACAAAGAAAAAAGAAATGATTCTCGATACAGGACTTGATTTTATCAACTGTGCAGAGCTTCACCTCAATGAGAACAACATCGGGAACTATGAAGGCGAGAATATGTATATTGCAAGACATGGCTATATTTCTCCCATCTGGAGCAGAGAGCTCACGCTGAAATTCATGAAGATGGCGGATGAGGAAAAGTGGGATATTGCGGTCCATGACTGCTCCAACCAGACGAAGTTTGCAAGGAATCTTAATCTCAGCAGCAAGGAAGGAAAGTGGTTTGGGGCCAGCAATTATTCCAGTGAGTTCACTAGAATTCCATTTGAAGCCTTCTTGCCAATCCTTCGGGATGAAAGTTTCCAGTTCCTGACAGAAGAAGAGCTGCCTGCGGGGTATAAGGCGGGAGAACTGTTTTTTAGTTTGATAAGAAAGAAGAACCATCTGACTTGGTCCTGTCATTAGGTTATGGGATTCAGGTTCACTACGTAGAAGAAAACCCGTTCATCAAGGAGCTATAGCTCAAGATGGACGGGTTTTCTTAGTTGTAGACAAGCTGGGCAGCATGCTATTTCTGAAGAAGACGCCATAAGGTGGTACGGCTGATGCCAAGGCGTTTGGCTGTTTCGGTATGATTTCCCTTGGTTTCTTCCAGAACTAGAAGCGCGATCTCTTGGCTGATTTCTGAAAGCGAGCGATTGAGATCAAGAGGAGAAACTTTATTTTCTTCCTGCACATTGAAGGTTCCCACATGTCTCTCTTTTCGAAGTACCTGGGAAACGTGGTCTGCAGTGATAAACTGATTTGTCACGAGCATGGCCAGTTCTTCTAGTACTCGTCTGAATTGTGTGTAGTTGTAGGGCCACTCATAGGTTTTGAGGAGAGACAAAGCCTCATTTTCAGCGCCTAAAATTTGTGTTGGTAGAGTAAGATTCATACGGCTGAGGGAGAGGTTTAACAGTGTCGGAATCTCCTGAGACAGGTGTCTTAACGGCGGCAGATAGAGTGACAGGCAAGAGAGTTTTTCTCGGAAAAGTGCACCTACTTTTGAGATGTATTCTCCACTTTGACAAACGCAAGAAATCATGACCCGGTTCCGTTCACATACTTCCATCTCTTCCAATACGGAGATTAACTGATACTGCTTCTCCATGGGAAGCACATCCACATTCTGAATGTAGAGGGTATTGCCTTCTTCAACGAGGGGAGAGTTGTGATGCTCCATGAGGAATGACCAGCTTTTTTCATTTATAAGGCCACAGTTGATGGTGATGAGAGGGTTTTTCTGCAGAGGGCTTTTGGTGTAGATCAAGTTCGCCACAGCTTCTTTTCCGGTACCGTCTTCACCGGTAAAAATTACGGGAAGGGGGCGTTGACTGAGTTGGTCCATCTCTTCATGAAGTCCGTTGAGATTTCCTGCAATACTGAAAATACTGCTGTAATAGATGTCCTCTGCCTCGCTCTTTGTGGAATAGCTGATGCCCATTTGGCTGGCTGGGAGGGGCAGTTTCCGCTCTTCAATAAAGAATGCGGTATAGGCCAGTGAGGAGCTCATGATGGCTTGGATCCTGATTGAATAGCGCATCCCTTTGATAGAGCGGATGATTCTCTGATTACCACTTTCTCTGTCCATGGGCAGTTCCTGGCGAAGGATCTCCAAAAGTTCTGGTTTAGGATCTTCCAGAGTAGAAAGAAACAAAGTTCCTTCCTGATCAAATACCATGGTTTGCCCCACCTGGCCCCGAATCAGTTCTCGGAAGAAGATGTTCTCTTCCCGAAGATTTTTCTGGCTCTCGCTTAAGAGCAGCACCTGCTCAAAAGCGCTGCGGATGCTTTCCATACCTGAAGTGATGAGGAATGAATTGATTCCAAGTCTTTGAGCGGTTGTATTGACAATCACATCGCAAAGAATGGTGTCGCACTTTTGCTCCTGAAGTTTTTTCAGGAGAGGTTCAACCTGAGAAATAGAATCTACAATATGGACATCGGCGTTACAGCCGATCAGATCACATAGAGGCAGCATCTGATTTCGGATGTCTGCGAAAGAAATCATAGCGATGTCTTTTTCTAATCCGTTTGCCAATTTGATGGCACAGAGAATGTCATACATGGAGATGTCAATCTCTATGACAGGGATAGAGAGCTGCTGGCGCAGCATTCTTGCAGTTGCACCTCGAGACACGACCACATCGTAATCTCCGTGAAAATTATTTTTTGCAATCTGAAGACCTTGCTCCATATCTCCTACGAAAACGGTGAGGTCCAAGTCCGGGTACTCTTTAGCAAGAGCAATCAGCTGGCTTTTCATTCCTTCATAAGGGGCGATGCCAAGTACGCGTATCTGGTTTTTCATAAATACCTCTCAGATGGTTTCATATTTGAACACATTATAGCATCAGAGGAGAAAAACAACAACAATATCCGTAATGTTTCAAAATTAAACGGATATACTGTGATATTTCATTGACGATTGTTTCGATATTTGTGTATTATGAGTATAAATTCAATTGTTAAACGTTACCAATGGAGTTTGATACAAAAGAAAAATAAATTCTTCAAAATTGTTTCAAAATGAAACAGTGTGAGGTGGGTACATGATAAAGCTATTAATAATTGCAGACGACTTCACCGGTGCACTGGATACAGGAGTACAGTTTGCAGGGCGTGGTGCCAATACTCTTGTGGTCACAGACCTTCAGTATGATTTTCATGATATAGAAGAAAATGTGGATGTCCTCGTCATGGTTACTGAATCCAGACATATAGACCCAGAGGAAGCATACAAAGTTGTCTATGATATTTCGAAAAGAGCGATCCTTGCGGGGATCTCGAATATCTACAAAAAAACGGACTCTGCCCTAAGAGGCAATATAGGCGCTGAACTGAAGGGGCTCATGGATGGCGCGGGGATAAAAACACTCCCCTTTATCCCTGCTTTCCCAGCACTTCAGAGAATTACAAAAGATGGTGTGCATTATATAGAGGGAGTACCAGTGGCAGAGAGTATTTTTGGAAAAGATCCCTTTGAACCGATCCGATACTCTTCTGTTGAGGAGATCATTTCAGGGCAGATAAAGGTTCCTGTGGTGATTCAGAGAAATGGGAAACCAATAGAGAATCAAGAAGGAATTCATGTTTTTGATGCCGAAACAGAGGAAGATCTTCAGAGAATCGGTGAAATTCTGAACATAGACGGTATAAGATTTTCAGCAGGATGTGCAGGTTTTGCAGCAACGCTGGCGGATCTTCTGAATATCAGAGGAACGGCTTTTAAAGGAGAAAGACTGGAAGAGAACCTATTTATCGCCTGTGGAAGTGTCAATCCAGTAACCATCCGACAGATGAGAAAAGCCAAAGAGGAAGGCTTCCCTCAGGTACATCTCACACCGGAACAGAAGCTTGAAAAAGAATGGCTACAAAAAGATACATCTAGAAAAGAGATTGAAGAATGGCTACGAAGAGCAGGTGCTGAAAAAAGATTCATACTGGATGTCAATGATCCAGATGGACAAGAGGATACAAATCGGTACAAAGAAGCCCACGGACTGACCACAGAGGATCTGCGCGTTTCTATTTCGGAGAATTTTGCAGCCATCATGAAAAGACTGCTTGATGATGGTCTTCGGGCTACGGTGCTCTGTACAGGAGGAGACACATTGATGGCTCTCATGCAGGTTCTTGGTATTTATGAACTGACACCGCTTTATGAACTGTCACCTGGTGTAGTAGCCACGAAATTCCACTATCAGGGAAGAACCTACAATATGATTTCAAAGTCTGGTGGGATTGGCGAGGAAGATCTTCTTTTAAAAATTGCGGAAATGATATTTTAATCTATATAACAGGAGGAATGAAATGAATTATGTTACTTTACCAGGGTTGACCTCTGATGGGAAACTCTACTTCAATGAAGATATGGGCACAGTGGAGGCAAAGATTCCAGCAGGAAGGTATCTCACCTGCCATTCTCCAGCCATGCTGGAGCTGCCAAACGGAGATCTTCTGTGCTGCTGGTTTGCAGGAAGCTATGAAGGAGAGCCTGATGTGAGTATTGTCTGCGCACGTCTTCCGAAGGGAGCAGACAGATGGACTGATCCGGTTCTTGTGTCTGGAGATCCAGAAAGAAGCGAGCAGAATCCATCTTTATTCAACGGTCCCGATGGGGCTGTATGGTGTATGTACACCGCTCAGCTTGCAAGAGAAAACGGCAAGGACAATATGCAGTTCACCTCTCAGATCCGTTGCCAGAAGAGCTTTGATGGAGGTCTCACTTGGGAAGCCTATGAGACAGTTTTTCCAAGAGAAGGAAGCTTCTGCAGACAGCCCATCCAAGTGCTTGAAAATGGCAGATGGATTTTCGGCAACTGGCTTTGCACAGATTCAGAAGAAGGACTGGCAGGAGATCCTAGTGTGTTCCAGATTTCAGAAGATGAAGGGAAGTCCTGGAGAATGGTAGAAATGCCAAACAGCCGGGGAAGGGTTCATCCAACGGTGGTGGAGCTTGGTGGTGGACATCTGGCAGCGTTCATGAGAAGCCGGGAGGCAGACTTTATCTACAGAAGCGAGTCCTTTGACTATGGCGACACCTGGTCAGAACCAAAACCAACACCGCTTCCTAACAATAATTCCTCCATCAGTGCCATCAGAACAAAGAGCGGCAGGGTGGCAGTGGCTTATAACCCGACTTCCACACCAGTGCCTGTAAAAGGAAAAGCAGCATGGCCAGGACTGAGAAATCCTGTGGCGGTGGCGCTTTCAGAAGATGGTGGTCTGACTTTCCCTATGATCCGATGGATGGAACGAGGAGAAGGATTCATTGGAGAGGAGAATAAAACAAACAACAGACAGTATGAGTATCCCTACATCATGCAAGGTGCTGATGGAAGAATTCACCTCACCTATGCTGCTTTCACCCGTCAGTGCGTGAAGTATGTCTCTTTCTTTGAGGAAGATGTTATGGGCAAAAAGCGTGAATATATGGGCGTTTATAACCCAACTTCCGGGGAAGGCACCAAGTAAGAAGTTCGTGAAGAAATAAAACCTAAACAAAAGAAATGAAAATGAGGAGTGATGCCAAGTGCTTCAAACATATACCTTGAAAATGCCCCAGGCCGTCTTTGGCGGGGAGAACTCACTAGACCAGATCACAACCGTGCTGAAACAGAGAAATGTGAAACGCGCTGCTATTTTTACGGATAAAGGGATTCTTGCTACAGGTCTTTTTAGTTTGCCGGAGGAAGCTGTAAAAGCGGCAGGTGCGGATTATTACATTCTCTCGGACATTCCTGCGGAGCCATCCTACGAAGCGGTACAAAACATTGTGGATGAATATAAGAAAAGCGGAGCAGACATCATCATCGCCGTAGGCGGCGGAAGTGTTCTAGATGCGGCAAAGCTTGCCAGCGTACTGGTCACAGATGAGTATGGCGTAAAGGAGCTTCTGGATAATCCGCTTCTTGCGAAAAAGTGTGTACCGACCATTCTGATTCCAACCACAGCGGGTACTGGAGCTGAAGTGACGCCAAACGCCATCGTGGCAGTTCCGGAGAAGGAGCTGAAAGTAGGTATTGTCAATGATCATATGATTGCAGACTATGTGGTTCTTGATGCAAGAATGGTGAAGAACCTGCCAATGAAGATTGCTGCTGCCACTGGAGTTGATGCTCTAGCTCATGCCATTGAGTGTTATACCAGCAACAAAGCAAATCCTTTCTCGGATACCTTTGCTCTGGAAGCTCTGGATCTGATCTTCCAGCACATTGTTGCTGCTTGCACAGACCCATCTGCCATGGAAGCAAAAAACAAGATGCAGATTGCTGCGTTCTATGCCGGATTTGCCATCACTGCTTCAGGTACCACAGCGGTTCATGCGCTGAGCTACCCCCTGGGTGGAAAGTACCATATTGCCCACGGTGTATCCAATGCCATCCTGCTGGCTCCGGTCATGCGCTTTAATGCACCATACTGTGAGGACAGACTGGCCCTGGCCTATGACAGGTGCTGTCACGAAGAAAAGAAAGAAGCAATCACTGACAAGGAAAAGGCTGAATGGATCATAAAGAAAATTGAAGACATAGTCAAAGAACTTGAAATCCCTACAAGCCTCAAGGAATTCGGTGTGCCGAAGGAAGACCTGGAGGGTCTTGTGGAAGCAGGGATGCAGGTGACAAGACTACTTGTGAACAATAGAAGACCTGTGACGCCGGAAGATGCTAGAAATCTGTATTTAGAAATTCTGTAACATAATGCGAAGGATAAAGGAGAAAAAAGATGAAACATGTAGATCTTAAAGGAATCATTCCACCAATTCTTACCCCGATGAACGAGGATGAAACCATCAACCTAGAGGAGCTGCGCAATCAGATTGAAAGAATGATTGAGGGCGGTGTCCATGGAATTTTCCCTTTCGGTACCAATGGAGAAGGCTATATTCTGAATGAAGAAGAGAAGATCGAGGTGCTGAAGGCGACCATCGAGCAAGTGAACGGACGGGTTCCGGTCTATGCTGGCACTGGCTGCATTTCCACAAGAGATACCATCCGTATGAGCAAGAAAGCTGAAGAACTGGGTGCGGACGTCCTTTCCATCATCACGCCAAGCTTTGCACTGGCTTCCCAGAAGGAGCTGTATGACCATTATGTGGAAGTGGCAAAGAATGTGGATCTTCCCATCGTTCTTTATAACATCCCGGCAAGAACTGGAAACAAGCTTCTGCCTGAAACTGTGGCAAAGCTTGCGAAGGATGTGCCAAATATCATGGGTGCAAAAGACTCCAGCGGTGACTGGGACAATCTTCTTGCCTACATCAATCTCACCAAGGATCTTGACAAGGACTTCAGAGTGCTTTCTGGAAATGACTCTTTGATCCTTCCATGTCTGGAAGCCGGCGGAGCAGGCGGGATTGCAGGATGTGCCAATGTATATCCTCATGTGCTGGCATCCATCTATGATTACTTCAAGGAAGGAAAGCTGGAGGAAGCAAAGGTATCCCAGGACTCCATCGCTTCTTTCAGAGCAGTATTCAAATATGGAAATCCAAACACCGTGGTGAAGAAAGCAGTGAAGCTTCTTGGCTACCCTGTGGGAGACTGCAGAAGACCTTTCAACTATCTTTGTGAGGAAGGTGTGGATGAACTGAAGAAGGTTCTCGAAGAGAACAAAGAAAAAGGAATGAAATAAGATGGAAAATAAATTAAAGCCTCTAGTGGGGATCACCATGGGAGATCCCTTCGGTAACGGTCCGGAGATTACAGTCAAGGCTCTATCAGATGAGAAGCTTTATGAAAGGTGCAGACCCCTCGTGGTGGGGGATGCATCTTCCATGAAGTATGCACTGAAAGTAGCAAAGAAAGTAAGTGGTGTGGACCTTCACCTGAACGTGGTGGACCGTCCTGAAGAAGGAAAATATACCTTCGGCACCATTGATCTTCTGGATCTTTCCCTGGTGCCTGAGACAGAAATTCCAGATACATCCGATCTGGAAAGTCCCAGACCTTTTGGAATCGGGGCATGTGTCCTAGGTGGCGAAGCGGCTTTCCAGTATGTGGTGAAAGTCATTGACCTTGCCATGAAAGGGGAGATCGATGCCACGGTGACCAATGCGCTCAGCAAGGAAGCCATCAATATGGCTGGACATCACTTTGCGGGTCATACCGAAATTTACGGCTCTTATACAGGAACAAAGAAGTACACCATGATGCTGGCTCACGGAGACTTGAGAGTGGTTCATGTATCTACCCATGTTTCTTTAAGGGAAGCCTGCGACAGAGTGAAAAAAGACAGAGTGCTGGATGTCATAAGAATTGCCAACGAGGCCTGTAAAGCACTGGGCATCAAAGAACCCAAAATTGGTGTGGCGGGTCTGAACCCTCACAGTGGAGAGAACGGTATGTTCGGCTGGGAAGAAGTGGAAGAGATTCATCCGGCCATCGAGGAAGCTATGAAAGAAGGCATCCTCATTCCCGATAAACGTTCCACGCCACCAGACACCATTTTCTCCAAAGCCGCTGGCGGCTGGTATGACATAGTTGTGGCCATGTACCATGATCAAGGACATATTCCGCTGAAACTGAAAGGCTTTGTCTACAACAGAGAAGAGAAGCGCTGGGAAGCAGTGGAAGGGGTGAACGTCACCTTAGGGCTTCCAATCATCCGGGCCAGTGTAGATCACGGTACAGGGATTGATCTTGCGGGCAGCGGACGCTCCAGTGAGGTAAGCCTCGTAAATGCCATCGACTATGCAGTTCAGATGGTTCGCTCCAAGAATCAGTAAAAAAAGATCAAGTCAGGAACGGTTATTTTTAAGCAATCATAGAGACTCAAAAATAATACTTCAAAAAGAGAGGAGTTCAAAAAATGACGACCCCAATGATCATCGCCATCATCATCACCGTATTTATGATTTTTCTTATCATGACAGAAAAGCTACCTTTTGGTGCACCACCACTCCTTGCCTGTCTTCTTATGGTCCTTTTCGGGATTGTTGATATCAAGACCGCCTTCGGAGGATTCTCAAACCCCACCATTGTCATGCTGGCATCGTTTATGGCCATCATCGTGGCACTGCAGAAAACCAGTTTCATTGAGAGCTTCAAGAAGGCTATGTTCAACATGGCTGGTAGAGGCGGGTTTAAAGCTTATGTGCTTTTAGTCATCATCGTCATGCTGGGTACAAGCCTTTTCGGAACAGGATCCACTGCTTACTATGTGCTGACACTTGGAATTCTGTCCACCATTCCCTTCAACGAAAAGCTTCCTGGTTCAAAGATCATCATGTCTTCAGGCTTTGCGGCAAACCATCCGCTGATTCCAGTGAATGTTGCACTGCAGTATGGTATCGTGGTTGCGGTTCTTGAAGCAGCTGGTGCTGCTGTTGGAAAGATCTCTTTGGTTAGATTTTCCGTGGTGAACCTTGTATTGTCCCTGGCGTTTCTTGCTTGGACCATTCTTGCTTACAAGAGACTCCCAAGCCATGCCATCGACACCGTGGAAGAAAAAGAAGATGCACAAAGTGCAAGAGTGTCCACACTTCCCAAGTGGAAGGAAACACTCACCTATTTCGCCTTTGCCTTTGCTGTTGTCGGTATGATCCTTCAGAGCAGAATCGGAGATGCTGGGTATGTAATGCCTGGACTGTCCGTAGCGCTTCTTCTTGCCATCAATGTCATGGACTTTAAAGAAATCCGTGATGCCATCTGTTCCCCAATCATCCTGATGTCTGCTGGTGTCATCGGTATCGCCGATGCTCTGGGAAGCACTGGACTCACTGCACTTGTAGGAGAAACTGTTGCCAATATGCTGGGATCCAACATCAATCCTTTTGTCCTTGTTTTTGCCTTCTGTATTCTCACCAGTGTTCTTGCCACATTAACAGGCTCCACCTTGGGTACAGTGTATGTATTTGCACCTCTAGCCATCTCTACCTGTATCAGTCTTGGTCTTAATCCTACAGCAGCAGCTGCGGCCATCGTCATATCCGGATGGAATGGACATTTCCTCCCCATAGACGGAATGCCAGCCATGATCATGGGACTTGGAAAATACAAGCTCATTGATTTCTGGAAGTTTACAGTACCCATGTATTTCATCAGACTTCTTGCTCTGACAGCTGGTGCGCTTCTGATGTTCCCAATGTAATAGATTCGGAACATCCACTTTGATCGTATGTTGTTTCCTGCAGAAGAGAAGAGGGTTCATGTGAGCCTCTTCTCTTCATAAAAGGATGATAGAAGGAGAGTAATAAAATGAACTGTACATTTGAACTGGAACATATCGGAATCAATACTCCCAATGCAGCGGAGGCGGAAAAGCTTGCAAAGCTCTTAAGCTTCATCTTTAATCTTGAACCTCGCCATGGTCAGAAGTCTGAGTTTGGCGGTCCTTACTTCGAATGCATGAAAGCACCTTTTCTGGGAGCCAATGGACACATCGCCATGCGTACACCAGACCTGGATGCAGCCATAGAAGAACTGAAGGGGAAGGGATTCTCTTTCAATATGGATACAGCTGCGTATTTCGAAGATGGAAAAATGAAAAATATCTATCTGGACGGCGAATTCGGTGGTTTTGCCATCCACATCATGCACAAATAACAAGAGGAGAGCAGGAAGGTTTTGCCGGGGCCGTCACCCTAATACAACTGTAGAAAAACTGCTGCAGGATGAAACCAGCTAGAACAATCCAGCTTGATTTTGTTTTTTGATATCTCTTCGAATGAAGTTCATGCGCGCTGTAACAAAGAGAAAACGAAGGTGACGTTTCTTCTGAAACAATTGCTGCATCTCATCATTCTTAGAAAAAAGGATCTGCAGATCGTCCGGTCATGGGATGATGATGCAGATTCTTTTTATTATAAACTCATTTGTAACCTACACGACAAAGAAAACTCAAAAGTTCTACCGCGCTTTGATGTAAGGGTTTCTTCTTACACAAATCAAGGCACAAGTTTTTTCATTGTCATGGCATCTCGTGTCCACTATAATGAAACCAGCAGTACTTTGAATATTTAGAAATTATTGAGCAGTTTCATTCTGAGTGGCAAAAGGCAGGTGCTTTCCATGAATAAAGCAAGAAGAAACCGAAGGATCATTTTTTTCTTTCTAATGACATTTTTGGTGGGAATCATTTATCTTGCCCTGACCTTACCATCGGAAGACTATGGGCTTGTGAAGAGAAACCTCATAGACCTTAATGAGGGATGGAGAGTGGAGTATGAAGACATCACCCTTCAAGATGTCTCTTTTCCACGTGAACTTCATCTGAAAGAAAATACGAGATATACAGCGGCAAGAACTCTGCCAACACTACCCTCTGATTCTGCAATGCTTCGGGTAAGGTCTTCCATGCAGGACATCATTGTGTATATTGATGGTGTGGAAATTTTTAGAGACCTCAAGGGCAACAGTGGATGGCTCACGGCTCCAGATGCCAGTCTTTGGCACTTTTTGAGTCTCCCAGAAGGGAGCAGCGGAAAAGAAATCACCCTGGAAATGGTGTCTCCTACCAGAGCGTTCTCGGGAACGCTGAACGAGGTGTATGCCGGTGAGGGGATTGATCTCCTCTCTCAAGTGATAAGAGCCAATGCAATGAAAATTATTCTAAGCATCCTGTTTCTCATTCTTGGCATTTTCATGCTCATTCTATCCTCTTTTGTCAATAACCTGGAGGACAACCGGCTGATTTATCTGGGTGGTTTTGCTGTGCTTTTTTCTGTCTGGCTGTTTGGGGAGTCTAAAGTACTGCAGCTTTTCACCGGGAACCGGTTTATCATCGGTGGAATCAGTTATATGGTGATTCCACTCATCGCCATATCCTATGTCCTGTTTCTAAAAGAGTCTGTACTCCAGAAGTACAAATCGGTGATGGTGGGCTTGGCAATTCTGTTTTTTGTGAATTTAGTGGGAAATGTTCTCCTGCAGGTTTTTGGCATTCTTAATTTCATTTCCAGTATGGCGCTGACTGTGGTGCTTGTAAGTCTTATGATCGTAAGTTCCATGGTGCTCATGGCCATAGAATGGCGGATGGATGGGAATCTTCAGGCAAGGACTATGATTCTGAGCTCTTTTATCCCAGCCGTTTTTCTGCTTGCTGAAGTCAGCACATTCCTTCTGGGGAGGTATGAGATGACAGGGTCACTCACAGGAATCGGCATTCTTCTGTTCTTCCTGCAGATCTCCTATTTCACGTTCCGGTCTGTGGATAAAGCCATCCAAAGTGAGAGAGAATCAGAGTTTCTGAAGAAGATGGCCTATGTGGATATCCTTACTGGCATGGGCAATCGGGCTGCTTTTGAAAAATATGTGGATGGGCTGAGAAAAAAGCACAGTGGGAAACAGTTCCGGCTTGCCATGATGGACATTAATAATCTGAAGTACATCAACGATCATTTTGGTCATAAAGAGGGAGATGCGGCCATAAGAAAATGCGCTAAAGCCATGAAAAAGTATCTTCTGCCCTATGGCGACTGCTTCCGATTGGGAGGAGATGAGTTTGCAGCGATATTATACGATCTGGATGAGGAAACCTATGCGCATCTCATCCGATGTATGAGAGAAGAAATCCATGGGGTAGAGAACAACCACCCATACCGGGTGGACATTGCAGTGGGATCCAATGTTTATCAGGAAGACAGATTTACGGATTTTGGCACTTTCATCCACGAAACGGATCTTCGAATGTATGAGAATAAGAGGAAGGTCAAGGAAAATCAGCTGGAAGTCATGGGTTGAGGGAATATAAGCGTACAGAAGAAGAGCCTGAGAGGCATCCATAGAAAGGATGCTTCTCAGGCTCTTCTTTACGATTACTTAACGGGAGGGCGTATTATGGATGGTTATTGTCTAGTAGCCCATATCTATGGAAAGAGGAATCTGGGATTCAACGTGATGATAATCCACTTCCTTTCCATCCACATAAACTCTAAGTGGCAGATCCTTTTGGGTGGTAATTTCAGTATGAAAGAGTACATAGGAGTTTGGGTTATACCCTTCATTACTCGTGAACTCCACCTTGTAGAACTCGTCAAAGAACCATTTTGATTCAGAGCCCATGGAGAGATCTGCGTCTTCAGTGGCTCCGTTATAGAGTATGAGATAGTTATTATAATAGGAGCCATCTTTAGAAGAAGGTGCTTTCTTATAAGACATCACATAAATACCGTCTTCGGACTCCTGAGAGGTCTTTAGCCAATGGTATACTTCAGGGTAATTCTCATAGTTTTCAATACTGATTCCTGATGCGCTGCCTACACTGGTGGTACTTGCGCTGAAAGTCATGACCCCCATGAAGAGGAGAATGACCATGAGGATCGGAATGATAATGACGGCGATGAGGATTTTACCGAGTCCGGTCTCTTTTCTTTTAGTGTATAACGGCATTTTTGCCTCCTGGGGTACGGTTTCTCCACATTGAGGGCAGTGGTCCCAGGAAGCATTTAGGGGATAGTCGCATCTTTGGCATCTGCCCTTCAGCTGAGTGCCACAGGAAGGGCATACTGCATAGCTTTCGCTGACAGATGCTCTGCAGCTGGGACATTCCAGTGCTCTTTCTTCTGAACGCACGATGAGATAGATGATGAGTCCGATGAGGGCAGGGGAGAGAATCGCGATGAGGGTCCATAAAGGAGCGTTCATACCGCGGCTTGTAGCGTCACGGTAAACGTAGACACCGATGAGGATGGGAAGGACCAAAAACAGTCCAAGGACTATGAGGAGATTGGCTGTTATTACAAATGACATAATCATCTTCCTTTCATACTATGTTACTTATGACAGGAGATTAAAGAGAGTATGTGCTTCTCTTTTCTCCAGCTGTTTTCTGGTGAAGACCACGGCAATGACCCCAGTTCCTGCCAGCCACAGGGCAAGCACAGAAAGGAATAACACACTGAGTGCCATGGAATAGGGGGCGGCCCAAAAAGCTGCGAGTCCTAGGGCTATAAACAGAAGATGAGAGGAGGCTGTAAGAAGCAGCAGCTGTCTTACTTCTCTTCGTCTCTCGGCAAGGAGCGTCAGCTTTTCTTCGGTTATTTTTGGTGGGGTATACTGCTCAAAATCAAAATTCAAGTTCATGAAGCATCTTCTCCTTTAGTAGCGCTCTGGCTTTACTGAGGCGGGATTTTACGGTTCCTTCTGGAATATCCAGCACCTTTGCGGTTTCTGTGAGGCTCAGGTCCTGGAAGTAGAATAAAATGACTGTCATTTTCAGTTTGTCTGGGAGACCGTGAACCGCTGCATGGAGGTCACTGAAGTCTTCTTTCTTTTCTTCTTGGGCACTGTTTAGAATCAAGTCTTTCTCTTCTTGTGAGCTGAAGTAATCAAAGAGCAGGCTGATTTTCTTTTTTCTGTACTGGTCTTTATAAGTATTGACGCAGATCTTTGTGAGCCATCCTTGAAACTCAAGTTCCTGATTGTACTGATGAAGTTTTCGATGGACTTTGAGCCAGGTTTCCTGATAAAGATCCTCTGCATCGTCCTTGTTGGTGCAGAGTGTTCTGCAAAGACCATAGAGTCGTTTTCCATATTTATCTATATAGGCTTCGAGCACTTCTGCACCTCCCTTTACTCTTATATACGAAGTGTACCACTGTTTGGTTCATGAATTGTGAAATTATTTTTGAGATTCTTAATCAGTGTAGCTAAGATAAAGGGTATCAGAATTAGAATAACGAGGACAAAATTGGCGATGGATATAATTTAAGAAGAGTATAGATTACTTTCTATCCTTAGAGATATTTGGAAGTTTGATTGATATATTACAAAAGATTCATTATAATGGATTGTAAGAATATTCGTATATTTACGGATCGCTTTGAGTTCAAAAAGTGTCTTGATAATAATTGAAGATAACTGTGATGAAGTTGCTTGACGGGTCTCTATTACTTTGAAATCTTATCGGTAAACGTAGAAATGCACCTACAAATGAAGGAGGTTATCATGCAAAAAGTTACTTATTTTGATGTGGAGTATGCAAACTCAAGGAACAAGTCCATCTGTCAGCTGGGATTGCTTTGTGAAGATTACTTATCTAGCGAACCTTACTATCCTGAAAGAAATATTTATTTAAATCCCGGAGATGGATTTGACGACATCTGTATAAGGATTCATGGGATAACATCATCGAAAGTAAAGAATGAACCACTTTTTTCAGAAATTTGGCCACACATTGAAAAGTACTTTACGAATACAGTGGTAATTGGTCATAATGTGGCAGGAGCAGATCTCAATGCTCTAGTAAGAAATTTGAAACGCTACAATATTGATATTCCAGAGCTCTATTATGTGTGCACGTTAGACTTGGCTCGTCAATATGTACCTTCCTTTGCCGTTGAAAACTTTAAGTTAAGTACTCTTTGCAGTTACTTTGATATTGATATTGACTCTGAACATGACGCATTTGATGATGCATGTGCCAATGCGGATCTGCTGAAGGCCATGATAAATGCTTATAAGATTAATATCGATGACCATATTAAAAGGTATAATCCAGTTGAAAGTAACGAGTTTCAGCAGTATATCGCTGGTCCTGTACTTAGAAAAGCAATCAGTGAATTCTATGGAATCGTAAGAGGATTCTCCATTGACAATAGAATAACTTCTGAAGAGGCAGACTACATCAAAAATTGGAGAAATCAGTACTGTCAATATACTGTGAGTGAGGAAGTAGCTTCGATAATTGATACCATTGATACAATACTCGAGGATGGAGTGGTGACTGTAGCAGAATCATTTGATCTTCAACGAACCGTGAGGCAGTATATGGATCTGGTTTCAACTTCTCCAGTGACATTGGCAACGCAAATTCTAAATGGTATCATGCAGGGAATCATCATTGATGGTGAAATATCTGCAGAAGAAAGTGAACATCTGAGAAGATGGCTTTATGACAATATCTATCTTTCTGGGCATCATCCTTTTGATAAGGTTATGGAAATGCTGGAAAAAGCACTTTCTGATTCCATCATTACTAAGGAAGAGTCAGAGTATATAACAAAGACAATACGAAGCATTCTGAATCCAGTAGAAGAGCTGAAGGTTCTTGTCCATTCTGTAGAAGGAAAAAATATATGCCTGACGGGTAATTTTGCGTATGGGAGTAAGCCTGATGTTGCTCAGTACCTGAAAGTACGAGGGGGTCTCATTGACAGTACAGTGAAAAAATCTACAGACATACTTCTCGTAGGAGCTCTTGAATGTCAAGCGTATTCTCATGGCACCTATGGTCAAAAAGTACTTAAGGCCATGGAGTACAATGAGAAAGGCTGTAAGATTGAAATTGTGAAACGAAGGATTCAGTGGGTGCGTGTTGCAGTGATTATTACAGATGCTTCGGAAGATCACCGATCATTTTAAGAACTACATCAATATAAGCTTTTCTTTTTTGATCATCCAAGAGAAAATGATCTTTTTTGTCCTCTGCCAGAATTCTTTCCAAAGGGTGCACAATACTTGCATAAAGGATGGTCATGGGGACTTCCACCTCGGAAGAACGAAGTGTATAAGCTCTCAACAGGACACTTCGAAGCTGCTCATTCATTTCGTCAGTGACACGGATGATCTCTAAAAACAGAGAATCTGGGTCTTCAGCGATACGGGCTTCTTTAGAGAGGATGGTGATTCCTGGGAAGCGGATACAGTAGTCCATTACATTTTCACAGAAACCATGGAGCTTTTCGTAATCTGAGAGTGTTTCGTCTTGAAGTGGTTTTATGGTGGATTCCACATTCTCAATGTAGAATTCTTTAGTTTTATTGATTAGTTCTTCTTTGGATCGGAAATAATAATTGATCGAAGCCACATTTACGCCCGCTTCCTTTGCAATGGCCCGAATGGGAACGTTCAATGACCCCATTTTTCCAATGAGGTATAAGGTTCTATCCAAGATCTTTTCTTCCACACTGTTTAGTTCTCTCATAGCCGCTCCTTCATCCATCTGTCGTTTTGTATTAGTATACCACAATTTCCCATAGTTCATGGATAGCTCCAAATGATGAAATCATGACTGGAGTGTATAGAAATGTGGGGTATGAGGTTGAATAAAATACCAGATGAGAGAACCTTAAGTCAATAAATGATGAAATAATTTAAACAAAGTGTTTAAAACATATTGATTAAAATGGTGAAATAGATTACAATTTGTTTGTGAAATAACGAACTAGGAGGAAACCATGAAAAAACTAATTGTACTGCTTTTGGCCATGATGATGCTTGTGAGTGCGGGCTGTGGAGCGAAGAAGGATGCACCAGAGGAAAAGCCAGGAGAATCTGTGGAAAGTCTCTTTACAGAAGGAACCTTTGAAGGAACTGGAAAAGGACACAATGGAGAAATTAAAGTTGCGGTTACATTCAGCAAAGACCGCATAGAAAAGATTGAAGTGCTGGATCATAAGGAATCCCTGGGCATCTTTGAAGCACCTGTAGATAAGATCCCAAAAGAAATCATAGAAGAGCAGAGCTTGACTGCGGATCTCATCGCTGGGGCGACTGTGACATCCAAAGGTCTTCTGGAAGCCATTGAGAATGCCTGTATTGCAGCAGGAGCCAATGTGAAAGCTCTAAAGAAGGCGGAAGAAAACAAAGAAACTGAAGGTGAGGCCGTCACCCATGAAACAGATATAGTTGTTGTGGGCGGAGGTATTGCGGGATTATCCGCTGCCATGGAGGCATTGGAGCTGGGGGCGAAAGTGATCCTGGTAGAGAAAATGCCCATCGTAGGCGGCAGCACCACAAGATCCGGTGGAAAGATCTTAGCTGCTGGTACCGATATTCAGAAAGAACACGGTATTGAAGACAGTGCGGAAGCTTTTGGAGATTTTCTTCTGGAAGTGGGAGAGAATCAGGTAGATGAAGAGTATGTCAGACTTGTGGCTGAAAAGTCCAATGAGAACTTTGAATGGCTCATGGAGCATGGGGTAGAGTTTGCGGATGACATTGAGCCGCTTCACTCCACCATCAGTCCTGCCAGAGGACATTATACAGCGAATCTTTCTGGAGCAGGCATGATCACACCTTTAGAGAAGGCATTTCTTGCAGCGGGAGGAACCATCCTTTATGAGACTCCTGCCGTGGAGCTTCTGAAAGAAGGAGACAAAGTAGTTGGCATCAAAGCCACCAATCCGGATAAGGATGACATCACCATCAAAGCCTCATCGGTCATTCTTGCTACGGGTGGATTCAATCACAATGAAGAAATGATGAAAACCTACATACCATTCCTGAAGAAGTATACAAGCAACGTCGGCCTTGGAAACTCAGGAGATGGGATTACCATGGCACAGGCGGTTGGTGCAAGACTTCTCATGAGAGAAGCGGGCATCAATCTGACAGTCAATGGCGGCACATACTATGGATATGGAGAAGAGTTCAAAGGTCTTTTTGTGAATCCTGATGGAGAGCGTTTCATGGATGAATCGATTTTTCATTTCACAAGAACAAGAGTCCTGATGGACCTTGGCATCAATGAGATGTATGCCATTACCACAGAGTATGATGACCGCATTGGAAAGGCCATGGAAATGGGGGTTGCTTTTGAGGCGGATTCTGTGGAAGCTCTTGGGGAACTGATCAAGGCGAAGAACCTCGCCGAGACGGTCTCAAGATACAATGAACTTGCTGAGAAGGGGAAGGATGAGGACTTTAACAAGGATGCTTCCTTTATGAAAGCAGTGGAAGGTGAGAAGTACTACGCGCTCTACATGGGAATGAGCAGTTCTGGTACTTTTGGCGGGATCGACACGGATCTGCAGGGAAGAGTGTACAGCGAAGATGGAGCCATCATAGAGGGACTCTATGCAGCAGGAGAAACTGCTTCCGGTCGTGTTCTTTACAAAGAATATCCCGGATCAGGGACTGCCATCATGTGTTTCCTGACCTTTGGTCGTGAGGCTGGACGTCACGCAGCGGAAAATTTGAAATAAGAATGTAGATGAAAGAGGAGTATCGCTAGGATGCTCCTCTTTTGACAGTTCAGTAATACTGGATCATTGGAGAGAAAAAATAAAGTGATCATCTGGGAGGTTACCGCGTCTTTTTTTGTCAGATAAAGAGGAGCATCTTCTTTTTAGGTGTTTAGCAAGATACTATCATATCTTAATTGAGAAACTCCTCATATAGTTTGTCAATTAGTATATTTATTAAGGTTTGTCAAATATTGCGTTATATAGAAAACTGTGTTATATTTAAGCTATATAAAAAAAGTATTGATGTAATGGGGCATTATATTATCATTCTGATAGGTCATTGCGTCAAGATTACATCCAAGGACCCGGATGAAGCCGCAGCTGAAACTAATAGCTTTTTCAATTTCTATAAAAGGAAGGGTGGTAATGATGACCAAAAACACAAAAATAGTGATCGGTATAATAATCGTATGTATTTCATTGTTTGCAACTCAGTTTCTAGTGAACCCCCAAAAAGAGGTGCCAGTTCAATACATAAGCGGCATGAATGTTATAAATATTGAAGATCCTAAGGAAGTAGTGGGGTTTGGAGATTATGTATTTGTTGCACGCGTTGATGAAGAAATCAGAAACGTGGATAGCAGCGCTGAAGACCTTGACCCGGGTATTCCGATGACTACATACTCTATTACAGTTCTTGATAATTTAAAAGGGAAAATAAAGAAAAATACACCTATAGAATTCAGTAAGATTGGCGGAATATCATCCTCAAGTAATATGCTGACTCTGCTCGAAGGGGATGTAATGCTTGAAGAAGATCAGTATTATATTCTAGTTGCTGCAGGAAATGATGATGGCTCAATTGTACAGGCGGCTGCAACAGGAGCGGTCAAGTTAGATGCTACAAGTGAAGAAGAAATAGTGTCATCACAAGCATACAAGGATTATGAAAAATACATTGATGAAGAAGTGGAATACCAAAGACCAAGATATAAATCGATGTATGAAGAATAACTTGCTTCACTAGGATAGATGCCCTTTTGCCTATGTATGTGACTTGAAGTCCAGGGAGTTTATACTTAAAAAGCCTGAAATCCATTGTGAACGTTGGATTTCAGGCTTTATTTGATAAGATCATTAATTTTAGTGGTTTTTATCCATTGCCAAATAGAATGTTGATAAAATTCTGTCTTGTATCTATGATGCGGATGATCTTCACTGTTTCTTTTTCTAACGATAGAACACATAATTTTTCTCTAGGACAAAATACATATAATCTGTGGGTATATCTATGACGTTAATCAGTGGTCTACCCATGAATGGAAACTGTTCAAATTGTTTGATGCTTTTAAACATCTCATTTATCTTTTCAGCAGCCAATTCTACATTAAATTCTTGTTCGAAATAGACTTTGATTTTCATTAAATCTTCTTTTGCCACAGGTGAAAACTGAATGGGATACGCTGTTATAATCCGAAGGTTGACTCAATATCTTCCATTGACATCCACCCATCCTCTCTGGAGGATTTTTCGCCTTCTTCAATATGTGCCATTAGCTTCAAGGTAGCTTTTACTTTTTCATTATCTTCAATATCCATTAGGACATATTTGCCGCGTCCTTTTTTTGTCAGATAAACAGGAGCATCTTCTCTATAGGCGTTCAACATGTCATTATAATTTCTCAAGTCAGAAACTGGCCTTATATTTGACATTTTTATCAACTCCTTATGTTTATATTGTATATTGTATAAATAAATGCTGTAAAATACAATGTAGATTTTACAGCTTTGTGAATCTTAGAGTGACATGGCATAATAATTAATGTTGGTAGAATGTTTGATGGATGAATAGAGCGGATAGAATCTTACTTACATTC
The DNA here is from genome assembly GCF_003514505.1 of Proteiniclasticum sp. Lineage (GTDB taxonomy): Bacteria > Bacillota > Clostridia > Clostridiales > Clostridiaceae > Proteiniclasticum. The sequence continues at coordinate 119,144 of NZ_DOPX01000032.1, forward strand.
TACTCTGTTCGCCGAAGTGTTATGAGTGAACAGACACCGTTATTTATGGTACAGTTCACCGTACCATATCCATCGGCGTAAAAAAGATGAGCCTTTTAAGCGACTAAAATAACGCTACAAATTGGCTGGTCTTTTTTTGTGGGATTCATATTTTCACATGTTACAAAATAAATTTTTTTTCGTCGCTAAATTCTTTGCTTATATCATCGCCGAATCTACTATGTGGCTTATCCAAGTATAGAGAATACAATTCTAGTATAATCTCTTCGTCATCAGTTTCAGCTATAACAGTTATCATGTATTTTCTTAAATACTCTTCATCAAACATTGCATCAATTTTAGAGGATTCGAAATAATATCTATGTGTACCACTCATACTGTGAGACAATGTATCATATAACATTCTGAAAATGGTATCTCTTCGTACATGTCTAGAAATGTATGATTTGAATAAATCTTTATCATGACTCAAGTTTCTATATAATGCCCAGATACTTTTGTAATGATAGTATTCATCAAGGTACAAATCAACATCATAATCAATTATTTTATTGGCCATTTTTGATTCTAGTTTTTTCCATTTCTCTTCTCTACCCTCAATATTTCTGTTCTCATTGTCTTTACTAAACCAATAAGAAATTGTGTTAATAGTTAGAAGTTGATCGTATTGTCCATCCACTTGTTTCATAAAATTTTCAAACTCGCTATCACTTAATTTCTGTATTAATTCCCACATCAAATAGTAGCAACGCTCACGACCGCTTAAACCAAAAAAAAACGAAGAGTCATCAATCTTAAAAATATTCCAAAGTAATGTTTTAAGAAGTTCGAGGACGGAATCAGCAGCTATGCCATTAGTATTAAGTTGAATTATTTCGAGAATTTCTTTGTGTGTATGAAAAGGAACTGAGTTCAATATCCTAGAAAAATTCGAGGAAATTTTCATACTATCCTTGTTAATCGATTGGATAAAGTTATCTGTTAGCCCTCCAAGCATTGAAAATTGATTTTCTGTTTCACTAAAGTACAAATCAAAATATTTAGCATTTGCAATGCCTCTGTTTCTTGCAATATTTTTATAGTTAGTAGGGTCTATATAATAATGCTCAGGCTTCAAGTCTCGATTATTGCTGAATCTTTCAACATAAGGGAATAATAGGCTTAATAAATCTCTGGTATTTGGAAATTTTGTAAATAGTTCTTCAAAAAATATCTTTCCGTCAATGTTGAAATTTTCTCTCGAATAAGTTTCTAACCATAAATCCTGATTGTAAGAGATATCTTCTGATACAAAAAACTTTTGATTACAATATATATACTTGTAGAGATCATAATGTTTCATTTTAATAAATTCGATAATCATTTTATCTCTTTTATATAAATTAGAATTATCTAACAATGCTTTTACTGCTATGGAGTTTATAAATCTCTTGAAATCTCTAATATCATCAATATGTGTTGAGATGTAAGAGATAAATTTTTCATATTCAGCCTTTTCATCCCCTACTTTCTCGTACAAATCAATTAAATTCGAAGTGCTAACTTCTACTACGGTTTTCATCGCATTGCTGTTGATCTCTGGAACATTGATCTGCATTTGAATAATTTTTTTAATATAGTCGTAATCGATGTTTAGATTTAAGTTAAAGACAGTTCTTACTTTTTCATTATCGAATGAAATTACGTACGTTATACGATCAAAATCTAATACAGTACCGATTAACTTGAAAATAAAAATTACTTTTTCATCCTCGACTCTATCTAGATTATCAATAAAAATTACAATTCTTTTACCACAATGCTTAAGGTACTCATTAATCAGTTTCTTACTGCTAGCAGCATCTGAATTCTGGACGAATAAAGAGTATAGGAAACTTGAGTCTATCGGAGATTTTGATATTGCACTTGAAAGAATACGAATATTACGTTTTATTTCTACGGTGTTCATTTTTAAGTCATTACGTTTTAATAGTGAGTTAAAAAAGTTGTCCACTATACTTTCTTCAGAACCATAAATCCACGGATCAAAGTCATCGATTATCACTATATTAGGATCTATTTCATTAATTACCCTTTTTGCGTTTTTTAGTATAGTGGTCTTCCCGCTTCCCCACTTACCTTCTAAGCTAATAACAAACTTACCTCGTGGTTTTGTGCTTAAGATAGTATTGACCAAATGATTGATTATTGATCTGCGATCAAGCAAGTCATAGTCTACATCCCTTTCATCTAATAAAATCATATTACCAGAGTATTTCACGTTATTTTCAAACAAATTTTTTAAATCAATGACATTTGGTTCATATAAGTCAGATTTCTTCTTTGCATCCAGATAACTGCATCTGCGCATCCAAGTCAAAATGATACTAATAACTATTAAAGCGACAAGGATTATGATTTTATACGATGATGACATAACAAAAATTAAGATTACAGCTATATAGAAAATTGAACTAATTAACATAATCTGTAAAGCAAAATCATAAATATTAATGGCGTTTATTTTTCTCCATTCAAAAATATGAATATGGGACAGATAATTGAATAGAAGTATGAAGAGAAAAGACACTAGAAGCAGAGATGGTGAGAATCCATGCTTTTTAATGATAATGGATGGGTAATTCTTTATGTCTACATATGCAGTGAGACCAACTATTAATGTGACATAGTGTATTATTGCGTTAATCCCATACTTTGAATAAATTTTAGAAATGTAGGTGCTTTTAAATTCACTTGTAGGGTTAAGGCTATTAACTTTTTCTCTCACATTGTACCATCTCCTAATTTTTCTTAAACAACATAAACAATGAAGAATGCTTTATCCATATTAATAGATTTATCAAAAGACTTAAGCCGTAAGTAATATTGAATACTAAATTAGCCCGAAATTCTTCTCATAGAAGTCCATCAGCTATTCAATAACACTCTGCTTCTTTGCAGTTCTGTTTCCACCACCAAAACGTGAAACTGGGGGCATGATCTTGTCGATGTCGGTACCTATAGTCTTTAAAAGTCCATCTCTAAACGAATTATCCATTAATTTTTTTGTCTCTTCCTGCTTGAGTTTCTCTTCTGTGATGAGCTGATTAAGATCGGTTTCTTTCTACTCAGCAACAAACCTACGCCAGTCTTCATCCACATCTGTAGCAGCGTTGACTGTATCTATGAAGTGCTCAATTAGTTCCTTCTTGCTTCTCAGCTGTATACTAGAGCGCATAGCCTTATTGATAGATAAAAGAATGCTCTTGTCCTTTGTCAGTCCCTATAGAGGACAATATAGAAAACTTAGTAGTACTGATAGCATTTAATAGTCAAAATTTCACTGTTTTAGAAGTTTTAAAATGTAGTTACGATATTAATAAATTAAACTTATATTCACAAATACATTCACAAATACATAGGAATAACTATGAATATTTCTAAGTCCAAATTTTAGATGTATACCAGTCTTTTGGGATAAGAAATGATAAGTCATAGATAACCATCACAGGTTAATATGATCTAAGCAAATAAAGCATCAGATGTTAGCGACTTACTGTCGAATCAATTCAGTTATTTCTAGAGCAATTTCATCAACAGTATTAATTGCTGTATTACGTGCTACTTTATCTGCCAAGGAAGGACTATAGTCTATAACTTCTTGTTTTGTAATATCATGCCAAATTGGAAGCAATACTTGTTCACCAGAAACAGATCTTGTTATTAGTCCATCTAGTTCATAATTTGTCCAACCTTTTCTTATAAATGATCGAGTGATTACTACAATTCCAAAGTTACTTTTTGCTAAACCAATATCTATTTTTCGGCGAAGACTATCTCCAATCTTCAGTTCAAATTCATCATACCAGACACTAAGCCCATTATCTCTTAATGCATTAGCTAATGGTCTCACAATAGCATCCTTATCTTCTGAAGCATGAGAAATAAAAACATCATAATCCCGCTTTGTGTCAGTTTTGAAACTATCTTCTATGCCAAGATTTAGTGACGGTACGGATGATAATGGTTTTTGTTTTGCCGCTGGTAATTTTCCTGGCAATACTTGTACACTAGATTTAACTTTTCCTGCATATCCACCCAAATCTACAATTACATACCAACGTCCACTTTGAGTTATGGTGGCTTTATATGGGGATCGTGTAACATATCCTCCAATAAATCTATGTCTTTTTCCGGCTTTAAAGTTCGAATAATTTGAACTATCCATAATACGCACATTTGCGGCATATCCTAAAGATACTTCAACAATGGTACCAGAAGAAACATTACCTAAATCGTAATATTGATATTGCATTTGATTACTCCTCCTCACATAACTCATTTTAGTAACTCACAATGTGTACTAACTTTTCATATTATCAATTAACTTAATACTTAACCAATCGATTGATCTATTTCAAACTACTGTAATTAATTGCTTAATTTTTATTATTTTCCGTGCTAGGTTTTTAATGTGTAGTATGTATGTTTACAGCATTGAAAATGTGGATTCAGTAAGTTGATTGACACTAAAAAAGATCTTTAATAATACTATTATATCCAATTATACGATAAATAGGTATTTAATAATAAATATACTGCAATATTTATAAATCATTTAATTAAAGTTAACTATTGAAATTGTAAGAATGCGACGATAAAAATGGGTTCGTTTTTCGAAGACAACAAAAGATTTTAAATAGAATAGAATATGTGTGCGTTATAGAAAAATGCGAGATTGGTCCAAATATATTGTATTACTCGGATAGAATAATTTAGAGAAAGAGAAATACCTCACTGTAAACATTCCAGAAGTACCCTTTGACCTTGTCAAAACAACACTATCGGAGTTTGGAGAACTAATAGAGGCAACTACTTCCAATGAGGAAATCAAGACTCTTCTTCATCTCCTAATAGAGGAAATCAAGGTTGGAAATGCTAAAAGACTAGAGAATGTAGTCGTCAAATTCAATAAAACCCTTGTGGATAACATCATAGAAAATGGAGGATTACGTGAAGGAGGTAGTCCTCTTTTACGTTACAAAAATAGTGTGGAACGCTATTTGTCAATATAGTTGTC
>NZ_DOPX01000018.1 GCF_003514505.1 Proteiniclasticum sp.
TTTATACACAATTCGATTTAAGACAAATAAATCACTCATTCTAAAAATATCTCTTATTTTCTAAGTAATCCTTATTGTGATACACACGGAGTTGTTTTCAGATGGATCTCCAAATCTACAACGCTCCTCCTTTGATTTAAACGCAGTAACGCGAATAAATATAGGCATTACCGCTTCATCATTCGCATTGTGCATTTCTCTCTTACTTCCTGATCAGCACTAAAATACTTCCACTTTAGAAACCATCTGAGCTCCCTGACAAACTACCACTTACGCACTCCATGTTTTCAGGATGTTCATAGCATACTTCCTTGCTTTCATTGCAATCACTCTTTATTAATTGTAGAATAATAGAAACAAGAGATTTTATTAAACACAATTCTGTCCATGATGACAGAATAACGATTGAAGGAGTGAATTGAATATGTTTGGATTATTTAAAAAGGAAGGCGCACTTGTTGCCCCAATATCAGGTAAGACAGTGGACATCACAACTGTACCTGATGCTGTATTCGCAGAAAAAATGGCTGGTGATGGACTCGCCATCGATCCTACAGGAGATACCGTTGTAGCTCCTGCTGATGGAGAACTGACCATGCTCTTCGGAACAAAGCATGCTTTTGGTATGACCCTGGACAAAGGCGTACAGATTCTTGTTCACATCGGACTTGATACCGTCTCATTGAACGGCGAAGGGTTTACCGCTCTAAAGAACCAAGGAGATATGGTAAAAAAGGGCGAACCAATTGTAAAAATAGATCGTGAACTCATCCAGTCTAAAGGCCTTTCACTGATTACACCTGTTATCTTCACCGACATGGATGTGCTGAAGAGTTTTGAAGCACAGCTCGGTATTGATGTCACCGCAGGAGAAACCACCGTATTGACCTATAAAGCAAAGTAAAGAGATATTCAAAGAGCGCAGCCAACGGCTGCGCTCTTTACTTTTATCCTTCAACCTCTATCCGTTCAGTTTATGGACACCATTTCCTATGGAGACCACGTAGAACTCTGCTTCATATCCAATCAGTTCTTTATAAGACGCGCCAACTTCCTGGATAAATCTTTCAATAGCATCATTCCGAACGATAGAAACTGTGCATCCACCAAATCCAGCACCCGTCATTCTGGAGCCAATTGTCCCAGGCACTTTTCTGGCAAGATCCACCAATGTATCCAGTTCTACTCCTGTTACTTCATAATCTTCTCTCAGGGATTCATGAGATGCATTCATGAGTTTTCCAAAGGCTTCTATCTCATTGGATTCCAGTGCTTTCACCGCAAGTAATGTTCTTTCATTCTCCGTTACTGCATGTTTTGCCCTCTTAATCAGCACCTCATCTTCAATCACGTGCTGATATTTCCTGAATGTCTCAGAATCAATCTCACCCAAGGACGCCACCGGTAGAACTGACTGGAGCCTTCGCAAAGCTTCTTCACACTCTGCTCTTCTTTCATTGTACTTTGAGTCCGCAAGCCCTCTCTTTTTATTGGTATTGGATACCACCAAGGAAGCATCCTTTAGAAGAACAGGAGAATATCTGTACTCCAGTGTATTTGTGTCCAATAAAATGGCCTGATCCTTTTTCCCCATAGCCACTGCAAACTGGTCCATAATCCCTGAGTTGACCCCCATAAATTCATTCTCCACTTTTTGGCACAGCTTCACCAAGTCAATCATAGAAATTTCCAGTTGAAACAGGTCCTTCATCATGTAGGCAGTCAGCACTTCTATAGAAGCGGAGGAAGACAAACCTGCACCATTGGGGATATTTCCATAAAAATAGATATTCATTCCCTGCTCTATGAGATAGCCCTCTTTCTGGAGAAACGCAACGACACCTTTTGGATAGTTTGCCCAGTCATGAGCTTTGTTGTACGTTAAATCATCGAGACTAAACTCCACCACCCCTTGGTCCTGAAAATTCTCAGAGTACATTCTGATGATACGATCTTTTCTCAGACTTACGACTCCATAGGTCCCTATGGTTAAAGCACAAGGAAAAACATTTCCTCCATTATAGTCTGTATGTTCTCCAATAAGATTGACTCTTCCAGGAGAAAAATAGCTCCTCTCCGCATTCACCTGAAACACTTCACTAAATCTCTTTTCGTTCTCCATTTTCTGCTCCTCTTTCTACTATATAATCTAACTTTTACTCTTTACAGTCTTTTACACTGTCTCTCTTCTTCAGTTGCACGGGGATGATCACTTTTTTTGTATACTTTCGGTTGCTCTCAATTTTCTCTTCTAGAAGCTCCACTGCTGCCTCTCCCAGATATTCAGTATAGACTCTAATGGTGGATAAAGATGGCGTCATGTATTTTGATCCAGGCAGATCATTGAATCCTACAATACTGATATCATCCGGGATACTTAAACCAGCTTCATAAATCGCTTTATAAGCCCCTATGGCCATATTGTCATTGCCACAGAAAAAAGCCGTTGGCCGGGATTTCTTCTCAAGCATCTTTTTCATCAGCAGATATCCATCTTCATGAGTAAAACTGCCGTAAGCGCAAAATTCTTCCTGATAGATTTTCATAAAAGATGCATACTCTTTAAAAGACTCATCCCTTAAAGCAGAAACTTTGATCCCGCTCCCATAGGTCTCATCTCCCCCAAGATATCCAATGCTTGTATGCCCCATTTCAATGAAATAATCCAGCACTTTTCTCACTGCATCTCTATAGTCTACAATCACAGCATCAAACTCATCTCCTGGAGCGAAGTCGCATACAACAATTCTGCTGCTTAATTCAGAGATCTTATGAAGCTCTTTCTCTTCAAACTTTCCAACCGCAATGATACCGTCCACAGGCTCAGACAGAATCTGCTCTTCTGAGGCATTCCACCTTACGACCTGATATCCTTTTTTCTCACAGATCTTTTCTATCGCGAGACGAATGTATAGATAGTACGGATCATTCAGCTCTTTTTTGGTGTCATACCAGTGGAATAACCCGATTCTTACCTTCTTGTCTTTTCTTCTCTTTCTTACCGGAACATACTCCAGTTCTTCTGCAGCTTCAAAGATCTTGCGCTTGGTCTCTTCTGAAACGCTCAGCGCATCATCAAAGTTCAGGACTCTTGAAACCGCTGCACTGGATACCCCAGCCTTGTCTGCTATTTCTTTAATGGTTGCCATAATAATCCTCCCCTTTATTCAGGATGGTATACTTCTTAATAGTAAACCTTATCATATATTTAGTCAATATTTACTAAAATTTTACTTGTTTTTACACAACAAAAAAGCCCTAAGCTT
>NZ_DOPX01000005.1 GCF_003514505.1 Proteiniclasticum sp.
CTACTATAAGGGGAGCATATCACCCGGCGTGCAGTTTCCGTATTTGTTTGTTTGTTTGGTATTAAGGGGGTATGTGCTTGGTGTTCGTATATATACCAGAGACTACGTATAGGCCTAGTCTGCGAGTATTCTCTTTTCTCCCTCGAGCTCACGGATGCCTTTGACATTCTGTGTCACTTCCAGGGTGCCCATGTACTTTCCTTTCTCATCTCTCACCGCATAGTAGGTGATGAGAATGAACATGCCACGGGAATTGATCCAAAAACTTTCCTCATCCTTCACACCTGCTTTGAAGTCCGCCAGGAGCTTCTCCACCGTGCCCACACTTTGGGGTGGATGACAGTTCTGAACCGTGCGTCCGATGACGGACTTGGTTCTTGCAAAGATTCTTTCTTTGGCCAGATTGAAGTATTTCACGGTGTCCTTCTCATCAATAAAAGTGATGTCCACAGGCAGAGTATTCATGATTTTTTCCAGTTCTTTCACAGAAAGATAGCCCACACCGAACCGCACATTTCCATCGGGTGCATTCTCTTCCTTCTTCTTGGAACCGCCAATGAAAGAAACTCTGTTCGGTGCCCATTTTCCTTCAGGGGATACGATGCAGTAGCCGATTTCTTCGCTGTCTTCAGCAATCTCCAGCCACTCATCTTCTGTGAAGACTTCCAGAATCATGGGAATAAGGATCTGCTCTTCTTTAAAGATCATTTCCTTGATTTTGGTGAGGGTCGCTGGCGCATGGGTTTTCAGCGCTTCTCTGTTCTCATCGATGACCATCTGCTTCATTTCTTTGATGGCAAGTCGGATCTCATCATCCACGCCCCACATGACCTTGGGTGGTGCGCTCATGCCGTACTTTTCCATATAAGGGAAGATCACATTCTCTTTTCTGGAGTAGTGTTTGTCAATATCCCAGAGAAGATTGATGTCCTGAAGAAGAAGATTCTTGATAGGCGCTTCCGGATGGTTGATAAAGGCTTCCATCTTGGGCTCCAGATCCTCTTCCAGAAGACTGGTCAGGGCATAGTTTTCCTCTCTTATGACTCTCACGGGATGACCAATGCTTTCTTCTTCCTTGCTTCTGGTATGGACTTCATCCACAGAACCTTTGAAAATGTCCGCATGGACATCACAAAGTCTCTGGATCTCTTCCACCGGCATGCCTTCCTCTACCAGTCCCTGTTCCATCTGAGTGATTTCAAAGGAGGAGACTCCTGTGAAGTTTGCTCGGAATTCTTTTTTCACTTCTTCAGGATCTACGCCATCATGAAGCTTCAGGATCATTCCTTTCAGAAGTTCCTGTCTTTTATTTTTGTTGGTCTCATTCAGTTCACGGTTGTTGATTACGTTGCTCATTTTTCCCTCCACTTTCCATTCTTACTCTAGGATGGTGATGCCACTTTTTGAAAAGGCATCGATGATGGTTTCCAGCGGTACATTCTTTGCTCTGGAAACCTTCGGCAGTGTCATGATTTTTCCCATGGTCTTCAGCATGATGGGGTTCGTAATCTGGTCAAATCCCAGCGACTTCAGAACTTCCACAGCTCCGGGGCATTTCCCCACAATTTCCTCTACCGTATCCTGCATCTGTATGGTCAAACCTCTTCACTCCCTTCACTTGATGTTTCCATTATAAATGGATAGTCCTTGCTAAAACTTTGACCTGAATCAAATTTCTTCAACTTTTCTTTCACAGGACAAATAAATCATACCATTTTACTCAGATTTAATAAAGTCCTTTTTCATCAAAGGAAGATTTCACCTTTTCTTAACCAAAAATATTAGCTTCTCCATTATAATAGAAGTATAGAAAGAATATTGTGAATTTTTAGGAGGGATCTGATATGTCTAGAGTCGTATTCTACCACAAGAAATTCAAGGTTCTCCAAATCGGAAAATCTTCCTATGTCGTTGTGCGAAAGAATACCACTAACTACAGCCAGCACTCCCATCTTTCTTCCTTGAATGGAGCCATCCGCCTCATTAAACTTCTGGAGAAAGGGAAACTTCCCCATTCTGACTACTTGAGAGAATCCGCACGGCGCCTTCTGAAGGATCAGGAATATACGAAACTAAAATCCATTCCTTCCTAACAATATAAAAGCTTCCACACGCCGGGTTCACAGCTGGAACCCAGGCGATGGAAGCTTTCACTTTTTTTTATTTCTTATGGACGGATCTGTCCCTGGCCAAAGATGATGTATTTGGTTGAGGTGAGCTCTGCCAGACCCACAGGACCTCTCGCGTGAAGCTTCTGGGTGGAGATGCCCATTTCAGCGCCCATCCCCATGGCCTGTCCGTCGGTGAACCGGGTGGAGGCATTGACATAGACCGCCGCCGCATCCACTTCATTGAGGAAGGTCATCGCATGTCCATAATTTTCAGTGATGATGGCCTCGGAATGTCCCGTACCGTATTTTGCAATGTGTTCCATGGCTTCTTCCAGACTTCCAACAGTCTTCAGGGAAAATGCAAGGTCCAGATACTCCGCAGCATAATCTTCTTCTGTGGCTTCGTTAAAGGAAGCGATCACTCCTCTTGCCTTCTCATCGGCCATGACTCTCACACCATGTTCCTTGGTGAGTTTTTCAAGCTTCGGCAAAAAGCTCTCTACTATGGCTTCATGAACCAATAGAGACTCCATGGCATTACAGACTCCGGTTCTCTGGGTTTTCGCATTCTCGATGATGGAAAGAGCCATCTTTTCATCGGCGCTTTCATCCACATAGACGTGACAGTTGCCCACCCCGGTTTCAATGACAGGAACCGTGGATTCTTTCACCACTCTTTGAATAAGTCTTGCAGACCCTCTTGGAATCAGCACATCCAAATACTCATTCATTCTCATGAACTCTCCTGCGGTCTCATAGGAAAGATCTTCGATGAGCTGCACCATGTGAGGATTCAGTCCCTTCTTCACAAGAGCGGTCTGAATCACCGAAACCAGTGCCTTATTGGAGGAGATGGCCTCTTTGCCTCCCCTTAAAATCAGTGCGTTGGAGGACTTGAGACAAAGAGCTGCGGTATCGATGGTCACATTGGGTCTGGACTCATAGATGATTCCCACCACGCCCAAAGGGACGGTCTTTTTCCCAATCTGAAGACCATTTTCCAAGGTCTTCATGGACAGCACCTTTCCGATGGGGTCTTCCATGGTGCGGATCGATAAGATCCCCTCCACCATGCTGTCGATTCTCTTCGGATTCAGAAGAAGCCGGTCCAGAAGGGCTTCCGAAAGATTTCCCTCTCTTCCTCTTCTAAGATCTTCCTCATTGGCCTGTAGTATTTCTTCTTCTTTCACTTTCAGCTCTTCTGCCAAAGCAACCAGAAGTTCGTTCTTTTCTTTTGTTGAGAGCCTTGCCAGTTCTCTGGCGGCTTTTTTCGCTTCTCTGCCAATCTCTATCATGGTCATTTCTTCTTTCCTCCCAAAAACAGTGTGCCGATTTCTTTCCCCATGAGGATCTCTTCCACGGTCTCATTTCCTGCACCGTTGGCCAGCACCACATGGATGCCTCTTTTTGTGGCATACTTGGCTGCCTTAATCTTTGTGATCATGCCACCCGTGCCAAGCTTTGTGGATGAATCTTTGGCGATGGACTCCACATAGTCATCGATCCTTTCCACCAGGCTCATGAGCTTCGCTTCCGGATTCTTCCTGGGGTCATCGGTGTACAGTCCATCAATGTCCGAAAGAAGAATGAGAAGATCGGCATCCACAAGAGAAGCCACCACAGCAGACAGCGTGTCATTGTCACCAAAGATGATCTCATCGGTGGAGATGGTGTCATTTTCATTGACGATGGGGACTATGCCGTTTCTCAAAAGTTCTTTCATGGTGTTCTTCGCATTGAACTTCATGAATTTGTCTGTTTCCACCTGCTTTGTCACAAGGATCTGAGCCACCTGATAATTGTATTCCTGGAAAAACTTCTGGTACATATTCATGAGCACCACCTGCCCCACAGCAGCGGCTGCCTGTTTTCCTTCAATGTCTCTGGGACGCTCTTTCAGATGCATTCTCTGAGCCCCTACACCAATGGCGCCGGAAGACACAAGCACCACTTCATAGCCCCTGTTTTTCAGATCAGAAATCATCCTGGCCAGATGCTCCATTCTATAGATATTAATGAGTCCCCCTGCATGAGCAATGGTGGATGTGCCCACCTTGATGACCACTCTTTTGACCTCTTTCATGATTTCACGTTCTTTTATCATATCATTCCCTCATTATTCGCAATTTATGCCTGTTCATATTTCTTCATTTTATCCTTCCCACACCCGAAATTCAATGACTGCAGCATGAGATTGCCATTCCTTCACCCGTAAACGATACCCATCACTATTCTTGCAAGGAAAAGGGAAAAAGCAGGTCATATCCTTAGGAAGAAGAGAGCCCCTTACCGGTCCAGTCTGACGATATGCGCATAGGGATTTTCTCTGCCCAGGAGAAGATCTTTTATGATTTTTGCGCCCGCCATACTGTAGCACGTGCCATTCCCCTCATACCCAAGAAGATAATAGCGGTTTTCTCTGCCAGGTTCTCTCCCGATGAGGGGCAGCCCGTCTTTGACGCTGCCAAAGAGCGCATTGTAAAAATGCACCGCCTTTAAGGGCAGTTCATGAAACAGAAGCTTCTCGCAGGAAGCTTTAAGCTCCGCTTCCTTCTCTTTCAGTTTCTTCTCCTCTTTTTCCACATGGCTCACTTCTTCATCCAGTCCTCCCGCTACAATCCTTCCATCTTGGGTGGTTCGAAGATATAGATACGGCTCCCGTGTTTCCCAGATCATGACCTCATCTTTCCAGGGGCTTCCTTGGTGCTTTTCCGTCACCAGGGCATAGGTTCTTCCAATTTCTATATTGTCTTTTAGGAAGGGATACACATAGGCATACCCTGTGGCAAAGACCACTTCCTGGAAATGGATCTTATGGCCGTCTTTGGTGAAGATTTCCTGCTCCTTCACAGAGGAAAGATCCACTTCTGTATCCTCATAATACTGTACTCCTTTTTCCGCATTCTCTCTGGTGAGGGTTTCGATGAATTTCACCGGATCCACATCTGCATCTCCATCTATGAGCAAGGCGCTGTAGCAGTCTATATCATACTCTTTCCTGGCTTCTTCCCTGGAAAGATACCGAAGGCGCATTCCCTGACCTTTCAGTGCCTCATATTCTTTTCTGAGCTTTTCCTCATGGTCTTTTTCCGTAGCCATATAGAGGCTTTGCCTTTCCCTTAAAGAGCATTCTGGAAAGATTTCCCGGATTCTGTGAAGATCCGTCATGGCTTCCTGGCACATCCGGTAAAACCCTCTGGCTTTTTCTTCACCAATGGTTTCTATGAACTCACTAAGCATGGTATCACTGGACACTTGCAGAAGTCCCGTGTTGGCTCTGCTGCTTCCTGTAGCAATGTCTTTGCCGTCTATGACCGTGATTTTACGGTCTGTTTCTTTAGAAAGCACATAAGCTGTAAGGGTTCCTGACATGCCCCCGCCAATGATCAGCACATCCGCCTCCAAGTCTTTTTCCACCTTTTCAAAGTGGAACCTTCTTTTTCTTTCATCCCAGTGGGTATCTCCATAGATCAGTTCCTTCATAGGGTCCTCCTTCAGCACTTTTCTTACTATGCTACCCTTCTGCCATACAGGTGGCAAGTGAACATAGTTTGAAACATCTTTGAACACCAGAAAAGATGAGACCCACCCAGAAGAATTCTCCAATCGTCAAGAAAGAGAAGCTTCATCCTGGAAGCTTCTCTTTCTTGTGCTGTCATTCTATACTGCTTCTACTTCACTTACGATCTTTCCTTCCTTCAGAAGGCTCTTCTTATGGAAGGTTTCCACAAGGATAGCCAGAGCATTGTCACCGGAAACATTAGCGGCTGTGCCGAAGCTGTCCTGGGTGAGATAAAGGGTGATGAGAAGCTGTCCCATGGTTCCTGTGGGATCGATGCCCACCAAGGTCAGAAACGGCAGTGCACTCATGATGGCTCCACCAGGGGCTCCGGGTGCTGCCACCATGGCTACTCCAAGGGTGGCAATGAAAGTGGCCATGAGAGAGATTCCATGGGGCAGATCATAGATAAGAAGCACCGCTGTGACACAGCTGGTGATGGTGATGATGCTGCCAGCCAGATGTATTGTGGCACAAAGAGGCACCACGAACTCCCTGATTTCTTTAGACACACCATTTTTTCGCGCACACTCCACATTCACCGGAATGGTGGCTGCACTGGACTGAGTCCCCACCGCTGTCACGTAGCCTGGAATCTGATTCTTCAGAAGCATCCATGGATTCTTCCCAGAAACACCGCCTGCCACAAAGAACAGGAATCCTACATAGAGAAGGTGCAGCGCGATGATGAGGAGAAATACCTTCCAGAAAATGGACAGAATGGAGAAAACGGACCCTGAATAGCTGAGATTCAGAAAGTTTCCGAAAATATACACCGGTAGAAGCGGGATGATGACCTTGGACAGTACGTTGGAGATGATCTCCGAAAATTCTTTAAAGAATCCATAAAGATACTTTCCGCTTCCCTTGGATTTCAAAGCCGATATCCCCACTCCCATGACGAAGGAGAACACGATGGCTCCTGTTACATCTAAAAGTGGTGACAGCGGAATGGAAAATAACGTGCTGAGGCCTTCACTGGAACCGCTGATCTTCTCCACCAGAGATTCTCCGATAAAAGAGGGAAAGAAAGCCGACGCCATAAGATAGGAAAGGATTCCAGCTGCAAGCGTCGAACCATAGGCCAGGACCGTTGTCATGCCCAGGAGCTTTCCTGCTCCTTCCGTCAGGTCCGAGATCCCCACAACCACAAAGCCCAGAATCATCAGTGGAATGATAAAGGAAAGGAAGGTGGAGAAAATACTGGAAAAGGTGACAGGAAGCCTCAATACTCCTTCTGGAAGGAATCTCATCTGCCCCACAAGAATACCCAGAACAATAGCAATGATCAGTTTCGGGACGAGTCCCAGTTTCTTTTTCTTCATAACAGTTCCCCCTGCTCTTTTTCTGCACACACAGAAACATTTTTCATTTGTTCTTCCGTTAAAGACAGTTGTCCGTAACACGAGAATGTTTTGATTATACTATCGCATCGGAAGGAAGGCAATAGGAGAAATCCATGTTTTCGTTTACAATTTAGAAATATTTTTAAAGTATTTTCCACGGACTGAATCAAGCAAAAAAAGGCAACAAAAAAAAGCCTTTCTGCAGCACATTTCTGTATCTGCCAAAAGACTTTGTTTTGGTGCCCCATGAGCGACTCGAACGCCCGACCAATGGTTTCGAAGACCACTACTCTATCCAACTGAGCTAATGAGGCAAAAGAGTATCTTTTGAAAAAAACCTGCCATTAGGCAGGTTTTAGTGGAGCGGGTGAAGGGAATCGAACCCTCACGACCAGCTTGGAAGGCTGGAATTCTACCATTGAACTACACCCGCAAGTGGAGCGGAAGACGAGATTCGAACTCGCGACGTTCACCTTGGCAAGGTGACGCTCTACCACTGAGCCACTCCCGCATAAAGAGTTTTTGGTGCAGATGAAGGGAGTCGAACCCCCACGCCTCTCGGCGCTAGATCCTAAGTCTAGTGCGTCTGCCAATTTCGCCACATCTGCATTATTATTGTTCTGAATGGCTGGGATAGCTGGATTCGAACCAACGAATGCCAGAGTCAAAGTCTGGTGCCTTACCACTTGGCGATATCCCACTAGATAAAAATGGGGTGAACGATGGGACTCGAACCCACGACAACCAGAATCACAATCTGGCGCTCTACCAACTGAACTACGTCCACCATAATGGTGCGTCTTAAGAGATTCGAACTCCTGGCCCACGCCTTAGAAGGGCGTTGCTCTATCCAGCTGAGCTAAAGACGCAAAATGGAGCGGAAGACGAGATTCGAACTCGCGACATTCACCTTGGCAAGGTGACGCTCTACCACTGAGCCACTCCCGCGTATTTTAAAATTAATGGTCGGGGTGACAGGGATTGAACCTGCGACCTCATGCTCCCAAAGCACGCGCGCTCCCAGCTGCGCTACACCCCGAAGGTATTTGGTTAAAATGGAGCGGGTGAAGGGAATCGAACCCTCACGACCAGCTTGGAAGGCTGGAATTCTACCATTGAACTACACCCGCATAGATGGTGATCCACCGGGGAATCGAACCCCGGACACCATGATTAAAAGTCATGTGCTCTACCGACTGAGCTAGTGGATCATAAGAAATGGCTGGGATAGCTGGATTCGAACCAACGATGCCAGAGTCAGAGTCTGGAGCCTTACCACTTGGCGATATCCCATTAATGGTGCGTCTTAAGAGATTCGAACTCCTGGCCCACGCCTTAGAAGGGCGTTGCTCTATCCAGCTGAGCTAAAGACGCATATCCTTTTACCTTAGGACTATGCCCCCGATAAAATGGTCGGGGTGACAGGGATTGAACCTGCGACCTCATGCTCCCAAAGCACGCGCGCTCCCATCTGCGCTACACCCCGTCAGTCATCTGTTTTCGACGACAATAATGATTCTATACTAAAATCCGGGGCCCGTCAATAGCTAACTTGGAAGATTTTTTGAAGATTTTTACCCGGGAGGCTAAACTCCTTAGGACTCAATCTAAAAACACGAACATTTTTTTTAAAGGACTCATGCCTTAAGACACTTTGAGCTACCTGATGGCTGATTTTTCTCATTCCGCTCTTCAGGAGTCAATTATGATTATAACCCAACTTCCTGAAGTTGAAAAGGCCAAAAAAAAGAAAATTCCCAGAAACCTAGGAATTTCCATCCACCTTTTCTTGTGGCACCGCTGTGATCAGCTGCTCTTTGTTCTTCAGAAACAAGGCCAAAGGTTCTTTCAGAAATGCTGAAAAAACACCGACAAATTTCCCAATGAGAAGCGCTGAAATAAGCGTACCAAGACCAATCCCTTTGATACTGCCAAGAAAAAACACTGAAAAAAGAACACTGACAGCGAGCATGGTGAGATCAAAAAATACTTTCACTTTGGAAAAAGGCTTCTTTACTTTCACAGAGATCACCTCTGTGAGGCCTTCAGCCGGCAGCGGCATCACCCGGGCCCCTACATAAAGAAATATACCAAGACCGCATACCGCAGCGCTCAGCACCGCCAAAAAGAGCCTCACAGGCAGGTTTGACGGCACCTCTATAGAAAAGAGCAGCGCATTGGAAAAATTGACGAAATATCCGAATAAAACGGAGCACAGCACCTGAAGAGAAGAGAGAATCTTAAACTCTTTTCCCAAAAGAAGAAACTGCACCAGAATAAAGGAAATGAACACCCCCATGGTGAAATATCCCATCTTCACTGGAAATATCAGGCTCAGCACGTAAGCCAGAGAGCTCACGGGCGAGACGCCCAGATTTGATTTCACAGAAATGGATACCCCAAGAGCAAGAATAAAAAGACCCAGGACATATAGTCCGATTTTTTTCAGCATGATTTCCCCCAACTTCTACTTTTTTTACAGATGAATGAGCTTGAATGAAGCCGATGTGCCCACCGTCACCATGGCAAGACTTGGCTTCTGTCCTCTTTTCGGCAAAGCTGCGCTGCCGGGATTAAGAAGGGTCACCCCATCCACGACACTCTCGTCCGCAATGTGCGTATGGCCGTAAAAAGCCACCTGTGCGCCTTTTTCTTTGGCATGACGGGCAAGAAGTCCTAAGGTGCTTTTTACCCCTTGAGCGTGCCCATGGACCGCAAGAAGCGTCAGATGCTCTGTTTTTATGAGAAGTTCCTGGGGTTCGTGGACACTATAGTCACAGTTTCCTGGAACCCGTCTCACTTCCCTCTCCAGGATGGCTTCCATGACCTCCGCATCGTCCATCACATCCCCCAGATGGATGATGAGATCCGGTTTCTCCTTCTCGATGATTCTGCAGGCTTTTTCTACAGAAGACAGGATATGGTGGGTATCAGACACCAAAGCGATCTTCAATCTTTCTCAGCTCCTCCTTCAGTTTCATCAGGGCATTGGCCCGGTGGGACACTGCATTCTTTTCCTCTGAGGAAGCCTCCCCAAAGGTTTTATGAAGGTCAAAGGAATAAAACAGAGGATCATAGCCAAATCCGCCGCTTCCAGTCAGCTTCTCAAGGATTCTTCCTTTTGCGTACCCCTCCACCCGGATGTCCACCTCATTTCCTAGAAATACAATGGCAGACACAAACTGTGCCGTTCTGTCTTCTTCCTTCACAGAGGAAAGCTCTCTCAGAAGCTTCTCATTGTTCTCCGCGTCATTATGCCCTTCCCCGGCATACCGCGCAGAATAGACCCCTGGTGCGCCACCGAGATGATCCACGGCCAGGCCGGAGTCATCAGACAGCACAAAGGACTCTGCCTTGTCCTCTTCACTTAGGGCCTCGTAAAGCTCAAAGGCTTTTTTATGGGCATTGCCCAGAAAAGTATCTTTATCCTCCACCACATCCATGTGGATCCCAGCTTCGCTCTGGCTGATGATCCTCAGTGGAAACTCCTTCAGAATATCTTTGATTTCCTCAATTTTATGTGCATTATTGCTTGCAATAATCAGTGTCTTCAAAATTCTATCCTCCCTAAATCGCTGCCAAGGGTCTCTTTCACGTAGTTCTGGAGATCCTTGTTGCCTTTTTCTCCGAGAGCCAGAAGCTCTGTGAGTTCTTTGGCGGTGAAAGGACGTTCTTCTCCTGTCCCCTGCAGCTCAATGTATTCTCCTTTATGGTTCATGATGACATTCATATCCACCATACAGCTGGAATCCTCCACATAGTTGAGGTCCAGTATCGCTCCCTCCTCGTGGATGCCTACACTAACGGCAGAAACCATCCCCTGCAAAGGGTACGTCTCAAAAGGCGTTACCTTATCGACAGCATTCAGTGCGTCCACCAGAGCCACAAAAGCACCTGTGATGGAGGCGCATCTGGTTCCACCATCTGCCTGGATCACATCACAGTCAATCCAGACGGTTCTTTCTCCTAAGGCTTCCAGATTCATCACCGATCGCAGGGAGCGGCCAATGAGTCTCTGGATCTCGGTGCTTCTGCCATCCAGGCGAAGCTTTGCAATGTCTCTGTTTTTTCTTGTCTGGGTGGAACTTGGAAGCATCGCATACTCCGCTGTGACCCATCCTTTTCCTGACCCCTTCAGAAACATGGGCACCTTCTCTTCCACCATGGCGGTGCAGAGCACTTTGGTATCTCCCATTTCGATCAGTACAGACCCCTGGGCATGCTTGGTGAAGCCTCGGGTCATCTTTATCTGCCTTGTTTCGTCACTCTTTCTTCCATCAAATCTCATTGTTCATTCTCCTATCTCAGTTATTTATCATACATCTTGTAAATCTCATCCCGAAGGGGTGCCTCCACCTGGTGCTCTACATCGCCTGACACAAGAGATGCTCCTTCTTCTGTGATTTCTCCAATGACTGCAGCTTTAATTCCTTCCTGTGCCAGGAGGCTCAGCGCTTTTTTCTCATCCTCCACGGTAATCAGCATGCTGCCGGAGGAAATAAGCCTTAAGGGATCCAAGGAAAAACGGGCACAAAGCTTCTTCGTCACCTCTGTTAAAGGCAAGAGCTCCTCAAACACCCGAAAGCCTTTTCCCGATGCTTCCTTCACTTCCCACAGGGCGCCCAGAACTCCGCCTTCTGTAATATCATGCATGGAAGAGGCAGCTTTTCCCATGATGCTTCCCTCTGGCAGTACAGATAAAGCGTGTGCATAGCTTCTAGCTTCCTCATATTCATCCTCTGTAAGAACCTCCAATGCCTGCTTCTTGAAATCTGACACCAGGATGGATGTACCTTCCAGTCCTAAGGTTTTGGTCACAAGGATTTTGTCTCCCTCTTTCGCTCCACTGGTCCAAGTCACTTTTTCTGAGCGGCTCATGGTACCCAGGGCAGTGACCGATACCACCATGCGGTTCACAGCATCCGTCACTTCAGTATGACCTCCAAGGATCATCACCTGATGCTTCTTGGCTTCTTCCGAAATCTCTCTCATAACGGTTTCGATATCGGAAATCTCTGCGCTGGGTGGTGCAAGGATGGTCACCATGATGCCCAGAGGCTTCGCTCCGGTGGTGGCAATGTCATTGATATTGATATGGTAGGCAATGTGCCCGATGTTCTCTGAAGCCGCCGTCACAGGATCTGTAGACAGAATGAGCCTTCCTGCTTCCAAGGAAACCACAGCGCAGTCTTCTCCAACGCTTCCGCCTTTCTCTACTTCCTTACGGACCGCTCCCTGATTCTCATGAAGGAGCTTCTTCAGCACATCCCAGTTGAGTTTTCCAGTGTTCATCTATATCCACCAAACTTTCCATAGTTTTACAAATCTCTTTTCATTTTATCACAGTGAGAAAGAAAGAGAAAAGAATCATAACACGTCAAAGAGCCTGGGCTTCCCCAGGCTGCTTCCACTTTACTGTATTCTTCTGTCCAGCTCTTCTTTCACCAGTTTATTAATGATGGCAGGATTTGCCTTTCCTTTGGTGGCCTTCATGGTCTGACCCACAGCAAAGCCCATGATTTTGGTCTTGCCGTTTCTGTAGTCTTCCACCACGTTGGGATGGGCATCCAGCACTTTCTTCACTTCGTCGAGAATATAGCCCTCATCACTGTTCTGTACGAGGCCATGCTCCTCCACTAGGACCTTGGGGTTCTTTCCTTCACTCATCATGAGCTCCACCACTTTTTTCGCAATGGCTGTGGAGATGGTTCCTTCTTTAATCAGCAGGAGAAGATCGCTGAGATCTTTTGGCGTGAAAGGAAGGTCCTTCGCCAGGATGTCCTTTTCATTCATGAGCCTTGAGATGTCTCCCATGAGCCAGTTGGACGCCCCTTTGGGATCCTTGGAAATTTTTGCAGTCTCATCAAAGAAGTCCGCAAGACTTTCTTCCAAGGTCAGCACCATGGCATCATACTTTGGAATGCCGTACTCTGCCACGAAGCGTTCTTCCTTCTCATGGGGCAGCTCTTTGATGCTGGCCCTTATTCCTTCAATCCATTCCTCACTGATCTGTAAGGTGACCAGGTCCCCTTCCGGGAAGTAGCGGTAGTCATTGGCCATTTCTTTGGAACGCATGACCACTGTCTTCTCCTCGGCCTCATCCCACCTTCTTGTTTCCACTCTTAAGGTTTCTCCTTCTGCCAAAGCCTTCACCTGTCGGTCAAACTCATAGCGAAGCGCTTTCTCCAGTGCTTTGAAGGAGTTCATGTTCTTGATTTCCGACTTCACCCCAAAGGCTTCTGTTCCCTTTTCACGGATGGAGATGTTGCCATCACAGCGCAAAGATCCTTCCTCCATCTTCACGTCTGAAACACCTAAGGAGAAAAGGATGGACCGCAGCTTTGTCAGGTACTGGGTCGCCTCTTCCGGGGTTCTTAAATCAGGCTTCGACACGATTTCAATCAGTGGAACACCGGAGCGGTTGAAGTCCACCAGTGTGCCATTTTTGGAATGGAGCTGCTTTCCTGCATCTTCTTCCATGTGGATTCTCTCAATACCGATCCTCTTTTTGCCACCCTCTTCTGTTTCCACGTCAATATATCCCTCATAACAGATGGGGAAATCATTCTGTGTGATCTGATAGTTTTTAGGCGCATCGGGATAAAAATAATTCTTCCGGTCAAAACGGTTCATCCTGTGGATGCTGCAGTTCAGCGCCAGTCCTGTTTTGATGGCTTTGTTGACCACTTCCAGGTTGATTCTTGGCAGCGCTCCAGGAAGCCCCAGACAGACTGGGCAAACATGGGAATTGGGCTTTCCGCCATACTCTGTGGTACATCCGCAGAAAGCTTTGGTTTTTGTGGATAATTCTACGTGGACTTCCAGTCCGATGACTGCTTCATAATGCTTCATGTGGCACCTCCTAAAGGGATTTTGGGGACAAAGTAAGTGACAGTGCCTGTTCCACCGCATAGGCGATGTTCAGGATTTCCTGTTCCTTAAAATAGTCTCCCATAATCTGAAGTCCCAGCGGCAGCCCGTCCACATGACCTGAAGGCATGGAAAGGGCAGGAATGCCGGCGATGTTCACAGGCACGGTATAGATGTCATTGAGATACATCTGAAGGATGTCCTCTTTATTGTCTCCAATCTTAAAAGCCGGAGTAGGCGTTGTTGGAGAAATGATGGCATCATAGTTCTTAAAGATGCTGCTGTACTCCTCCTGAATGAGCTTTCGCACTTTCAGTGCCTTGGCATAATAGGCATCATAGTATCCAGCAGACAGCACATAGGTCCCCAGCATGATTCTTCTTTTCACTTCTGGACCAAAGCCTTCACTTCTGGACTTGGCGTATAGGTCCATGACATCCTCCAGATGTTCTGCTCTCTTTCCAAAGCGCACTCCATCGAATCTTGCCAGGTTTGAGGACGCTTCTGCAGAAGAAACGATGTAATAAACAGCCAGGGAGTAATGAGCCAGGTTCAGGTCAATGAAGTCCACTGTTGCCCCCAGGTCCTTCAGCACTTCAATGGTATCCATAAGGTTTTTACGGACTTTCTCATCCAGACCTTCTCCAAGAAAATCCTTGGCGATGGCAATTTTCTTTCCTCTGATGTCTTTATTGAGACCTTCATAAAGATTGACGGTTTCTCTTTTGTTCGTTGTGAAGTCCATGGTGTCATGGCCACTCACCGCTGTGGTGAGAAGCGCCAGGTCCTTCACATCCCGGGCAAAGGTCCCCACCTGATCCAGGGTGGATCCGAAGGCGGTGACGCCATATCTTGAAACATTGCCGTAGGTAGGCTTCAGGCCCAGAATCCCGCAGAAAGATGCCGGCTGTCTTACAGAACCGCCTGTATCTGTGCCCAATGATAGGGGCACTTCCATGGCAGCCACAGAAGCAGCGGATCCGCCTGAGGATCCCCCTGGAACTCTTTCCAGGTCGTGAGGATTTCTTGTGATTTTGTACGCACTGTATTCCGTGGAGGAGCCCATGGCAAACTCGTCCATGTTGAGCTTTCCAAGGATCACAGCACCTTCCTCTTTCAGCTTGGTGGTCACCGTCGCATCATAAGGAGCAATGTATCCTTCCAGGAACTTTGACGCACAGGTATTCTGCATACCCTTCACGGAGATGTTGTCTTTGATGCCCACTGGGATTCCCCCTAGAAGGGCATTCTTGTTTCCTTTTTCATCAAAGGCTCTGGCACTCTTTATGCTTTCTTCCCGGTCCACATAAAGAAAAGCACCCACTTTATCCTCCACCTGGTCCACTCTGTCCAGATGACTTTTTACGATTTCTTCACTGTTCACTTCGCCCTTTTTCAGAAGCTCTTTGAGTTCATGGGCTTTTAGACTGTATAATTCCATCTACGCTTCCTCCCGATCAATGACACTGGGCACTTTCAGGTAGTCTTCCACCCGTTCCGGCGCATTCATTAGAAAATCTTCTGAAGTGAGGGAGCTTTCCACCACATCTTCGCGATAAACATTTTCAATATACAGTGGGTTCACCAGCATCTCCACCGCATCGGTATCTACTTCATTCAGCTGGTCCACATATTTCAGGATGCTGTTGAGATCTTTCACAAGTCCCTCTGCTTCCTCTTCACTGACCCGAAGTCTAGCCAGCTCTTTAATATAATCCACGTCTTTTTTGGATACTGACATAGAGCACCTCCATTAAATTCTTTCCATAATCATGAGGAAGTTACAACCCGCTGTCATAACTTCCCCCAAAAAACCTTCTATTATTTTAGCATAAGATGACTTAATATACACCTGCAAGGAGAAAAATTAACTGAAGCAAGGCAAATACCAAAGCAAAAGCACTGTATCTCAAATAGCTGGGATATTTCCTGGAGTTGAGATAGAACCGTATACCCCAAATGAAAAGCCCAAGGAAAATGGACAAACTTAAAGGGAGATACGTATCAAAAACAGGCCAGGAAATGATCCGGTTGAGGTTCAGCACCGTAAGCACCAGGAGGAAAAGGATGACAATGAGCATGAACCAGCCCAGCCCCCCCAGAATCCATTCAGACTTCATTCGATTTTTCTGATGCTCATCCATGGCTTTCACCACTCATTTTTAGAAATTCTGCTTCTGTAAGAGTTTTCACACCAAGACTCTCTGCTTTGGTCAGCTTGGAACCTGCCTCTTCTCCATAGATCACAAAATCTGTCTTCTTTGAAACCGAAGAGGTGACTTTCGCACCAAGGGTCAGCAGCCTCTCTTCCGCATCTTTTCTCGTGAACTGCGTGAGTGTTCCCGTTAAGACCACGGTTTTTCCTGTAAACGGACTCTCCGTCACTACAGTCTCCTCATACTGCAAGGTGACATACTGAAGCAGTTTTCCGATTTCTTCCCGGATTTCTTCTGACTGAAAGAAGTTTAGAATACTTTCCGCCACAATCTCACCCACATCCGGCACCTGAAGAAGCTCCTCTTTCGTTGCCTTCATCACTTCCTCCAAGGTTTTGAACTTTGCTTCCAGATCTCTTGCTGTGGAGATGCCCACATTGGGAATGCCTAAGGAGTAGAGGAAAGCATGAAGAGGTCTTTCCCTGGATGCATCAATGGCACTGAGAAGGTTCTCTGCCTTCTTGTCCTTCACCTTGTCCAGACTGAGAAGGTCTTCTTTTGTCAACGTGTAGAGTCTTGAAAGCTCTTTCAGATCCAGCTTCTCAAAAAGCTGCTCTACAGTCTTCTCGCTGAGCCCTTCGATGTTCATGGCGTCTCTTCCTGAGAAATGCACAATGCTCTTGATGAGCTGAGGTTTGCAGGACAATGTATTCTCGCAGAAGTAATGCGCTCCATCCAGGATCAGAGGTGTACCGCAGGAGGGGCAGTGAGATGGCGGAAGGATCTCTTCCCTTTCTCTCTCCTCTTCCTCGTCAACGACCCCCATGATTTCGGGAATAACATCGTTGCTTCTTCTTACCAGCACGTTGGCTCCAAGATAAACGCCTTTTCGCGCAATATCATCCATGTTGTTGAGGGTGGCTCTTTTCACAGTGACACCGGACAGTTCCACAGGCTCCAGCACCGCTGTAGGATTCACCCGTCCGCTTCTTCCGACATTCCATTCCACAGACAGAAGCTTTGTCACTGCTTCTTCTGCCTCGAACTTGTAGGCAATGGCCCAGCGGGGGAACTTGATGGTATATCCCAGAAGATCTCTGGTCCGCATGTCATCGATGGCAATGACCACACCATCAATGTCAAAGTTTAGGGAGGAACGTTCTTCCTCAATTTCCCTGATATAGGATTCCAGGGTGACAAAATCGTCTGCTTCCTTAAAGTAGCCATCGGTGAGGAATCCCATTTCATGAATGAACTCTATCATATCCCGATAGGTTTCAAAGGGTGTCCCTTCCTTATATCCGATGTCATAGAAAAAAGCTGTGAGGTTTCTTCGTCTGGTCTCTTCCAGATTGAGATTCCGTAAAGCCCCTGCAGCACCGTTTCTCGTATTCTTCAGCGGAACTTCAGCCGTCTCATTGTAGATACGCAAGGCTTCTTTGGTCATCATAGCCTCGCCATGGATCTCCAGCACATCCTCTGAAGCGATCTTAAGAGGCACTGAATAGATGGTCTTCACCTGAGCGGTGACTTCTTCACCCAGCGCTCCATTTCCTCTGGTAGCCGCTGTTTCAAGAATGCCCTCCTGGTTATAGGTAAGATTCACCGTAAGCCCGTCAAATTTCCGGGTGACAATATACTTCACCGGTGGCAGCTTGTTCTCATGGTCTTTGTTGTACTCTTCCACAAAGGAAAGATTTCTTTCATGCCACTGGGAAAGTTCCAGAAGGCTCTGAGCCTTATCAAGGCTCCAGAGCTTCGCCAGATGCCTGTGTTTTGGCATGACGGAGAGCACTTCATCTCCAACCCTCTGTGTGGGAGAATAGGACAGCTGGTATCCAGTTTCCTTCTCCAGAGCCACCAGCCGGTCATAAAGGGCATCATACTCTTTGTCTGAAATGCTTGGCGCATCCAGCGTATAGTATTCCTTGGCATAGACATTGAGCTTCTCCACCAGAGACTCAATCTCTCTTTTCAGATCTTCCATAAAATCACTTCCAAAAAGGAAAGAAAGACAAACAGCTCTCTTTCCCTATCTCCTTTTCTTCCTATTTTTTATGCAAGCTCCAGAGGAGCAATGGACAGCATCAGGTTCTTGATGCCTTGGTTGTCAAAAGCGATGGTCACCTTCAGATCTCCCTTGGCATCCGCTGTGGCTACGACGGTGCCGACACCAAACTTCGGATGCTTTACCTTGGCACCGGGGACCACATCCGCCTGATCGAGGACTTTCTTATCCGGGAAATCCAGAATCTTCTTCGCATCCTCCAGGGCTTTCTCCACATTGTAGTCCACATACTTCATATTTTTGTCTTTATATTTGATGGTATGGGGATTCACATCCCGGTGATGCACTTTCTTTTCTTCGTTGAGATGTTCCTTGATGTTCGATGGAATATCCAGAATAAAATCAGACACCGGGTAGGACACCATGCGGCCAAAGACCATGCGGTTCTCCGCATAGGTCATATAGAGCTCCTCCATGGCTCGCGTGATTCCCACATAAGCAAGTCTTCTGGCCTCTTCCATCTCATTGGGGTCTGTAAGACAGCTGGCACTAGGGAAGAGCCCGTTCTCAAGCCCCACCATGAAGACCACCGGAAACTCCAGACCTTTGGCGCTGTGAAGGGTCATAAGGGTCACGCTGTCATCGGCTTCGTTATACTGGTCCACATCAGACACCAGCATCACAGACTCCAGGAACTCCTGGAGTGATGGCTCCTCAGCCTTCATTTCATACTCCAGCACCACATTGAGGAATTCTTCCAGATTCTCCACTCTGGATTCATCTTCTGGATTTTTGGAGGTTTCCAGCTCCTTCATATATCCGGAGGTTTTCAGGATATATTCCACCAGCTCTGACACCTTCATCTCCAGCTGTTTCTCGTTAAAGTCCAGAATCATCTCTCTGAACTTCACGACAGA
Organism: Proteiniclasticum sp.; assembly: GCF_003514505.1. GTDB lineage: Bacteria > Bacillota > Clostridia > Clostridiales > Clostridiaceae > Proteiniclasticum. The sequence continues at coordinate 18,968 of NZ_DOPX01000005.1, forward strand.
AGCCTGGGTTCCAGCGGCAAGGAGACTATACTCCTCCAGATTCATGATGGTGTCAAATAAACTCTCTTCCTGATGGTTCGCATTCTCCTGGAGCTTCTCCACGGTGGTGTTTCCAATTTTTCTTTTGGGCACATTGATGATTCTACGTAAAGACACTTCATCAAAAGGATTGTTCACCAGGCGAAGATACGCCAGAAGATCTTTGATCTCCTTCCTGTCATAGAACTTCAGTCCGCCAATGAGTTTATAAGGCACCGCTTCCTGCATCAGGATATCTTCAAACTTTCTCGACTGGGCATTGGTCCTGTAGAGCACCGCCATCTCCTTGTAGTTTCTTCCTTCCCGATAGAGCCTCTGCATCTCACGGACCACAAAACGTGCTTCCTCGAAATCGTCGTAAGCCCGATAAATCTTGATTTTTCCGCCCTCATCCTTGGTTTTTTTCAGCGTCTTCTCTTTTCTGTCCCGGTTGTTTTTGATGACAGAGTTCGCCGCCGCCAGAATATTTCCCATACTGCGGTAATTCTTTTCCAGCTTCACCACCTTGGCATCGGGAAAATCCATCTCGAAATCCAGAATATTTCGGATGTCCGCGCCTCTGAACTGGTAGATACTCTGATCATCATCTCCCACCACGCAGATGTTCTGGTGGTCTTTTGTGAGAAGATTGATGAGCCTGTACTGGGCATGGTTCGTATCCTGATACTCATCCACCAGCACATAACGGAACTTTCTCTGATACTTTTCCAGAATCTCCGGGAACTTCTCAAAGATCTCCACGGTTTTCATGATGATGTCGTCAAAGTCCAGGGCATTGTTCTGCTTGAGCTTTTTCTGGTAAAGAATATAGGCATCTGCTACTTTATTCATGCGGAAATGGTACTCATATTTCTTTTTAAAGTCCAGTGGATTGAGCAAGGTATTCTTTGCCGTGGACACATGGGAAATGGCTTCTTTCTCGGTGAGATCCTTCTCATCCACAGAAAGCTCCTTCAGCACCTGCTTCATCAGGGACTTCTGGTCATAGCTGTCATAAATGGTAAAGTCCTTTTTGTAGCCTAAGGCCTCAATTTCTCTTCTGAGAATTTTGGCGCAGCTGGAGTGGAAGGTGGAGATCCACATATTGTCCGCAGTTTCTCCCACCAGAGAGCGCACTCTCTCTTTCATCTCACCAGCAGCTTTATTGGTGAAAGTGATGGCCAGAATCTCATAGGGCCTGATGTTCATCTCTTTCATCATATAGGCAATACGGTGGGTCAGCACTCGGGTCTTACCAGAGCCTGCTCCGGCAAGAATGAGAAGTGGTCCTTCTACGGTGGTGGTGGCCTCATACTGCTCTTCGTTTAAAAGTTTCTTTAAGTCCAAGGGGAATCCCTCCTTTTCTATCACTCATAATTATATCACAGAACTTGCTGCCTTATGAAGTTATAATTTGAACTTATGTTCTATTTTAAAGCACAAAAAAACCTAAACGACAGGCGTTTAGGCTCTCAAAATCGCTGCCCTCTGATAATTGGGGGGAACCAGAGGGAGTAAAAGGCTTTCATAAGACCGATTGGGGGGTGGTCTTATGTCAATAAAAAGGGGCTATTCATCTTTTTATTTGTCCTTACAGATATGATTATAATGCTATAAACTGTTCATTTTCAACGGTTTTTCAGAAGTTTCAGAGGATGGTATTTTGAAACCTTTACATTTTATGAAACGCAACCTGTAAACCATTAACTATTTTCATTTCGAAGCAGTGTCAGTTCTTCCTCCGTGAGCTCCCGGAACTCTCCTTCTTCCAGGTCTTCTGGCAGGGTCAAAGAACCAAAGGAAATCCGCTGAAGATATTCCACTTCATTTCCACGGGCATGCCACATTCTTTTCACCTGATGATATTTTCCTTCCCGAAGGGTCACATACACTTCCCGTCTGTCCTCTTCCCCTATGGAAAGACCTGCCGGCATGCATTTATAGCCATCTCCCAGCACAATGCCCTTTTCAAAGGCTCTGATGTCTTCTTCTTTGGCCTCTTCTTTCAGATAGGCATAATAGACCTTATCCACATGGTTTTTGGGAGACAGCAGCTTATGGTTCAGCTCTCCGTCATTGGTAAGAAGAAGAAGTCCTACAGTATCTTTGTCCAGCCTTCCTACCGGGGCAGGGTCAAAGGATTTATAGTCAAAAGGGAGAAGGTCCACCACCGTCTGGTCGTGGTTGTCAAAGGTGGCCGAGACCACCCCTTGAGGTTTGTTCATGAGAAGGTAGATGTATTTCCGGTAAAAAACTTCTTCTCCTTCAATGATGATCTTGTCTTCCTCCGGATCCACCTTCAGCCCCGGGTCTTTCACCAGTTCTCCTTCTACGGTCACCAGGTTCTTTTTGATTTTTTCTTTGATTTCTTTCCGGCTGCCATAGCCCATATTGGAGAGCACCTTATCAATTCTTTCTTTTGCCATATCCTATCCTCCTGTATCACATCTTAGAAATTTGTACCTGTGATTTGAGAAAGGCCCGGAAATATTCTTCCGGGCCTTTCTTCCAGGTTATTTCGTCTCTTACAGTCTTTCTTCCAGTTCTTTCTTCAGCTGTTCATATCCAGGCTTTCCAAGAAGAGCAAACATGTTCTTCTTGTAGTCTTCTACGCCAGGCTGGTCAAATGGATTGATCCCCAGCATATATCCGGAAACTGCATTAGCCAGTTCAAAGAAGTAGACCATATAGCCAAAGCTCTTTTCCTTTTTGTCCTTCAGTGTGAGAACAATATTCGGAACACCACCGTCAATGTGTGCAAGCAGTGTGCCCTTGAAGGCATTTTTATTCACTTCATCCATGGTCTTTCCAGCCAGGAAGTTCAGCCCGTCCAGATTGTCCTCGTTCTTCTCGATGGTGAAGCTGGAGTTCATTTCCTCCACGTTGATCACGGTCTCGAAAATGTTTCTCTTTCCATCCTGAATGAACTGTCCCATGGAATGAAGGTCTGTAGAGAAGTTCACAGAAGCTGGGAAGATCCCTTTTCCATCTTTACCGTGGCTCTCGCCGAAGAGCTGTTTCCACCATTCTGAGAAATAGGTGAGCTGTGGTTCGTAGTTCACGAGAATCTCGATGTCTTTTCCTCGGTTATACAGCGCTGTTCTTGCTGCCGCATAAGCGTAGCATTCATTCTCTTTCACAGAATCCTTCTGATAGTCCCCGTGAGCAAGCTTTGCGCCTTCCATCATTTCATCAATATCAATGCCGGCCACCGCAATAGGCAGAAGTCCCACTGGGGTCAGCACTGTAAATCTTCCTCCCACATCATCAGGTACGATGAAGGTCTCATATCCTTCTTCATTAGAAAGACTCTTGAGCGCTCCTCTTGCTTTATCGGTGGTGGCAAAAATTCTCTTGGCTGCCTCTTCTTTTCCATACTTCTTTTCCATAAAGTCTTTCATCACACGGAATGCCACTGCAGGTTCTGTGGTCGTTCCGGATTTACTGATGACGTTCACAGAGACCTCTTTTCCTTCCAGCATTTCCAGAAGATCATTGAGATAATCTCCGGAGATGTTCTGGCCGAGGAAATAAATTTCAGGCCCCTTTCTTTTTGCTTTAGGCAGTGCATTGTAGAAATGATGGCTCATCATCTCTATGGCTGCTTTTGCACCAAGATAAGACCCGCCGATGCCGATGACTACAAGCACATCAGAATCCTTTCTGATTTTCTCCGCCGCTTTCTTCACGCGGTCAAACTCTTCCTTGTCATAGTTCAGTGGAAGATCCACCCATCCCAGAAAATCATTTCCAGGACCGTTTTTTTCTCTCAAAAGTGTATGGGCAGCCTTCACCAGAGGATCCAGATACTCAATCTCGTGGCTTCTTATAAATCCGTCCAGTTTCTTCAAATCTACTTTTAACATAGGGTTTGCACCAACCTTTCATTTCTTTGGTTTATCAACATAATCTCTTTCATAGTATACCATAGGAAATTATAGCATTTTTTGAAGGCTTCTAAAATACAGCTTCCTTAATTTTAATCTTCCCGTGACAACAGGAGGATACTTTTGTTCTTACAATGCTTTTCACCGCATCTGCCCGCCTTCTTCTGCCAATGGTTTTTCCGCAGCTTGCACAAAGAAGAAGATACCCTTTCTTGGGGGAGAGTGCCACAAACTCCTTGAAATAGGTGTGGTCACTGATGCCAAGAGAGCGGCAGGCCTCCTTGAACACCTCATCATGATGGTGGTTCACCTGATCTCTCATGTTGACATAAAAATGGACATACTCATGAAGAATCACCTGCTCCACAATCTCCCTGCTGTAGGTTCCATCCAGAAGCTTTGCTGAGAAGCGGAAAGAATGGGGCTCCATCTTCCCGCCACGCATTCTGAAATAAAAAGACCCCATGGTTTTTTCCATCTTTGTGCTGATGACAACAGGCACCTTATCACAGGGAAATCCTTCTTTCTTTCCTGTTTCAGACAGAAGTTTTTTCACATCTTCCAGGGACCAGATTTTATTCATATGCCACCTTCTTCGCCTCTGTTATTTGATTTTCAAAATCAGATCCAAGGCATCTTCCAACTGTTCTTTCCCAACTTCCTCACCGTCTTTGATCATGCACTCCATGAGATTCTCCGTGACGATGATGTGGATGATTTTTTCTACGCTGGCCTTTACCGCTGCCAGCTGTATGACCACGTCCCTGCATTCCCGCTCCTCTTCCATCATTTTTACAATGCCGCGAAGCTGTCCTTCCGCACGGTTGACCCGGTTGATTAATTTTTTACGATCCACCAAAACACTTTCTCCTTTTTGTTTAGTATTCTCTTCCCATTATATCAAATCCGGAGGAGAAGTGGACAAAAAATGCACCTGAGGGGTATATTCCCATCCGGTGCATTTTCTCATCTGCTTTTAAAAATCAGCTTCAGCGCCTGCTCCACTTTGTCCCGCTGGTCTTCGGTGTTTTCTTCCGCCACGCAGGTCATCAGATTTTCAGTGACCATCAGTGCAATGACCTTATCAATACCCGCCTTCACAGCGGAAAGCTGAGTCACCACATCCTGACAGCTGCGGTCTTCTTCCAGCATTTTAGAAATGCCCCGAATCTGACCTTCCAGTCTGGAGAGCCTGTTGATATAGCTTTTCTTATCTTCCAAAGATCACATCACCCCTGTATGCGGACATGCCTCCCATCACATTGACTACCTTGAACCCGTTCTGAGCCAGGTATTTGGATGCCATGGCGGATCTTGATCCGGAGAAGCAGACCACATGGTATTCTTTGCTCTTGTCGAGCTTTCCTAGACTTGTTGGGATTTCTCCCAGTGGAAGGTGCTGTGCACCTTCGATGTGGCCGGACTCAAACTCATCGTCCTCCCGCACATCAAGAATGTTCAGGTTTCCTTTTCTCAGCAGCTGTTCAAACTCCATCATCATTACTGAATTAAACATAATTATATAATCTCCTCACTTTTTACCATACTATAAATGTTGAATGCGCCAGAAAGATTCATGGCTTTGTATCCTTTTTGTTTCAGCAGTCTTTCTGCCATATAGCTTCTCTGGGCACTGGCACAGCTGATCACAATGTCCTGATCCTTTGGGATCTCCGAAAGTCTGTCTCTTAGGCTGTTCAAAGGAATATTCACAAACCCTTTGATGGCTCCAGATCTTCTCACTTCGCTCTCATCACGGACATCCAGAAGAAATGCCCCTTCTTCTCTCTTCTTCGCCAGCTCATGCCACTGGATGTTGTCGGAGAAGCCTTCCACAATGTTGGTGGCCGCATAACCCAGCATGTTCACCGGATCCTTTGCAGAACCAAAAGGTGGTGCATAGGTGAATTCCAGCTCCATAAGATCCTCCACCGTGAGATGTCCCTTGATGGCGGTGGCAATGATGTCGATTCTCTTGTCCACACCCTTCTCGCCTACCCCCTGAGCCCCATAAATGGTGCCGTCTTCAGGATTAAAAAGAAGCTTCAGATAGATGCTGGTAGCTCCTGGAAAATATCCTGCATGATCATTGGCTGTGACATGGACTGCCTTATAGGTCTTTCCTGCCATCTTCAGCTGTCTTTCATTTAGACCAACAGATGCCCCAGATAGATGGAAGACTCTTACAATGGCTGTTCCGATGGAACCGCGGTTCTTTCTTCTATATCCGCTGATGACATCAGCCACTTGGCGTCCCTGACGGTTGGCTGGGTTTGCCAGCGGAATCATGGTGTCTTCTGAAAGAATCTGGTTCTTGACGATGATGGCATCCCCCACCGCATAGACATCTTTCACGCTGGTCTCATAGGACTCATCCACCAGGATTCCACCACGCATACCAAGGGCAATGCCTGCCGTCTGGGCTAATGTGTTCTCCGGAAGAACCCCCACAGACATGATGGTGAGATCGCTCTCAAGCTTCACGCCATTTTGGAGCTCCACTACGTTTCCTTCTTCCAAAAAGCCGCTGGCAGCAACTCCAGTATATACATCAATACCATTTTTCTTCAGTTCCTTCTGAATGAACATGGCCATTTCCTCATCAAAAGGTGGCAGGACATGAGGAGCCATCTCTACCACGGAAACGTGCAGTCCCTGTTGCTTCAGAGCCTCTGCCATTTCAAGGCCAATAAATCCTGCCCCGATGACCACAGCTTTCTTTGGATGATTTTCTGCAATGTACTTGGTCACTGCATCCACATCGGGTACATTTCTCATGGTGAACACATTCTTTGCTTCCTGAAGACCAGGTGTATTGGGAACAAAAGGTCTCGCTCCGGGAGAAAGAATCAGCTTGTCATAGGACAAAGCATACTCCCCATCCTTACTTCTGACATGGATCTCTTTCTTGTCACCATCAATGGCTACTGCTTCTGAGTTCACTCGAACGTCCAGATTGAATCTCGCTTTCAGTCTGTCTGGGGTCTGCACCAGAAGGTTCTCTCTTTTTGTGATCTCACCAGATACAAAATAAGGCAGTCCACAGTTGGCAAAAGAAACATAGGGTCCCTTTTCCAGTATGATGATTTCCGCATCCTCCTGCAGTCTTCTCAGCCTTGTTGCCGCTGACATTCCACCTGCTACGCCACCTACAATTACAATTCTCATGTTTACTTTCTAGCTCCTTTCCACATCATCATGCCACCCTTAACATTGGTTGCATCTACGCCCATCTTGGTGAGCTTTTTCGTTGCCTGGGTGCTTCTTGCGCCTGACGCGCAGATCACATATACCGGACCTTTTCCTGAATAGGTGTCAATGGTTCCAAGGGGCACATTTTTTGCTCCAGGAATATGGCCGTTTTTAAACTCATACGGCTCTCTCACATCAAGGATCACCGGTTTCTCTTTCAATATACTTTGCAGCTCATCGGTGGTGACAGATTTGATTTTTGTAAAAAACATTCTTCATTCCCCTTTATCTATATCTTTTAAACTCTACAATTTCACGCCAAAAGGATACCCCCTCCCGGCATATTGAATAATACCATAGGGGGGTATCCTTTGTAAAGACCATTTACAAAAAAAATAAAAAATAAAAAGAAGGGGTCACCCCCTCTTTTAAAAAATCCATAGGATCAGTGCTGCAGAGCCTCCGCCCACAAGAAGCCCTCCAAGAACCTTATACACGGTTTCTTTTCTGAGTCTTTTCTTTCGCTCCACTGGATCCATCGGGTCCATTTTTCTTCCTTCCATGAACTCCAGAATCTCTTCGTAGGTCTCCACCTGATGAATCTTCTTTTCTCTCTCCACCAGAAGCGACGACGCAATCATCAGCAGGGCGAAGATTACCAGAGGAACCATGAAATAAACACTCACCCGTTTCACAAAAGGCATCATAGATACCATAAGCACAAAGAACAGTATCATGGCATAGCTGCCCCATTTCATTTTTTCACTGACCACTTTTTCTTTCATTTCTTCCACGTCTCCTTTAATCAGCTCATCCAAAGAGATGGAGAAAATCTCTGACAAAAGCAAGAGACTATGAAGATCCGGATAGCTCTTCCCATTTTCCCAGCTGGAGATGGTCTGCCTGGACACATACACCCTCTCTGCAAGCTCTTCCTGGGAAGATCTGATTTTTTTCCGGTTCATCCGTATCTGTTCACTGATATTCATGTTCATTCTCCCTTCTCGTTGAAGTCTGTTTTCAGGATACTTCTATTGTACTATTTTTGCTGTCAAAATCCTTTGAAATCTATGGAAAATGAGGTGTCAAAACATCTTTACACTCCATTTTTCTCAAGATCTTACGATTTTCATTCAGAATTCCATTTATATGGAGCACGTGAATCCTCAGTCCATTTTCTCTGGCTCCTTCTATAATATCCATATCCATCTCTTTGTTCTTGTCTCCAGAAGATTTTTTTCAGCATAACAGATGCCCTTTGTTCTTTCTTTGTCAAAATCAATTCTAATTGTATTTTCATTATCAAAATAGTACACTGAATCTAAGAAAAAGATGAATCCATGGATGATACTTTGTATATCCTTAACGAGGAGTGAATCATATGACAACAAAAGAAAAAAAATGGATGCTGCCTTTCCTGCTGATACTGATCTTACTGATCACTGGATGCGCCTGTGAGAAGACAGAAAGCCCCGGTACTCCAGGTACAACGACTAATGAAGAATCCCCATCCACTCCGGAGGGAGAAGGAGAAAATGAGGAGAATCCTTCCCCTTCTGAAGACGCCCCTGTGGTCTTCTCCAACCCTTTTTTCGAAGAAAAAATCAAAGAGGAACTGGGTAAAGACACCGTTCTACAGAGCGACCTTGACACCATTACTGGCTTCGCAGTATCTGCAGACGAATTTATTTTCCTTTGGGGAGAAGGACGTTCCCAGAAAAGCATCATCCACTTCTATGAGGATGAGTTCGAATATGAAGGTGTCCGCTACAAAGGTTATGGCACATTGACGTCACTAGAAGATCTCAAGCACTTCAAGAATCTGAAAACCCTGGCCATTACTCTTCAGCCGGACATTGATTATGCCACTCTACCCGAAGAGGTCCTGAAAAACCTCACCACCCTGTGGATTTATCAAAGTAAAGTTTCTGATATCTCCTTCCTGACGAAAGCAGAAAATCTCGGAGTGCTCAGAGTCAACACCAACAATGTGACAGATCTCACCCCGGTGAAAGACCTGAAAAACCTGAAAAGACTCATTGTGGACTGGAATGCCGTGGAAGATCTTACTCCGCTCACAGGACTCACCGGACTCATTGAATTCAGTGCTTATGGGAATAAAATCAAAGATCTGTCTCCCTTGTCGGGACTCACAAATCTGGAAACCCTGTCCCTTTATGACAATGAAGTGGAGAATCTGGAACCTCTTACCACTCTGACGAACTTAAAAGAGCTGGAACTGATTTCCAACAACATCAAAGACGTTTCTCCTCTAAAGGACTTCACCTCCTTCGAGTCTCTCAGGCTAAATGGAAACCCCATTGAAAACATCGAACTTCTCAGCCATATTGAAGCTCTGGAGTTTCAGCCCTGATCCCTTACTCCGGAAGCTGTGTTTTTCACAGCTTCTTTTTTTTTGCAGCGTCCCAAGGGAAAGCGATCTCAAGGGGGAATAATTCTTGAGGAAGTTCCGGCTTCCCATAGATAATATACTATTTTCTTTGTATACTTAAGGTAAGCTCCATGTTTTTTCAAGAACTCCCGTACATACTCACTTTTCAAGAAAAAATATGGCGATTACATGGAAAGGAGCCCAAGGTCTTTTTTTTGAGTCACTATTTCACTTCTGTTTATAGTAAATGCTCAATTTTAACCTTGGATATCGACGATGATGGAACTGGATCAGCGGGTCATAACTCTTCAAAAAAGCTCTTCCTTGGAGAAGGAAGACTTCATAAAGGAATTCACTCCTTTCATTCTCTCCACTGCCTCCCAGAGAATCGGCAGATATGTTGAGGTGGAGAATGACGAAGTTTATTCAGTGGCCCTTCAGAGTTTCTATAAAGCCATTCTGAGCTTTCAGGAGGAGAAAGGACACTTTCTTCCGTTCGCAAAGCTTCTCATAGACAGAGACCTTTTAAACCATTTAAAAAAAGAAAAGCCCTTGGAACCTTCGGTGGATGAGATTTCTTTCCCAGAGCCTCAGGAAGAGCTTCTGGATCATCTTCTATTGAAAGAAGAAATAGCCATATTTGTAGAGAATCTAAACCGGTTCGGTATCCAGCTGGAAGATCTAGTGGATCTTGTACCAAAGCATCAGGACACCAAAGAAAAAGCAAAAACTCTAGCTTTTTCCCTGTCAGAAGATGAGGATCTCATGAATATCATCTTTAAGAAATATACACTGCCCATGACCAGGATCTCGTTGAAGTATCAGATTTCACGTAAAATCCTTTATGGTAGCCGGGAATATATCCTGAGTATTCTGGTGGTTCTGAAAAATAATCTGACACTTCTTCATAAATGGGTCTAAGTTGTACCCTAAAAATAATCACTCCTTTGTATTTATATAACAGAGGAGTGATTATTTTATGTTTGAAGGAATTGTTCTAAAAGTAACCAGTGAATACTCTATCGTCAAAACCAAATCTGAATACCTGAGAATCTATACGAAAAATTTCATGGAACCAGGACAAAAAATATACTTTACAAATGAAGACATTATTCATACAACTGCCGCTAAAAAGAAGCCCGCTTCTTACCTTCTGCGCTATGGTGCTGCAGCGGCACTGGCTGTCCTGCTTCTTTCTTCTCCACTTTTTGAGAAAAAGAGCGCATATGCGGCAAAGCTTCTTGTGGAAGTCAACCCCAGTATTCTTCTTGAACTGTCCCAGGATGGTCTCGTAGAAGAAGCCCTTCCTTATAATGAGGATGCTTCCTTGCTTCCTCTTGACCGTTACAAAGACCTTCCTGTGGAAGAAGCCATCGAAGAAATCCTTCAGGATGCTGTGAATGAAGGACTTCTCAATCTGAATGATGAGGAAGAAGACTTTGTGATTCTCACAGAAATACTCTCCTCAGAGGAACGGATCTCGGAGGGAATATACGCCCAGCTGGAAGAGAGAGCCCTTCTTGGTGAACTGCTTTCTGAAACCAGCGTTGTGTTCACCACAGCCTCTGAAGACCTTCTGAAAGAGATGCAAAATGAAGGAAAAGCCCTTGGTCTCATGAGACTGAGAGAAGAATTCAACCTTGGACCCGATGAAAAACTCGGAGATTTCTTTAAAGACCCGGTAAGACGGGAAGCTTATAAAGAACAGAAAAGACTTCTAAAGCGCGATTCTTTAGAAGAGGATGAGACTCTTATAGAGGACCTTCCGGAAGAGATTGAAGAGGCCTTCAAAGAACAGCTTGCCCTCTTCAAAACATCCATCGATGAAGTGAAAGCAGCTAGAAAAGCCTACCAGGAAGCTAGAAAGTCTGGCGATGAAAAAGCCATAGAGGATGCGCTTACCGCATTGAAGGCGGCAGAAGAAAAGAAAGCACAAATGGAAGCGCTGAAAGATCAGCTGGAACAGGCGAAACTACCAGAAGAAAACTCCGAAACCCCTGAAGAAGATCCGGAGAACACTGAACCTACTACAGAGAAACCTGGCAATAATGGTACTGTACCGGTAAAACCAGAAACACCTGGTAACAGCGGAAACTCCACTGGTAAACCTGAAGCTCCAGGAAAAGAAGAGAATCCGGAAACACCCTCAAACTCAGGAAAGAAACCGGAGCAAAATCCTAACTCCACCGGGAGTCAAGGAAACCCTCCTGTAGACAACAAACCAGAAAAACCTGGAACACCCCCATCTGACAATAACGGTAAACCACCTGCCAAAGATGCACCAGGTAAAAACAAATAGAAATCTCTCAACCAGCAGAGTTCTTATTAAGCACAAGGCAATTATGCTGTACGAGATGACACATCTAGGGAGGAACGAACGATGATTTACGCAAATACCGATAAAGAAATCATGGATGAAATCAAGAAGAAAGCCATCGAAATCTTTGCGGCTAAAGGATATGCAGCTACAAAAATCTCTGATATTGCAGACAGCCTTTCCATATCCCGAGGCCCCATTTATTACTATTTCCAGGATAAATTCGGGCTGTATACCTCAGCCTACAATCATTTTGAAGAAGAACTGATGAAAATCCACAAGGAAATATTCAGTACGAAGGATGATTTCCAGACCAAAATGGAGCGTCTGATTTTTGAGTTTTCCAAGCACATCTCTCTCTTTGGGCACAATTTTTTCTTCCGGATCAAAGAAATTCCAGAACTTCATGAAATCAATGTACGTTACGAAAAAATGAACACTCTCTTCTACGAAGAAAAATGTGCCCTCATCAGAGAGGAGCAGGAAAATGGAACCCTCAGCACATCTCTTTCTCCAGATGAAATTGTGAAAGGTGTTTATCTCATTTATCTTGGTATTTTGGAAGCTCTGAACTCAGAACTCTTGTCAAGAGATCAGGAAGAAGAGATCAAAGATTGGATACATCTTCTCTTTGAAGGATTACATAAGAAAATGAGATCAAATTAATTGCATCGTATAAAAACCATAGTACTTCTTCAGGGAAGAAGAAGTACTATGGTTTTTCCTTTGTGATTTACTTTTTTTACTCCTAGAAGGAGCGCTTCTCATAGCCTTTTAAGGAGAACAGGACAGAAGCGCCCTGCACGATGCTCCATACAAGAAAAGCAAAAAGAAGCACAAGACCAAAAGACTCCCGGAAGAAAGTCTCAGCATTCAGAAGAAAAGAATGTGGCACCTTATCGAGAAAACCAGACAAAACCACAAAGACTCCGCCAAGGAGCATAAAAGGCAGGTACGAAACCGTCTTGGCTTTCATATAGCCCAGCTTGAAAAAAAGCGGAAACTGAAAAGCCTGCATCAGACTGAAGATCAAGAACAGCCCCAGCAGCATCGCCACTGCTTCTTTAAACTCAAAAGGCAGTGACAGCAAAAGAGATAATAAGAAGGACAAAAGCAGACCAAAAAGGATACCGATGAGATTCATGGAAAAAGCCCACAGATATCTTCCTAGAACCACTTCCTTTCTGGTAAGTCCAAGAATCCGATAAAGAGGATCTATGCCGTTCTGCTCCCCCACCGCAAAAGGATAACTCAGATAAATGGTGACAAAGACGCTGACAATGGACAGTGGAATCAGAGTGTTCTTGTTGACAAAGGCGAGAAAAAAAGTGACACCCAGCACAATGAGCAGATTTTTCATCGTCAGATAAGGTTTTATGGTTTTATAGTCCAGCACTGCTACTTTAAGAATCATGACTTATTACCTCCCCTATGAAAGTAGATGATGAGTTCATCCAATGAGACAGGTTCTATAAGAACCCCTTTTGGAAGGTCCACAGCTTCTTCCTTCTTCACAAGTGCTTCAAACCCCACACTGTTTTTCTTCAGTCCGATGAGATGGACATGGGATAGAAGAGGAAGATCAGAAAGGCCTCCTTTCAGAAGTCCATAGGCTTCCATCAGGTCTTCTTTAGGACCCGCATAAAGAATTTCTCCATGAAGAATGAACACAATATAATCTGCAATGGATTCCAAATCCTTTGTAATATGAGTAGAAAACAGCACACTATGGTTTTCCTCAGATACAAACTCCTGCAAAAGTTCACAGATTTCTTCCCTTGCCACAGGGTCCAGACCACTGGTGGGCTCGTCAAGAATGAGTAGCTCTGCTCCATGGGATAAGGAAATGGAAACCGAGAGCTTCACTGTCATACCTCTGGACAGTTCCCGGACTTTCAAAGACTTGGCAATGCCAAACCTGTCCAGAAGGCTTTTGAATCTATCCCCATCCCAGGTGCTGTAAAAGGGCATCACCACATTCTCCACATCTTGGATGGTCCAGTCTTTCACAAGATACGGGGTATCCATGACAACCCCTACCTTCTCCAAAGTGTTTTTGCCTTCATTCCTCTTTTCTCCCAAGAGCTCAATGGTGCCTCCATCAGGTTTTATAAAGGACAAAATGGATTTGATGGTGGTGGTCTTTCCTGCACCATTGGGCCCGATAAATCCTGTGATATAGCCCTTGGGCACTTCAAAAGATACGCCTTTCAATGCAAAGGAAGGGTAGGTTTTTATAAGGTTTTCTACTTTTATCGCATTACTCATTCTTTTCCGCCTCCATTAACGTTTGAATGATCTCCATAAACTCCGTATCATCCAGATTCATCTTCTCTTTGAGTGCCAGAGCTTCAAAAATCAGGTTCTCCATATTTCCCATGAGCTTTTCATAGACCAGCTCCTGATTCTTAGGCAACACATAGCAGCCCTTCCCTTGAACGTTCACCACATATCCTTCTTCCTCCAGATCCTTATAAGCTCTGGTGGTGGTAATGACGCTGACTTTCAGCTCCTTCGCCAGCTGCCGGATGGACGGAAGCTGTGTGTCTTCTCTCAGCTCATCGGAAAGAATGGCATCGATGATCTGCAGTTTGATCTGTTCATAGATCGGTACAGTAGACCGGTTTGATATGATGATTCTCAAAGCTTCTCCCCCTTTCACTATGTACACATATATACAGTAATACCAGTATGAACTTTTGTCAATAGAAAAACCTCACTCCATATTTTAAAGTGAGGTTTTTTCTTATGAAAGTCAAACAGTAGGAGCCAAAGTAGAAACCGCTCCGGATGTTTGATTCTTTTCACTACCCAAAGAAATTGAGAAGCACTCCGGCTGCAATGGCAGAGCCGATGACACCCGCCACATTGGGACCCATGGCATGCATGAGAAGGAAGTTTGATGGATCCTCTTCCTGGCCTAC
>NZ_DOPX01000031.1 GCF_003514505.1 Proteiniclasticum sp.
CCACTTGACAGGGAGCAGTTCACTAAACGGGCTTGGCGTTTTTTTATGCATCTTTTTTCTTTTCTCTGTATTCGATTTTGAGTCCGGTACCTGTGAAATCAAAGGCATCTCTCAGCTGGTTCTCGATATATCGGGAATATGAGAAATGAAGTGCTGATTCATCATTGATGAAGAACACAAATGTAGGTGGTTTTACACCTGTCTGTGTTCCATAGAACACTTTTAGTCGCTTGGTTCCAATCATAGGAGGCTCTTTCTGAAGAAGAGCTTTGCCAATCACATCATTAAGGACCCCTGTAGCAATTTTTTTATTATAATTGTCATAGCACATCTTAATCATCTGGAGCACTTTATGGGTTCTTTGCCCTGTCAGTGCAGAAATGAATAGGAACGGTGCATACTGCATGAACTTCAAGCTCATCTTATAGTCATTCATGTACTTATCCATGGTTTTGTCATCTTTTTCGATGAGATCCCACTTATTGACAATGACCATGATGGCCTTTTTCATGTCATGTGCATATCCGATGATCTTTTCATCCTGATCGGCAATGCCTTCCTCTGCATCAATCATCAAAACGACCACATCAGCCCTTTCAATAGCTGTAAGGGTTCTAACCACTGAGTATCTTTCAATCTCTTCTTTCACCTTGGACTTTCTTCGGAGGCCAGCCGTATCCACCAGGATAAACTTTCCTTCTTTCGTCTCCAGAAAACTATCTACAGCATCTCTGGTTGTGCCAGCAATATCTGTAACAATGGATCTCTCTTCTCCAAGAAGTTTATTGATGAGTGAGGATTTTCCCACATTAGGTCGTCCTACAAATGCGACCCGTATGAAATCATCATCCTCTTCTTTTTCATAGTCTTTGAAGTGACTGACCACTTCATCCAATAGATCTCCTAAGCCAAGACCTTGTCCTGCAGAAATGGCAATGGGATTTCCAATACCAAGATTGTAGAACTCATATGCATTGGCTTCATCTTTCAGATTGTCCACTTTGTTCACTGCAAGGACAATTGGCTTCTGGCTGATTCTGAGCATTGTAGCTACTTCATTATCTGAATCCGTTAGTCCCTGTTTTCCATCCACTACAAAAATTATCACATCTGCAGTATCAATGGCGATTTGTGCTTGTCTTTTCATCTGAGCCAGAATGATATCATCACTCTTAGGCTCAATTCCACCTGTATCAATTAATTTAAACTCATGATGCAGCCAGTCTGCATCTGCATAAATCCGATCTCTTGTTACTCCAGGTGTGTCGTCTACGATGGCAATTCTATGACCTGCCAGTTTATTGAATAAGGTCGATTTACCAACATTCGGTCTCCCGACGATGGCTACGATGGGTTTTGCCATTTACTTCACCTCTTTTTTTTCTAACTTTGCATTTCTGTACATCTAACCATATTACCCTAAGTGTTTTCTCATGTCAAACAAAAGCTGGATTCTCTGCTTCCAACGCCTAGTCTTCCTTGTCCAAAGGGTTCACTCACCGGTCAGTGCTTCTCTATCTTCAGCACCTGCCCGAGAAAAATTTCGACGATCTGAGGATCAAACTGAGTCCCTGCATGGGCTCTGAGTTCTTCGGCAGCTTCTTTTAAGCTCCTCTTCCTGCTGTATGTTCTTTCATGTGTCATGGCTTCAAATGCATCTGCAATGTTCAGGATTCTTGAATGGAGCGGAATTTCTTGGCCTTTGAGGCCTTCAGGATATCCCTTCCCGTCAAAACGCTCATGATGATATAAAACATCTTCCGCCAGATACCCGTACTCTTCAACAGATTTTATAATTTGATAACTGGTTTCTGCATGTTTTTTGACCACTTCATATTCCTCATAAGACAAAGGTCCTGCTTTTAGAAGGATTTCTTTAGGCACATTGATTTTCCCGATATCATGGAGTTTTCCTGCGGTAAACAGTCTCTCTTGAGCCTCTTTGCTCATCCCCATGGCTTCACCGATGCTTTTGGCAATCATCGCCACATGATGAAGGTGTTCTTTCTCTTTAGGGAACTTTTCTCCTATACTTGCAAGTATGGTCTCAATCATTTTATTCTTCATGATCTTTCCGTATTTCAGTTTTTCACGATACATGTTATTATCCGACACCTTGACAACTTCCTGCATATTCTGATGTTTCAGTGTTTTGGTCGCGATGCCTATTGCTAGAGAAATCTGAACTGGACCCACTTCACAGGCATCTGCCTCTTTCAAAATCTTTGTTTTCACATCCTCCGCTTCTTTCATGGAAGTCTTAGGCATCAGCACCATGAACTCATCTCCCCCCATTCTGGAAAGAACGTCCCCTTCTCTCAGATGCGATTTCATGATATCTGCCGATTTCATCAGGAGAAGATCACCCAAGTCATGTCCGAAGGCATCATTGGTGAGTTTCAGCCCGTTGAGATCCATCACCATAACAGATAAGGGAAGGTTCCTGTTTAAATCTATTCTTTTCAGCATATCTTCCGCAAATCGCCTGTTGTATAGACCTGTGAGCACATCATGATAGCTTAAGTATTCTGTCTGTTTCTGTTTTTCAATTTTGGGCGTAATATCGCGAAAAACCGTGACAATTCCAGTAATTCCCTGATCACTGCCCTTGATGGGGGAAATGTTCTCTTCAACGGGCAGTTTTCTTCCATCTTTGGCCAGGAGTATCCGATCACTGGATTCACCACTACGATAGTATATTCTACTATCAGAGAAGCTGCTTTCTGCGGCATCATAGTCCTCATAAATGACTTTATAGATCTCATCAATGGGCCTTCCTAATGCTTCTTCCATTCTCCAGCCAGTCATTTCCTGCGCTGCTGTATTCATAAGAAGCACCTTATTAGTCTCATCTGTTGCAATCACTCCATCTCCAACGGAAAGCAGTGTTGTCCGGAAGAGCTCTTTTTCAATATAGAGATTCTCCTGCAGCTTTTTCTTTTCTGTCACATCTCTGGCTGCCGCATAGATGAGATTGTCTATATATTGTGCTTTCCACTCCAGCATCACATAGCTCTCATCGGCTCGGCGAAACCGCAAGGTAAAGCTTCCTTCTTTCTTGTCCTCAATCATCTGGCTGATGGATTCTTTCAGAAGGTCCAGATCTTCGGGGTGAACAAACTGCAACGCATTTTGACCGCGGATATGTTTCACTTTAAATCCAAGGAACTTTTCCCATGCATCATTCACCTTTAGGAAAATGCCTCTAGAATCTGTAATGCAGAAGAAATCCAGATTCACTCTGAAGAATCTTTCTAACTCATCCTTCTGTTCCAGTATTTTCAGGTTCGCTTTTTTCACTTCTGTTGTATCCCGGGCAATACCAGTAAATCCTATGACAATTCCAGCTTCATCCAGGATTGGCACTGCATTGGTGGTAAACCAGTGGTAGGAACCATCCTTGTGCAGCAGTCTGTAATCCGCTGTCTCCATCCGCTTTCCTGTATGCTCGATGTGCCGGAAAAATTTCTGTATCCGATGAAGGTCATCCTTATGCACATAAGGTTCGAAGGACTGTCCCAGAGCCTCTTTAATGGAATGTCCAAGCACCTTCTCCCAGGCAGCCGATATAAACAGTAAAATACCATCCATATCCAGTCTGTACACAATATCATAACTGCTTTCCACAAGGAGCCTGTAATTGTCTTCTCTTTGCTTCACTTCCATTTCCAGAAGTTTCGCTTCCGTTATATCAATATGTGTTCCAAACATCTGAAGCGGTTTCCCGTCTTCAGTCCAACGGACAACTTTCCCTTTGTCCAGGACCCATACCCAATGGCCGTCTTTATGTCTCATTCTGCATTCCATGGAATAATACTCTTTTTCACGGTAAAAAAGAGATTGGACAATTTCATCAGACCGTACAAGATCATCCGGATGAACAAGGCTTGCCCAAGTATCGTCTGTAATAGGTTCCAGTTCTTTCAGCGTATATCCGACAATCTCCGCCCATCGCTCATTATATATGTTTTCACCCGTCTGAATGTTCCATTCCCACGTACCAGCTCTGGTCGCTTCAATGATATCCAGATATTTTTCTTTTTCTTGAAGAAAATGAGCGCGCATTGTTTCAGACTCCGTAATATCCACATGAAATCCTGAAATAGTGACTGGGTTTCCAAGACGGTCTCTGACCAGATGTCCTCTTGTCATAAACCATTTCCAATGTCCATCTCTATGCTGCATGCGGTAGATCGGACTGTAACTTTGGATTTCACCGGACAGATACGCTTCAAGCAGTCTCTCATTCTCTTCGCGTTCCTCAGGATGCCAGCGGTTTTTCCAATCTTCAATCCGCTCACTGAGCTCCTCATATCGAAAACCCATGATTTCTGCCCATTTTCTGGAAAAAATGATGGAATTGCTTCTGATATCCCATTCCCATGTGGCAACACCTATGGCGTTGATGCCAAACTTATATTTATAAAACTGTTCCCTGAAAAAATAATACTCTCGTTTTGTCTTGACATAGGACTTCAGCTGAGAAAGGAATAGATTCCAGAGAATCTGCTCCTGTGTCTGAAACTCTTTTTGTGAGATCAGAACAGCGCCAAATGGTTCTTCTCCTTCTCCCACTATCATACAATGTAGGTCTACGCCATCTGTAAGTTCTTTTCGTATCTCCATCGGAATCAGTTCAAGCAGAAAGTCCTCGCTGATGTGGGGGAAATAGTCATAGTGATTCATAGATTCTTCCTGACCCTTTTCTCCCCTTAATGGCATCGTAAACCAGAAGATTTCCTCTTCTTTCCCAAAAGGGATATCCCCCCTCCATGGCATGAATCCGAACTTCTCTTTCTTCTTGTCATAGGGGCACCAGTATGCAGCATTGGCTCCAGCCATCTCCCCAATCACAGAAATGGCTTTATGTTCTGTCGAAATGGTCATAGTGGTATCTTCTTGAAAGTCATACAGAGAAAGCAGCTGATTTATTTTTGCCATTGGAGCCTGATACCGTTCCTCTGGGCGAAAAAGACAATATAACAAGTCTTCCTTCAGGTCTGAGGATGGTACTCTCTTCACAGTGACAATGACGGGAGCTTCCTCTTTTCCAATCCCTATGAACTGAAGTGAACCCTCGCTTTTCTTTGCCTTCAAAAGCATTTGGGTGAAACGCGAAAAATCTTCCACCCGAAAAACACCATTCAGGGGGAAGTGAGCGTCTTGATCTTCTTCAAAAACAAATTTATCTCTGAATGCTTTGTTTGCAAAATGCACTCTTCCTTCACAATCCAAAATACAAATCCGATCAGATGAAAGTTCCAGCATATCCAAACAAAACTGATTCCCGATAGACTCCATCACTCCCATATCATTTCTCCTCAATCCATAAAAATATGCAGCCATAAGTCCTATATTGCAAAAAGCACTCCTTTTATTATATCTTATGACAAAGGCTATCACAATGCTGTAAAGTTGATAAAATTATGGATTTGAAGGCTTTTCAGCTTTTCATAAGAGTATTTTCTCCTGTATAATTGATAGGACACACTGTTAATAATAAAGGATGCACAGAATGCAAAAATATAAAACATACTTACTCTCAACATCCATTCTCATCTCCCTGATGCTCTTGGCTTCTCACTCGTTTGGTAAGATTGCTTTGAAAGAGACCCCTGCTGCTTCTCCCCCTTCATCCGAAGTAAAAAAAGAAACCTCTTCTCCAGAAAATGACCCTATGGGATCACAGACGCTTCTTATTACAGCAGTAGGTGATATTATGGTTCATGAAAGTCAATGGCGTTCTCAAAAAACATCAGAGAACTCCTATGACTTCACCAATAACTTCAAACACATCTCTCCATTTATTAAAGCATCTGACTTGGCATTTGCTAATTTTGAGAGCACCATCCTTCAGGGAACCCCCTTCAGCTCCTATCCAGTTTTCAACTCTCCTCCAGAGATTCTAACCGCCATGAAAGAAGCAGGCTTCACTCATATCAGTACTGCAAACAACCATTCTATGGATACTGGCTACAAAGGAATCCAGGGTACACTGAGCGCTATGTATGAAGAGGGTCTCATTCCCCTGGGCACTTATGAAACAGGAAAGGAAAAAAGTTTTCACATCGAGACCATTCAAGGAATCAAACTTGGCATCGCGTCTTATGCCACCGGTTATTTTTCAGGAAATACGGTAACAGTCAACAGCATTCAATCCAATGGACTGGAAAGGAACATCAACTTCATTCATATGACGGATCCTTATGAGGCTTTTCTGAGAATCAAAGAGGATCTCCTTATGATGAAGGAAGCCTCCGTGGAAGCCATCATTCTTCTGCTTCACTGGGGAACAGAATATACCTCTTACCCCAGCAGTTTTCAAAAAACACTGGCCAGACTCTTAATCGATGAAGGTGTTCATCTTATCATCGGTTCTCATCCGCATCTTCTTCAGGAAATGGAAGTATTACTATCTTCTGACGGTCATCACGAAGGTCTCGTCCTCTACTCCCTAGGCAACTTCCTTTCCAATCAGAGAGAGGAGATTTTGGGTATCCCTGGAACAGAAGACGGTGCTATCGCAAGGATTCTTCTTGAAAAAAATACAGAGGGCCTGGTGAAAATAAAGGAAGGCACAATTTTACCTACCTGGGTTTATAGAAAAGATGTTTCTCCAGACCAAAAGATCTATACCTATGAGATCCTTCCCTTGCTTGCGAGTCCAGAAGAAACAGCAGAAAAGTATCATGCGCCCCTCACCACCATCAGAAAGAGGTACCGGAGCATTCATGAAACCTTCCACACAAATCAGCTCTTCTTCTCTGAATAAAACTAAAAATTGGCAGCGCACAGGCTGCCAATTTTTCAGTTTCTACTCTAATTCAGTTCTCTGAACTGTCCTGTGACAATATATACGGTCCATTCACAGATATTCGTTGCATGATCCCCATTTCTCTCAAGGTATTTCAGCACAAACTGAAGCTCTCCGGCTAAGCGAAGAAGAGTTGGGTCATTTTGGGCTTTATCATAGAGTTTCCCAATGGACTCCGTTGTCAAACGGTCAATCTCATCATCCATCTTCGTCAGTTCCTGTGCCTTTTCATGGTCTTTGGCCACAAATGAATCCAACGACTCAGAGATGAACTTCATGACAAGTCTTGAGATTTCGATGAGGTCCTCGTTAATCACATCCGTCAGGATATCTTTGTTCTTCAGGGTAATCTCTGCAATGTCCTTCGCATGATCCCCCATACGTTCCAGGTCTGTGACAATCTTGATGACAGTGAAAATATTACGTAGGTCTGAAGCCACTGGTCCTTGGGTTGCGATAAGACGGATGGCCTCATCCTCAATGGATCTCATAAGGTCATTGATCTGCACATCTTCTCTGATCAGGAGTTCTGCGAGCTTCATATCTTTTTCGGTTAACGCTCTGATCGCTCTTTTGATCTGTGTTTCCACTAAGAAACCCATCCGAAGGAGATTGTTGTTCATATGGCTTATGGTAAGTTCAATATTGCTTAATGTCATTTCATTTTCTCCTTTAACCAAATCTTCCGGTGATATAATCATCTGTACGCTTGTCACGGGGGTTCGTGAACAGATTCTTCGTATCCCCATACTCAATCATCTCTCCCATCAGGAAAAAAGCGGTACGGTCTGATATTCTTGCCGCTTGCTGCATAGAATGTGTCACGATGACGATGGTGTAATCATTTTTCAAATCTTCCATAAGTTCTTCAATCTTTGCAGTTGCAATCGGATCCAACGCCGATGTCGGCTCATCCATGAGAATCACATCCGGCTGCACAGCCAATGCTCTTGCAATACATAGCCTCTGCTGCTGGCCTCCGGATAGTCCGTAGGCATTGTCATGGAGTCTGTCCTTCACTTCATTCCACAGTGCTGCGCCTTTCAGACTCTTTTCCGCAATCTCCATGAGCAGATTCTTATCTTTCAGGCCATGAATCTTAGGCGCATAAAGCACATTTTCAAGAATCGACTTCGGAAAAGGATTGGGTTTTTGAAACACCATGCCTACTTGAGTTCTCAGCTCTTCAACCCGGATTTCCTTATCGAAAATATCTTTCCCGTGGTATAGTATCTGACCTTCAGTTCTAACAATCGGAATGTTTTCCACCATTCTGTTCAGCGTCTTGATAAAAGTGGATTTTCCGCATCCCGACGGTCCGATGATGGCTGTAACTTCATTCTTGTATATATCGAGATTGATCTTCTTCAGCGCCTGGTCCTTGCCATACCACAGGTCAAGATTCTTCACCTCAAAGACAGTATCTTTGTTTTCCATGTTTCGTATGCCTCCTGTTAAAATTTCTTTTCAAAGCGATTTCTGATGTAGATGGCAATGGAGTTCATAAAGAACAGGACCAGCAGAAGAACCACTATTGTTGCAGCTGCCAGATTCGCATATTCTGGTGTAAGAACGGTATCCAATGTCCAATAATAAATCTGTATGGGCAGCGTAGTGAAATCATCCATGACGCTTCCCGGAACTTTCATGATCAGAGTGGGAATCCCCAAGACCACCAGCGGAGCCGTTTCTCCAATGGCTCTGGAAATACCAAGGATAAAGCCCGTGAGCATCCCCGGAAGGGCAACGGGAATGACAACTTTACTTACAGTTGTCCACTTGTCTGCTCCCAGTGCATAGGAGGCTTCCCGCAAGTATCCTGGCACAGCTTTCAAGGATTCCTGGGCTGAAACCACCACAATAGGAAGTACCAGCAGTGACATTGTAAGTCCTCCTGCCAGAATACTGCCACCCAATCCCAGCAGCCTGGAAAAAACAGCAAGCCCTAGAAGCCCGAATATGACAGAGGGAACACTTGCCAGGTTGCTGAGATTGATATTGATAAAATGTTTGAGCTTTCCTGGCTTGGCATATTCTTCCAAATAAATAGCCGTGGAAACCCCAAGCACAAATGTCACAGGAACAACAATCATCATCATATAGACTGTCCCGATAATAGCGCCATAAATTCCTGCTTTTTCAGGGAAGATTGAGAGATTTCCAGTAACAAAATCCCAGTCAAGCCATCCTCTTGCATCTCTGAAAATATCTAGTAGAAGAAAGACCAAAACCAGTAGAGCGGATACCACGAGCAAACCGAAGATCCTCTTCAGGGTTTCGCTGAGACGTACACGCCTTTTGATCTGAGCCGGATTGGCTTTAAACACTTTTTTTACAGGTGATGCATTTTTTTGAGCATCCAGTTTTGCTGTTTTATTCAATTCCATGCTAATATGCCTCCCTGTATTTCTTTGAGATGTAATGTGCCAGCTGGTTCATCCCCATAGTAAATACAAAAAGGAGAAGACCAACAGCATATAAGCTGTAGTACCCCGTGGTCCCGCTGGCTGCATCTCCGCTGGTAAATTCCACGATATAGCTTGTCATGGTCTGCATGGATCTTGTGATGTCGAGTGTAAATGCTTTAGAACTTCCACTGGCTATGGTCACAATCATTGTTTCACCGATGGCACGGGAAATTCCCAAAACAATGGAAGACAAAATCCCTGAAATTGCAGCTGGAATCACCACTTTAAAAGCTACTTCCAGCTTTGTAGAACCCAATCCCAAGGCCCCTTCTTTCATGATTTCAGGAACAGCATTCATGGCATCCTCAGAAAGTGAAGCGACCATGGGAATAATCATGATCCCCATGACAATACCAGGACTCAGCGCATTCTTTGCTTCCAGTGAAGGAATGAGATTCATAAGAAGAGGCGTAACAAAAGAGTATGCAAAAAACCCGTATACGATGGTCGGAATACCTGCTAGAACTTCCAGCATAGGTTTGACCACTTTTCTTACCCTTTGAGAAGCAAACTGACTCAGATAAATTGCAGCTGCAAGGCCTACTGGTACCGCTACCATCATCGCAATCAAGGATGTGGTGATGGTCCCAACAAAGAGTGGAATAAACCCAAACCTCGGATTTTTATTGAGTGGTGCAAGGTCCGTACTGAAAACCTCGCCAATGGGGACTGCACTGAAAAATCGGAATGCATCCGTGATTAGAGTGATCACAATACCGAAGGTGGTGAACACAGAAATAAGTGCCATGGTCAGGAGAAAAGCTGGAACAATTTTATCCATGACATAATTCTTCTCTTTGATTTTCTTCTGAATCAGTTCCCGTACTTTAGTTTCTTTTTCCATAGGATGTTATCTCCTCATTGCGAACTTTTTGAACGCAAGTATAAGATGAGAGGCATGCTCTCATCTGAATACTTGACATTTGCTTGTTTTCTTTATTTCAGACCTTCAAGAATGGTTTTGTATTCTGCATGTTTTTCAGCTGGAATTGGAGCGAAACCATTGTCTCCCGCAAGCTTTGAAGCTCCTTCTTCTGAAATGACATACAGTGCATAATCAAGAATCGCTGGATTTTCTTTTGCTTTGTCCAGATCGAGATAGGTGTAGACAAGTCTTGTGAAACCAGCATAATCAAGGTCTGAACCGATGGTGTCGAGAGATGGTGCCACAGCTCCATTTCCGAAGTCCACCTTTACCGCAGTCAGTTTATCTGTATTTGAAGCGTAGTATCCATATCCAAAGAACGCTATGGCGTTCTTATCTTTTGACACAAGATCCACCAGTGTAGAGTATTCTTGCTGCAGATTCACATTGGATACCATATCCTGCTCATCTAAAATCACTTCGTAGAAGAATTCGTATGTTCCGTGATTCTCATTGGGACCAAAGAATTTGATCTCTTCTTTAGGCCATTCAGCTCTGATATCAGACCACAGCACTTTGTCATCAGATTTGTACTTTCCTGAAACGTACATATTGATAATTTCTTCTTGTGTCATCTCTGTAGCCCAGGTATTTTCTTTATTGATGACCATGGTCAGTCCATCATAAGCAAGTTCAATTTCAAGGACATTTTCTCCCATCTTTTTGCCTGCAGCTTCCAGCTCTTGAACTTCAGTATCCTTAATTTTTCTGGATGCATCTGCAAAATCAAGTTCTCCTGCAATGAACTTTTTAAGCCCTGCACTGGATCCTGCTCTTCCTACCTGCACACTTACACCAGGCTGCTCATTCACCATATAATTCTCTGCGATATTAGCCATCAGCGGATATACCGTTCCAGATCCATCAACGATGACGGATCCCTCCAGTTCCTCCTCTGCTGGTGTTTCTGTTCCAGGGGTTTCTGGTGTCTCCTCTTTCGTACCGCAAGCAGCAAACATGGCTACCACAGTCAAGGATGTAATAATTCCCATTAATTTCTTGTTCATTTTCTTCCTCCTAAGTAATATCTTACTTTTTATCAGGCATCTACTTCATACCTTACATTTACAATTATAGGAGGCTATTGTTTAGGACTGTTTGACTCCATGTTATGCTCTTGTTAAAAACACTGTGAAGCCTGTGCAAGCTCTTCACCTATTCTGATGGTTCATTTTCTGAAAGATCCCTAGTATTCCATTCCATTTTTATGAAGCAAAAAAAAACTGTAAGATTATCTCCTGATAATCTTACAGTTTTTTAAATGGTAGCGGGGGCAGGACTTGAACCTGCGACCTTCGGGTTATGAGCCCGACGAGCTGCCAACTGCTCCACCCCGCGATAGGGTTCTTGAAAATGTCTTTTCCTTAAGAACATATTCATTATACCCCGCCCCCTCAGTTCTGTCAACCTTTTCCAGGCATCAATCTTTTTTAATATTTCTGAAACCCTTGATTTAAGCCTTTTTGATCAATGGAATCCCTTCTTGGACAAGGAAACATCGGACAAAATGATTCGGTGAAACCTCTGATAATTCTGGCAGCTGACTATGGCATTTGTCTATTGCATACGGACATCTGCTGGAAAATCTGCAGCCTTTTGGAAAATCAGAGGGATGCGGAACGTATCCCTCGATAGCCTGGAGTTTCTCTTTTGGATTCCCTTGACCCGGCATACACTCCATAAGCCCCATGGTATACGGATTCATTGGATTCATGAAAATTTCAGCAACCGAAGCTTTCTCCATGACTTTTCCGCAGTACATGACACAGACATCATGGGCCATATCCTTAACCACGCCCAGATCATGTGTGTTCAGGATCATCGCCATTTTCTGCTCCTTCTGGAGCTTTTTAAGAAGGTCCAGGATCTCAGCCTGAATGGTCACATCCAGTGCCGTGGTTGGCTCATCTGCGATAAGAATCTTTGGGTTGCATGCAATGGCCATGGCAATCATGATGCGTTGCCTCATACCACCACTGAATTTATTAGGAAGGTCCATAAATCTTTCCTGTGCATCCGAAATCCCCACATCTTCCATGAGCTTTAGTGTCTTTTTTCGGTTCTCCTTTTTGCTCCCTTTTTTATGGATCAGTAGGGCTTCTTCAATCTGTTTCCCCACAGGAATAAGAGGATTTAATGTGGACATGGGATCCTGATAGATCATCGCAATCTCATTCCCTCTAATTTTTTGCATTTCTCTTTCTTTCAGCTTCAGCAAATCCCGTGATGCAGAATCTCCATATAAAGCTTCCCCTTGAAGCACTTTTCCAGGTTTATCCACCAATCCCATGATGCTGAGAACCAAGACGCTCTTACCGCTTCCTGATTCACCGATCATCGCCAGGGTTTTGTTCTCTTCTAAGGTAAAACTCACATCATCCACCGCTGGAAGCTCTTCGCCATCAAGATAAAAATAGGTCTTGATGTTGTTCACTGTCAACAATGCCATCTTCTTCTCTCCTCTCTCCTTTAGGACTCTTTACTTTTAATCAGCAGATCTTTCAGCAGATTGAACATAAAAAGGATCGCAAAATAGAGGACGGCCATCACCGTCATAAAATAACTGAATGCAATCCCCCCCATAACGGGGTCTATTCTCTGGGAAGTGTAGAAGTTTATCATTTCATAGCCTATCCCACGATAATAGAACAATCTTTCAACAATGATAAGACTTGAGAAAAAAAGAGCGAGAATTGTTGGGAATACGGAGAGTATTTCATAGAATATACTCTTCAGCAGATGATTTTTGATGATTCTCATCCGCGAGCATCCTTTTCCTCTGGCTGCAAGGACATAAGGCTTTGAAAACCCTTCTTCAATTGCCGTCGCAGTAGTTCTGGCGATATAAGCTGTGGGCAATATTGAAATGGCTAGGATTGGATAAATGGCATTATACCAGTACTGATCTCCTTTAAACTCGATGGGGCCAATACCAAGAAAAGTAATTCCATTCTTAAAAAGGTATAGAGCAAGCACCTGAACAAGACCGATGGAAAGAATGTCAGGAATCGAAAGCGGTATCAGTGATTGGAGCATTTTAAAAGTACCCGTCTGGTCATTCTTTCTACTGTCAAGAATCCCTTTCGGTACACCGATCAGCACCGAAAGGACAATGCCAAAAAATAGCACAATGCCGCTTTTCCTGGCAGACCGTTGAAAGATTTCTGCTACCGTTTCTCCCAGGATATCCACATCTCTGATTTCCCCTGTGAATACCATCTTGAAATTATGGGTGATGGACTCATAAATCTCGCTCCATGGCATATTGGGACGATAACTTCCTTTCTCGTAGAATATATCGAAGTTCATCGGTATTCCTGTAAGAATAACAATGCTGACAATGATAAAGAACAGGAGAAGAATATTTCCCAGTATCGACTTCATCAATTTCTTCTGTGCTAGATTCATCAGACTTCCTCCTTATCCACAAGATGGCAAGAAACCACTCTATCTTTATATTCTTTCAGTATAGGGATTTCATTTCTGCAGATGTCCATGGCAAAGGGGCATCTGGTATGAAAAGAGCATCCAGAAGGCATCCGGATCGCACTTGGGATCTCTCCTTTTAATCTTCTCCGCTCAATTTGAGCCTCTTCTCCTTGGCCCGGAACTGCTGCTAACAGAGCTTTGGTATAAGGGTGCATAGGACTTTCAAAAATCCCTTCTGCGTCTCCCATCTCAACGATTTTACCCAGATACATGACAGCGACGCGGTCACTGACATGTTTGATCACGTGAAGATCGTGTGCTATGAACAAATAGGAAATACCAAGCTCTTTCTGAAGATCCATGGTAAGATTGAGTATTTGAGACTGAACCGAAACATCCAGTGCTGAAACAGGCTCATCACAAACGATGAATCGTGGTTTTGTTGCCAAAGCTCTAGCGATGCCGATTCTTTGTCTTTGGCCACCACTGAACTCATGAGGAAATTTTCTAGCAGAAGCATGGTCCAGACCAACCATATGGAGCAGTCTATGCACTTCTTTCTTATACTCCAGAGGTGGCACAATCTTATGGATCTGCAGTGGCTGCATCAGAATATCCTCCACCGTCATTTTGTAATCCAAAGCAGAATAAGGATTTTGGAAAACAATCTGGAGTTCTTTACGAAGCTTTCTAAAGTCTCTGTCTGATATAGTGCTGATGTCTTTGCCTTCCAAAAGAATCTTCCCGGAAGTGGGCTCTAAAAGCCTTAGAATCAGCCTTCCAGTGGTGGATTTTCCGCTGCCGGACTCTCCTACAAGACCTAAGGTCTCCTGATCTCCAATGGAGAAACTGACGCCATTCACAGCATGAACATACTCTTCCTGTCCTAGTAAACCACTTTTCACAACAAACTGCTTGCTCAGATTTTTCACTTCAATCATTTTGCCACCTCCAACTTCAGTTCTGAAGACTCTCCATTTTGCATGAGCTCTTCATTCATAGTCAGATTATCCAACATGACCTGACCAATTCTGTTCAGTAACAGCACGTTCAGTTTTTCTCTCTGATCCATAGCGGTCCCCATCCCTTTGGGCTGAGATGATCCTATCCCCACAGAGAAGAATCCGTTTAGCCTCATGTCCAGAACGGAACGGGTCACCATGTCATACACCCCAAGACTGGAACTGGTGCTGGTATCATAAAAGATGCTCTGGAAACGTCTGTACGGAATCTTCATATCTGTCATAAGATCTTCCATTCTCCTGCCAATTTTATATGAAGGTTTTCTTCCACCTTGGGCAGGAAAAGACACAATATTCAAGGTGTCTGTATCTTCCATACCAGGGTAGTTCAGCTCATAGTAATAGTAGCCGCCTGAGACAACGAGATCAATGGTCTTCAGCAGTTCCCGATGAAAATACTCAGATCCTTCTTCATTGGTGTTTTTCTTGATTTCATACTGATTGTCCCAGAAAACAAAAGAAACCGACTTGGAGAGAGGGTTTTCCAGCTCTATCGTCTGCTTTGCCAAGGTCAGCAGCGCTGCTGCAGGAGCTGCACTTTGGGGAGAAGTCACACCAGTTTCATACACTCCGTCATAGGATCCTCCGATGACGATGGTCTCTCCAGGCTTTTCTTTTGAAAAACCTGATCCTGCCAGAAAACCCTGGATGATCCTGCCACTATGTGCCGGAAGTGCTGGATGGGAAAATGTGATCTCAGCTTCTGCATATCCTTCATAAAGATCTTCTCTCATTTCATCAAAAGGAATAATGGTTGTAGTTTTATGCAGATAAGCATTTGAAACGGAACTGTACTCATCCAAAAGCATAAACTGCACTACAAACTCTCTCTTTTCTGTTTCTCCAAAGATATTTGAACCTCTCATTTTTTCCACGCTGAAAGGAGACCCTGTGGAGGAGAGCAGCTCTCTGATATAGTGCTCCTTGATGGGGAAAACACTTTTCTCAGAAGATACCTTCCCTAGATTCTCATGTGTAGAAGCAGTCCCCCTATAGTGAAATTCTCCTTCAGCTGTTCTTAAAAGCTCATCTCTCGCTACGGTAAATATGGTGAAATCCTCATGGAGGTTGTAAGTTTTACGCGTCCCATTCTCAAAAGTCAACGTGATGGATCCTTGCTGTATAGTCATAGGCGCCATCACCTTCAATGTTTCAGCGGAAGGTTCTCCATCGTAAAAAGGGATTTCAGTTACATCTGTCTGATAACCCAGACTGTTCAGTTCAGATAGAATATACTCACCTGCCTGGTATCCTCCTTCCGTTCCACTGGCTCTTCCGTTATATTTTTCATCCGAAAGAGCATCCAGATGACTCAATGCTCCATCGATATCATAATCAATGATACTTTGGTATCTGGGCATAAAGAGGTAAAGAAGGATGAACGCAAAAACACCTACTTTAAGTAGAACAGGTTTGTAGTATTTTCGGATGTCTCTGATCTGCAAATAAAAAAGCTTAGGGGACAAAGAAGAGATTCCTTTCCGGATTGTACTGATCACCCTTGATGTTCTCTTCTGAAATTCCAGTCGTAGCCCTTCTCCAAGGAGATTGATGCCCATGATGGCGACAGCAAAAAACAGTACCGGAAAGAGAGAGACCCACCACACTTCCTCAAAACGCATCACATCATTGGTGATCCTTGATAGCATTCCACCCCATTCCGGTTCAAGACCCATACGGTAGTTTGCCCGAAATGCCATGGCGCCAACTTCTCGTGTCGTACCTACAAATACATATAAGACAGCCAGCTGTGCCACAAGAAATAACCCCATGGCCATTTCCTTGAAAAACTGACTGGCTCCGTGAGGAATGAGATGAGGCAGCACATTCTGAAAGATAATCTGTGTTTTAGTTTTTCCAATGGCCAGCTCACCTTCGATAAAATCTTCGGCCATAATTCGTTTGGTCACATCTTCAATTATTCCTGCAAGCTTAGACCACCCAACCAGAGCAAGAACAATCGCAAAGGCAACAATGGACTTTTCCATCTGCATTCTATAGAAATAGTTGAAATTCAGCACAATATAGCTGAAAATAAGCATAGGCACAGCACTGAAAAAAGTGTTGAAAAATCCAATGATCCGGGATAGAGTTTTCCTTCCCATCCCTGCAATGATACCAATGGGCAATGCAATGATCATGCGGAAAAGAGCGATGAAAAATCCCAGGCGCATGGTATTTCTCGTACCATACACCAGTCTAGCAAAAATATCCCGTCCGGCATCATCTGTGCCCATGAGATTGATGGTATTGGGCCTCATGGGATTGACAGACAGTTCCTCCACAATCTCTCCCTCTTTTTCATATTCAATATATCTCGGCGGTTCTTCATGAATCGGATCACGATCCGTGAAAAATTCCGGAAAATAAGACAATGCAAGCAAGACCATGAGAATTATGCTTCCAATCAGGAGAGGAAAATTGACTCTTTTCATTTATGCCTCCGGTATACAAAAGTATATATTTTTATAGCTTATCATAATTTTAGAACCAGTATACCATAGGCTACACATCTATATAAAGGAAAAAAGCACAAAATAAGCTGAATGAATACAGATTTCACCAAATTTACCCAATAAAGTTTGCCATTCTATAAATTTTGGCACTCATATCCCTTAAACTTAAAAAGGAGAATGCAAAATGAAACTGCTTATTAAGAACGGTAAAATATATCAGGAGCGTGATACCTTTACAGATGCGCTTTACATCGAAAATGGAGTGATTGCTGCGACTGGAAGAGAAGCCTTAAACCAAGAGCATGCTCTTAGACGTGAAGAAATCCTGGACGTTCAGGAAAAAACCGTAGTCCCAGGCTTCAATGATGCTCACTTGCACTTCTATCAAGCAGGTCTAGCCCTGGAGACCGTTCAGCTCCATGGCTCATCATCCATTGAGGAACTGATTATAAGAGGGAAATCTTATCTTCTTAGCAGGCCTGATTTTCAAGGCACTTTACGAGGCCGCGGGTTTCATCAGGACCTGTTCAAGGAAAAAAGGTTGCCGACAAAAAAAGATCTGGACCGGATCAGCACTGACTTTCCCATTGTATTTACCAGAACCTGCTCCCATTTAGCGGTAGTGAACAGCAGAACTCTCTCGTTTCTTGAAGAAAAGAATCTTCTTCATCCAGTAGAGGGTGGGTCCATTATGCTTGGTCCGGACGGACAGCCCAATGGAATATTTCAAGAAAATGCTATTTCTTTATTGGAACACCTCTATGAAGAACCTACAGTGGAGAGTGTGCTGCGCACATTGAAAAATACAGCACGCATTGCCCACAGCTATGGTCTGACCTCCTTGCAGGTCAATGATATCTGGGGTGACAGCATAGAATCTGGGATCATTGAAAAAGCTTATATGGAGTTTTCCAAAGAAAGAGCTTTGCGGATTTATCATCAGATTTACATAAAAAGTCCTGAAGATTTCAGCAGGCGAATCCATGATGGGTTCAAAAAATCAGACTCTCCTTTCAACCGCTATGGAGCGCTTAAGCTTTTTGCAGATGGTTCTCTCGGTGCACGAACCGCATTTCTTCGTAAGCCCTACGAAGATGATCCGTCCACCCAAGGTATGATGACCTTACCAAAGGATCTTCTTCTGGAGTTTCTTCAGTTATGTGAGAAGAACAAGATACAGGCGGTGATCCACGTCATAGGCGATGGTGCACTTGAAATGGTTCTCAGCTGTTTCGAAAAAACTACAGATCCTGGCAATCCGCTCAGACACGGTCTCATCCATGTGCAAATAACGGACCAGGCTCTTCTAAAGAAGATCCAATCCCTCCATCTCACTGTATATGCCCAGCCCATTTTCCTTCATAGTGATCATAGGACAGTGGCTCTTCGTGTAGGAAAGGATCTTGCAGATACTTCCTATGCCTTTGGCACCATGGAGAAACTGAATATCAGAGTCGCTTACAGCTCAGATGCGCCCATCGAAAGGTTCCATGTGATGGAAAATCTTTACTGTGCAGTCACACGGAAAGATCTGCAAGGCAATCCTCCGGAAGGATTCAACAAGAGCGAAGCTGTTGACCGCTCTCAAGCTTTGGACAACACTACAGTCTCAAGTGCCTATATGAGCTCTGAAGAAACAAAAAAAGGAAGACTGAAGGAAGGCTATGTCGCTGATCTTGTGGTACTTGAAGATCCATATTTCGATGTGCCTGATGATAAAATCAAGGATGTCCGAGTTTTCATGACCCTGGTGGATGGTGCTGTGGTCTATAAAAGAAAATCATGTTAAAAGAAGCAAGCATATTATATTGATATGCTTGCTTCTTTACTTAGTCAGTTTTTAATACTGTTTCAAAATATTCTGAAGAAATCCTATGAACTGTTCCTTCACTTCAACTGGAGATTGGATCTTCACCTTCTCCCCATACTGAGCAATCCATGAAAAAAACGTGCTGCTGATTTTCACCTGGCAGGACACCGCAAAATGATCGGAATCAAGGGCCCTCAGTGAAATGCCGGCACCAAATCTGTCCAGTACCTGATTGACAAGTTCTTTGTGAAAAGTGAGTTCTACCCTTTCATCCTCTCCACCGAACATACTGAAGGTTTTTTTCGCATACTCCGCTACATCAAAACTCTGACCTTCGCAAAGAGCTTCTCGAGGCTCGTCAACAATTTCCACCTGATTCATCCTGTCTACCCGATAGTGGACAAAATTATTATACTTCTCATAATAAGCAATGAGATAATAGTTCTCATCATCCCAAAGCAGAGAGTATGGACTGATATAGTAAAAATTACCTTCTTTTCGGAAAGATTTCTCTTTCTCCATTGTATAGTCAAAATATTGGAATCGAACCTTTTTCTTCTGAGCGATGGCTTCATGAAGTGTATCCACACTGTAATAGATCTGCTCATTAATAGATTTAGGTCTATTTGCAACAAAAACCTGTCTCTGTAGTGACAACCCTTCATGCTTGCTAGCCAGTTTTTTCAGTTTTTCAATGAGTTCATTGCTCTTTTTTGTTGTTAGAAATCTCGCGCTTTGTATGGCATCCACCAGAAGCTTCAGTTCTGCAAGTTCAAAGTCTCTTGAACCCACGTAATACTTCGTATGTTTATCTTTCACCTTCTGAATATCAAGACCATAACTTACGAGTGTTTCGAGATCTGAATATATGGATTTCCTCTCAGAGGTTATGCCATACCGCTCCAGCTCAGTAATCAGATCCTGTACACCAAGACAGTGCTTTTCATCTGTTTCATCCAGCAGGATTTTCATTAAATACAATATTTTAAGTTTCTGACTTCCCTGGCTCATTTTGTCCCCCCGTCCTAAATAATATCCGTATCTTCTTATATTCTACCACTATTTCTCATATTTCTCACGGGTTCTGCCGGACTCCTGAAAATGAGTACCAGAGAAAAAAGAAAAAATGCTTTCCCGGACAATTCTGGAAAAGCATTTTTCAACCTTCATTTTAGTAGCCAATCCCTGCAGGCATGACATTGGCAGCATCGAAAGCATGACATGGTGTTACTCCATATACCATACCACAATGGGGACATTGGTCCTCAAAAGTTTCCATCTCAAATTCCCTCCCGCACTCCACACATGAAATCTGAAGCGGCATCGGAATCATCTGCTCAGCAAAGCCCATGAACCTCACCTTTGTTACAACCTCCGCTCCATTTGCAAATGAGCCATTACATCCATCATGCATCATTTCTATATCTCTCCTTCATTGTAAATATTTGTTAGTGTCTCACCATTTCTCAATCGGTTCCGCATCTCCTGTATCACCTGATCCATTTTATCCAGTTCAACCAGTAAACTCTTTTCTTCGTGGTCTGTCTCAATGATCTGATGGATCCCTCCATTCTTTATGACGACCCTTTTATCTGCCATCAATGCAAGACTGGGGTCATGGGTTGCCATGAGAACAATCTTCTCTTCACTGACCAGAAGCTTCAGCGCTTTTTTTCTGTCAATCCCAGCATTTTCAATCTCATCAATGAGAACAATTGGAGATTTGCTCAATATCGCTGTATCCGCAATCATAAGTGCTCTGGACTGTCCTCCACTTAAGCCAGTAACGGGAGTGCTGAGCTGGAATTTCTCTCCTGCCAGTTCATTGGCAGCATTCAGTATTTTTAAGATCATCTCTTCCACATTCTCTACCATCCTGCTTTCAGCATGGAGAGTCAGAAATTCTTCCACCGTAAGGTCCATGACAAAATTCATATTCTGAGACAGCTGGGCCACTCTCTTGTTGCTGGTGCTGAAACGCTGAGATGGATCAAGAAGCTCTCCGTTGATCTGTACACTACGTCCTGTGGGCGTATCTTTGTTTGCTGCCCATTCAATATCTGCCAGCAATCTGCTTTTCCCTGAACCTGTGGGCCCAACAATGGAGACAATCTCGCTTTTTTCTATCGTTAACTTTTCAAAATTCTCCTTTTCGCCAAGCTTATTGAATCCAGGCAGAATGGTGATGCTGTTTACCTCATTTTCCTTCACACCTAAAAAAACACTCATCTGATCAATATATTGAGTAAGGTCTTCTATTAATTTGTCTGGACTCATGGCCCATTCTTCCAGCTCAGCTTCAGGGATTCTCTCCAAGAATTCAGAAAATGAACTGTCTTCGAATCCTCTCACTGAAATCTTATTCAGTTCAAAATAGCTGGATGCAAACGGATACTTATATAGGAGATCTGATATGCGCATTTCTTCATATCTCATTTTATCCCTCATTTTTATCACCAAATTTCATTTTCCGCACATTTCCAAGCTGGAATGCTTCTCCAATTCTAGTCTCACCAAGACAATAGGAGCAAAGTGCCGAGGGCATCGGATACCTCAGATTCATTCCTTTGACACTGGAAATATTTCTGTTTTCTTCATAAAGCAATGTGCTGAGCTCGAAAGCCCCTTGCCCAGTAAGGCCATTCACAAACATCGTCACTGCCTGAGGATTGACCGAATGTACTCTGGAGGCAAAAACTTCACGTTCTGCTTGAGAAACGATATCTCCTTTCGTGATGACAATAATATCAGCAAGTTTCAACATAGGACCGATTTTTTTCGGTGTATTGATTCCAGAAAGGTTGTCAATGACACAAATGGAAAGCACATCCTTGATATAGGGAGAGCAGCGGTTACAAAGTCCAGCGCTTTCCGTTACGAGGACAGATAAGTTCTTTTCTACGCCCCATTTCACTGCTTCTTCTATATTGCTTACAAAATAATGATCTGGACATAAGGATCCAGACAAGCCTTTCATCACAGGGATTTTGGCTTTTTCATATAAAGCGTCATCATCTGTATACAGGCAGTCAAATTTCACTACCCCAACCGGAAGCTCTCTTTTTTTCATCGCCTCCAGCGTTTTGATGATTACAGATGTTTTCCCTGATGAGGGTGGTCCTGAAAAAGTAATCAGATTCATTCTAGTTCACCTCTCATTGCTTTCTGAAAGATTTCTTCGCACTTTCTTATAAGAAGTGTCAGATCATATTTTTCAATAAACTCCCATCCGATCCATCGATATCTATTCTCTTCAGAAATACGATTATCCACTTCCGGATTCACACTTGGAAACCGCCCATTATGGGAAAGCAGTTCTCCTACTTCTTTCGAGAGAAGGTAATCCACAATGGATTGAAGTTCCTTTTTCCTCTCTTTTTTTGTAAGCAGAAAAATTGGACTGATGATGGCTCCATCCTCTGGCCAAACAGCCATCATGGGCCCTCCCTCTTTTACCATTTTTGTAAAGAAATAAGGCATTATGGTTACAGAGGGTCTTTCCATGA
The DNA here is from genome assembly GCF_003514505.1 of Proteiniclasticum sp. Lineage (GTDB taxonomy): Bacteria > Bacillota > Clostridia > Clostridiales > Clostridiaceae > Proteiniclasticum. The sequence continues at coordinate 22,431 of NZ_DOPX01000031.1, forward strand.
GTTTCATGTGGGATTTAACCATTTCAGCTGGGTGCATGCTCCTTTGCATATTCCTCCCCAACTGAGCAATACCTGCCTCCCCATGACTTTTATAGATATTCAGAAGAATTGCATTAAATAGATCAAAATCGCTCACAGGAAGACTGATACTGTTTTTAAATTCGTCTGATAAGATATCGTCCCAGCTTCTGGGTACTTTCCTGTTCCCCAGCTCTTTTGTATTCACAAGAAAAACTGCTGGCACAACACCAATCATCGAATACTGCTTGCGGGGATCTTTCAGCCTGATGTCTTCCTGATCAAAGTCACTATGAAGACGGCTGAATGAGGTGAGATCTTCAAAGAAATTCTCTTCTCTGAATTTGCCAAACCTGCTTTTATCAAAAAACATATCAAAACCAGCAGAGATAAATAGATCCGGAAGATCCTCTCCAGACTTCTTCTCTAGACTCTCTGAAAGCCATCCGATTCCCATAGAAGCAGCTTTCAGGTCATAGTCCAAATGGAATGGAAAATCCCGTTCACTCAGCCACTCCTCAAAATTTTCCAATAATGGGACACGTACTGGACAAGGCAATACGCCAGCCATTTTTACTCTCATCCTATCGCCCTGCTCTTCTTTATCACGTTCACTCAGCATTTCCGTAAATGCATCCAGTGAGATGCCTTTTGTCTTTAATGCATCAGCGATTGTAATTACCTTTCCAAATAGTGCTCGTTGCTTCTCATCTTTCAGATTCGTGAAACCTAGCGAAAGAAGCAGTGAAAGTGCTCCTTCTATTTCTTCTGTTACAGTATATAGACTCATACGTTGATCAATGTATTTTTTAGACATCTTTTCATTCTCCTACATTTTCTTCACACACAAGAGCAATTGTACCATGGAGCTCCCCCTAATTCCGTAACATATGTTACGTAAGATCATTCTTTCGAGGTGCTTCGAGACAAAAAAGGAACCCTGACAAAATCAAGGTTCCACATTGTATCCTATTCCATTTCAGCAAGCTGGTCGCTGATATATATCTTATTCCTAGAAAAATCTATCAGCCTCTCTCGCTTCATATTCATCAGCTCTCTGGAGAGTGCAGGTCTTGTCACCTGAAGATACTCCGCAAGCTCTTCCCGGTTCATAGGTAGAATCAGGGGATTCTGCTTTTGAGCTTTCCATTCTATCTGAAACAGCCGAATCAGCTTTCGTCTCAGGGAGCGCATCGATAAAATCTCAAGTTTCTGGTTCAGTTTCAATGCTTTTCTTGATATGAGCTTCACCATATTGATCTGAAAAACCGCTGATGCTCCTGATGATTCATTAAGATGTAGAAGCTGGGGTCTGGGAAGGATCAGTACTGACGAAGGTTCTTCAGCCATTACGCTTGCCGTCCAGTGTTCTCCTGTGTATACTGCAACTTCTCCAAATATATCCCCGGGATTTAATACCGCCATCCTATGTCTTTCACCTGCAGCATTCTCTTTAAAGACCGATGCCATCCCTGTGAGTAGAACTCCTATGCCCGAAATCATCTCCCCTTCCCTTCCAATAAACTCACCTTTGTCAAAGGAAGCATAATACCCTTGGACCGATGGGATAAACCGGATTACTTCACTTTCTGACATTCCTTGAAAAATCGGAAGCCTCATGAGAAAATCTGAAGAAATCTCACGATGGAGCTTGTTTTTGCTATTTGGCATAACTGTCAAAATATCCTTGGATGAGAATGATCGGTGTACCCTTATCTCCACTGCCAGAAGTCAGGTCGCTTAAAGACCCCAAGAGATCTGTAAGTCTTCTTGGTGTGGTTCCTTCGGCAGTCATATCTCCAGTGAGATCCTCACCTTTTTTCTCGATATAGTCTCTAATGGCATCTTCAAGCTCACGGCCTTTCAGATGGGAGAATTCATTATCCGCAATATATTTCAGCTTGATCTCATTGGGCTGACCTACAAGTCCTGAAGTATAAGCTGGAGAAACCACCGGATCTGCCAGCTCCCATATGCCGCCAACAGGATCTTTAAACGCACCATCTCCATAAACCATCACTTCAATATTCTTCCCAGTTTTCTCCAGAAATTTATCATGAATCTGATCCACCACACTCTGGCAGTCTCTTGGAAAAAGCTTCAATGTTTCATCAGTTGCTTTATTGCTTCCAAGAAGTCCATAGTCTTCATTATAACCGCTCCCATTTATTGATGTATTGAGGATTTCCGCAAGGCTGCAGATGGTCTGCGCGCCCGCTTTCTCCAAAAGACGACGGGTTCTCTTTCTTGTATGTATATCACAGTGAAGCACATGCGGTGTGTAAGGCAGCACCGCTTTAGGATGATTTGCCAGTAAAACTTCCACTTCGCATCCTTCACTCAAAATGACATTTTTGTAAAAATCAATATAGTCGATACCGGTAAATGGATGCTTTTCGTAGCCAAACAGTTCTCTGAATCTTTCTTCAGTCAGAACATCCTCATAAGGATCAATGTTTTTTTCATCCAGCTGATCAAATGTGACGAGTCCATTTCCCACCTCGTCAGAAGGATAGCTGAGCATAAGCACAATTTTCTTTGCGCCTCTGGCAATTCCTTTCAGACACAGGGAAAAGCGGTTTCTGCTCAGTATTGGGAAAATCACCCCGATGGCGTCTGCATCTTTAAACTTCTCTTTTACGTCCGCTGCAATGTCATCCACAGAGGCATAATTCCCCTGTGCTCTGGCAACTACTGCTTCTGTAACAGATACGATATCCCGGTCCTCCAACAAGATCCCTGAGCTTTCCACTGCTTTTAGAACAGAATCTACCACAATCTCAGTGATATCATCCCCTTTTTTGATAATAGGTGCTCTAATACCACGTGAAGTAGTTCCAATGAGTCTTTCCATAATATTTCCTCCATTTGTTCTCTTACTTTCAATTACTGTACAATCTATTATACCTTTCTCGAACGACATATATCAACTTTCATTTTCTGTTCGGATTAACTAAAGGTGTTCCTTTGTATTTCAAGAAATTCTTTCGTAATCCGGCTTCTCTCATGTATACTTGAAGTAAATCATATAACGAGGGAGAAATACACATGAAACCTCTAAAGAAGATCACATTAAAAGCACTTTCAAGCATAAATCTGAACATCAAAAAGAATTATCGCCTCTATAGAAAAGTTCAAAGGATCATCACAACTCCACTCAAACCGGACTATGAAACTCTGGATGATAAAATCATGGTTGGAGAAAGAGAAATTCCTGTTCGTGTTTTCAGCCCTCCAGGCATTGAGATGAACAAAGTACTGATTTTCTTTCACGGTGGAGGCTGGGTCACGGGAGATATTGATACCTACACGCCCATATGCAGCGCTTTGGCCGATTCGTGCAGGCAGACTGTTATCTCCGTAGATTACAGGCTGGCTCCAGAATATCCCTTCCCCAAAGGTCTAATAGACTGTTATATCGCAACAAAAGCCATCTTCCTGGAGGCAAACAAACTGGGCATCCATCCTGATGATATTACTTTAATTGGAGACAGTGCCGGTGGGAATCTTGCAGCGGCCGTATCCATATTAGCGGCAAAAAAGAAAGAGTTCTTTCCAAAGAAGCAGATTCTCATTTATCCAGCCACCTACCATGACCACTCGCAATCTTCCCCCTTTGCTTCCGTGACAGAAAATGGAGAAGATTACATTCTAACAGCACGTAGAATTGAGGACTACATGGATTTATATGTACCCGTGAAGAAAGAGCGGCTCAATCCTTTTGTGGCTCCACTGCTCTCAGAAAACCTCAATGATCAGCCAAATACACTTCTCATCACAGCAGAGTTTGATCCTCTTCGGGATGAGGGGGATGCCTATGGAATGAAGCTGAAAGAATTTGGCAACTCCGTTAGGGCTTTCTGTATTAAGGGCGCCATTCATGGATTTCTTGGAAACCCGCTGTCGATAGATGAGATTAAGAAAACACATGAACTCATTAAAATATTTTTGAATGAACCGCTTCAGGAAGGTCGTGTTAAAAATGAAAGAACAGAAGAAATACAAATGGAGTAGGCTGGATAATGCCTCCAAAATATTCCCTTCCACCATGAATGCACGGGACACAAAGGTGTTTCGGCTTAGCTGCTTTTTAAAGGATGAGGTGGACAGAAAGATTCTGGAGGAAGCTATTGAACCAACGCTTCAGAGCTTTCCCATCTACCGGTCTGTCTTAAGACGCGGTGTATTCTGGTACTACCTGGAGGAGAGTGACCTGATGCCTATGGTGGAGGAAGAGCACCTGTCCCTTTGCGCGCCTCTCTATCTGAAAGAATCGAGAGATTTGCTCTTTAGAGTACTGTATTATAAAAATAGAATCAGTGTGGAGATATTTCATGCACTCAGTGATGGAGCAGGCGCCATATGGTTCTTTGAAACTCTGCTGTTCCATTATCTTACAAAGAGATATGCTGATTTCTTCACCGAAGACTTTCTCACGCTCCTTCCTAAGGCCGCCATCAGTCAGAAGATGGATGACAGCTTTGAAAAAACCTACGATAAAACCTCTGCTGTAAAAGGAGAGAAACAAAGTACAAAGAAAAAAAGCAAAGTTTATCGTTTCAAAGGAACAAAAGTAGAAGAAAACAGAACAAAACTCATTGAAGGTACGATGTCCACAAAAAGAATCCTGGCACTGGCCCACGACTACAACACCACCATGACCATATTCCTTACCTCTCTCTATTTTTATGTCATTTTACAGGAGAGACCAAAGAAAATGAGTCATCATGAAATCGTACTTCAGGTTCCCGTAAACTTACGGCCATTTTTTGCATCCAGCACAGCACGCAACTTCTTTGCGGCAATGAATATCACCCTTGAACCCAAAGAGACTGAATGGACTTTGGAAGACATTATTAAAACAGTGGAACTCCAATTCCAGCGTGAAATGAGTCTTCCTCATATTAAAGAGCATGTGGACCACCTGATGGCGTTGGAGAAAAACCCCTTGGCAAGACTCATCCCGCTCCCATTAAAAGATTTGACTCTGAAGATTGCCAACGGAATAAAAGACAGAGCCATCACCTCATCCATATCGAATGTTGGACGCATTTCAATGCATAAGGAGTTTCGACCATTCATCGAAAAGTTCAGTGTTTTTGTCAGTGCCAGAAGACCTCAGATAGTACTCTGTTCCTATGAAGATCAACTGGTCATCAGCTTCACATCCCCATTCCATGATACTGAGCTTCAACGGCTTTTCTTTTCATTTCTTACCGATAAGGATATCGATGTTATCATATCCGGAAATTTATAGGAGGATATTGTCATGCAGTACTGTACGCATTGTAAAGTCCAATTGCTCGAAACCAGAAAACATTGTCCTCTATGTGGCAACAGCTTGAAAATAGAAACGGACCAGACCATACGTGAATCTTTTCCGAAGATTGATTCTTATATCAAAGGGACTGGTAAACTGAAACTTCTTCTTTTTTTATCAGTAGTCATTATTATCCTGAGTTTCACGGTTTACGCCTTCTTGCCCACTGAGCTGAATTATCCACTCCTCATCACTTTAGGCATGGGCAGCTTGTGGCTTGATATGATTTTCTTGGTGAAGAGAAGATTTCACATCCCTAAAAAAATAGTCTGGCAAGTGTTTATCCTGGCAGTGCTTTCTTTATTCTGGGATTGGAATACCGGTTGGTGTGGCTGGTCTATTACTTATTTCATACCATTTCTTTATATTACTGCTTTGCTTCTCATGTACGCCATTGCTGTAATCATGAAACTGAACAGCCGGGATTATATCACTTACGCCTTTATGTCGGCCTTATTCGGTGTACTGCCTGTCCTGTTTATCATGCTTGACTGGGTTACAGTGAAATACCCTTCCATTTTAAGCATCGCGTTCAGCAGTACCATCCTGTCAGCAATATTTATCCTTCAATGGGACAGTATTAAACTGGAATTCCAAAAAAGAATGCACATTTAGCCTGCAGAAAAGCCGGGATCCTTTGGTCCCGGCTTGCTTTTTTAGTCAAGTGAATTGATGTCAGAGACACCTCCGCCAACAAATACTTTTGTATTGATTCCATCATCCCTCAAAAGTATTTCAATCTCTGAAGGTCTTTCCATGAACATGCCTTGAAAGAATGTTCTCGTAGTCTCCGAGGACTTGGGCAGTTTGCCATACTTGTATAAGTACACGGCAAGAGCACCACTGGCAGTCCCTGTGGCAGATTCCTCCTGAATACCAAGTAGTGGCGCGAAGTTTCTCATGTACACAGAACCATCTGCTCCATAAGAATACACATGATATCCAGCCATATCTGCTTTGGAAGAAATGTCAGTGATTTTTTTGAAATCAGGCCGTAACGTGCGAAGAATTTCAAGACTCTTCACACCAACAATAAGATCTTTCAATCCCGTTGATACAATTTGGGGAGAAGGATGTTCCAAAAGACTGTCCACCTCAATGCCTAAAGAATCTGAAATTAAATGTCTGTCCATGGACTCAAAGAAGTTTGGTTCATCCATTTCCAGCATAATTTTATCAGGATGAACCAAGACCGTAAGAAGCCCCGCTGCAGTTTCAATCTGGTGGATCCCATCTGAAATTAGTTTCAGGTGTTTCATTAAGCCAATAGATGCAATGGTAGCATGACCACAAAGCCTTACTTCTTCCACTGGGGTGAAGTATCTGATCTTACACAAAGCATTTTCAGAGGCCATGATAAACGCAGTCTCTGAAAAGTTCAGTTCTTCGGCCATTTGCTGCATCTCAGATTCCTTCAAAAGGTCTGCATGCAATACGACGCCCGCTGGATTTCCTCCACCTGGAATTTTCGAAAATGCGTTCACAGTATACTTGCGCATTATCTCACTTCTCCTTATGTACTCTGCGTTTGATTCCGTCAGTGATAATAAGAGTCAGTGCAAAAAGAAGTAGTGGAACTGCAACGATGCCGGGGATCGTCACAATCAGATTTTCGACCAGCAGATACCCCACTAAAATAATGATGCCCACAATAAAATACGGACTGAATTTTGCTTTCATTTTATCCTCCTATTCATCAACCTGAGTACTATATTAATAGTACTTCAATGAGGCATTATTGGAAAGTAAAACCCATACGTCTTCATGTCAGATCATAATTATTCAAAGACTCTTTCAGCTTCAGCACCTCATCCTTCGTCAATGTGATTCCTTTTTTCATTTTTTCATGGCTCGGATCCCATTCTCTAATGTCAACTTTAGCGGGTCTATCATTCCAGCTCACCAGATTCACTTCTTTTGTCCAGCCCTTGCTCGAAACAGATAGTTCTCCAATCCTTCTAATGATTTCAAACCTCAGTTCATCCATGCTCTCACCTCCTTTGTTGATACCATTATTCACCATCGGTATCGAATGTATTCAAAAAAAACAAAAATACAATTTCTATGTACTGAATTATTCTGAAAGAAGAACATCAGGCTCTACATATTTGACCTGAGTGTGAAGTTGTAAACGTAAAATTCATATCCTGACCTTGCTAAAGGTAAGACTATTTCTTCTGAAGCTAAACAATCTAACGCAAAATAACATATTGTAATGACAATTTAAAATAATCACCCCTATTATCAACTCTCAAATTATCAAACCGATACAGAACCAGCACTTTAAACACATATATGAAAAAAATTTACATTTCTTCATAACTTCCTTACAAGTTAGACCTATAATAGGCTCTGTAATTAATTTGTAATGTTTGAATGTTAGGAGAACACAATGAAGAATATTAAGTTGAAAGTCATTGCGGCAGTTATCGCTAGCTCCACAATTTTCGGAGTGACCATTCCTGTAAATGCCACACCAGTTTCAAATGATTTGGAACAGAATGTGCAGATACAGCAAGAAGAGTACAAAGAGATTGAAAACAAAATCAACACTTTGCATATGGAGATTTCAGTGATTTTAGATGAAATTACTGATATTATGGTGAAAATAGAAGACAACGACGCGAAAATCACCGAAGTTGAAGCAAAAAAAGCGGAAACAGAAGCGAGAATCCGTGAGACCGAATCAGATCTTCATGTAAAGATTGAAGAATATGGTGAAAGACTCAGGGCTATGTATAAACAAGGCAATTCAGGTATGATCAGTGCAATTCTCGGTGCCGAGAGCCTTGCTGACTTCATCGCCCGCGCTGAAGCAATCATTCAGTTTGCCAAAATTGACCGACAGCTTCTCGATGAGATTGAAGAAATGAAGGCTGCACTTGAAAATGAAAAAAGTGCACTTCAGAAGAATATAGACGATCTTCAGGTATTGAAGGCTGCCAATGAGAAAGATATGGCTGAAGCTGAAGTAAAGAAAAGCGAAGCCGATGAAAAGCTTGCACTGCTTGAAGAAGAGGAACGCAAAATTGCCGGAGATCTCAGTAATCTGGAAACCATGCTGATCTCCACAAGCAAGTCCATCATTGATGATTCCGCAAGCAGTGATGACCAACTGAATGCGGCAATCACAGAACTGCGTAACATCCGTACTAGAATTATCACAGACAAAGCCGATGAGGAAGTTGTCCGTTATATCGAAAAAGCCAAAGCAATCCTAAAAGAGAGAAAGCTCGCGCGTGAAAGAGCACAAGCTTCTTCCAACGCTGGATACACTGGATCTGCTTCTGTTTCATCCAGTGCAATTGTCAACAAGGCTTATCAGTATCTTGGTGTGAGATATGTCTGGGGTGGAACCACTCCAAGCGGTTTTGATTGTTCCGGGTTCATACAGTATGTTTACCGTTCACAAGGCATAAGTCTTCCAAGAACATCAAGAGCACAGGCCGCATCTGGAAAGTATGTCAGCATTGCAAATGCGCAACCTGGTGATATTCTTTATTTCGGCCAGTCCTCTGTAACGCATGTTGGTATCTATATCGGTAATGGAAAAATGATCCATTCTCCAAGACCCGGGAAATCCGTGGAGATTGTAAGTATCTCTTGGCATGTGAACAATTATCGAATCAAAGGTGCTCGAAGAATCTAATCTAGTTCATAAAAATAGACTGCTGATGCAGTCTATTTTTGCTTCTATATTTATTTAACAATGCTGGGGTGAACATATCTTCTTCTTTTCTTTGTAGCATCACCATATTGAATCGCTTCAGCTGGACACCTATTGATACATGCAACACAATGAATACACTGATCCAGAACCCATACCGGTCTGCCATCGACCATTTTGATAGCCTGTGCTGGACATATTTCTTCACATAAATTACAGGAAACACACCGATCGTTTGCAAAGAATTTTTTGGTCTTTCTCCCCCGCACATAAAAAGGATAAACCGTACCTGTAAGCAGCTGGTCAAAGTGTGAAGATTTATGGTCTGAAGGTCCTTTAACGATAATAGACTTAATAACTTTATCTATACGTTCCTCTGCCTTCTTATTGATACTCTTTCTGTCTTCCTCATTGGATAAATCATAACCCATGATAAAATTATCCACCATCGGTACTGTATAAAAAGCTTCCGTTTCCAAACCATGATCCAGCAGGATCTTATCTACATATTTATCTGCTCCACCGCTGTTGCTGCCACATGTCATGATCACATATACATATGGATGTTCATTGCCATAAATCTTGAGTTTACTCATGAATTCCTCAACAATTGTAGGTGGTCCATAATAATAAACTGGAAACACAAAGCCAATCTTCTCCTGGTCTTTCACTTCAAAGGTGTACTGCTCATCATTACGGCTTCTCGCCATATCAATCACCTTCTCATTTATGATCCCCCCAATTTTCTCTGCCGTATATCTGGAATTTCCGGTTCCGCTAAAATAAAAAATCATAAAGCACCCCTCCTCAACAAATTTATCTTAACAGTTTTCCTGGAAGAATCCTAGTGTATCCATGAACTTCAATAAATCCGGATAGATTTTAATAAATTAAACAGCGCAAAATTTATCTGGAAAAAGCATTGACAAAAAACACCCCTTCTATTATGATAAATATGTATTGAATGTAGAGCATAATAGTCGGAATACAATGATGAGAAGAGTACGTTCTAAAGGAAACTTTCAGAGAGAAAATCCCTTGGCTGTGAGGATTTTTAGTGGATCTGGAACCGAAGTGCATCTCTGAGTACTGAATCGAAGTAACAGTAGACTTCAGCGGGAATGCCCGTTATAGCATTAGGGTATGTTTGTACCTTAAAAGTAATGAGTTATCCCTTCTTTTGGGGGTTAACAGAGTGGAACCGTGGAAGTATACTTTCGCCTCTGTATTTGGGGGCGGAAGTTTTTTTATCCTTAAAATTCTGCTTTTCTCCATATGTGATCGATTAAAGCCTGCATTCACGAAAATAAAGGAGGAATATCATGAACACTTTATACACAGTACTTGTTCTCGCCGTAGCAGCACTTATTCTCTATGGACTTTCCTACATGCAGAAAAAGCATATGTCCTTTACCAAAAGAGTCCTAACAGCTCTTGCCTTAGGAATTTTATTCGGTGCAGCCCTTCAGCTGATCTTTGGTACAGGTTCAGAAGTTATTACCACTTCAAACACATGGATCAACATCATCGGCTCAGGGTACGTCAGACTTCTCAATATGATCGTCATCCCTCTGGTGTTTGTGGCCATCACCACATCTATTGTAAATCAGGACGCTTCTGCACTGAAAAAGAGCGCTTCGAGTATCATCATCGTCCTGATTCTTACTACAGCCATTTCTGCAGGCTTAGGTGCTGGGATTGCAGGTATTTTCGGACTTGACTCCAGTGATCTCATTGCGGGGCAAGCTGAGACCGCAAGAGGAGAAGCTCTAGAGAGTACACTCACAGAGTTCCAGTCAAAGACAATACCAGAACAAATCACAGAAATCATCCCTAGAAATGTATTCTACGCAATGACTGGTCAAGGTTCTTCCGCTACTCTTTCTGTAGTATTCTTCGCTGCTTTCCTCGGAATTGCCACCATAGGCATAAGAAAGAAGAAACCGGAAAGCGCTGAAGCATTTAAGAATTTTCTTAATATGCTCCACGACATAGTGATGCGTATGGTAACGATGGTCCTTCGGCTCACTCCATTTGGTGTATTCGCACTGCTCAGCAGATTTGTTTCCACTTCGAACTATGCTGAAATATCAAGACTCTTTGAGTTTGTAGTGGCTTCCTATATCGCAATCATTCTAATGTTCCTTGTTCATTTACTCATTCTCATGCTGTTTAAACTCAGCCCAGTGAAGTTCCTTAAAAAAGCCAGTGTCCCACTGTCTTTCGCTTTCTCATCCAGGTCAAGTGCGGGAACTCTTCCTCTGAATGTTGAGACTCAGGTGGAGAAACTGGGTGTTTCCACAGGGATTGCCAATCTGTCCGCATCACTGGGTACCAGCATCGGGCAAAACGGATGTGCCGGAATCTATCCAGCTATGCTGGCAGTAATGATTGCTGTTGGAACTGGAGTACCCATGGATATCAGCTTTTTTGTAAGACTCATCCTCATAACTGCAATCAGTTCTTTTGGAATTGCTGGTGTAGGTGGAGGTGCAACCTTCGCAGCTCTTACAGTTCTCTCTTCAATGGGTCTTCCAGTAGGTCTCGTAGGACTTCTGATCGCCATTGAGCCACTCATCGATATGGCAAGAACTGCATTAAATGTATCCGGTTCTATGGTTGCTGGACTCGTTACTGCAAAGAGGCTGAATGAGCTTGACATGGATACATACAATAAAGACTTTTCAGATTCTGAAGAAGTATCCGCATAACAATCATAATGCTTTTAAGAGGAAGTCTCGAAAATGACTTCCTCTTTTTTATTCTCGTTTCTATCCTCTTTTAAATGATGCTGAAGGTTAGCTTTTCAGCTTCAAATGAAGTTACTCAAAACAGCATCACACATGAGCTAACAGTTCATTTTTAGTAAGAGAAACAGGTTCCGTTCATGTTATACTAAATATATCGAGGTGAATTACATGAACAATATTATTTTTCTGGTGGATATGAACGCCTTTTTCATCAGCTGCGAAATGGTAAGATATGATCATTTGAAAGGTAAACCAAGCGCAGTAGCTGGTGATCCGAAGAAAAGGACCGGAATCATTCTTGCTGCCAATTATGAAGCCAGAGCTTTGGGCATAAAAACGGCCATGTCACTTCATGAAGCACTGAAAATCTGTCCTGCACTTCAGACAGTTCCACCGGATCACTCATATTATGAGGAAATGTCTAGTAAAGTAATGGAGCTTCTGCAAAGATTTACCCCACTGGTAGAACAGAACAGCATCGATGAGGCCTGGCTTGATATGACTGGTTCACTTCGTCATTTTGGTTCTCCCGTGGAAGCAGCCACTCATATTATGAATCAAATCCGGGATGAATTGGATCTTTGGTGCTCCATCGGAATCTCCAGCAATAAATTTCTTTCTAAAATGGCCTCTGAAATGAAAAAGCCTTTGGGTATCACGGAGCTGTTCCCTCACAACATCAGAACCCTCTTGTGGCCACTGCCTGTTGGTTCCATGTATGGCATCGGAGAGAAAACTGCAGCACTGCTTCATGACGAGCAAATTTGGACCATCGGAGACCTTGCTCAGTATGATAAAGCAAAGCTGATACAAAGATTTGGTAAATCTGGGTATATCATGCATCTCCATGCAAATGGAATAGATAGAGATCCTGTTAGAATACGCACCATAGATGATCTTAAGTCTATCGGAAAATCAGTCACTTTACCTACTAATCTACAAGAGTTTTCTGAAGCATCAAAAGTACTGATGAGGCTCTCGGATGAGGTCTCAGTACGTGCTCGAGCTTTGCAAAAAAAAGGACACACAGTGCAGCTCATACTGAAGTATCCAAACTTTAAATCTATAACAAGACAAATGCAGATTCCATCTACAAATCTCTCAAAGTATATCTACGAAACCGGGGTACAGTTGCTCAGACAAGTATGGGACCCTTCTCAACCAGTGCGGTTGCTTGGTATTTCTCTCATGGATTTCGATGGAGAGAACCGCATAGAACAGCTCACTCTATTCGACACAGTCCTTAAAGACAATACAGGATTGATAGAGATCCAACGTGAAGAGAACCTGCAAAGTGCACTAGACAGCATTCATGCAAAATTTGGAGAGAACGTTGTGGTTCGGGCTTCCATTCTTGGAAATCCTATAAAAGACAATACTTCTGCCCATAATAAAGAGCCCTGAAGTTCATCAGGACTCTTCTCTCAAAAGGAGCTGCTTTACATTATGCTTCTTTCTTCTTAAATAACACCAGAGCTCCTCCAGCTGTCAATGCGGCTGTGAAGAAGAATGGAATCGCTACAGGAAGACCAGTTTGTGGTGCTTCGGTTTCTTCCATATCTACTTCCTGAAGTGTAAAGTTGGATGGAACTAGTACTGTATCAATAACGTGGATTACACCATTTGAAGCTTCAATGTCAGCTGATGTAACTGTGGAATCATTGATTTTAACTCCAGAGCTCAGATCAACGGTGATTTCCTCTCCGTTCACTGTAGCAGCTTTCATGCCATCTGTTAAATCAGTAGACATTACCTTACCGGCAACAACATGGTAGGTCAGTACTTTTGCAAGATCTGGCTGTGCAAGCAGTTCCTCTGCAGATATATCAAGAGCTTCCAGGAGCTTTTCAAAAGCTGCGTTGGTTGGTGCAAATACGGTAAAAGGTCCTTCTCCTTGAAGTGTTTCAACAAGTTCAGCTTTCTGAAGCGCAGCGACCAGTATACTAAAGTCAGGATTTCCGACAGCAATGTCAACAATATCATCCGTAGGTGCAGTAGCAAAAACAGGAATACTAAATACCATCATCATAACCGCAACAAGCATTGAGACTTTTTTCAACATTTTTTTCATTTTTTTGACCTCCTGATAAATTTTGTTTAATTTAATTTGATTTAATTTGTTTGTACCGTTATAATAACACTACAAAGATTCATGGTCCATAAAACCAATCAGATTATCTCATAAAATCACAATGTGTGTTTAATTATATAACAGGAGGTGATTATCACGAAACGTAAATACATAGCACAGATACTGATCCTACTTGCATTAACACAAGGATACCTGGGCTACAGACAGTGGACAGCAGCCGAAAAACTGAATGAGGCACACTCCGTATATAGTGAACTGGAAGCAGTTCCTCAAGTTCCCAACCAGATGGAATACACGCCACCAATGACAGGCTCTCCAACTGAAGTTCCCTCTAATCCCGATGCTTCCACTACTGAATATGTATTCTCTTACAACGCGAATCCAGCATCAGAGTTTCTGAAAAAGAACTCTGATTACGTAGGGCACATAAACTTACCTGGAACAAAGATCAATTACCCCATAGTGAAAGCACAGGACAACGAGTACTATCTAAATCGTAATTTTTTTCGGGAGAAAGATATCCTTGGCAGTATTTTCATGGATTACCGGAACATCGGAATGCATCTTGATAAACACACCATCATCTATGGACATTACACTGAGCAAGGCTATATGTTTGGTGACTTGGATAAATATTTGGATAAAGAGTACCTTCTAGAGAATCAGATCATTGAGTTCTCAACACCACAAGGTGTGAAATTTTATAAAATCTTTTCTGTCCATATTTCTCCAAAAATCAATTCTTATTTAGATACAACTTTTAAGAAAACCACATTTAGTGATTTTGTGAATAATTTAAGTGATATTTCTCTCGTGGAAGGACTGGAAAAACCCGACGTCTCCAAGCAGCTTCTTACCCTTGGAACATGCAACTACGCTATTAAAGATGGCAGACTGTTCATTCACGCCATTGAAATTGACCCACCTAAGTAAACCGCTCAAGTAAAGAGCGGTTTCTTTTTATATAATATTTTAAATGCACCGGCTGCTTCCACTCATCTCTACCTATTTGTGCAGATATTTGGTAAGATATATGTACTGTTCAGAACCTCTGATAGTATAAAAATGAAACAACAGGTGGTACTTAAAATATGAAATATATCAGCAAAGAAACATCTTCTACTAAAATAACTGCCAAATACTCTCTCATACACGGAAGCTATTGGATGGCCTTTGGAGCTACTTATAATTTTGTGACAGTTTATCTTCTTGCAAAGAATTACTCAAGTTCCGCCGTTGGCATCATCATGGCCATTACAAACATTCTGTCCGCAATACTGCAGCCCCTTGTTGCATCCTATGCAGATCAGGAGAAGAAATACACCTTAAAATCTCTCATGATGATTTTCCTGTCATTATCCACCTCATTTTCGATGCTTTTGTACTTCACAAAGACATGGGAGTCCATCAATGCATTTGTGTATTTTTTACTGCTTCTTTCGATGCTCACAGTCCATCCCCTACTCAACGGTTTGGGTATGA
Source organism: Proteiniclasticum sp. (assembly GCF_003514505.1). Classification (GTDB taxonomy): domain Bacteria; phylum Bacillota; class Clostridia; order Clostridiales; family Clostridiaceae; genus Proteiniclasticum. Next base: position 37,760 of record NZ_DOPX01000031.1, read on the forward strand.
AATACATAGAGAAGGGTTATGGTATCAACTTCGGGTTTTCAAGAAGCATGGGCTCACTCACCTACGCCGTCATGTCTGTTGTTCTAGGCAGCCTTGTAGACAAAAACGGACCTGAGCTGCTCCCACTCTACTATTTCCTGCTGTTTTTCATCACAACAGCTGCAACTGTTCTATTTCTTCGCAGTTTTCCATACCCAAGTGATGACCCCACAGAAGAGCCTAAAAGCCAAAGCATAAAACAATCCTTGTCTCTCATTGAGTTTTCAAAGATGTACTCTGGTTTTTCCTTATATCTAGTAGGTGTCATATTCATCTTCATCTGCTTTAATATCATCAATATTTATATGATTCGCATCATTGAAGCCGTAGGAGGCAGCGAGAAAAACATGGGCACCGCATTTGCCATAGCCGCCATCGTTGAGCTTCCTTTCATGCTTACATTCTCAAGGTTACTCCGAAAATTCAAAGTTGAGACGTTACTCATGGTTTCAGCTTGGGCCTTCACAGCAAAAGTACTGCTTACTTTCTTTGCAGAATCATTGCTCGTCATTTATATAGCACAAGGGTTCCAGATGTTTTCATACGCACTGTTCATTCCTGGATCCATTTACTATGTGACAACAGCACTCCATAAAAGCCATATGCTCAAAGGACAGGCATATACGACATCCGCAACAACTGTTGGTGCTGTCCTTGGCAGTCTCATCGGCGGCTACCTTCTCTCTTTCACCTCCATTAAAACAATGCTTGCGGTAGGGTTTATGGTCTCCATCCTCGGAACCTTCCTCATGATCCTTGGTATAAGGAATTGCAGCAAATGTAGTCGCGACAAAAACTGATGTAACGTCTATGATGCACAAATAACTGTATCTGTAATAGAGTGAGAAGAACTGTTCTGTTTTCACCAGAATGAACTTGATTTATTCATCCTAAGTGCTATGATGTGTATTGAGATATCGGTAACAATACTATTGGATTCGTAATATACCATTAACCAAAACCCTTTGATTAATGGCATCTTTTAATGATTCGATAAGTTGTTTCCCATTTATCTCAATATATCAGAAGCGTCCTTCAGGACCGCTGAAATTCTATAGCTCAAAGGAGAGTTACATCATGAAAAAAACACTTACACTCGTAATGGCTGCCGCACTTTCTGTTCTATTTGTAGTAGGTTGTGCCGCTGAGAAAGAAACACCAGAGACCCCTTCTGAAACTCCAGTTGAAACTCCAGCAGAGACTCCAGAAGAACCTGCTGAGGAAAAGATCTCAATCAATTCTATGCTGGAAAAAAGAGAACTTACCGCTGAAGAAATGACCTCTCTGGAAAAAGTAGTATCTCTGATGAGATCTGTTGAAGATACTGTACAAGTATCAGTATTCAACATGACCGAAATAGATGGTGGATTCAACATTGAGTTTGTTCTGAAGAACAACTTCAAGGAGAAGACTGTTGTTGAAAAGGATACTATAATTTTAATCACTACACAGGAAGACGAAGTCATCGAAATTCCAGTTCCTGCAGACGTTGAAATTGAAGCAAACGGTGGAGCAATATTCGAAGCTGAAGTACTTACCGACAAACTTACCGCTAGAAAAGATATCTACTTCATCGAATTTAAGGCAGAAGACGCTGAATAATTCACTTTCTTTATGTCATTAGAAAAACAGTGTATGTTCGTCATACACTGTTTTTTTGCGGAAAAATCTATACACTTGTACATCATCCGCTAAAAGAGAGGATACTCTACCCTCTTTTATACCGCTCCAATTAAAAACCCCAAAATCGACCGAAGTATTCTTGTGCTTGACACTCCCACAGCTAAAGCA
>NZ_DOPX01000020.1 GCF_003514505.1 Proteiniclasticum sp.
GCTCCGGTAGCGCTGACCATCTGTAAAAAGCTCAATGTATCACCTGTTTCCAGTATCATTGCCATCTCTGTAGCTTCCAACCTGCAGGGGGCGGCAACGCTTGTGGGAGACACCACATCGATCCTTCTAGCTGGTCATCTGGATATGAACTTCTTTGACTTTTTCTTCTATCAAGGAAAAATGGGATTGTTCTTTATCGTGCAGATAGGTGCCATTGCGTCAACGCTGATGCTCCTATGGATCTTCCGTAAAGAAAAGCAGCCGGTGACGGCATTGGAGAAAACTGTCGTGACAGACTATTTTCCCTCTGTGCTGCTCATTCTCATGGTCCTTCTGCTCATTGTAGCGTCTTTCATCCCCAATACTCCGCGTACCATCAACGGTATCATCTGTATGACGCTCTTTGTGGTGGGGATGATCCGTGCGCTGGTTGTAAAGCATGATGAGAAGACCGTAGCCAATGCAGTCCGGGAGATTGACTATGTAACGCTTCTTCTTCTTTCAGGACTTTTCATCGTGGTCGGTGGTATCACAGAAGTGGGTGTTATTGACGACATTGCTGCCCTCTTCATTAAGATTGCCGGAGACAATCTGTTTATTGTATATACACTGATTGTCTGGTTCTCTGTCCTGGTATCTGCCTTCATTGATAATATCATCTATACTGCTACCATGCTTCCTGTCATAGGCGGTATTGGAGCACTCATCGGAGGAGACATCACGGTGCTCTACTTTGGCCTCATCATCGGTGCTACCTTAGGTGGGAACCTTACTCCCATCGGTGCTTCAGCAAACATTGCAGGTATTGGTATTCTCACAAAGCAGGGGTATGAAGTGAAAACCAAGGATTTCACCTCCATTGGTGTGCCGTTCACCCTCATTGCTGTAACAACAGGATATATTCTGACGTGGTTCCTGTTTGCATAAGTATTCACTTTTTAAAGATCCTTCGGGGTCTTTTTCTTTGCGATTATTTTGGCAGGACGCTTTGTTGAAGTGAAATAATCGGGATTTTTGTGATAAAATTTTACTAAGATCATACGTAGAAAGAGGTGGAATTTATGCAGCAAAGACGAGGTGTAGCCCTTTCCAAGAAATCATTCTTTTCTTCCGTCACCATTTTAGGGATCCTCATGTTTCTTTCAGGAGTCCTCACGAGAGTGCTTCCTTCAGGGTCCTACGAGAGGATTCTGGAAGATGGCCGTGAAAAAATAGTGCCAGGATCCTTTTCGGTATTGGAACGTCCGGAGTACCCTTTATACAGATGGATTACGGCGCCTTTAGAGGTCCTTTTTGGAGAAGATCAGGTGACCATCCTTGTGATTATCCTGTTTTTGCTGCTCATTGGCGCATCGTTCCGGGTGCTGGATGAAAGCGGACTTCTGCGCTACATCATGGAGACCCTGGTGGCGAAATATGAGAAGCGGAAGTATGTGCTCATGGGACTTCTCATTCTTTTCTTCATGTCCTTTGGCTCCTTTTTCGGGATTTTTGAGGAGCTCATCGTTCTGGTGCCCATGGCTGTGACACTATCCTACTCCTTTGGATGGGATTCACTTGTAGGTCTTGGCATCAGCGCCATGGCGTCGGGATTCGGATTTGCGGCAGCCATCCTCAATCCCTTTACTCTGGGGGTATCTCAAAAGATTGCAGGACTCCCGGCATTTTCAGGAAGCCTTTACAGACTGCTTATCTTTTCTGTCATCTACTGCATTTTGTATGGGTATCTTTATCTCTATGCGAAACGCATTGAGAAAAATCCCTCCTTCTCTATGGTGTATGAAGAAGACCGGGCGCTGAAAGAAAGATTCACCCATTTTGAAGAGCCCATATCCACCAAAAATAAAAATCTTGGGAGAGTTGTAAAGATTTACGGCTATTTCATTCTTTCCATGGTGATGGTCATTGCTTTGGGATTCTTTATCCCAGTTTTATCGGCAGCGGCGCTGCCTCTGGTGGCTGTGATTTTTCTGGTGGCGTCTGTAACCGCTGGAATTTTAAGTGAGTACAAGTCATTTCAAGGGATGCTGAAAGATCTTGCCAAAGGCTTTAGTTCGATGTTGCCCGCAGTGCTCCTGATCCTTATGGCTATGTCCATCAAGCATATTATGACAAAGGGGATGGTGATGGATTCGGTGCTCTACTATGCTTCAGAGAGGCTGTCTGGCCTTAGTCCCAATATGGCTGTGCTTGGTCTTTACCTTCTCATTCTGATGCTGGATTTCTTCATCGGGTCCGGATCAGCAAAAGCATTTCTGGTGATGCCGATTCTTTTGCCCCTGACGGATCTTCTGCAGGTCACAAGGCAAACGGCAGTCCAGGCGTTCTTGTTTGGAGATGGTTTTTCAAACCTTCTTTTTCCAACGAATCCGACACTCATGATCGCACTGGGATTGACAGTGGTCAGTTACCCCAAATGGATCCGATGGTCCATTAAGATTCAAGGCATTATTTTTATTGTGACGCTGATGTTTTTGTTCTTGGCCAATGCATTTCAGTATGGCCCGTTTTAGGAGAGTTTTATGAGAAATTTGGATGATGCGGTGAAAAGTCTTCAGACAGCGGTACAGTTCAGGACCATTTCTGGCATGGATATGGAGCAGGTGGATTTTAAACCATTCGAGGATTTTCTTTCACATCTCAAGGAAACATACATGGAAGTGTACCGAAAAGCTGAAGTTACATGGATCAATAAGTACAGTCCTGTTTTCCATTTGCAAGGGAAAAGTGAAGAAGAGCCAGTACTGCTTCTTGGACATTATGATGTGGTGCCCGTTGCAGATGGTACAGAAGAGGACTGGTTGAGTGCCCCTTTTGATGGAGAGGTCATGGATGGATACCTGTATGGACGAGGCACCTTAGATGATAAAAATCAGGTGATTTCTATTCTGGAAGCGTTGGAAAATCTTATTCAGGAAGGATATGAGCCCGCGCGGGATATTTACCTAGCCTTCGGATTTGATGAAGAAGTGGGAGGCGGCCTTGGGGCTAAAGAGGTTGCAGCCCACTTTAGAGAAAAAAACTTGAGATTCTTTATGGTGCTGGATGAAGGTGGTGCAGTCATGGAGGATGTTCTGGAAGGGGTGACAGTACCATTGGCCCTGGTGGGCGTTGCAGAGAAAGGGTCTTCCATGATCAAAGTGACAGCAAAGGGGGAAGGGGGACACTCTTCCATGCCACCAGAGTTTCTGGTGACGGAAGTTCTTGGTAAAGCGCTTCTTACCATTGCCAGCCAGCCCATGGAAGCAAGACTGACAGGAGCTGTGGAGGCGATGTTTCAAGGGATGGGTCCTCACATGGGATGGAAAGGCAAACTTCTAGGGAGTATCAGAACGAGCTTTCCTCTGGTAAGAAAGACCTTGGAAAAAACACCAGCGCTTCATGCGCTCATAAGAACAACCATTACCCCAACGGTGATCCGGGCTGGAAATGCATATAATGTCATTCCCCAGGAAGCTTCTATGATCCTCAATGCGAGAATCCTACCAGGAGACACCACCGAGGATGTTCTTCGCCATCTGAAGAAGATCCATGAAGGACTTCCGGTTCAGTACCAGTATCTTGTGAAGGAAGAGGCTTCCAAAGTCACGGACCATGAAGGAGAAGCTTTTTCTTTACTAAAAGATCTCATTCACTCCGTTTATGAGGATGCGGTGGTTCTGCCTTATCTCATGGCTGGTGGAACAGACAGCAGAAAATATGAGGAGCTTTCAGATAACATTTTGAGATTCAGTGCAGTGAGGATGAAGAATGAGGATCTCAAGAGAATTCATGGAACCGATGAACGGATTTCCATGGAGAATCTGGAAAGAATGATGACCTTCTATAGAAATCTCTTTCTTCATTTTTCATAGAAATGTATGATAGAACAGATAAAAAGAGCGGAATCTCTTAGGGGTTCCGCTCTTTTCCTTATTTTACTATGATTATTTTTTCAGTCCAAATTTTTCAAGGAAGGCATCTTTCTTTGCTAGGAGAGCTTCCCATTCATTAAGCAGCAGATTATCTTTTCTGTCTCCAGTTTCCATGAAGAACATGGAAAGGCCGCCAGGACCCACATGGGTTCCGACAGCAACACCCATCTGCATGATATAAATATCTCCAGCAAAACCTGTTTCCTGAAGGAACTTGGTTTTGAGATTCTCTGCATAACTTTTATCAGTGGTGTAGCCTATGATCACAAAGTTTGTAAGATTCTCATCGTTTCTCTTCTTGAACTCTTCCACATAATGGGTGAGGACTTTCTTTCTTCCACGTTCCTTGGCGACGATGGCGCCTTTTGTGTCTTTCATGGACATGATGGGTTTCAGCTTCAGCATTTTGCCGATGAAGGCGCTGGTACTGGAAAGACGACCGCTTCGAAGAAGATGGTTAAGATCATCCACGGTGAGAAAGTGCTTCACGTTTCTTTTGTAGGCTTCATTGAAGTCGATGAGTTCCTGGAAACTTGCTCCCTTTTCTCTCAGCATGGCACTCTTCATTAAAAGCCAGCCACTGCCGTGGCTCATGCAGGTGGAGTCCACCACATGGATCTTCACGGTGGATCCTGGGAACTCTTCATAAAAATAGTCTTTGGCAAGGACTGCAGACTGGTAAGCACCACTGGTACCACTGCTCATACAGATGCAGAGTATTTCTTCCATTCCTTTGTCTTTTGCTTCCTTCATAATATCCAGATAAGACGAGGGACTTGGCATACCAGTAGTCGGTGGTGTTTCCAGATTTTCCATCATACTGTAGAATTCATCCGCCGTAATATCTACCCGGTCTCTATAGGTTTTTCCTTCTATGGTTACAGTTAAAGGGGCAATGCTGATGTCATACTTGTCCAGAATTTCCTGGGATAGATCACAAGTTGAATCTGCCATGATTTTGATCATTTAAATTCCTCCAGTTCAGAATGAGTTTCATTTACCGTTCATTCTGTAAATCCATTCTATTATAAAATAGTTTGACAGATTTTGATACTCTTATTTGCTTTTAATTCTTGTATGGAGTCTGAAGGTTTTGTATCTTCTTAGCTGACACGATAGGAAAATCCTCTGATATAATGGGTGTAGGTTTTGATTGATATCAGATGGGAGATAAACATGAACATATACAAAAGGTATTTTCGTAAATATCGGGTGCTTTTTTTTACAGCCACCACCTTTGTTTTTTTGGAGTCCATGGCTGATCTTCTGCAGCCCACCATCATGGCCCGGATCATCGATGAGGGGGTTCGTGAAAGAAATGTGGAAACAGTGATCGGATATGGTCTTCTTATGCTTTTCATCACGTTTTTGGGGGCGGTCTTTGCCACGGTCCGGAACATTCTGGCTTCCAAAGTTTCTCAAGGGTTTGGCAAGGACCTGAGAGCGGATCTTTTCGAGAAGATCATGAACTTTTCAGAGAGCAGTGCAGACCGGATGGAGAGTGGATCACTCATCACCAGAATGACCAATGATACCGCTCAGGCGGTGCAGTTTGTCAATGGCATGATGCGTATTTTCTTTAAGGCGCCGGTGACGGGGATTGGAAGTATGATTCTTGCTGCAGCTCTCAGCCCAAAACTTTCCATCATTCTCTTTCTCGTTGTAGGCCTTGTGGCAGTTCTTATTTATATCAGTATGAAGATGAGCTATGAGCGCTTTGCGAAGGTCCAGTATGCCATAGATAAGCTGAATCTTGTGATTCAGGAGTATCTTCTTGGGATCCGTCTGGTGAAAGCCTTTGGCAGACAGAACTTCGAGGAAGAAAAGTTTGCCAAGTCCAATGAGGATCTGGAGAAAAAAGGCATCCGTTCTCAGCTGGTCATTGCCTACTTTGCTCCGGTGCTCAGCCTGGTGGTGAGTCTTGGTATTGCGATGGTTCTTTATGCTGGAAGCATTCTTTTCGTCAGGCAGGAGATTGAAGTGGGAAAGGTCGCTGCGTTTATCAGTTATATGACGCAGATTCTCACCTCCATCATCATGATCACCAATATTTTTACCACCTTTGTCCGAACAAAGGCTTCCACAGAGAGAATCCAGGAGATTTTCACGGCAGAGGAAGATGCGGAAGGAGGCACAAAAGAGTTTACGTCCGAAGCCATGTCGGTGGTCTTTGAGAATCTTTCCTTCTCCTATCCATCCGGGAGCGGACTCTACGCACTGGAGAATCTCAGTTTTCGTCTGAATGCGGGAGAGACCCTGGCGGTCATCGGCCCCACTGGATCGGGGAAATCCACGTTGGTTTGGCTGCTCCTTCGGTTTTATGAAGGGAAGGAGGGCAGGATTCTTCTTGATGGCATAGACATCAGGGACTACACAGTGGAACAGGTTCGAAATGCAGTATCCGTTTCTTCCCAGAAGACCATGCTGTTTTCAGGTTCTATTCAGGAGAATATCGCTTGGAGCAGTCCGGAAATGAGTCCTGATAGAGTGGAGCGTGCTGCACAAGCCGCCCAGGCAGAAGATTTTATCCTCTCTATGAAAGAAGGATATGAGAGCAGTATATATCAGGGGGCGGTGAATCTGTCGGGGGGCCAGAAGCAAAGAGTGTCCATTGCACGGGCTCTGGCTAAAGAATCGAAGCTCCTCATTCTGGATGATTCCACATCGGCACTGGACGCTGTGACAGACAGAAAAGTCCGGGAAGCCATAAAGGAGTTTAAGCCCAGAAGAACGACCATACTCATCACCCAGAGAATCGGCACAGCCATGGGGGCGGATAAAATTCTTGTTCTTTCTCAAGGGAAAATGGAGGGCTTCGGCACCCACGGGGATCTGATGAAGAATTCTTCCACCTATAGAGATCTGTATGTGTCTCAAATTGGAGAACTGGATAAGGCGGTGATGTAGATGGAAAAGAATGGAAAAGGACCACAGAATCTCGATCAGATGCCAAAGTTCGGACGCTTTGGCGGCGGTGCAAACCGTTTTGTTCCATCTGAAAAACCAAGAGAATACAAGAAAACCCTCCAGCGGCTTCTGGCGCTTTTCAGAAGATACAGAAAGGCGCTCCTGGGCGCAACGGTCCTAACTCTTCTGGCGTCGTCCTTCTCTTTGGTGGTTCCACTTTATATCGGAAGAGCCATCAATGCTTACGATCTGGAAAAAAACCTCGTGGACACGTCTCTTCTCCAGAGAATGATTCTATATCTTCTGTTCTGCTATGTCATGGTTTGGCTGCTTCAGACTGTGAATGGGGTGCTCATGGCGAAGGTGACTCAGCGTCTGGTGAAGGATCTGAGGGAGAGTTTCTTCAGGAAGCTTCAGAGAATCCCGCTGATCTTCTATGACAGAAGACCCCATGGTGATACCATGAGCCGTATGACCAATGATGTGGACAATATCAGCGGATCCATTGCGCAGACCACCACAGAGCTCATCGCATCCCTCTTCACCTTGGTGGGCTCCCTCATCATGATGCTTTCATTAGATTTCTTGCTGACGCTTCTTGCGCTCATCGCCGTTCCGCTGTTTATAATCCTGACAAAAATTATCTCGAAAAGAAGCAGAACTTACTTCATGCAGCGGCAAAGAGCGCTGGGAGATCTCAGCGGGATTGTAGAGGAGAGCATTACGGGCATGAAAATGGTGAAGGCTTTCAACAGGAAAGAAGAGACACTGAAAGAGTTCAGAAAGGTAAATGAAGATCTGGAAAAAGCTGCAACCAAAGCGCTGATCTGGGCAGGTTTTCTCATGCCTTTCATGGGAGTCATCAGCAATCTTTCTTTTGCACTCATTGCTTTTGCAGGTGGTCTTATGAGCGTGAATGGAACCATCAGTGTCGGCATTGTAGTGAGCTTTCTTACCTATTCCAAACAGTTCGGCAGACCGCTCAACAACATCGCCGGTATGTTCACAAACATTCAGCAGGCGCTGGTGGGAGCGGAGAGAGTTTTTGAGATTCTGGATGAACAGGAAGAAGAGAAAGATGGTAAAGATGCAGTGACCCTAAAGAATCCTAGAGGGGAAATCTCATTTCAGGACGTTTATTTTTCTTATGCCAAGGATAAACCGGTGCTTCAAAGGGTAAGCTTCAAGGTGCATCCAGGGGAAACCATTGCGCTGGTGGGAGAAACTGGGGCGGGAAAAACCACCATCGTGAACCTTATGACCCGGTTTTATGATCTGGAAAAAGGAGCCATCACCTTTGATGGAATGGATCTTAGAACCATTAAGAGAAGAAGTCTCATGGAGAATTTCTCGGTGGTGCTGCAAGATACCTTCCTGTTCACTGGTACCATCCGGGAAAACATCAGATATGCAAGACCTGAGGCCACCGATGAGGAAATTTATCATGCAGCCAGAGTGGCTCATGCGGAGGATTTTATTCTGAAGCTTCCTCAAGGTTATGATACGGAGGTTTCTGGCAGCACGGATACACTTTCCCAAGGGCAGAGGCAGCTATTGGCCATTTCGAGAGCGGTGCTTTCTGATGCACCTGTACTGATTCTGGATGAAGCCACCAGTTCTGTAGATACTAAAACCGAAAAAGAAATTCAGAAAGCCATGGTGAAGCTTCTGAAAAACAGGACAAGTGTCATCATTGCCCACAGACTTTCCACTATAAAAAGTGCGGACAGAATCTATGTCATCGGGGAAGGCAGGATCCTTGAGGAAGGACCACATGAGAAGCTGATGAGGATGAAGGGCCGATATTATGAGATGGTTGTGAGTCAGGTGGGAAATGGTGCAGTATCGGAAGAGTAGAACATAAATTATAAGAAAGGATCTCTCCACGTTTAAGTTCAAAGGGGGATCTTTTTCTTTTATCTCAGCATCTAAGGCGACAAAAAAAGCAGCTGCTTACGCAACTGCTTCATTTATTAGACTATCTTCTGTTGAACTTTTCGTTCTTTCTTGCTCTTCTGCAATCAGGACATCTAACTGGTTCGTTTTCGAATCCCTTTTCCTTGTAGAATTCCTGCTCACCTACGGTGAATACGAATTCGTTGTTGCAGTCTCTGCAAATGATCTTCTTGTCTTCCATGTGTTTTTCCTCCTTAGAACAGTTATACCTAAAATTCTCTGTCGCTAAGGCGAAATTGAAATCTGTGTAATTAACTGTAAATTTGTTTTGCCGTTTCCGACTTGTTTAGTATAGCACACCTTTAAATAAATAGATACCTTTTTTGAAAAATAGTTTTACCATAGTTTTATCAAGTTAATTGCAAAAGTAACTTCC
>NZ_DOPX01000023.1 GCF_003514505.1 Proteiniclasticum sp.
AAGGATGTGACAATGATGGTTGGAAACGGATATACAAAAGGACATGCAGAAATTACACTTCAGGAGCTAAGAGAATCAGAAGCGCTGAGAAGAATTTTTGAAGAGCTATACGTGTAGGCGATGTGTACAAGGGGGAGTATCATGAATAAATTTGCAGAGATGAACAGAAAAGAAATGTTTCCGGACGTGCCCGATGAAAAATGGAACAGTTGGCTCTGGCAGGTTCAAAATAGAATCGAGACGGTAGATGAACTGAAAAAATATCTGCCACTGACGGTGGAAGAAGAAGCAGGGGCATTAAAGGCAACCAAGACACTCCGAATGGCCATCACGCCGTACTATCTGACTCTGATGGATAAAGAAAATCATTTGGATCCCGTTCGTCTTCAGGCTGTACCTTCCGCCATGGAAATCCTGAACTCAAAAGCAGATCTCCTGGATCCACTTCACGAGGATGAGGATTCACCTGTTCCAGGGCTGACGCACAGATACCCGGACCGAGTGCTTCTTCTGATCACGGACCAATGCTCCATGTACTGCAGACACTGCACCAGAAGAAGATTTGCTGGACAGACAGATAATGCCATGAGCAATGCCAGAATTGATGCAGCCATCGAGTATATCAGGAGAACACCAGAAGTGAGAGATGTGCTCCTATCAGGAGGAGACGCCCTCCTAATGAGCGACATCAGACTGGAAGCCATCATCAAAAAGCTTAGAGAAATCCCCCACGTGGACATCATCAGAATTGGAACCAGAGTGCCTGTGGTGATGCCACAGAGAATTACGGATGATCTGGTCAATATGCTGAAAAAATATCATCCCATCTGGCTGAACACCCATTTCAATCACCCATCAGAAATCACAGAAGAGTCCAAGGCGGCCTGCGAACGTATGGCCAATGCTGGAATTCCCCTTGGCAATCAGTCCGTTCTTCTCAGAGGAATCAATGACTGTGTCCACGTGATGAAAGATCTTGTTCATGGACTTGTGCGGATGAGAGTACGTCCCTACTATATTTATCAGTGTGATCTCTCCATGGGACTGGAGCATTTTAGAACACCTGTATCCAAAGGTATAGAAATCATTGAAGGACTTCGCGGCCATACCTCCGGATTCAGTGTACCGACCTTTGTGGTGGATGCACCTGGTGGAGGTGGAAAGATTCCTGTTATGCCTAACTATGTCATCAGCCAAGGAGTTCATAAAGTTGTTCTCAGAAATTTTGAAGGAGTCATCACCACCTATACAGAACCGGATCACTATGAAGAGTCTTGCCAGTGTGAGGTCTGTAGAGGGGACAAAAGGGTGGAGAATATTGGTCTCTCCGCACTTTTAGAAGGAGATCAGATGAGTATCGGTAATGCCGAGGTTCTTCGAAAGGCTAGAAGTTGACATGAAAGACCTATTTGAGAAGTCTTCTCTGTCCATCATTGGGCTTGGAAAAAATACAGGAAAGACTTCTTTCCTCAATGAACTCCTTGAGGAAGCGAGAATCCATGCTAAAGACAAGATTCTGGCCATAACCTCCATTGGAAGAGATGGAGAGGAGAAGGATCTGGTGACAAGTTCCAAGAAACCCCGGATTTATGTTTATGAAGGTACCCTTGTGGCAACCAGTACAGAGCTTGTAGGCCGCTGCGATATTACCATGGAAATATTGGACGTGCTGCCTTTATACAGCGCCTTGGGCAGAATCATTCTGCTCAGGGCTCTTTCCGATGGATTTGTGGAAATTGCAGGACCTTCTAGAAAAAAAGATCTGGCACTACTGGAAAGTGCTGTTAGAAGGATTGAACCACATGCGATATTCCTTGTGGATGGGGCACTGTCGAGAATGTCCTTCGCCACCTCCACCGAAAGCACAGTACTTTGCACAGGCGTAAACATCAGCAGAAGTCCGCAAAAGGTGCTTGAAAAAACCGTGGACGCTGTCTATGGGCTTACCATGAAAAAAACAAAAAGATGCTTACCCATGGAGAAGTGGCGCGCATTCATCTACAACGGTGAGTGGGAAAAGGTAGAAGGTTACTTGGCCATGGAACTTGATAAAGAGATTATTGAAAAATTTACAGAAAAAACAGAAGCGGTTTTTTTGAGAGGAGCTGTTACGGACAGTCTTCTTACTAAGCTGCTCTCAGAAACTTTGTTCCGGAGTGTGGAGCTGATTCTGGAAGACCCTACCAAGTTTCTGGTCAGTCATGAGATGCTTCAAAAACTAAATCTCAGGAAGATTTCTGTTACCGCAGAACATACTGTATCAGTGGAGCGGATTCTTTTTAATCCCTATGAGATTTCAGGGCTGGAGATTCCTTCAGAAGGACTGATACAGCTCATCAGAAAAGAAACAGCTTTGCCAGTGGAGTCTCTGAAGGATCTGCAAAGGAGGAGAAGAAATGAAGAAGCATAAAGAAATGGAAGGATTCTCCTTTGTGATGGGACTCATCGATACGGTAAGTCCTTTTGGCACCCAGAAAAAAAGGAATCTTAAAGTTTACGCTGCTCAGGAGGAACTATCCAAAGAGCTGCAGAAAACAAAAGAGTTCTCGGTGAAAGTCGTAGAACTGGAAGAGACTTGTGAAAAACTCCTTTCCTATCTGAGAGAACTGAAAGATATTCGGGCTTTGGTGGATGCTGCATCAAAGAATCAGGTGCTGACTGTAGTGGATCTTTTCGAACTGAAGTATTTTCTTCAGAGAATGCACAAAGTAGAGGCCTTATGGAAGGAGTTTGAGGAAGAGGACCTTCTTCCTGAAAGACTTCCACATCTGACAAGGATACTGGATCCCAAGGGAGAGAACCTAAGTACATTCTATATTTATGAGGAGTATGATGATGAGCTCCGATGGGTTCGGGAAGAAAAAAGAGCCATGGAAAAAAGAATCCGCCAGGCGAAAAGCGAAGAAGAAAAGAATGCACTTCTTCTGGAAAGAAGAGTTCTGCTTCAAAAAGAAGAAGAAGCGGAGTATCAAGTCAGAAAAGAGCTCTCAAGAACTGTTTCAAAAGAAGCAGACAAGCTGTATCACTCAATGGAAGTTCTTGGGCAGATGGATTTTCTTCTGGCAAAGGCAAGGGTTGCAAAGCAATATGGGTGCTCTCTGCCGAAGCTCGACAGCAGCATTCCGATGACCATGCAGGGAGCCTGGCATCCGTATTTTCAGCATCTTCTGGAAAAGCGTGGGAAGAAAATGACGAAGATTTCCATTGAACTGAAACCTGGAAGTACTGCGCTCACAGGAGCGAACATGGGTGGAAAAAGCATGGCTTTAAAAACCATCCATCTCAATGCTGTTCTGGTAAAATATGGACTACTGCCTTTTGCAGAAGAGATGTCCTGTCCCTTTTTCAGGGAAGTGCACCTTCTTCACGATGATCAGGAAGAAGTGCGTCAAGGACTGTCCTCTTTTGGTGGAGAAGTGCTGAAAATACGTGAGATCCTGAGCTCTCTTTCTGAGATGCCTTCCTTGATCATATTGGATGAGCCTGCCAGAGGAACAAATCCAGTGGAAGGAACAGCCATTGTAGGAGGACTTCTCAATCATTTCAAGAATAAGCACCATTTTCTTCTGATAGCCACACATTTTGATCTGCACGAACTGATGGGAATCTACAGATATCAGGTAAAGGGACTAAAAGAGCATTCTTTTGGGGAAGACATCCAGAAAAGTGTGGATAACAGTCATGTTCTTGTGGATAGACTGCAGGAAAAGATGGATTACTCATTGGAAAAATGGGATGGATCTAAAACCACAGGAGATGCGGTGAGAATTGCGGAATACCTGGGATTTACGGAGGAACTGACAAAAGAAATACGAAAACTACTGGAGTAAGGGGAAGAATATGAGTAAAATCAGACTGGACGTAAAGAAAGTCAAAGAAGCGAGAGAATATGCAAAAAAGATTGCACTGAACACACAGCGTTTTGTGGAAGAGCACAGCACCGTTGCCGTAGAACGAACTGTTCTGCGGCTTCTGGGTGTAGATGGAATCAATGAGGAAGGGGTTCCACTGCCGAATCTTGTAGTGGATCATCTGAAAGAAAAACATGCTTTGGAGGATGGAGCGGCTTTTCATATCGGAAATGCCATGGTGATGCTCAAAAAGACACCTCAAGAAATTGCGGAGGAAGTTGCAGCCGGAAATCTGGATCTTACGAAAATCCCTGTGACAGATGCTTTTGAAAGAAATCTGGCAGTGGAAGAAGTAGCCAAAAAAATGGTGGAAAAAATCCGAAAGAACCGTGGAGTCCGGGAAGAGAAACTTGCAAGGTTTGGGGATAAATCTGGTCCATATCTGTATGTTATTGTGGCTACAGGAAATATCTATGCAGACATCGTACAAGCGAAGGCAGCTGCGAAACAAGGGGCAGATATCATCGCGGTCATCAGAACCACTGGACAGTCCCTTCTGGATTATGTGCCTTATGGTGCAACCACAGAAGGCTTTGGAGGGACTATGGCCACGCAGGAGAACTTCAGACTGATGCGTGAAGCCTTGGATGAAGTGGGAGAGGAGCTGGGCAGATATATCAGGCTCTGCAATTACTGCTCTGGTCTTTGCATGCCGGAAATTGCGGCTATGGGTGCCATGGAGCGGTTGGATGTCATGCTGAATGATGCTCTTTACGGAATTCTTTTTAGAGACATCAACATGAAAAGAACACTCATAGACCAGTATTTTTCCAGAGCCATCAATGGCTTTGCAGGTGTCATCATCAATACAGGAGAAGATAATTATCTCACGACAGCAGATGCTTATGAAGAAGCGCATACAGTCCTTGCTTCCCAGTTCATTAATGAACAGTTTGCCTTACTTGCAGGTCTTCCGGAGGAGCAGATGGGACTGGGTCATGCCTTTGAGATGGATCCAACGCTGAAAAATGGGTTTTTGTATGAGCTGGCTCAAGCGCAAATGGCAAGAGAAATCTTCCCGAAAGCGCCGCTGAAGTATATGCCCCCTACAAAGTTCATGACGGGAGATATTTTTAAAGGTCAGGTCCAGAATGCTCTGTTTAATATGGTGACCATCATGACAGGTCAGAAGCTTCATCTGCTTGGGATGATGACAGAAGCCATTCATACACCATTCCTGTCGGATAGAGCGGCAGCCATCGATAACGCTGCGTACATCTTCAATACCATGGAGGATTTTGGCAGTGAGATTGAGTTTAAAAAAGGTGGCATTATTGAGAAACGTGCACAAGAAGTGCTGGAGGAAACGGTGGCACTTCTAGGAAATATTGAGAAGGAAGGCCTCTTCAGGACACTGGAAACAGGAAAGTTCGCTGGAATCAAGCGTCCTCAGGATGGAGGAAAGGGGCTTGATGGTGTGGTAAGAAAGAGTGCCCATTATGAGAACCCATTCTTTGAACTTCTTTTGGAAGGCGGTGTGAACTAAATGAGCAGCGGATTGTACAGCAGTAAAAAAGTCAACGTAGACGAAAAACTGGATCTTCACAAAGTGAAACCTTATGGAGATACTATGAATGATGGAAAGGTTCAGGTTTCCTTTACACTGCCGGTACCAGATGGAGATAAAGCAGTGGAGGCAGCAAAAGACCTTGCGAAGAAAATGGGGCTTCTTGACCCACTAGTTGCCCATCACAAAGCGCTAGACAAGGAGTTCACCTTCTTTGTGGTATACGGCAGTCTTCAGCATTCTGTGAACTATGAGGATATTCATGTGGAAGCTGTCAGTGGCACTGTAATGAGCATGGATGAAGTGAATACCTTTATTAAAGACGAGATTGGCAGAAAGGTCAGAGTGCTTGGTGCATCCACAGGGACGGATGCACACACAGTTGGTATTGATGCTATCATGAATATGAAAGGATTTGCAGGACATTATGGTCTGGAGCGATATGAAATGATGGAAGCCCTTAATATGGGCAGTCAGGTATCCAATGAGGAGTTTTTAAAGAAAGCAGTGGATTTGGATGCGGATGTTCTTTTGGTGTCCCAGACTGTAACTCAGAAAAATGTCCATATCGATAATCTGGTTCACCTAGTTGAACTTCTGGAAGCAGAAGGACTAAGAGATAAAGTGGTTCTTATCTGCGGGGGGCCTAGAATCAGTCATGAGCTGGCGAAAGAGCTGGGGTATGATGCAGGATTTGGTCCTGGTAAGTATGCAGATGATGTGGCTTCTTTTGCCGTGGAAGAAATGGTTCGTAGAAATCTGAGATAGGTCATATATGAAAGAGGAAATGGAATCAGACCAATCTGAATTCCATTTCCTTTTTGGTTTTTATTACTATATTTTGGTCAATTTTCATAGTTCATGATAAATTATTGACCTGGAAATTTCAGGGTGATATAGTGGTTTTAGTTGAGAATGATAATCATTTACAACAAGTGTGCGGTGCAATGAAATAGGATGATTTAGGCAGTCACTCCCCTTCTGCCTAGATTTCCTATGGATTTTTTCAGGATGATAGAAATCCTTCTGCTTGTGTTAATGGTATTGTTTTGGGACTGTTTCATATCACAAGACGAAAGGACTAGATAAATATGAAAAAAATTATGATGATTATTGCCTCCCTTTTACTTATTACTGCTGTTTTCACCGGTTGTGGGGCAGCGCCTAAGGAAGAAGCTCCTGAAATACCTGTAAGTGGTGATGAAGTGTCACAGGATGATGTTCTATATCCCATGACCATTCAGCATGCTTTTGGAGAAACTGTTCTGGAGAAGAAACCAGAAAGGATAGCTACCATCTCCTGGGGAAATCAGGATGTGCCTTTAGCCCTTGGTGTTGTACCTGTAGGAGTATCCATGGCGAATTACGGGATGACAGATGGCAGCGGTCTTCTTCCATGGACCAAGGATGCTTTCAAATCTTTAGGTGTGGAGAGTCCAGTACTCTTTGATGATGTGGCAGGTCTAAACTATGAGGCTATATATAAGGTGGCTCCGGATGTGATTTTAGCATCTTATTCAGGAATCACCCAAGAAGAGTACGACTTGCTGTCTGAGATTGCGCCAGTGGTACCTTATCAGAATATGCCTTGGCAGACCTTCTGGAGAGATCAGATCACGGAAAATTCCGAAGCTATTGGTATGAAAGAAGAGGGCGAGGCGTTGGTGAAAGATCTTGAGAATCTCATTACAGAAAAGCTCAAGACATATCCAGAACTCACTGGAAAATCTGCAGCATTCTTCTACTTCTCTCCACAGGATCTCTCCAAGTTCTATATCTATCTGCCTGCTGATCCAAGAGCGGCATACCTGGAAGATCTTCAGATGGTTCTACCAGAAAGTGTGAAGAAACTTCAGGAAGAGAACAAAAGCTTTGCGGTGGAACTCAGTGCGGAGAATGTGGATCTTCTGACGGATGTGGATCTTGTCATTACCTATGGAACAGAAGGTCTTCTGGAGACACTTCAGAATGATCCCTTAATTGGCACTATGGAAGCTGTGAAAAGAGGCTCTGTTGTGATTATTGAAGATGGCACTCCGCTGGCTGCGTCCGGCACACCAAGTGCATTATCCATTCCTGCCACAATTGATGAGTATCTGAAGCTCATGAGTGACGCAGCAAAGAAAGTGCAGTAATGAAGAGAAACTATGCCTTTGTGGGGCTGGGAATCCTTGTGCTTATCATGAGTGTTCTGGCCTCCCTGGCTTTCGGTTCCCGAATGGTACCGCTGAAAGAGGTTTTGGACAGCCTCTTTTTTGGCAATTTTGAAAGCTTTTCCGGAGTGGTGGTCCGGGAAAGACTTCCAAGAACAGTGTTCGGCTTAGCAGCAGGAGCTTCTCTTGCGGTATCCGGAACACTCATGCAGGCAGTGACAAGAAATCCCATTGCAGATCCCAGTATCTTAGGTATCAATACAGGTGCATCACTTTTTGTGGTCCTTGGTATGAGTTTTCTCTCCATGGACAGATTGGAGCATTATATCTGGATGGCTCTGGCAGGAGCGTTCATCACAGCCTTCTTTGTCTACAGCGTTGGATCCATGGGATATGGCGGGATGACGCCTATTAAGCTGGCTCTGGCAGGGGCAGCGACCAGTGCTGCATTATCCTCTCTTGTAAGTGCTGTGATACTTCCAAGAACAGAAGTCCTTAATGCTTTCCGGTTCTGGCAGGTGGGCAGTATTGGTGGTGCCACGTGGGCATCGTTGAAGATGATTGGACCATTTCTTCTTGCTGGCCTTGTGCTTGCTTTTATCCTGCTGCCTGCATTAGATCTTCTTTCTTTGGGAGAGGAGATGGCCACAGGACTTGGCGGAAATCCTGCTGTCATACGAATTCTTGGCAGTATTTCAGCAGTTCTTCTTTGTGGTGCAGTAACGGCAGCAGCAGGACCTATTGGATTTGTAGGGATTATGGTGCCCCATCTTCTGAAACTTTTATGGGGACCGAATCTTAAGATGATTTTGCCCATGTCCGTTCTGTATGGGGGAAGCATGCTTCTTGCTGCAGATGTCATTGGAAGACTTCTTGGCAGCCCAAGTGAGCTGGAATCAGGGATTGTCACAGCGTTTCTCGGAGCACCAGTATTGATATATGTGGCAATGAAAGCTAAAGGAAAGGGCCTCTCATGAGAAAAGTAGAAATCCGTACTCTAGAAGGGTACAGAAAACGGCAGAAAAGGATCCTGGTTTCCTGGATTCTACTGGGCATGTTGTTGATTGCAGCTTCACTTACCTCTCTTATGCTTGGAGAAGAGAAGTATACTTTACGAAAAGTTGTGGAAGTGCTCTTTACAGAGTATCAGGGTCAGGAGACCTTTATTCTGAAAACCCTGCGACTTCCCAGGATGCTGGCAGGAGTTCTTGCAGGGATGGCTTTTGGATTTGCAGGCAATACCTTCCAGAAGATGCTGAAGAATCCTCTGGCAAGTCCGGATGTCATTGGAATCACTTCTGGTTCAAGTTTGGCAGCGGTGTACTGTCTTCTTGTACTTCAGCTCAGCGGACCAGCTGTTTCTTGGAGTGCTGTGTTCTCAGGCGTCGCAGTGACAGCAGTGCTCTATATTCTCTCAAAAGGTGGACAGTTTTCAGGAGGGAAACTGATCCTCATTGGGATAGGGATTCAAGCCGTAGTCCAGGCGGCTATTTCTTATATGCTTCTTCGAGCCAATCAGTATGATGTTCCAGCAGCAATGAGATGGATGAGCGGAAATCTCAATGGAATCCGGATGCAAAGTCTTTCTATGCTGCCTTGGGTTTTGATCCTTTGTGGAGGACTAACGATTCTTTTGGAAAGAGAACTGAAAATCATGGAACTTGGAGAGGAGAAGGCTGTGACTTTAGGAATAAGGACTGCGTTCATGAGGGGGGCTCTGATGGTTTCTTCTGTATGCCTTCTGGCATTTTCCACCTCGGTGACAGGTCCGATATCTTTTGTGGCTTTTCTTTCAGGTCCCATCGCTTCCAGGGTTTCAGGAAGAGGAGGCAGTAATGCATTGGCTTCAGCATTTGTAGGTGCGATACTTGTTTTGTCAGCAGACCTTTTAGGACAGTATGCATTCAGCATGAGATTTCCGGTGGGGATTATGACAGGCATCATCGGAGCACCTTATTTACTATATCTGCTTATCGATCTCAACAAAAAAGGAGGATCTTTATGATGACTGCTGATACATTACGAGCGGAGCACCTGTTTGCGGGATATGATGGAAAAGAAGTTCTTCAGGATGTCAGTGTGACCATACCAAAAGGAAAGATATCTGTGATCATAGGGGCTAATGCCTGTGGGAAGTCAACACTCTTAAAAACACTTTCCAGATTGATTTCTCCTATGAAAGGCAAGGTGTATCTTGGGGATCAGGAAGTTGCAAAAATGAAGTCTAAATCTGTTGCGAAAATGCTGGGGCTCCTTCCTCAGTCACCTGTACTTCCTGAGGGGATCAAAGTAGCAGACCTGGTCCTTCGGGGCAGATATCCCCATGGAGGGTTTTTCAGAAGTCATTGCTCCAGAGATTATCAGGTTGTAGAGGAAGCACTTCAGTTGATGGGGGTTTTAGAGCTCTCTGACAGAAATGTGGAGGAGCTTTCTGGAGGTCAAAGACAGAGAGTTTGGATTGCCATGGCCTTGGCACAAGAGACAGACATTCTTCTTTTGGATGAACCGACCACTTTCCTTGATGTGAGCTTTCAGATTGAGATTCTGGACAGACTGATGGAACTGAATAAGAAGAAAGGAACAACCATCGTGATGGTGCTGCATGATCTGAATCTTTCAGCGAGATATGCTGATCATATTTTCGCAATGAAATCTGGAAGACTCATCGCCGAGGGTACCCCAGAGGATGTTATCACCTGCAGTCTGGTGGAGGATGTGTATAATCTGACTTGCAGTATCATGAAAGATCCAGTGTCAGGTTCGCCGATGATGATTCCCATGGGAAAATATCACTGTGAAGAGAGTTGTCAGAGCTGTCTATGTGCATCAAACTGGTCCTGAATAAAGAGTCTGCTCTAAAGAAAAAGCCTCTTCGTGAATATAGTGTAGATCATCGCAATCTTTGAAAGGGATTCAATTTTGAATCCCTTTGTGTCTTGCTAATTTAGTTATAATTCCTCGAAATATCCTTGTACGACTCCATTAATTCCTGAGAAGTAGCTGCTATCTTTCCATCATCATAGGTGAACACAAATGAACGCATATCTTTATCGATGAGCATCCAATAGCCAATCCTAAGGTTTGATGAAGTAGGAGATGATATAGATTGCATCTTTATATCCTTATCTTTTGACTATTGAATCCATACATTAGACGTTTGCTTATCGAAGTTTTCCAGATTGAACTTCCCAGTGAAATACTGCTCTTTAGAAAACAGATACTTATGAACAATACCATCAATATATTGTTGAGTCTTTTGCATATTTATCCTTTTCATAAATCTGAACTGAGACATTTTCCTTGACGTCTGTTTTTAGTGTGATTCCTGACAGTATCCAGTACGTAACCCCCGCAATGATAAGCAACATCAAAGCATACTCTATTTTTTTCTCATAGAGCCTCCATTATTCCATATTTTGATGTATTTGAATTTGAATAATTGTTAAATGAATACGGGCCCCTTCCCTGAAATCTTTGATTCTAATATTGCAGTTTGATGAATGTGCACGTATTAAAAGATTTTTGCTTTATAAATATGTTTTCAAGCTAGATGATCTGTAGAATATTACTTTTCTCTGATCTCAAAAAAATCAGAGGTTTTGTGAATGGTGCCATCCATCTCCATCCATAAGACTTCAGCGTCAAATTTTTCGGCGAGTTTTCTTCCTTCATCAACCGGAAGGAGAAAAAGCTCTGTGCTGAGATAATCAGCAGTTCCAGAGTCCTTGTGATAGATGGATACCTGAGCATAGAGAAATGCTGGATAAAGTGTATCGTTGTCGATGATATGAGAATATTTTTTGCCATCATGCCAGTAGTATCTCTGATAGTTTCCAGAAGAAACCAGAGATCCACTGGTGATGTGAATATTGGCCACAGATGGGTTTGTGCTGACAAATGGATCTTGTATACCGGTATTCCATGATCGCATTTTGCCATCACTTCCATAGGAGTGTCCTGATACGCGAACATTGCCACCAGCGTTCACTGCAAAGTCTGTTGCACCTGATGCTTCTAGTTTTTTTGCGACCAGCTCTGTGGCATAACCTTTGGCGACGCCGCCCACATCGATGGACATGAGAGGATCTTCGATATAAACGGTATTGGACTGATCATCAATGATGAGCTTGGATAAATCCGTATGAGTCCTTAGGGATTCCAGTTCATTCAGATCGGGAATTTTAGAATCTGTGTTGTTCTCGTCATATTCTTCTGGATCGCCGTACATTTCCCTATAGTTGTGCCAAACTTTCAAAACAGCTCCCAGTGCAATGTTATTCTTTCCTTCCGTTTTTTCATGCATCTCTTTTGCGAACAGAAGAAGATCAATAACAGGCTGTTCTACAGGTACAGGTGCTTTGCCGGCAGCATCATTGATGGTTTTGATGTTAGCAACACCTGGATAGTCTTTGTATTTGTCAAAGAGCCTATGATAGTAAGAAAATTCATTTTTAATAATCTCTGTGTTTTTCTCGAATTCTTCTTCATCCTCTGCATATTGGATAAACTGAATCACCGTGTCAAACATCTCATCTTCTATGAGATGTACTGTGAATTTCTCTTTGGTGCTGCTGCAGCCGGAAAATAGAAGAAGGAAAAGAAGGGGTATCGTACAATAAAATATTTTTTTCATTAGAACCTCAACTTATGTTTGATATTTCATAGCGACAACTGAAACAAAACGAAGACTCATGAAGACGGTTCATCAGACTTTTCAATGCAGCTCTGGGAGATTTTCACTGCTCTCAAGGAGTGATACGGATCATAGAGGGCAGTGAAGAGAAACCGTAAGTTTATTTGTAATCCAAAATACAGGAATATTCATAGTACAATGTATAAAAACAGACCGAATAGCGCGGTTTCTATGATCTCTGAGAGAATACTTTTTATGACATCATTTCCTGCAAAGGTAGTTTATTTTATTCATAGGTCTCACTCCATTTTTGAAACCACTCAGGATAGGTAAGTCCAGTGAGCTCTTCTAGGGACTTTCCTTCAATAGAAGAGAACCCGCCAAGGAATGTTTCTCCTTTTTTATGGGGTATGGAGTAACCGCCTACATATTCTCCATCGATGACACCAAGATACAGTTCTGTGGATTCAGCAAGTTCAGTAGTGAGATCCACAGGATGGTTTTTCACCCGATAGATATGGTATTTGATTGTCTTCCCTTCATACTTTGAAATATCAAACTCTTGGACTTCCCAGAATAATGCCAGATGAATATCTTCATACTCTTCTTCTTTGCTTCTGATCAGTCTCGATACTGTATCTACTTCGTGCTCTACTACGGTATAGCCCATTCCTTCCAGTTTCTCTGTGAAAATGGATTTCCAGGTATCTTGAACACAACCGGCAATAAGGAGCACTATCATCAGTAACATAAAAGCCTTCATTTTCTTCATGACATACCTCACAATCAGTTAGTTTTTATTATTCAGGACAAGTTTCAGGAAGTCTTTGCTTTCCATGGGTGTATCCATTGCATAAGGATTTCTTTCGTACTCCAGCTTTGTTCTAGGTACTTGAAACAGCTGATCGTTTTTCATCAGATAATAGTGGCCTGCATAGTGGAGTACAGTTACATCTTTTTCACCAGAAGGATCAGCCAATGCCAGGGTATGATAGAACATTTCTCCAGGCTCTCCCCAAGCAAGAACTTGGTATTTAGAATATTCTTTTCCAATCAATATTGTACCTTCAGAGCTGCCGCTCTTTTCTAGTATGAACAACCAGTGGTCCTGTTTATAGAAGAGATCTGACAGGTCGGAATAGGATTCATCCTTGTCTGTTTCTTTGATGTAGTGTACAGAGAATCCTTTTTCATGAACGGAGTAATAGTCCTTTGCCAAGGTGTATGTGCTGTTTCTGTCCTCAATCAGCTGAGTCACCTCTTTTGGAATCTGATCTGCCTTTGCTCTTTGAAGGGAAGAAATGGATAGAGCGGTTAGAGAAAAGGTCAGTACTGCTGCAAGAAGGATCATATTCCTTTTCATAGTTTCACCTCTGCGATTTTTTCAAACCTTGTTTTACTAATACCTAAACTGTTGTATTCAGCTCCTGAGGGCTCTTTTTGAGGACGAACATCATAGTCTTGATTACAGGAACGATATCTTAAGAAATATGAGTTCATTTACTATAGTATATATAATTTATCATAAAATTCAAAAAAAAAAAAAACAGATTTATATATTTCTTGTGAGATTTTCAGCGAAAATAAAGCAGGCTCTATACTAAGAGCCTGCAGATGTATATTTATTCAGTTTTTACTATTTGTGCATCATACGACTTATGAGCGTTAATGTCTTTAACAGTCACCATGTAAGGAATAGCATTTCACTTATTCAATGGCTTAATCTTCTGCTCTTTTCGTATGAAAGGATTCAATTTCCAGGTCTGATGTTCCCATCGGACTCACATCCTTACAGTTATTTGGATGTCTGGCATCCATCTGTTTCTTGTATTCAGTATAGCAGAAAATCAGATAAAATGGAATATTCATGCAGATAAATAATCAAATATTCACAATGTGCACTATTCTATACAAAGGGATCATAGAAATCAGATTCCACGCCATGGGTAAGGATCATGGGTCCATCTTTTGTGACCACTACAGTATGCTCAAACTGATAGATGTAGTTTTTATGTGGTGTTTTCAGTGTCCACCCGTCGGGATATTCTTCCACGTAGTCATCTTTCTCACTGATGAAGGTCTCAATGGCCAGCACATGGCCTTCTTTCACCAGGGATGCGCCTCGGCGTTCGTTGTAGTTGAAAATATTTTCCGGATGATCATGGAGGGTTTTTCCAACCCCATGTCCGGTAAGGTTTTTGATGACTGTAAAGCCGTGGGACTGGGCTTCGTTATAGACTGCTCTACCTAGATTGTTGGTCATGGTACCTGGCATGGCTTTTTCAATGGACTTATAGAGTGCTTTTTTTGCAGTCTCTAAAAGCAGTTTGTTCTTCTCTCCTGTTGGAGGAATATTAAGGGTTAGTCCTGTATCTGCAAAGAACCCGTTTTTAGAAGCGGATACATCGATATTGACTTTATCGCCTTCTTTTAGCGCATAGTCAGAAGGGATCCCATGAGCCACCACATCATTGACACTGATACAGGTATATCCTGGAAAGTCATATTCTCCCATAGGGGCAGATTCTGCCTCATTCTCTTCAAAGAGTCTTTTGGCGATGAGATCCAGTTCCAGGGTGGTTATGCCAGGCCTTACTGCCTTTGCCATCTCATCTCTCACCAGTGCGCAGATTCTGCCGATTTCTTTTAATGCTTCCAAATCCTCTTGTGTTCTTACTATCATATAAAATCACTCCTCGATGAATATTATAAGACACTTTCAGTGGATTGGAAAATAAACTTTCCATTGAATTCACCGAATATACTACAATATTAAGAAAAAAGACTAGCCTGATTATAGAAAATACTCAGAAAATTTGATATGATGAGAAGGAAGTTAAAGGTTTTCATTGAAAGCCTATCTAAAAATCATACAGCAGGAGGAAATGATATGTATATTAAAGAGTACCGTATCAAAAACTTACGCAATGTCGGAATAATCGGCCACAGTGGCACTGGAAAGACATCTCTGGCTGAAGCGCTTCTTTACTATACCAAGTCCATCGACAGACTGGGCAGAGTAGAAGACGGCACCACGACAACAGACTTTGATTCTGAAGAGAAGAAGAAGCAGATTTCACTCCAGGCTTCTGTGGCTCCATTTACCTATCAGGATATCAAGTTCAATATGGTGGACGTACCCGGATTCTTTGATTTTGTTGGAGAACAGATTCAAGGAATGAGAGCCGTGGACGTGGCAACCATCGTTGTATCCGCAGCTTCTGGAATTGAAGTTGGAACAGATAAGGCGTGGGACTACTGCAATAAGATTAAACTTCCAAGAACTTTTTTCATCAACAAACTGGACCGTGACCATACAGATTTTGATAAAGTCTTTGCTCAGCTGAAAGAAAAATATGGCATGAGTGTTGTTCCGATCCAGTACCCCATTGGAAAAGAAGAAAATTTCCATGGCGTCATCAATATTATTTCCAACCGTGCAAGAATACATGATCCCAAGACCTTTGAAATGAAGGAAGCTCCTGTTCCAGAGGATTTAGTGGATAAGGTCAATGAACTTAGAGAAATGATCATTGAGTCTGTGGCTCAGACCGATGAAGAACTTCTGGAGAAGTACTTCGGTGGAGAAGAACTGACTCATGAAGAAATATACAATGCACTCATCAAGGGCTGTGCATCTGGAGACATTGCCCCTGTCACTTGTGGTAGTGCGTCCAAGGTCATCGGTATGACAACGCTTCTTGAGGATATGATTGAATGTTTCCCAACACCGGAATATGCCATCCCGCAGAAAGCGGTTGTGGTGGAGACTGGAGAAACAGAGTTTATTCCTCTTTCAGAAGACAAACCATTCTCCGGACTTGTGTTTAAGACCATCGCAGACCCCTTTGTCGGAAAGATTTCTCTTTTTAGAGTCATCACCGGACACATCCGTCCAGATACGCCGGTTTTCAACACCAATCAGGACAAGCCTGAAAAGATCAATACGTTGATCTTCCTAAGAGGAAAGAACCAGATCCTTACAGATAAAATCATCGCTGGAGACATTGGTGCGGTAACAAAGCTGCAGTATACCAAGACCGGTGAAACCATCTGTGACCCTAAATTCAAGGTAATTTATGACAAATTCAATTTCCCTCAGCCCACCATGACCATGGCTGTCATGCCAAAAGCGAAAGGGGATGAGGATAAGATTTCTTCCGGTCTTCAAAGACTGGTGGAAGAAGATCCTACCTTTACCATGGAGAGAGACCCTGAAACTGCAGAGATCCTCATCTCTGGACAAGGGGATACGCATCTTGAAATTCTTGCTTCCAGACTGAAATCCAAGTTCAGCGTGGATGTGGAGCTTAGAAAGCCTAGAATTCCATATAGAGAGACCATCAAGAAGAAGTCTGATGTTCAAGGCAAGCATAAGAAGCAGTCCGGTGGACATGGACAGTATGGAGATGTCAAAATCATCTTCGAACCACGTCCTGATGGAGAAGATGAACTGCTCTTTGTGGATAAGGTTGTCGGTGGTGCAGTACCTCGAAACTACATTCCTGCAGTAGAAAAAGGCCTTCGTGAATCCATTCAGGAAGGAATTCTGGCTGGATATCCCGTGATTAAGCTTCAGGCTACCCTATACGATGGAAGCTTCCATCCAGTGGATTCTTCTGAAATGGCCTTTAAGGTTGCAGCGAATCTTGCCTTCAAGAAAGGTATGGAGATGGCAAGCCCAGTGCTTCTGGAGCCCATCATGAAAGCCAGCATCATCATTCCGGATGAGTACATGGGAGATATCATGGGAGACATCAACAAGAAGAGAGGACGTGTCCTTGGTATGGAGCCTGTGGATGGCAAGCAGATGGTTATGGCCGAGGTTCCTCTATCAGAAATGCAGACCTATGCGACGGACCTGCGTTCCATGACTCAGGCAAGAGGCGATTTCCAGATGGAATTCTCAAGATACGAGGAAGTTCCACCTTCAGAAGTTCAGAAGATCGTGGAAGAGACCAAGAAGTTCAAAGAATCAAAAGAATAAAGACCCAAGAAGATCCGGTGAAATGCTGGATCTTCTTTTACGACAGGAACTCTAAGAAGTGGTGAGAAGAAAACCGAATACCTAAATTTTTAGCGAATGGATAGGGTATCCAGGTAACCCATGATATAATTGAAGCAAATGTGTAGTGTATGGAGGATGAACATGAAGAAATATGTGATTGGTGTAGATTTAGGCGGAACGAAAATCACCACTGCCATCAGCGATCTTGAAGGAAATATTGTGGAAAAGACGACCCTAGCCACTGGATCCCATTTGGGAGAAGAGGTGGTCATGAATAGAATATTTGAATCTATCTCCATGGTGCTGGAAGCTTCTCAGATCAGTGATGAGGAGGTCAGGGCCATCGGAATTGGTTCACCAGGTCCACTGGATGCGGAAAAAGGAACCATCATCACAACACCCAATCTTCCTTTCAAAAATTACAATGTAGTAAAGCCCATTGAAAAGAAGTTCGGGATTCCCACCTATCTGGACAATGATGCCAATGCGGCAGCTCTAGGAGAGTATGCTTTTGGTGCGGGAAAAGGCACAAAGCACATGCTGTATCTCACAGTATCCACGGGCGTAGGCGGAGGAGCCGTTCTCAATGGAAGACCTTACAGAGGAAACACATCCAATGCATTAGAAGTGGGTCATATGACCATAGAGCCCTTCAGCAAGCATCAGTGCAACTGCGGAAAGTATGGAGATCTTGAATCCCTTTCATCAGGTACTGCCATTGCCAAAAGAGCGAAGGAAGCAGTAGCTGCTGGAAGAGAGACCTCCCTGAAAGAGGTGGAGACCATCACCAGTTACGAAGTGCATCAGGCATATCTGGCTGGAGACGAGGTAGCCAAGGAGATTCTGGATCAGGCGTTCATGTACCTAGGCATCGGGATCGCAAACCTCATTGTGAACTTTGATCCTGAAGTCATCGCCATTGGGGGAGGCGTTTCTAAAATAGGGGACCTCTTCTTTGACAAGGTGAAGGCTTCCGCCCGTGAGAGAAGCTTTGACTTTATGTTTGATGCCACCAAGATTGTCCCAGCAGAACTTGGACAGGATGCAGGGGTCATTGGCGCCATCGCTCTGGCTTTGATTGAAAGTGAAAACAAATAAGGTGAACTGAAACTGGAGTTTTTCCGGAGAGTCTGCTCTTTGGGAAAACTCTTTTTCAAGCCAAAGGATATCTGTCCCCACTGATTTGCAAAGTAAATCAGTGTTTTCATGGTACTTCACATATGGTAGAATAGATGGGTCAGAAAAAGAGAAGTGGGTGTAAAAATGCTGAACCTTTATATCACAAGACATGGGGAGACCCAGTGGAACACACAAAAAAGACTGCAGGGGTGGATGAACTCGCCTTTGACAGAGCGTGGCATTGCCCAGGGGAAAATGCTGCATGAAGCTGTAAAAATGTACAACATAGAAAAAATATACACCAGTCCCAGTGAACGTGCCGCAAAGACGGCCCTGGCCGCCAAAGGCCATTTGCCCCTTGAGGTGGAGTTTCTGGAAGAACTGAAAGAAATGAATATGGGAGACTGGGAAGGAAAGACTTTGGAAGAAATCAGAGCCAAGGAACCAGACAACTTTGAAAACTACTGGAATAAGCCTCATCTCTTTCAAAAGAACTCTGGTGAGAATTTTGATGAAATATTGGGAAGAGCCCAGAAGGCCCTGGACATCATTACCAAGAACCATGCTGCTGGAAATATACTCATCGTGACCCATGGGGTTACCTTAAAAGCGCTTATGAGTCAGTTCAGTCCAGAAGGATTCATTGAATTCTGGAAAAAACCGGTGGTGGAGCAGGCCAGCATTTCAAAGATCGTCATCAGCCCGGAAGGAAGCAGTGAAATCGCACTGTATGGCGATACGAAGCACTTTAGTGTATAGGAGAGTAAGTAGATGAATGCAGAAATTATGGCAGTAGGCACGGAGCTTCTGCTTGGAGATATTGTGAACACCAATGCCCAGTACCTGGCCAAGGAGCTGGCTCTTTTAGGATTTGGCATCTATAGACAGACCACAGTGGGGGACAATGAGGTTCGGCTGGAAATTGCGCTGAAAGAAGCGCTGAAAGAAGCAGATATTGTCATCACCACGGGAGGTCTTGGGCCTACGCCGGATGACATCACGAAAGAAATCTCAGCGAAAGTATTCTCTCAGGAGCTGGTTCTTCATGAACCTTCTTACAAAGTGATTGAAACCTATTTTAGAAACAATGCAAGAGCCATGGAGAACGGGAATCAGAAGCAGGCTATGTTTCCAGCTTCTGCCATCGTCCTTGATAACCCCAATGGCACGGCACCAGGATGTATCATCATCGGGCCGGAGAATAAGTTTATCATCAATTTGCCAGGTCCTCCACGGGAAATGAAGCCCATGTTTGAAATCAAAGTGAAGCCATTTCTTCTGCAGTTCATGGAGCACACCATCATCTCCAAGACTCTGAGGTGTATTGGCCTTGGGGAATGGGATATGGCCACAAGAGTGAAGGATCTCATAGATACCTCAGAAAATCCCACCGTAGCTCCTTATGCGAAAGACGGGGAGTCCATTCTTCGTATTACTGCAAGAGCCAAGACAGAAGAAGAAGCAAGACTGATGATTGCACCTGTAGAAGAGGAAATCAGAAGGCGGATCGGGGAATACATCTATGGCATTGATGAAGACACGCTGGAGGATGTCATAGGACGAGAACTGGTTTCACACAATAAAAGTATTGCCATTGCAGAGTCTGTAACAGGCGGCATGATTGCGTCCAGACTGCTTTCTTACGAGGGAGGCATGTCCAAAGTGCTGAATGAAGCTTTTGTCACCTACAGTGACGAATCAAAGGTAAAATATCTTGGTGTGAAAGAAGAGACATTGAGAAGCTTCGGTGCGGTCAGTGAGGAAACTGCAAGAGAAATGGCGCAGGGACTTCATGAGGCTACAGGCAGCGAAGTATGCCTCGTCACCACAGGAATTGCAGGTCCCACAGGAGGATCCGAAGAGAAGCCTGTTGGACTTGTCTACATAGGGATTTATCTGGATGGAGCAGTCCATGTGTGGAAAAGATACTTCACAGGCGGACGAGAGAGAATCAGAATACGCACCACCATAGCCGCTCTGGATTATCTGAGAAGACTGATGAACGGAATAGAAGTGGTAGAATAATGAATTTAAGAAAAGGTAGAGAGAGAATTTGAGTATATTAACAGTAAAAAACGTCAGCCACGGTTTTGGAGACCGTGCCATATTTGAAGATGTGAGCTTCCGTCTTTTAAAAGGAGAACACGTCGGAATCATCGGCGCCAATGGAGAAGGGAAATCCACCTTCATGAATATCGTCACAGGAAAACTGATGCCGGATGAAGGAACAGTGGAGTGGGCAAATAGAGTCCGAGTAGGTTATCTTGACCAGCATTCCAGTCTTCAGAAAGGAGCCACCATCCGAGATGTTCTGAAAAGTGCCTTCCAGTATCTTTTTGATATGGAGCAGGAGATCTTCACCATTGGAGATAAGATGGGCTCTTGCACAGAAGAGGAGCTCTACAAGCTCATGGATGAAATGGGGACTTTGCAGGACATCTTAGACAACAGCGGATTCTACAACATCGATCCGAAGGTGGAGGAAGTGGCCAGAGGACTTGGTCTTCGGGATGTAGGTCTTGATAAGATGGTGGATGAGCTTTCAGGAGGACAGAGAAGTAAGGTGCTTCTTGGGAAACTTCTTCTGGAGTCTCCAGATATCCTTCTTCTGGACGAACCGACAAACTATCTGGATGAGGAGCACATTGACTGGCTGAAGGTTTACCTGAAGAGTTATGAGAATGCGTTTATGCTGATTTCCCATGATATTCCGTTTATCAACGAAGTGGTGAATCTTATTTATCATATGGAAAATAGAGCTCTAACCCGTTATGTCGGAAATTATGATGCTTTCCAGGAAGTCTATGAGGCCAGAAAGAAGCAGGTGGAAGCCGCCTATGAAAGGCAGCAGCAGGAAATTGGAAAGCTCGAAGACTTCATTGCGAGAAACAAAGCACGAGTGGCCACTTCCAACATGGCCAAATCCAGACAGAAGAAGCTGGATAAGATGGATAAGATTGAGCTTATGAAAGACAAACCAAAGCCAAGCTTTGATTTTAAAATTGGAAAAACGTCTGGAAAACTGATCTTTAAAACAGATCATCTGGTCATCGGATATGACGAACCGCTAACGAAGCCTGTGAATGTGTATCTGGAAAAAGGAATGAAGGTAGCGCTCACTGGAGCCAACGGTCTTGGAAAATCTACTCTTCTAAAGAGTCTTATGGGGCTTCTTCCTCCGTTCAGCGGAGAAATCGAAACAGGTGAGAACATCGAAATCGGTTATTTTGAGCAAGAAGGCCAAAAGGACAACTATAATACCTGTATTGAAGATTTCTGGGCGTCCTATCCAGCGTATAACCAGTATGAGGTCCGTAGTGCTCTAGTCAAGTGCGGTCTTACTACAAAACACATTGAATCAAAAGTCATGGTACTCTCTGGTGGAGAACAGGCAAAGGTGAGACTTGCCAAGGTGATGAACCGGGATGCCAATGTGCTGATTTTGGATGAGCCAACGAACCATCTGGATCAGGATGCGAAGGATGAACTGAAAAGAGCGCTTCAGGAATACAAAGGCACAATACTTCTGGTTTCTCATGAGAGAGAGTTCTATGAGGAAATTGCTACACATATCTGGAATTGTGAGGAGTGGACGAGGAAGATTTTCTAGCTCGGATGGTCCGCATCCTGTCTTTGAAGATTTTCGAGCCTTGCATTCAAATGGTTTCTAATAGGCTACAGAAACAGGAGAAATAAGAACTGGAGGTTTATCATGTATACGCCGGTAAAAAATACAAAAGTATATGAAGAAGTCATTGAACAGATCAAATTTATGATTACCAGCGGAGAGCTCAAAAAGGGCGAAAAACTCCCACCGGAAAGAGAACTGGTGGAGAAGTTTCAAGTCTCAAGAACATCGGTGAGAGAAGCGCTTCGTGCACTCCAGATCATTGGTCTCATCGAAAGCAAACAAGGCGGAGGAAACTATATCAGAGATAGTTTCGAAGACAATCTCATTGAGCCCCTCTCCTTGATGTTTGTCCTTCAGAACAGTAAAAACATGGAAATTCTGGAACTGAGAAGAGTTCTGGAAGTGGAAACCGTAAGACTTGCAGCAAAGAAGATCAGTGAAGAGTCCCTCCACCGGATGAAAGAAATCGTAGAGATCATGCGAGAGACCCTGGATGAGAAATATAATGTGGTTCTAGATAAGGAATTTCATTATATCATCGCCAAGGAGTCTGGAAACAGGCTCATTGTCAGCATCCTGACAGCAGTATCTTCCCTGATGGACTCCTTTATCAAAGAAGCGAGAGAAGCAATTCTGTCCCATGAGGAGAATAAGGAAATCCTGCTTCAGCATCATGAGAATATATACAGAGCTTTGGCAGAGCGTGATGAGGAAAAAGCAGCTGAAGTGATGCAGGAACATATGAATCTTATAATCAGATATATGGAACTTTAGTTTTATGGAGAAGCACACCGTCCAAATGGAAGGCAAGTGCTTCTTTTGTTTGCTATACAAAGACGAATATTGATAAATATAAAACAAAATCAATAGAATATGTGAGCGTTTTATTGAAATAAAATAAATTTCACGATCTTTCCAGTGGGAAGCAGCATTTCAATTAATAGAAAGCATGCTGATTCAGGAGAGTTGGTCATAGAGGCAGAGGTAAAATCTGCATGTTAATTTCTAAACTATGCTTTAAACGTTTTCAAAATTATGTTAACATTACATCATAAATTGGTCAGACCAATAGACCATAGTACCAAATCGAAATTCAAGGAGGCCTTTATGAAACTGTTAAGACAACTAGCCTGGGTGCTTCTGATTCTTCTCTTAGGAGAAGCAGTGAGAGTTTTTTCCGGTATCAGTATCCCTGGAACAGTCATCGGTATGATTCTTTTATTTCTGCTCCTTTTATCTGGATTGCTTAAATTGGAGCAGATCGCAGATATTTCTAAATTTCTACTGGATCATCTGGCCTTTCTCTTTGTGCCCGCTGGAGTGGGTCTTATGTCTAACTTTCAGGTGATCAAGGAAGCGTGGCTTCCGATTCTAGCAATTATTCTAATTTCCACCGTTCTTGTCATGGGAGTCACAGGTTGGACAATTCAGCTGATGAAAAGGAGAGTAAAGTCATGATGGATTTTCTTAAAACGCCGGTTTTTGGTATTTTACTTTCAGTGGTCTGCTATGAAATCGGAATTCTCATACAGCGAAAAACAAAGAACCCCATTTTGAATCCCCTTCTACTGGCGATCATCTTTGTGATACTTGTGCTCATAGTTTTTGAGATACCGAAAGAAACCTATGATCTGGGAGGAAGCTACATCCTGTTTCTTCTTGGACCTGCCACCGTTGTCATGGCTGTTCCGCTCTACAGGCAGATCAATCTTCTGAAGAAAGACTGGCTTCCAATCCTGGTTGGTATTTTCGTTGGCAGTGCAACTTCTGTCCTTAGTGTCATCGGTCTTGCAAGACTCTTTGGTGTCAATATTGAGATTGCAGTGTCCATGCTGCCAAAATCAGTGACCACAGCCATTGGAATGGAAGTGTCAAAGGAAATCGGAGGGGTTGTGTCTTTGACTGTTGCGGTCATCGTTCTTACGGGGATCCTGGGTGCGGTCATGGGACCTTTTATTCTTAAAATACTGGGAATCAAAGATGAGGTGGCCCAAGGCGTGGCCATGGGCACGGCGTCTCATGCAGTAGGAACTTCTAAAGCTATGGAGCTTGGTGAAACGCAAGGGGCCATGAGCGGTCTTTCTATAGGTATCGCAGGACTTGCCACCGTACTCATCATTCCACTGGTTATCGGGTTGTTAGGTTAATTTATATATATGGGGAGGATTATATGAAAATTGTAGTGTGTATTAAACAAGTTCCAGGTTCCAATAAAGTGGAAGTGGACGAAAAAACAGGAGTGCTGAAGAGAGATGGGGTGGATTCCAAAATGAATCCTTATGATCTGTATGCCTTGGAGACTGCACTTCGGATGAAAGAGCTTCATGGCGGAAGCATCACAGCACTGACCATGGGACCTAAACAGGCAGAAGCAGTACTTCGTGAAGCGTATATGATGGGTGTGGACGAAGGTGTGTTGGTATCGGATAGAAAGTTTGCAGGAGCAGATGTGCTTGCCACTTCCTATACATTATCCCAGGCGGTGAAAAGCTTGGGAGAGTTTGATGTGATCATCTGCGGAAAACAGACCACCGATGGCGACACAGCTCAAGTTGGACCTGAGATGGCGGAGTATCTTAACATTCCCCACGTAGCCAATGTGACAAAAATTGTGCGCTATGAAGAAGGCAGAGTTGTTGTGGAGATGGATATGCCAACCACAGTGGAAGTTGCTGCTGTAGAGTATCCATGCCTTATGACTGTAGAAAAGGATATTTTTTCACCCAGGCTTCCTTCCTACAAGAGAAAAATGGAAACTGCTGACCGGGAAATCAAAGTTCTCAGTGTCAAGGATTTCTTTGATCAGGATGAAATGCATTACGGACTCAATGGATCGCCAACTCAAGTAGAACGGATTTTCCCTCCTGAAAGTACTGGAGAAAAGGAGTTCTATAGAGGAGACTCAAAAGTGGTTTCCAGACAGGTTTCCGATAAACTTGTTGAACTAAAACTGGTATAGGGGGAAGAATAAATGAAAAAACTAATTGTTCATGATCATTTGGTGACGAAAGAAAATCTGATAGAACTTGTGAGTATCTGTCCATTCCATGCACTGGAAGAGAAAGATGGAAAACTCTCCATCAATGAAGGCTGTAAAATGTGCAGCATCTGCGTGAAACGTGGACCTCAGGGAGTCATGGAGATGGTGGAAACAGAAGAGGAATCCGCTATTGATAAATCACAGTGGCAAGGAATCGCCGTTTATGTGGACCATGTGGACGGGAAAATTCATCCTGTAACTTTGGAGCTTCTTGGAAAAGCGAAAGAGCTTGCGGAGAAAGTAAAGTTTCCAGTGATTGCGCTATTCATTGGTTCAGGGATCAAGAATCAGGCAGAAGAGCTTCTGCATTATGGAGCGGATAAAGTTTACGTATATGACCATAAGGAGCTTCAGTATTTCAGAATTGAGCCCTATGCGAAAGCCTTTGAAGCATTCATTCATGAAGTGAAACCTTCCTCCATTCTAGTTGGAGCAACTACTATAGGCCGATCCCTGGCTCCAAGAATTGCCGCAAGATTCAAGACTGGGCTCACGGCAGACTGTACAGTCCTTGAAATAAAGGAGAACAGTGATCTTGTACAGATCAGACCAGCCTTTGGTGGAAATATCATGGCCCAAATCAAAACGCCCAACACCAGACCACAGCTTGCCACGGTGCGTTACAAGGTAATGAATGCTATAGAAAGAATGGAAGAGGTTACAGGAGAGGTGCTGATAAGAACTTTACCAGAGAAAGATCTTGTATCAAGAATTGAAGTGTTGGAAGTGCGTGAAAAGGAGACTGAAATAAGCATCTCCGATGCAGAGACCATTATTGCGGTGGGACGTGGTGTAAAAAGCGAAAAGGACATGGCTTTGGTGAAAGAGCTGGCAGAACTTCTAGGTGCACAGATTGCAGGAACAAGACCACTGGTGGAAAGTGGATGGATTGAAGCGAAGCGTCAAGTGGGGTTAAGTGGAAGAACTGTGAAACCAAAGCTTATGATTACCCTTGGCATCTCTGGATCCGTTCAGTTTGCTGCTGGTATGAATGGCTCAGAACATATATTTGCAATAAATAATGATGAGAATGCATCCATTTTCAATGTAGCTCATTACGGTATTGTTGGTGACTTATATGAAGTATTACCTCAGCTTATTGAAAATGTGCGAAAGACGAAAGGAGCCTAATTATGTCCTATAAAAAAATCGATGCACAAGATGTGCAGTATTTAATTTCGGTACTTGGAAAAGATAGAGTATATACAGGTTCTTCCATCAGTGAGGACTACAGTCACGATGAACTTGGCGGGATTGAATCCATGCCGGAGGTCATGGTGGAGGTGTTAAACACAGAGGAAGTATCAAAGGTTATGAAACACGCCTATGAAAACAACATACCTGTGGTGGCAAGAGGCTCTGGAACTGGCCTGGTCGGAGCATCTGTCCCCATTCATGGGGGGATCATGATCAATATGACCAAAATGAACAAAATCAAAGAGCTCGATGAAAACAATCTGACACTGACGGTAGAACCGGGTGTTATGCTCATGGAGATTTCCAAGTATGTGGAAGATAGAGATTTCTTTTATCCTCCAGACCCGGGAGAAAAAACTGCAACCATTGCTGGGAATATCAACACCAATGCAGGTGGAATGCGTGCCGTGAAATATGGTGTAACCAGAGACTATGTAAGAGGCCTTGAAGTGGTTTTGCCAAATGGTGAAATTCTCAAGGTAGGCGGTAAAGTTGTGAAGAACAGCTCAGGATACAGCATCAAAGACCTGCTCTGCGGTTCGGAAGGGACACTAGGTGTGGTGACAGAAGCCACATTGAAGCTTTTGCCATTACCAAAGAAAGTTGTGAGTCTTCTCATTCCATTTCCAAATCTTGACCTTGCCATCAGTACAGTGCCGAAGATCATAAAGTCTAAGGCTGCACCGACGGCCATTGAGTTTATGCAAAGAGAAGTCATTCTTGCAGCGGAGGAGTTCTTGGATAAAAAATTCCCAGACAACTCCTCAGATGCTTATCTTCTTCTTTCTTTTGATGGGAATACGTTGGAGGAAGTGGAGAAAAACTATGATACAGTAGCGAAACTCTGTCTGGACAGCGGTGCGCTGGATGTGTTCATTTCAGACACGGAGGAAAGAAAACAGAGTATTTGGTCTGCAAGAGGTGCATTTTTGGAGGCAGTGAAGGCATCCACCACTGAAATTGATGAATGTGATGTGTGTGTGCCTAGGGACAAGGTGGCGGAGTTCATAAACTTTACCCATGATCTTCAGGATACTTTTAATGTCAGAATCAGAAGCTTCGGCCATGCCGGTGACGGAAATCTTCATGTTTATGTCTTGCGTGATGAATTAGATGAAGAAGGATGGAAACTGAAACTGGAAGCTGTTTTTGAAAAGATGTATGAAAAAGCCCGAGAGCTGGAGGGCGTAGTATCCGGAGAGCACGGTATAGGATTTGCAAAGAAACCTTACATGTATGAGCAGTATGATGAGAGCTATATGTCGCTGTTAAAGAACATCAAACTGGCATTCGATCCGAAAAACATTCTCAATCCCGGAAAGGTGTGTCAATAATCTCTTAAACCAAAGAACTTAGTGCGTCCACTCCCGAGGACACACTAAGTTTCTTTTTTTGCTCAGTATTTTTAGCAAACCATCAGAACTAGCACAGGCATTTTCATGTACAATGGTATATAGTAGAAGTTAGAGCAGTCTATCGGATGAAATAGCAGAAAAAGTCTGTGCAGAATTTGAGGGAATGAGATATGGGTAAAATTAATGGAGTGGTAAAAGATTATAAAGGAAATATTCTAAAGGATGCGGAAATTCTCTTTGTGGATCCTGGGATGAATGTTTTAGCCAGCGGATACAGCAATGAGGACGGAGAATATTATCTTCAGCTGAATGACCGTACAACAGGTATGGTTGTAGCGACGCATTCCTATGGCGAAAAGTATCTGGCTTATGCTGAGCATAATCTATACAGCCAGAAAGATTATAGAATTGATGGAGTACTTGGAGAAATTGAATTTCTGAATTTCAAAAGACAAGTTGGTGCGAACAGGAGTGTATTCTCGTGCAGTTTTCAGGTGGTTTCTCTACTTGAAATGAAGGAAAATAAACCAAACTGGTCACCAAGTAATATGGAAAAGTATTTTGCTCTGAACCTTGGCGAAGAGGAGATCAGAGAGTATCAGCTGAGAAAAGAGAGTGACACTGTTGAGGTGGATGGACATTGGCTTGATACATATACTTTGTCGTTTCAATTACCCCAGGAGTATCGAGGGAAACTGCTGGAATTATCCTATAAGAGTTCTGATGCTGTTGGATTTCTTAAAATTTATCTCTAGTTTGATAAAAATCCTTAAAACTTTCAGGTGCAGTTGAAAAATTTGAAAGATAGAGATAAAATAAGTAGTGTTTAAGGACAGAATCCATGGATTTATCTTTAGACAAAATACATATGTATAAAGGAGAGGTCATAGATGAAGAAAATTGTTATGCTTGCAGCTTCTGTACTTCTTTCCGTGGGTGTTCTTGTAGGGTGCGGATCTTCTGCAGCTCTTAAGGATGGTTCTTACCAGGGAGAAGCTCAGGGACACAACGGTGTGATTAAGCTTACTGTTACTGTAGCGGACGGAGTAATCTCCGGAGTTACTGTAGATGAGAATGCAGAAACACCAGAATTATTCCCAAGTGCTGAAGAGAAGGTTATCCCATCTGTTGTTGGAAAGAAGTCCGCTGATGATGCTGAAGTAGCATCAGGTGCAACTGTTTCCTCCAATGCTCTGAAGGAAGCCATCAACAAGGCACTGGAACAGGCTAAGTAAAAACCAGAACAGATTATTTGATTATCCCCATGGAACTTCTAGGTATACTGAAGATTCATGGGGTATAATTATGTCGTGAAATATTTAAATGAGCAAGGAGCTTAGCTATATGGGCGAAAAAGTGAATCTGACCCATGGTCATATCGGTGCAACTTTGACAAAACTTGCGCTGCCGATCATGGGTACTTCTTTTGTACAAATGACATATAATCTGACAGATATGTTCTGGGTAGGAAAACTTGGAAGCAATTCTGTGGCAGCTGTGGGAACTGCGGGGTTTTTCGCCTGGTTCTCTTTTTCTCTGATCCTTCTTTCTAAAATTGGCGCAGAGGTCTTTGTGGCCCAGCATCTTGGTAAGGAAGATGAAGAGGGTGCTAAGAACTACGCGAGGAGCGCTATTCATCTTAATATGTTCCTCGCAGTTTTATATGGAGCTTTTCTATTGAGCATGAGGCATCCTCTCATCAGTTTTTTTAATTTGGGAGATCCTGAAGTTATTGGTCTTGCCACGGGATATCTGAGCATCATTGCAGTGGGAGTTCTCTTCTCTTTTATCAATCCGGTTTTTACTGCGATTTTTAATGGTTCTGGTAACAGCAGGACACCATTTCTTATAAACCTTACAGGTTTAGGACTCAATATGATTCTGGATCCTGTTTTTATTCATGGGTTTGGTCCACTAAAACCCATGGGAGTGTATGGGGCTGGCTATGCAACAGTTCTTGCCCAGGTGATTGTGACGGTGATTTTTATCATCATCATGGCTACCAGCAGAGACAGCTTCTTTAAAATCAATATTTTTAAACGGATTGATTTGTCCAGAATAAAAATCATCATAAAGCTGGGTTTACCCGTTGGTATACAGAACGGCCTTTTTTCTATCATTGGGATGGTTCTGGCTCGGATTATATCTGTGTATGGTCCAGAAGCCATTGCAGCACAGAAACTGGGTTCTCAGATTGAGTCCATATCCTGGATGACTGCCAGCGGATACTCCACCGCAATTAGTGCTTTTGTTGGTCAAAACTATGGAGGGAAGAAATATGACCGAATCATGAAAGGATATTTCTCGGGCTTGAGACTCATGTCCTTCATTGGTATTTTTGCCATGGCTCTTTTGTATTTCTTTGCTGTCCCTCTGTTCACCATTTTCATAAATGATCCCATAACGGTGGAAATGGGAGCGTCTTATCTCATGATCATTGCCTTCTCCCAGTGGTTTGCCACACTGGAGATCTCCAACCAGGGAGCGTTCAATGGACTTGGCAAGACTTTCTACCCATCCGTGGTGGGGATAGTTTTTAATCTACTAAGAATCCCCATGGCGTATTTCTTTTCCCAGGATTTAGGCTTGGGTTTAGATGGAGTATGGTGGGCCATTACCGTGTCCAGTATTTTTAAAGGTCTTGTTTTATTTGCATTCTTTTATCTAGTAGTAATCAGGAAGTACAGAAAAACTGGAGAAATCAGTTAATATTTAAGAAAACCCTCTTCTCTATTTCGATAGGAAGAGGGTTTTTTGTGGGCTAAAAATCCGGAGCTAAGAGAGAGAATGTGCGCGCTCTATCTATGAGATTTCAATGTATTAACGACATCTTAACAAAAACTTTACCGTGTGTATCACGATATGAAAAAAGAAGATATTTAAAGAAAAAGAGAACTATGGAAAGATAAACTCATTTTTTAAAGATATTTGGCAATTTGGGCTCAAAATAAAATGTTATTATTATGAACGTCGCCGAACGAGTCTTGTTTCAAGGTCTTCAGCGATTGACAATGTAGTACCCCGGTACTATAATGAAAATGTTCTCTCAAAAAGAGAATGCAAAAACAGTTCTTTGAAAATTAAAC
>NZ_DOPX01000034.1:0-17255 GCF_003514505.1 Proteiniclasticum sp.
GACAACTATGCTAACACATAGGGGGAACTACAAACCTATGACTTTCAGATAGGGATATAGAGGAGGTGAGATAAGGAGTCCATTAAAGATATTAAAAGCTGGCGTAATATTCGGAGTCACACTGTATAAAATCATCAAAACTAATAAGTAGAGGAGGAAGAAAGATGGTAAAGTTCGTCATTGGAATGTTCCTAGGTCTAGCAGCAACAGTGGAAGTCAAGGCTGCTGAAAAGCGGTGGAAAAGAAATCGGCACAAAATACTGCAGTATATGATATGGATCTCACTCTTTCGCTTGAAATAGAAAGACTATGAGAATCATGGTGTATCACTGCAGATGAAAATCGGTCATAAATAATTGCATAGAAATACTGGATTTGGAGATGGTAGACATCAACAAAATCAAGGTGTTTGGAAATCTCATGAAAAATGTATACCGATAGTCATGGTAAGTGACTCCCTGCCATAGCTATCGGCATATCTACGCCGTTACTTGTGGTATGGTTCACCGTACCTATTCTATCGGCGTAATTTAATAAAACTTGAATGATTATATTAAGAAAATATAGATTCACAGAAAAGGTTTATAATATTTTAAATTTTCCAACATCTATTTGAATTCATAATGTTTTTATACTATAATGTATATAAATAATATTGGAGGCACAAAAATGAAAAAAGTTACAGGTTTTTTTGGGCTGCGGTTCTATTTATGGGTATTTCTGTATCTGCAATAACTTCAGTTACAGAAGGGACTACATGGACAAGGTATGGTAAAGTTACAACATCTGATTTGGGAAACAGAGCAAGGACAACGTATCAAATCCAGAGTTCAAATATTTCTGCACTCGCAGCCATTCATGTTCCCGGTCTTGGATGGAAGTATAAAAGCATATCTGGAAGTTCAGGATCCGTATATTATGATCATGTTTTTTATGGGTTTGACATAACAGGTGTACATACGCATGGGTATGAAGAAGCGATGATAAACTAAACTTGAGTTTGTAATGAGGAGTTTTTATGAAGAAAATCAGCTATTTTCTGATCATTCAGTTGGCAATTGCGACTACCTATCTGATTGTCACATCATTCAATATCAGATATACTTTTAACCTGGAAAATTTCTTGCATCCCGATTTTAAAGACGAGAGCACATATAGTTTCATGTTTGATGAGAGTATATTCACGTCAGTTTCTTCGGAAGAGTTTATGGAAACGTTGAAAAATGCTTCAGATGAAAATGAAGTGACCTTTCGTGTGATTGTAGGGTATTCTGACGAGATGAACAGAAATGTCATGGAGAACTATATCTATTCTTCTTCAGTGCAGATAGAGGATCTCTTTTACACTCAAAACGGCGATAGAATTTCCTGGAGCGACAGAAGTGAGTCTTCATATTATTCAACTAATAGAGAGGATTCTTCTGCAGTGACGATACAGATGCTTGATGAAAGCTACGCATCTGGGCGTCTCTATCCGCTTCTTTATTTCCGTCCACTACATCAGCTTTATGAACGTCCCCAAAAAGATTCTTATTACGTGGTCTATTTCTATGGGGAAGGAAGCAATATCAGAAAGGTTCGAGACGAAGTAGTAAATACCTATGGACAGATTCAGTCTTCACAATTTCTCAAGGTGGACGCTAAGACGTTTATGCCGGACGACTCTATTCGTCAAGGTGCTTTTCTCTCCGTAGGGATTGCACTGATTCTTCTCATCATTCTTATAGGCATCATCAATCAGCACCTCAAGGAAGTAAGCGTCAGAAAAATGATGGGACATTCCGATGTGCGGATACAGTGGCGTCTTTTAGGGAGATTTTTCCTGTCACTTCTACTTGTTTATATATTTACACTAGGAATAGCGTATTGGTTTTTTGTGGGCGATGCAGGAAACATCGGTACGGCTATTTACAAAGGTCAGCTCAAGATTTTAGGATACTTTGCTGCAGGTCTTCTAGCTGTGTTTATAGGTTCCTACGTCTATATCAGATATACTTCCTCTGCCATGTATCTCAAGAAAAAATCCACATACAAGATGCTTCTCTATGGAAACCTTGTTGTGAAGATTCTAATATTTATACTGGTAATCACCCCACTTCTTACGAAGCTGGAAGGCGGATATCGGTCCTTCAGAGATGTGATTTACAGAGAGAGAAAACACGATGCTGATCTCTATAGATACAATGTGAGTCTTGACATTCCAATGTCGGATTTTGATCGAATCATGAAAATGTTTGGGGATGCATTTGAGATATCAGAAAAAGAGAATGCAGTGCTCGCGGATTTCACTGATGCAGACTTGAGTCTGTTTGAAGAATTCGATGTGGAACTTGAACCGAATACGACATCCTCCATCGTGGTCAATACAGAGTATCTTAAGGACTATAAGATTCTTCGTGAAGATGGAACAGTTCTTGATCTGGAGACCTTACAGGGTAATACCATGCTGGTTCCACTTGAATTAAAGGGAAAACCTTTTACGACCATATCTCAGAAGGAATATCCAAAAGTTTATGTAGAGTTTCAGGATGCTTTCTATAATCCGGATATCAGTAAAAGAGATCACTTTAAAGTGAAAGATCCTATTGTCTTCTACACGAAGGAGTATGATGCTTCCGGTATGCAGACGCTTTATGGAGCTGTCTATTATAGTGATCTGGAAGGGCTGAGAGAGTCCTTTGAAGCAGCTGGGTATGGAGACGCTCTGCGGGTAACGGATCTTCGTCCGGTATATGATTTCTATATGGGTGAGTATAAGCAGGAAGCACTTGAAAGTCTGTACATTTTCGTGCTGTATCTCTCAGTGGTCCTGATACTTCTGTATGAGATCATATATCTTCATCTGGAAGAGAAAAGGCAGCTGATTTCGATTCAGTATCTGCTTGGAAAGTCTTATGGTGAGCGTTACAGGAATCTC
Organism: Proteiniclasticum sp.; assembly: GCF_003514505.1. GTDB lineage: Bacteria > Bacillota > Clostridia > Clostridiales > Clostridiaceae > Proteiniclasticum. The sequence goes on from NZ_DOPX01000034.1 coordinate 2,918, forward strand.
TACCTGATGAGTCTTGTGTCCTATGCAGTATTGATCCCATACAGTCTGATCTTTCTGAAGGTATCGACTGTCAGTTTGCTGGTGCTATTCAGTATCCTGATTCTTCTGGAAATGATTCTAGTTTCAGGTCTGATCACACGATTTGAATCAACGGATATGGTGAAGACCATAAAAGGGGCGTAGTTATGGAAAATGTAATTTCAATTCAGGGACTAGAAAAGAATTTCGGTAAAAAGACGGTCTTTTCCGGGTTCAGCCTAGAAATTCCAGAAGGCAGTTTTACGGTGATTTCTGGCGCTTCAGGATCTGGAAAGTCCACGCTACTCAATATCATTGGGTTACTGGAAAAGAAAGGCAAAGGCGAAACGGTGCACTTTGGACAGAAGAATATCAAGCCCTTTTCAACAAAAGCGACGAATCTTCTGAAGGATAAAATCGGATATCTTTTTCAGAACTATGCTTTAGTCGATAATGCCACCGTAGAGTATAACCTGAAGCTTGCCATGGAAGGTCATGACACGAGCAAAGAAAATAACCGGGTAAAGGAAGTTCTGGAGGCAGTGGGACTCGCCGGATTTGAAAAGAAGAAAGTATATCAGTGTTCTGGGGGAGAGCAGCAGAGAGTGGCCATTGCAAGGCTGATGCTGAAGCCCTGCGAACTGATTCTGGCCGATGAACCTACAGGAAGCCTGGATCATGAGAATAAAATGAAAGTTGTAGATCTCTTGAAGGGATTTCAAAGAGCAGGGAAGACAGTGGTTCTTGTCACTCATGATGAGGATTTGATGCATCTGGGAGAACCTCTCATACGGATTGATCAAGTACCATAAAATAAGGCGAAATAAAAATCCATCTTTAAGGCTATAAAATGTCTTAAAGATGGATTTTTCGTTACAATATTTAAATTCTACCGATACCCGTTAAATCAAAATACACATTTCTCGCTCTAAAGGGACCGGGATTAGTCATTTGCAGTTTGAATTTTTCAAAATCGCTGATTCTTTTTGAATGATAGTAGGGGACTTCGAACCGAAGTATATTACTTCTAAGCCATTCAGGAACGGCTATCTTGTGAATCTGAAGATTGTAGTCGATAAGGGCTGCGACTTTTGTCAAAAAGTTCAGTTCATCTTTACTGCATAGTGATAAGTCCACAGGAATGAAAAGACTGTCTACGAAGTCTTTATTTTTGTGTTTAAGTAGTTCAAGAAGCTGATTTAAACTTGCATCAATATCCGGGTAATCATATAACTGCTGTAAATATTTATTTCCAATCATAACCCAAATCCTTTCCTAAATACCTTATAAAGTTTTGTTGTCTCTCACCAATGAGTGTCAAGGGGATATACTCTTCACATAAACGAAGTAATTCTTCTTTTGTCTTGATAGACAGGTCCTTGCATAGTAGATAGGCATCGATGAAATCCTTTGCTGGCTCTGGCCTTGCTGCCAAGATTTTCATAGCAAGAAGCTGTTTAGCAGAAGGTTTGAGTATCTTTAAGTTTGAGTAAACCTTATAGGTTTCTTTGTCTTCTTTTAGGATGGACTTTAGAGGTTCTTTAATTTCTTCGTTGATCCATCCTTCTGATAAATTGAATGCGAATTTAGTCATATCAAGTATGTAATTAAATAGCGTTTGATTTACTTCTGAAAATACACAGTCAATATCTCTTGTAGCAGGTCTATTGTCATAGACAATTGTCATTATTGAACCATCATAAACCGTAATCTCCAGTTGGAGCTGGTTTTCTTTTAATCGTTCATTCATGTATTCGAAAATATCAAGCAGTTTCTTTTTATCCATCATCTCTATGCTGTCCATCATCAGTGTAAATCCTCCTTTCTAATAGAGTTATTTATATTTTTACTATATCATATCCGAAAAGAGTAGAGTATTAATGTCCTTTATTTATGGTGCGATTCACCGTACACTACTTAACAGCGTCAAGAAGACGAGGTGCTAGTCCTCGTCTTCTTTTTTTAAGTAATTTTTAATATACATCTTGGTTTCTTCATCCAAAAGATTAAGTTCATGGTCTTCGATTTCTTTGAAAATCCTACTAATAGTGCTAAGAGATTCAAGCTGTATCATAATAGAGGTAGCTATATCTACTGCAAAGCTCTTCATTTCAGGACAACTATTTAAGCCTGTGATGTTGTCCTGCGCATCTACTATTAGGTAATCTTCCAAATTTCGAATATCAATATGTGTATCTGCACATAGGACGCTGTAAATTGTTTTATGAAACTGTTCAAAGTCAGATAATGAAGCCCACTTTGAAATCATTATTTCCTTTTGCTTGATTAACTTACTATTTCTTGCAAGGTCTTCGAGCTGGGGGTTGTTTTCTACTGTATGCTTATACTGTTCCATAAGAGGGCTGTTCTTTATACTATTATATAATCTCAATCTTTGTGCATTATCGTTGTCTATTAGTGAAAACACCTTTTCCTGATCTTTACATATTACATTCATTATAAACAAAGATTCGAGATTGTTTCGCATTAATGAACGAGCTTGCGAAGCCAATCCATTTTCATAGAGTATAAGAATAGCTTGGTATGTGTTTAGTATTTTGGTGAAAATAGTTGAAACAACTATTTCTGGAAAGGAGTCTTTACTAGGAGATATCTGATACATTTTTTTTATAGAATACTCATTTACCTTACGATAGTGTAATAATAAGTCGTTATACTTTATTAAGTCATCTTGAATAACATCTTGAATGTTACTACTTAGATATCCATTTGTGAAAAAACTCATAAACCACCTATCTAGGACCTAAGAACTTATCGCCGTTTAAGTGAATCATATGATTTGGAAGCTCCGCTATCCAAACTTCTGTTTCCCAAGCAAGTGAATCAGAAAACTTCTTATAAGTCTTGAAATCTAGAAATGCTGTAACAAAAATACGGCCTGATTTCATGTTCTGTGTTAGCTCTGTTATTTCTAGGATTCTCTTTGGATCCATTGGACCAACCGAGGTAACAGATTCTACAAAATATACCCAATCTTTGTCTTTTCGATAAAGCACCACATCAGGCATTTTGTCGTGTAATGTGATGCTAAAACCTAGTTCTTTAAGAATCTCGGTCTCTTTTACTAAGTCCTTTTTTACAGTATCCCCAACGTAAATACATTGGCTTTGTGGAGCAAATCGCGGGGCAAACTCTTCAATTATTGCTTTTTGTAGTTCGTTATGTTCTCCTGGAGAGAATGAGAGTTCGACTCCATTTATTTCAACTGGAATTTTCTCCATTACTTTTTTTGAAGCATAAATGTCGATTAATCTTTCATGAGTTTCTAAGAAACTTGACAGTGAATAGCTCCAATCATCTGAAGCATATGTGCGAAAAAGTTCAAGAGCTTCACCTGTAACACTATATCTATAATTTGGTGAGTTGGTTGCTTTACCATTATCTTCGATGATTGCTGCATTACGAAAGTGATGTATAGCTTGTTTACGAATAGTTTCTCTTGAATTTTCAGCGTAAATAATCTTATATTCTTCTTTTATAAATTCAATAATATCATGAATTCTGATCCATGAAGACTCGGCGTTGCTCCAAGAGCTTGTATCGTCAAGGGATAACATTGCAAGGAGAACTAAACAGCATAAATCACTCTGCTGTTTTTCGGGCATACCTATAGCTTTTAAAATTTCTCGAGCTTCTTCTATCTTACTCATATAACACTTCCTCTAATAATTTATCACAGTTGTAAACTGACAGATCTTTTGACTGTTTAAGTAGTTCCCCGAGTCTCTGTATTGTTGAGATACTTGGTAAAGGCAGAGTGTTTATTTCTGTTGAATTGACTTGAGTTGAGCCGTTCAGAATTCTATAGTATTCATCGTATATTGAAGAATTGAATATTACATAAAGCCCATATACTTCGCTAATCTCAAGCCCTGAACTATTAAAACTATCAATGAAGTTTAACTTATTTTGGGTACTTATATACTGGTAATCTGGGAAATCTTCAGCCAAGTATACAGAGCATTGAAGGCGTCTCTTCTCTTCTTTTGATGTAAAACGTTTAACAAACAAGTAGTTTCTATTTGCCTGAACCAGAGCAGGTTTTGAAGAATCAATGAACTCTAGACTACGACCTATAGGAAATTTAACTCTTCCAGATTGAAGATGCGCTGGGTAGAAGAGCGGAACAAAACCTTCTCCTTTCGTATCACTTAACTCTTCTTTACACCTAAAATCAACAGTTAGTCCTGTCTTCATTTTCATATTAAGTGATAATAGGTTAAACTTAAATTTACTTAATTTCTTGATAACAAGTAGATCACGTTTTGAAGAGAATAAAAATATATAACTATTTATTGAAGATACAACGGTACTGTAAGGAACCCTTAAAGTCTCAATACTGTGAAAATCACTGTTACCATTAGAAGTGCTTATTGAGATAGTTGAAGGTTCGATATGTGTTTTCCGTAGCTTAATTATGATTGTTTCTTGAAGGACTTTTTCATTATCAAAGACTTTATCTCTACTTTCGAATAAATGTATATGGTCAATTACTCCGTTTTTTAAAAGATATTCTCTAAAAGAACGGAAATAAGCACCAGATGTCCAGGATCTAGGAATAATATATACAAGCTGTCCCTCATCGATAAGGTTAAAAAGGCTCATCGCACTGAAAAGAAAATATAGATTAGGAGCTCCATGACATACTTCTTGCATCGCTTTGGCTTCGGGAGCATCTTTTGGGATTTTTTTGTATGGTGGATTACCTATAACTAAATCATACTTCTTAGAATCTGAATTATAATTAAAGGTCAAGTTGAAATCATCAAACTGGCTAAGAATATAATTCTTTTGAATAATAGTGTAACTTAACGGAACGATAGACTGCTCCTTCATTAAATCAAGCGAAGCATTTAATATAGGGATAATGGTTGGATCATTCTCATAACAAGTTACGTGAATATTTTTTAAGCCAGGAACTGTTTGAAGTCGATCAACAAGTGCAGCGGTCAAGATACCGGTACCTGCACCAGGGTCCAAAATTGAGAGAGTATCTTTTGAAGGAATTTCAAAGAGGCTAGCCATGAAAGCCGCAGTCTCAATCGAAGTAAAGAATTGACCTATCTGTTTTCTTTCTTTCTTCTCTCTAGAGTTTAGAAAAGTGGTAGTAATTTCATAAATTTTGTCTATCATAATTTCTCCAGTCAGTCATTTAGTCAGTGATATAGCTTTATCAGCCATAACTACAGCAAAATAATTATACCAATAAACCCATACAAATTAAAATTACCATCAAATTTAATCAATATTTGCAACTAAACGAGATAGACTAAATGAAATGCTGTATATTTGACAAAGATTTTATGACTAACTACTTCTTTGCTTAGCTTTAGCATCTTTTGCTTCTGCATCTTTTCTCGGCTTTTCAGGTAACATTTCATAAAGTTTTGCTAATTCTTTTGGCTCTGTGATTGCGTTATTCACTATATAGTTTAAGAGATAAAACATCTTTGATGCAATATAGTCTATATCTTCTTCATTCATTTCGCCCGGATGTACTGAGTTATTACCCGTAATTCGAACTGTATCAGCAGCTTTTATTATGCCACTTGAAAGAACTTTTTTCTCGACAAGAGATCGTATATCATTGTTAATGTTATCTCCTTTTTCACCGAGATGTTTACATAGTTTTTGCAAACCCAATCTAAGAAGGGCGGCCGCTGCCCTAGGTGATTTATTAAAAACCTGAGCTGCTTCATAGTATTCTCTTTTTACATCTTCAGGCATATCATGTGCCGGGGGAATTGATACTCCAGTATCAGGAAGGAGGAGTGTACCTTCATAGTTTTTGCTTTCTCCATAGGGAGTTGTGTCTATCCAAAGTGACGATTTACTGCACATTGCACACTGTGCCTCATAAATATTGTGTGTATCTATTTGAACAGTTCGTCTTAATGCATACCAACTCATGTGAGCATAAGCTCCGCAATAAGGGCAATTAAAGGCAGGATCTTTGAACTTGGGGATAACTCTTTCCATTTCAAACCTCCATATACTGAGACATTCTCTCTCGCATCTTAGCTTTTAAAGTATTATTAATTGATTATAGGTGTTAAGAATTGAATTAGTGCAGTTATTGCGGTGGTTAGTTCAATAGTTCCTTTAATTGCCTTAAGTCCACTAATTGCAGATTTTATGAATTTTGACCGTGGCTTTACTGCTGCTAATTCTTCTTGTATGACTTCTGTATTAACAATAAGATTCTCTTCATCCTCTGGTGAAAGGCCTTTAGCGTTCTGCTTAACAGTGTTAATAAGCTCGTTTAGTTTAGCGGTATCAATAATATCGTTATGGTTGATTGCATTTAGTGTTGAGTTATCATTTGAGATATTAACTTGTCCGTTTTGTGCGTTTATTAAATATGTAATTTTCTCATCAACTCCCATGTCAATTCCAATTTTTGTTAAGTATCTCTCGATATGGTGTATAAGTACCTTTACGACTCGGTCATTAAATCCCTTTATCTTATCTTGATATTTTGTTGATGATGAGTAACCAATAGCTATTCTGTGATAAACCTCAATGTTGTTGTCTACGATATAGTTTAGTATCGCGAAAATATTTCGTACTTCTTCTTCGTCAAGTGAACCAAGAGAGAAAATTAAGTCTCCGAAAGCAGCAGATATTTCTTTAAACTCAGTGGGTAAATCCTGATCACACTCGCCGCAACTTTCAATATATTTGGAAATCAACTCATTTGATTTAATAAAATATATGAACTTAGATAACACTGAGTTGTAATCGTTAAAATTAGCTTGCAATAATCTGTTGGAAATACTGTTAAAATCGTATGTTATTTTTCTTAATTCTGCTCTATTCAACTTCATAGTTTTTCACTCCACAAAAAGGACAGTAACATCCAGTTATTTTCAACATAGGTTTAACTTTTGCTTTTCGTTTACAGCAACGAAATGTTGTGACTTCAAGTGCATTAATACCTGATTGAATAGGACTTTCATGCGCGTGTTTAGGACACTTTCCAGCCTTTATGGTAAAAGGACCTTTCTTGAACTGTTTTTCCATCCTTTTTAGCTCATCATATATCATATCAACGGCTCTATTTTGTCCCATTGTTATGGCCAACTCAAGCACATCTTCTGTAATGTAGTTATCACTTGTTAAGCCGCAACTAGGGCAAAATAATGTTAAAACTCCATCGTCCATAATATCTTCGGGGGTAGCCTTAAAATGTGTTCCACAATGTGAGCATTGCAAAAGAATGTAACCCAAATCATCAGTTGGAATTGCAATTTCCATTTTAAAATCCTCGGTCATAAAATCTCCTTCGTATATTAAACTAGCTCCAATATTTTTCAGAAGGTCTTCCTTACCTCAGTTTCTTCTCATGTGTTTTAATGGTTATATTATATCAAAAAGTACTTATTATGTGAATAGAGATTATATTTCGATTTCAGATGATTTAATAAAGATGATTTATTGAATTGGGATAATTGTGTATTTACCCAATCATCAAATATATATTATTAAAATGATATTACATTTTATGATTTTCCTTTGACTAATTTAACAATGTATGATGCCATCCGCTAGCAGAGTTGCTTCTGTAGATTGAATGAGTTTGGTGCAGAGGTCGTAGAGGAATCCCAAAGATGTAGAAAGGTATAATACAACATGTCTTGAAGAGAATACACAAGTAGCTGTTTATTTGGGATAAAAAGGAGGGCGGATATGGATAGGTTTTTTAATCAAGATAAGTGTGACAGGTGTTATAAAGATCTTAAGGATGGAAGGACAATGTCAATGTTTAACTTACAGTGCATTTGCATAGAGTGTGCAGAAAAGGAGAGAGGGTTGAGTGAGTTCACAAAGGCGCAAGAAAGTGAATTAGAAGAAGTAAGAAAAGGTAACCTTAACTTTAAAGGTATTGGATTTCCAGAAGAAAAGTAGATTCGAAATTCTATGTAAATTTAGAATGAAAATTCGAACAAGTAATTATAACTCAAATTATAATTAAAAGGAGAATTAGAATTATGAATTCGATTAGCGAAGGTAATCTACATGATACTCAAGATGTGATTTCAAATGAAGACAATCAGCAGGTTGTGAGAAGAGCACACCCCATTTCACCCTCTAAGAAGCAGGAGGGTATCTTGAAATCTGGAATCCGGGTAGGAGGAGCTGTTCCGTCAAGAAGAAACAAAATCTCTCCCAAAAAGAAGGAGGAGTACATTCAGGGTGTCAATTCACAAGATTTCGACCCACAGGAACACGCAGAGAACAGTCAGGATCTTGAAAGTGACCTGAAGACAATCCTAGAAAGTAGACGGAAAATAGGGGGTTTTGCGAAAGAATTGCCAGATGTTCTAAAGCAGGAAGAAAAGAGAGAGAAGAAGAGGTTCACTGCCATGTTGGAACCCAAAACAGTAGATTTTTTGCAAGAACTGAAAGCAACAAGAAAAATCAGATCTGTGTCAGGTCTTCTAGAAACGGCTTTAGTAGAGTTTTTTCAGAAGTATAACTTGAAGTAAGTACATCAGATAGAGGGAGATCGCAAAAGCGGTCTCTCTTTTTTCATGCACAAAAAGAAAGGAGACATAAAATGATTAAATTAGGACATTCACGTGATATTGAAGCAGTACATCATCTACCTTCTGAGGTTGTTGAAGAAATTCTAGAGAACCTTAAAATTCTGGATGAAGAGTACGGGGAAGATAGAAATATTTCTGAAGATCTAGGTGGATATGTAGTGGTCATCACAAAAGATAGTGACCTCAAAGATCTTAGTTCATTAATCGGTGGAGACCTTAATAGCGAAGCGATACCAGAGTATGTAGACATAATCAGGTGTGCGACAAAAGAAGTTTTTACGATATCCTTGTTTCTTTGTGGCAGTGACTTCGGTATCATTGCTGTAATCCCATATACAATAACTCCCAAATATCTTTTAAGTTATGCCTAATTGACCCTAACTCTTAAGTGAGTTAGGGTTTTTACTTTCGAAAAATTCTAAAAGAAATTTTGAAGAGAAAATACGCGTAACACATTCAACGTTCATATAGACTTCATGACGAGAAAGATAGAAGAGAGTTACTGTGAGGAAATTCTGACTGGCTAAGAGTGAAGATAAATTTACACATGAAGTCACATGCGAAAAGTGTGTTGCTGAAAAGAAAGGAGAGATGGTAGTGGGAAAAACAGATAAAATCAAGCCTACAATCAAAGAGACAAAATACTGTAGCATTTTAGCTCAAGGTAAAGTATTTGATGGTGAGTACACATACTGTATAGAGAAGATTTTTGTAAAGGAACTGAGGCAAGATGAAATTAGGTTCAGCTTGTATAAGGATACGATGAATCAGGTTGAAAGGTACATCCCAAGGTCATTAGATGTTACAGAGAAAGAATTTTTGGAACTCTTTAAGGAGTCCATTAAGCATGGTGTTTTTTCAGAAGAACTGCTTATAAATCTAAAAACCGAACTTGTGAAGAAAAGGCAAGGAACTAAAAGACCAATTGAGAAGGAAGAAGTAGAACGTGAAGAATTAGAGGAAGTTCAAGAAGAGGTGCAAGAGAATGAAAAGTAGAGGTAAAGAATCTCCAAGATATGAGGTAGGGAATAGAAAGCAAGAAAGTGGAGAGAAAACAGGAGGTCTTCAGGCTAAAAGAATAGACGTGGTTTCTGTAAAACTCGTAAGAGAAAAGTCTTTCCTGTACAAAGAAAGAAAAGTGGGTAGCCCTAAAGAGGCGTACGAAATAGCAAAAGACATGCTTCAAGATAAAGATCGTGAAGTTCTTTTAGCTTGTTTTTTAAACACGAAGAACGAACCCATTGCTGTTAATGTAGTTTCAGTAGGATCTCTTAACAGTTCAATCATACATCCAAGAGAAATCTTTAAGGTTGCTCTTCTGTGTAACGCTGCAAGTTTTATTTTATTTCATAATCATCCTTCTGGAGGCGTTGAACCATCATCTGAAGATATAAGTGCTACACAACGAATTAAAGAATGTGGAGTATTTATGGGGATAAGTCTCATTGACCACATAATAGTTGGGGATGAAAAGTTTTACAGCATGTTGGAAAAAGGAATGTTATAAAGGGGAGAAGGTAATGTTCGATAGAGAAAGATATCTGACCAAAGGAGTTGCAAAAGAGATTGAAGTAGAAATGCAGATTTTACTTTGGAGTTTGGTTGATAACCTTCAACCGCCTAAAGATTACTTGCAAGTGTTTGAACTTTTAAAGTTAGCGAATGGAAGTACAAGAATTGTACATACCCAGGAAGAACCTGAGTACAGATCGGAAATTTCTGTAGACATAGAGGTATCTAAGGAACGTTTAAAGATCTTTATCATTGATAGTGGTGAGTACTCCACGATGTTGCTGTCAAGTGAATACTGAAAGATGAACACGAGCCACTTAATACTGCATATGATTAGGAGTTCAATAATCACTTTTAAAATAATTTTACAATTTCCGTATATATACGTATTATAAAGTTTACATAAACATAACATCATACTAAACTATAAGTAAAGAATAACAGGAGGTTAACACATGCCAGTAACATTTATGATAATAGCTGCAATCATCGGTTTTTTCAATGGGGTTTAAAGGGGATCTTCTTTGGTGCTTTGTTTCCTTTTGGTTGGAAGTTCATAAGCTACCTTGAAAATCAGGTATTCTATTTAACGACAATAGATAACTTCATTTGGTGGAAGTTTCTCATAAAACCTGTGCTAGCTTTAATGCTGGGAATTTTCTGTGCTCCATTCTACATCGGGAAATATCTTCTTGAACGATATGTAGCTAATGAATCCAACCCATCATGACATAATGTAGATAAACAATAGAATTGTCTGTTAAGAAAAGATCCTTCAGAATCAGGGGTCTTTTCTTTTTTTGTGATATGTTGACTGCTCAAAGTAAGAAAAAACCTGCCTATATGCAAATTTTGGGCATAAAGACAGGTTTATTTCGTGTGTTTAGGTTGTAGTTGTATCAGAAGTATAAATGGTTCTACTCAGTTCTTGAAAAAAGTGATCTCTCTCAAGAATTGCCTTCTGTACGTTCGGGCGTAAAGAAGAATGTTCGATCTGGATCTCGTTACAACAGAAAATAAATTCTATCGTTCTTACTTCCTTAGTTTTCATATCTTGCCTGCAATAATTACATTTCATAATGTTCACCCCCTCAATACTGAATTATGCTAGATATCTCAGAAAAGCATACACCCTTTAAAAAATTTCTTTGTTCCATTCTCTAAATACCAGTTAGCGTTAAAGAAAAACATTTAAACTCAGCATTTAGTAAATAGATGATCTGAATACTACGCCTGAAAGATGGCACTCTTTTGAAGAATCTGACTAAACAAGAATGCAGGAACAAAAAGAATAACGTGACCATGTATTGGGAAGGCTTTTGGAGGCAGGGGGACTTGTTTTGCGGAGTTTCCCTCTCTAAGTAGGGGAAACGTAAAAGGTGCACATGAATCTTCCGATGGGAGCCAATCAGTAATAGAAATCCCCAAAATCCCCTCTTTTTTTGGTGGAAAAGAAAAAAGCTGGAGGTTTTGTTTTAAGTATAACTTCCAGACAGGGGGAAATGGGGGAAATGGGGGAAATGGGGGAAATGCAATTCGATAAGGTGATGTGAAAATATATGGTATAAATATAAATATAAAGATAAATATAAATATAAATATTTAAAATAAGAGAATTAATTAGGTGTTTTTAAAAAATTCATATTTAAAATATTTTTTAAGTAAGATTAAAGAAAATGAGTCAATTATTAGAAAATGTTAATTAGAGTGATTAATTATCATCGATAATTCCGTACTCAATCCAAATTCACGGTAGAAAATCTTGAAAACTTTTTCCGAAGTGTTTTCAGGCTTGCAGAGAATTTTTGAGTAGATTTCCCATCAGAACAACAACAACTGATTGATAAAATTAAAAAAATATCAGGAATAATTAACGCTTTTGTATTTTAATGCGACCTACAATGATAAAGTGGTATTGATTTGCTTGGTTCATTATGCTTTAATAGCTTCAGTGATCACTAAATATTTAAGAAAGGAAGTAAAGCATGAATGCAAAAAAGAGTAAACCACAAAGAATATCCCTAAGACAAAATAACCGATGTACCAAATTGTATGAGAAAGACGGGAATGTTTATCTTACTGTTGATAAAGGAGAGGATAAGTACTGCTTTAGGTACATCGGGGTAACGAAGATCTATAAAAACTTAATAACCGGACAAGTAGAGATTGAACTGACTTACAACGATTTTGGCAAGACTAGGCAGATGAACTTTCCGCGAAGCATCCTTACAAGGCAAAAAATCATTACGGTATTACCTGAGCATGGGATAGATGTGTATGAAGAAAATAGCAAGGCCGTCCTTGAATGGCTACTTTACACAGAAGAAACGGCACCGATTGAGTTCTACCATACACATTTGGGCTGGCACAAGGTGAATCAGAACTTGGTGTATCTCCACAATGAGTGTATCAGTATTGAGGGCTTGCAGAGTAGATATAGAGGTATAACTGATTTAGGTCCGAAAGGATCTTTAGAGGAGTACAAAAACCTTCTGAATGAGGAAGTTTTGGGGAACTTGCAGTTGGAACTTGCCTGTTGCATTGGATTGTCAGCAATTCTGGTCTCATACTTGAAAGATTACATCTCCAATCATTTGTACACATTTCATTTCTACGGAGATAGTTCAACGGGAAAATCTCTAGCTGCGAGCTGCGCACTCAGTGCATATGCTAAGCCCACCAAAGCGCCTGATGGATTGATGCATACCTATTTAGATACCAACAATGGGATTTTTGCGACCTTGAAGAACAAGCATGGAATATGTTTCTGCTTGGATGAAAGTTCCAGTAGACAGCGAAGTGATCACACTTCACTGCTTTACAATGTAAGTGAAGGCCGCACAAAAACACGATCAACTGTTGAGGGAGATCCTAGAGAGGTTCAAAGTTTCTCTGGAATCTTGACGTCTACTGGAGAAAATCCACTTCTGGAAAGATCTTCACAAGCAAATGGGCTTAGAGTAAGAGTTATTGAGCTTACATTCGATCAGTGGACATCCAGTCCAGAGAATGCCATGAAAATTCGTGAAGGGGTTAGTTTAAACTGGGGGATTACAGCTCCCATACTTGCAAGGTATATCCTTGAGATTGGTAAAGAAGAAGTGATGCAACGATTCAATGATGCTAAACGCATTGTTATGGATAAGTTCATTAAATCTGATAAATTTCTTGACCGAATATCTGACATACTTGCTATAGTTTACCTCACTTCAGTTCTCTCTAAAGAGGCTTTTGATGTTCAGTTTAATTCTGATGGTGTTATTGGATTACTTGTGGAGTCAGAGATGGCTAAACTTGATGATCGAGACTTAGGTCAGAAATTCTATGAGTGTCTATTGGACTATGTTGTTAGCCACAGAAGTAACATTTATGTGTGGGAAAAAGATACACATTACGCAAAACTTCATCCGAACTTGCAGCAGATAGTCATTCCTAACCTTGTCGATGGGAGAGTCGATACTGTGAAAGGTGTACCACAATCTTTTGCAGTTAGGCCAAGTGTTATAGATGAAGTTGTACGTAAGAATAACTTTGCATCATCAAGGGTTGTGGTGAAGGCTCTTGATGATAAAGGATACTTGACGCTTGAAGAATATGAAGGAGGAGTGAAAAACTCTGTAAAGAGATGCCTGTATAAGAATGCACTAAGTTCAACAAGAGTTTATGAACTTCCAATCCAGAGTGATGAAATGGAAAAAGTTCAGCAGTTTATAAGCACTAATGAAGTTATTGAAAAAGAGAGACAAGTTAAACCGAAGACAGGTACTGTAAGAAAGAAAAGAAAAGGATCAATTCTTGATAGTTTTTTTAACGAGGATATTGAGGGGGAAGAATAATGTTTTATGAAAATCACTATATTTCAGACTATGAAATGGAGAATGGGGCATTAAGCCTCATCTACCATTGGGAGGATTTGCAAAGAGATCTGTTCGTTGCTGATGTCCTGTATAACTCTGCCTATTGCATGTTTAAATCTGAGAATAAAAGGAGTAGAAAATAATGGCTAAGATAAAAACTGAAAAGAAATCAGGAACACAATCAAGGAGAATCAGTGAAGAAGAGATTCGAGTTGGTAGCACATTACAAGACCCAGAAGAGTATGAAGAAGAAGACCCAGAAGAGTACGACGAAGAAGAAGACCCAGAAGAGTATGAAGAAGAAGACCCAGAAGAGTATGACGAAGAAGAAGACCCAGAAGAGTATGACGAAGAAGACACAGAAGAGTATGACGAAGAAGA
>NZ_DOPX01000034.1:17397-36074 GCF_003514505.1 Proteiniclasticum sp.
GACGAAGAAGAAGACCCAGAAGAAGATGACGAAGAAGAAGACCCAGAAGAAGATGACGAAGAAGATGACGAAGAGTTCGATCTTAGTTTTAAACCCGTTGGGTTAGGAAACCATAATGTTGCTCGAAGTGGTCCTGGAAAAATTACCGTAATTTTTGCTGGGAAATGTGGACATAGGTTACTGATTCAACAAACACTTCTTCATCAACTCAAGGTAAAAGACAGAGTATATGTTGGAGTGAAAGGGGAGAGTATTGTGTTAAGCTCAAGAGAATTTGACGGATTAGTACCTTACTACCTAAAGGAAATTACTCGCAAGAAATCCGTCCCCAAGAAACGTGACGAAGAGACACAAGTAAGCCAAAGAGTGATTTATTCCAAGAAAATGGTACAAGATATAACTGAGATGCTTTCTCTGGACTTTACAGGACGTGTTTCAGTGACGTTGAGAAAATGTGTGATAAAAAATATCAAAGGAGCAACTTTGGCTCTTGTTAGCCAGTAGAAGTTCAGAAAGAGGTATTGTGGGTGAAAGAAGAGCGAAAGGAAGGTTCACTTCCAGCAATAGTTGAAATTCTTGCTTGTTGGATTGTGGATAGCATGATCTCAGAATGAAGAGGGGAGGAGAAGCATTGCTTCTCCTTTTTCACACATTGTTCCCGTGAATCGCAGGAGAAATGAAGCATATATTATATATTTAGAAAATAATTAAAGGAGTTGGTGAAATGAAAAGAGTAGCAATATACACCAGAGTAAGTACAAAAGAACAGGCTTTAGAAGGTTACAGCATTGAAGAGCAAGAGAAGGTCTTAAGAGCAGACTGTAAAGAAAATGGTTTTGAGGTTTTCAAGGTATATTCTGACAAAGGAATCAGTGGGAAGAACTTAACTAACAGACCTGGTATTCAAGCGTTAATGGCTGATGCAGAGAAAGGACTCTTTGATATCCTAATGGTTTGGAAGGTAAACCGCTTAGCGAGAAAACTATATGATACCCTTGAAATCACGGATAGACTCGGAGCCTTCAACATCGAGCTGAGAAGCCATACAGAGTCAATGGACATCCTGACAGCGCAGGGCAGGTTAATGATGAATATTTTCAGTAGTTTTGCAGAGTTTGAAAGAGAACAGATAGCTGAGAATGTTAAGATGGGAATGGAAGCTAGAGCAGAAGAAGGTCGTTGGAATGGAGGTATAGTTCTTGGATACGATCTTAAGGGAGATGAAGACAAGACCACCAAAAGAGCGAACAAAAAACTTGTCATAAATGAAAAAGAAGCTGAGACAGTAAGGTACATCTTTGATCTCTACTACAAAGGTAATGGTTATAAAACCATTGTTAACCGAATCAACAAAGAAGGGTTTAAATCAAAGAAAGGGAACTTCTTTAGCGTGGCTACTGTCAGGGAGATCTTAAGGAACCCATTGTACTGTGGAAAGATCAGGTATAACCAAAGGGTAAATTGGAAGCATAAAAGAAGAAGAGGGACTAATGTAGATCCGATAATCGTAGATGGAATCCATGAACCCATCATTTCTGAAGAACTCTTCAATGGTGTCCAGAAGCTCATTGAAACGAAGGGGGGGATGCCTAAAAGAGCACTTGATGGATCGTTTCCATTAACAGGCTTACTGAGGTGTCCTGAATGTGGTTCGGGAATGGTCGCTGGCAGAGTTTCCAGAACCAATAAAGATGGCACAAAGGTACTTACCAGATACTATAACTGTGGAGCATGGAGAAACAAAGGTACACAAGTTTGTCATGCTAATGGGATAAGGGCTGACGACGTTGAAAAACATGTTTTCAGAAAGATCGATAAGCTCATCATGAGTGAACCATTCTTACGGTTGGTTCTAAATAAAGCGAATGAGAAACGTAGAAATCTCATACTTCCATCTGGTAATAAAGTTAAGAGCTTGGAGGAAAGAATCATTACCCTCGAAGAGAACCGGAATAATTATCTTAAGTTGATGGAAAGTAAGGCAATGAAAGCAGAAGAAATAATACCTAAGTTGAAAGACATTGGTGAAAAAATCACATTTCTGGAAAGTGAAATGAGGAAGCAAGAAGGATTCCAAAGTCAGAATAGCCTAGAAGAAATCCCATATGAGCTGATAAAGATAACACTGGAGAATTTTGAAAAGCTACTGCAAAAAGCAAGTGGAAATGAGGAGAGAAAGACACTTTTAAACTTGATGATTGATGAGATTACTGTAGGGAAGAATAAAAGGGTAGAGGATATCGTAATCAAGTTCAGTAGCGAGTTAATAAAATATTCCTTAAATGAAGGAGGGTTACCCACAGAGGGTAACCCTTTAATTATGTACAAAAATCGCATAGACTTCATGGTTTATGACGTGAAGGTGACTATTTAGGAGGCTTCTACATGGATTCAATAGAACTGTTTAAGGCTGGGGTGCTTTTTGGTATTGCGGTCTTTAAAATGCTTAGAAATAAACGATAGGGAGGGAAACTTAGTGGAATATTTTGTGTCAGGAGTTTTTGTTGGAGTTATCATTGGATGTGCAATCGCATACCTTGAGAAAGAAGGTGTAAAGTGCAAGTAAAGAAGTCCAATCTGTTTGGGATTTGGCACGGTTCAGATCGCCAGGGGAAACACTAAGAGCCTTGGGAATCGCAGGCTCATAAGAGAACAAAAAGAACGGTGAAGACTTCAGGCTTCGGCAACCTTGTCAAAGAAGTGAAAACCCTGCACAGGCAGCGTTTTTTGCAGTGGCTTAGGAAAACCTGTGTAGCTATTGTGTGTCAGGGAGTCCGTACCATACATATCGATAAATCTACGCTGTTACTTGTGGCAGGGTACTTTATGAAGATTTAAAAATCAGTTTTCAGTTGAAGATTAGAGTATGTTCCGTGTGGAGAAATTACTGTTCTTGTCAATGAAAGTGGCAAAGAAGGATTTACTTACTCTCTGCTGAAGCAAAATATGTTCCTATAATCATAATAACCATCGCAATAATGAAAGTAAAAGATGGCAGTTCAAGGAAAATAATCAAAGACAAACTTGCTCCGATAAATGGAGCTACGGCATAATATGCACTTGTCTTTGCCGCTCCTAAATAACGTTGAGCATATACGTATAGATATATACTTAAGCCGTAAGCTATAAAGCCTAGTACAAGTGTCATAAAAATATATAAAACATTATTAGTTGTTTCGTTAATTACTAGAGAAATAACTAAAGAACCAAATCCTGATCCAAAGCCCTTTATAATTACTACCTGCATAGGATCTTTTGTAGACAGCATTCTAGTCATATTATTTTCAAATCCCCAGCTGATTGATGCTAAAAGAACCAAAAGTGAGCCAAATGAAAATGATAAATTGCTAAAGTTTTCAACCGAGAGAAGGATACTTGAGATAGTGATTAAGCTAATAGCAATCCAAAGTCGTTTGTTGATATATTCTTTGAAAATAAATAATGCAATTAAGGAAGTGGCAACAATCTCAAAATTATTCAACAAAGAAACTGTTGCGGGAGTAGTCATGGTTAAACCAACCATAAGAAAGATGGGTGCAATAATATCTAAAGTAATCATGCTAATGATATAGGGGAACTCTTTCTTGGTTAGTTTCATTTCTTGACTCATCTTACCGGTTTTCAGGCGATATAATGATATGATTGACATTCCAATTCCGGCTCCTAAATACAACAATGCGGCCATCATTGTAGGTGGAATCTCATCTAGAAGGATTTTTGATATTGGAGAACTGATTGCATATAATGCAGCTGCCAGAATTGCCCAAAGTATAGCTAAGTTGTGTTTTCTTTCCAAGATTATTCCTCCGATTATTTCATAAATCTATCAATTGCTACAGATAAGTCTTCTAGCACCGTAATGTCTCCAGTTTCAACTGCATCAACAACACAATGGTCGATGTGATCTTTTAGGATGAGCTTTCCAATGTTGTTTATTGCTGATTTTACAGCGGCTATTTGAATAAGAGTCTCACTACAGTCTCTACCATTTTCAACCATTTTTTTAACGGATTCTAGATGCCCTATAGCTCTTGATAAACGATTTATAACTGCTTCAGTATGTTCATGTTTATGAGATTCATTCAATTGTTACACTCCTTTCTCATATCCCCGTAGGGGGGATACATCTAATTTATCATTTAAACTGAAAGAGTTCAATAAGAAGAATCACTTGTGCTAATTATCAGAATTATTATGTTGGATAGTAACATAATAAAAAAGAGAAACTATTATTCAGTTTCTCTTTTATTGTAAGAAGATGGACAAAGTTGTCGTGAAGGTGTAATCCACAGGAAAATTCAGGATAAGACAAGGTTGCCAAAATCAAATTTCTAGATGTTGAGATGTAGGAAAGTGTTGAGAATCAGAAAAAAATTGCCTGAACTAAAAAAGAGTGTGGAGAGTAGAGATGTATACAAGGAAACAAAGCCTAAAAATCATGCAAAAATATTTAATAGACTCAAAAGGTTTCGAAATTCTCATTAAAAATGCTTGCCTATCAGTATATTAAGTGACTCCGTACCATACCTATAGGAAAAGTTTACGCATTACTTGTGGTACGGTTCAGATCACAGGAAGAAATGCTAAGAGTCTTAGGAATGCTAGGCTCATAAGAGAACAAAAATGAAAGGCAAAGGCTTCGGACTTCGGTCGGCTTGTCTAAGATGTGAAAACCCTGCACAGTCAGTGTTTATTGCAGTGGATTAGGAAAACCTGTGTAGCTATTGTGTGTCAGGGAGTCCGTGCACTATTTAACGGTAAAACTGACGCTGTTATCTATGGTACGGTTCACCGTACTTAATCCTCAATAAATGAAAGAACGTAGATAGAGATGAAGAAGATAAATAGCAGAGAACGGGTAAAAAGCTTGGTTTGATATCCAAGCTTTTTATTATGAGTGAAACGGCTTTCCCTAAGTCTCAAACAAACTTAAAACGCTAAAATATCTTCTAGATAATTCATGAGAAAATCCACAGATTGCAACGTGTCACGCTTATATTCTGATACAATAAGAGTATCGAAAAACATTCTGGAGGATCATATGAAAAGCAGGATCTATATAGAGAATTATCCAAAGAAAATCATAGAGCTTTCTGAAATCATCAACCAGTCCAAAAACAGCTATGAGGAGATGGCGGAAACCATCAGGTGCTATGTGGAAGAAGGGTTTCTACTACCGGTAAAATCGTCAGGCCTCAATGGACGAAGACCAGCCCTTTATAATAAATATAAAATTTTGAAACCTGAAAAAGACCATAGAGAGTCTTTTGAGAAAATAAAGCTTCTGCACGGAAGATTTGATCATCAGTACTATCTCACCCACCCAGAGCAGTATGAGAGAATCTCAGAGGAAATAGAAGAACTGAGCAGTTTTCTGTGGAGTAGATCAGAAGAGCTTCTGGAGCCCATGTCCATCAATGAACGATCCTTCTCCATCTTTGGAAAAGAAAAGCTCCTGAAATCCATTGAAAACCAGTTTTCAAGCTACTTTAGAATGCAGGGGTTCAGTTTTGAGGATCTTCATACCTATCCAACGCCGGAGCCATTCTTTGAGTACATTCATCCAAGTCTTAAAGAAGGCCAGATCCTCATTGTGGAAAATAAAGACACCTGGTATACCTTGCGGAAAATCATGCGAGAAGAAAATAAGCCTGTAGTCTTTGGCATCCCCGTAAAGGTTCTCCTTTATGGAGAAGGAAAGAAAATCACCAGGCAGTCAGGAAGACTTCGAGAGTATATGGAAGAAGTGCTGGGAGAACATCAAAATGACTTCTACTATTTTGGAGACTTGGATTATGAGGGCATCTCCATCTATCAGGAAGCCAAAGAAAAGAACCCGGAAGTGAACGTAAAACTGCTTCTAAAAGCCTATGAGGCTATGCTGGAGGAAAAGCTTCAGAAAGCCTACCCAGAAACAAGAGACCATAGGACACCCAGGGCAGACCTTGAGGGCTTTCTTGCAAATTTCAGTGAAGAGCATCAGAAGAAGATACTACAGATTTTGGAGAAGGGGCGATACATCCCCCAGGAGATTTTGAACTGGAGTCTTCTGAAATCCAAAATGAAAGGAATAGAGCATGTATGAGTTTTTAGAAGGCTTTCATCAGCGGATGCAGCTCATTGGCGTGGTGGATGCCCTCATCAACCGAAGAAACAAAAAAGTGGAACTGGAACACCCCATTGGAGACAAAGAATTTGAAAACCTCATTTTCTCCGTGCTGGTCTTTATCATGGAAAAGACCTTAACAGAAGAGGAAGAGTGCACTATAAAAACCATTTCGGTCTTCGTGGAGCATGTTCTAGAAGAGTATTACCACTATCCAAAAGCCAAAGACCAGGCACTCCCAGTCACAGAGTACATCATCAAAACCATCCTGCAGTTTGAAGGAAAGAACACTTATTATCCGGTGATGAACTACGAGACCAAAGAATGGACAGAGCTTCGGATTAAGCTTCTCAATGAAAAAGTGGAGGACCGACCCCAAGGCTATGTGAGCGTCTATTCCTTGACGGATCAGGGTTATGATTTTCTTTTCCGAACCAAGGAAGTGGACAATGAAATCAGCTTCTCCGTGGAAGAGTTCAAGCTGCGCGAACTCATTAAGAGGAAGAACTATAGGAAGGCACTGCAGCAAAGCAGCAATCTGGTGCAGATGGTCCGTCAGAAAAAAAGAGACCTGGAGCAGTTTATCCAGGCAGCCAGAGGAAACATCATGGATCTGGATCTCACAAAATTTGATGAACTCATCTCCAGCACCTATAAGCTATTGCAGGAGGAGTACAAGACCCTGGGAGAGATCCAGAACATGGTTCGGCGCTCGGAAGGAAGAATCCGGGAAGATTATGAAAAGCGTGGAGAGCTTACGGACGACCTGAGAAAAGCCCAGATGGAAATGAAGAGGATTGTGAGTAACCTTGCCCTCGCCAGAAAAGAGCAGGCGCACCTGATCAACAGCCGGGAAGGATCCTATAAAATCCTGAAGTCCACTCTGGAAGAGAGTTTTCAGTTTTCCACTCAAAGAAGATACGACTTTGAAAAAGAGATCCTAAAGCCCATGGAACGTATAGAAGAAGAGAGAACAAAGGATCTCTGGAAGATCTTCACCCCACTTTTCCATGTGGAGCCTTATCGGCATCTTCCCCTGAGCCTCTTCTACAAGCCCCAGGGAAAGCTTTCAGAAGAAGCTTCGGAGGATCCTGTGGGAATCCTTGTGGAGGAAGTGAAAGAAGATGTGGAAAAAGAAAGAAATGAAAAGAGAAGTGAAGTCTATCTGAACATCCTAAAGAGTATGGTGGAGGAAGCAGAAAAAAGAGGTGGAACCCTAGACTTTAAAACCCTTTGTGAAGTCCTTCAGAAAAATCCGGAAGAGTTTCAAGACCTTACCAAGGAAAATCTTCTCTTCATCACCATGCTGAAACTCTATGAAATGGAGACCCTAGATGTGAAGGCCTTCCGGGAATCAGACAAGACATTTCTAGGCAATCCTACGGGAGAGTTCAACGTGGATGCACTGCTTTATCAGCTCCTCTACCGTGGATCAGCCTTTGAATCCATAGACAAAATACAGTTCCAGAAGATTGAAGAAGAAAGCTTCACGATCCTTCTGGAAGAAAAGACAGACGCAGTTCTTTATCGAAGGACCATAGAAGTCGACAATATCAGCATCAAGGTGGTGAAAAAATATGGAACATATTAGAACAGCTTCACAGATTCTGAAAGTGCTCATGACAGATGGAAAACTCACAAGAACCAGCCATAAGGATCTCTTTATTTCCTACATCAGTGAGCTGGAGGTGGAAGAAATCCTTGGAACCATGGCGGAAGAGCTGGAGGCAGAAGTGAAGAGAGTAAATAACACCCTCTATCTCATTCCTTCAGAGGACAATGAGCTCCTGGGTTTTAAACACAGGGACACCCGGGAATGGCTCGGAAGCAGTGCTCGTCAGGCAGATGCCTTCCTTGCCTATTATATTGCGGCTGTGATTCTCAATCTCTTTTACGGCGGAAAAAACAGAGATCCCAAGCAACGAGAATTTCTCTCCCTTCTCCACGTGGTGGAGGAAATGGACAGAAGAACAGGGGAGGTGCTTCAGAAGAAAGAGGCAGCCAAAGAGCTGGACCAGAAGATCAGCATGAACTTTGAAATCTGCGCACAGGTATGGGACATCAAGAAGGGACATGAAGAAAACAGCAGAATCACCACAAAGATGGGCTTTCTCTTAAGGGTGGTCAAGCTCCTTCAGATGGAAGGGCTTCTCCGCATCTCAGAAGACGAGAAAGAGGTAAGAACCACAGAAAAGCTGGACGATCTCATGCTCCATTACTATCTCAACGAAGAACGGGTCCAGGAGATTCAGAAGATATTCAGGGAGGAAGACTATGCCGAAAATCAGTAGAATCCGTATCATAAACTTCTCCTACAACGGCGACAAGAGACTGATTCTGGATGAGCTTTTCAATCTTCATCAGGGAGAAGATACGCTCATCAGCTTAAAAAATGGCGGCGGGAAAAGTGTTCTGGTCCAGGCACTGATGCAGCCGATCTTGCCCAATCAGCCTCTTCAAAAAAGAAAAATGAGCGACTTTTTCATCCGAAAAAAGCAGCCAGCCTACATCCTCATCGAGTGGAAACTGGATCAGGGAGGCGGATATCTTCTCACAGGCATCGCCATGATGAATAAGGAAAGTGTCTCCCAGGACCAGGAAGAAGAAAGCCATGCCATCCGGTACTTCACCTTCACGGTGCACTACAAGCTCAGTGACCCTATGGACATCCGACACATGGAGCTCACCACCAAAGAAAAAAACAGAGTTCTAGTGAAAGGATATCAGGAAGCCCAGAGGTTTCTTCAGGACGCCAAGAGAAAAAGAGGCGGCAGCGTGTCCTATTTCAGTGATTCTGAACGGGGAGACTATAAAAGGCATCTGGAAAGCTTTAACATCCATCCCGATGAGTGGAAAACGGTGCTTTTGCCCATAAACTCCGAAGAAGGCGGTCTCATCAAGATTTTTGAGAAATGCAAAACCCCAAGGCTCCTTCTGAAAGAATGGATCCTGAACACCGTGAATAAAGTCCTCTATGACAACCAGAAGGAATCCCAAAGCCTCACGGAGATGATGGGAAATCTGGGCCAGTCTATGATTGACAATGAAGCATTTATCCTGGAGCGAGATCTTCTTTTAGAGTTCTCTAAGAAGCTCCAAGGGCTCAGCGTATCTGCCTATAGCTTAGCCAGCACCCAGGCGGAGAAGATGGAAAAAGAAAAAGAACTGAGATCTTTAGAGCAGTTTCTTCATGTGGAACTGGAGCGGATCACAGAAAAGAGGAGCCAGGCAGAAGCGGAGCTCTTAGAGATTCAGAAGGAGCTTGCCCGTATAGATGCAGAGGAGCAATCAGAAGCGTACTATGTATCGAAAGAGCGCTTTGAAAAGAGCAAGGAGCAGGCGGATCGATACAGGTCTCAGCTGGAAGAGCTGGAAGAAAGACGGTCGAAGGTGCAGCAGGACATTGAAGTGCTGGATGCACGGAAACTCTACGAGGAGATCCTTTCTCTCCAAGTGGAAACCGCAGGTATAGAAGAAGAACTGAAAAGGCTCAAGGAGCCTTCCGAGGACCAGGAGACCATGGCGCGGATTGCCTACTCGTTAAAGGTGCTGCTGGAGGAAAAAATTGAGAATCTTCTTCAGAAGCAGTCTGATCTGAAAAAACAGCTGGAAGATGTGGTGGAGAAAAAAGAACTAGGGAAGCTGGAGGCTGCCTCCATCCGTAAGGAAGAAAGACAAGTCCTGGGGAAAGAAAGCGCCCTTACTGGGCTGATTCACCAGTTTGAAATGAGAGAGAAGGAGATCCAAGAGAAGTATCAGGTGATCCTTTCAAGAAATCTCATGAAGGGTCTTGAAGAGAAGAGCACTGCAGCCCTTTTGGAAAGAATCCGGGAAGACATCGAAAGAGCCAAGAAGAATCTGATGGCCCTGGAAGAAAAGAGGGAGAACCTTTACCAGGAAGAAGAGGCGCTGCAGGAAGAGATTCCAAGGATAAGACTGAAAACAAAGGATGAGGAGAACGATCTGAAGAAGCTCCAAAAAGAGATTTCAGACTTTGAGAAGATAGAAGAAAGGGTGCTTCAATGCCTCAGCAAATATCAGATCAGTGCATCGAAGCGGTTTCAGAAGGCGTATCTGAAAGGCGTCTTAAAAGGGCTCCTGGAGGAGGGTCAGGAGAAGCTCGATCAGGTAAAGGAAGAGATCCGGAGCCTTATGAGCCGAAAAAATGCCATGGAAAACGGCGTGCTTCATGTGTCCAAAGAGTTCTTTCATCATCTTCAGGAGTCTGGTATTGAGTTTGATACGGGGGAAAATTACCTTCAGAAACATACCATGGACCTCCGAAGAAAACTCTTGCATGCCATGCCCCTTCTTCCCTATGCGTTTCTTATGACAGAGGAAGAACTGGAAAAGCTGAAAAACGCTATGCCGGAAAGACCTCTCCTTGAACCGGTGCCTGTGATGACTTATGGAAGCCTGCAAGGAGACCAGGAGGATTCAGGAAGCTTCCTTCTCCTCGGTCCTGGAAAGATGATTTTTTCAAAGCCCGATGAAAGACTGTTTGAAAGTGATGGCTTGGATGCCTATAAAAAAGAACTGGAGGGAAGGCTGAGAGAAGAAGAGGAACGGAGAAAACATTACGAAGACTATCTTCAGGAGCTGCGTGAAAATGAAAGGCTCTTGGCTGAGTTTACCTATACAGAAAGCTATTTCAGCGAAGCTTCCGCTGCAGAAGAAAAACTTCGTTCTGACATCCTAAGGCTCAAGGAGGAAGAAGAGCGCCTCTTAAAAAGAAGAGAAGAGATCAAGAAAATCAGGTTCGAGATGGAGAAAGAGAAAGACGAAAAGAAAGGTCTCTTGGAAGAGGCATCCAAAAAGCTTCGGATACTGGAGGAGCATCTGGAAGAAAATGAGGCCTATGAAAGGCACCTTCAGGAAAAAGATCATCTGAAGAAAAAAATGGAGGAGCTCAGTAAACGTCTTCTTGATCTGGAGAAGGAGGAGAGCCTTCTTACAGAAAAGCAGCTGGAACTGGAGCGGGAGAGTTTCAGGACCCTTGAGGAACAAGAGAGATGCCAAAAAGAATATGGACATTATGCATCAGCTCCTGAAAAAGTCATGGAAGAGGGCAGTATTGAAGAGCTCCAGAAGAGATATAAGGTGTATCAGGAAAAACTGGATGGAAATATGAAGCGGCTGGAAGAGACGCTGAGGGCAAGAGTCCAGGTGCTGAAATCCAAAGAGAAGGAGCTTCTAAAGAAGGAGGTTCCCTCTGAAGAGTATCTCCATATCAAGTATCTGGAGTCCGAAGGAGACAGGCTCCTGGGTCTTAGAAAGCAACTGGAGACTGCATATAAGAAAGAACGGAAAATCTCTGATGAGGCATCTTCTGAAGCGGACAAGCTTTCTGGGGTTTGTGAAAATATGCTTGAGTCTCTCAAGTCGAGAGGGGGAGCCCTCCTGCCTAAAGAGGACATTCACGGCAGGTATAAAGAGCGAAAAGCAGAGTGCGGCGTAAGCAGGAAAAGGCTTGAAGACCAGGTGAAAAACCTCGAAAACACCAGGAGAATCTATGTGGATGTGAGAATCCAGATTGAAGAAAAGCTGCGCATGAGTAAGATTAAGATCAGCACCATGGTCTGGCCAGGAGACCGGGATGTGGAGACGGGCTTTAAAGAGGTATCCGGCGAACTTTCTGAGCTCCTTAGAAAGATGGAAGAAGAGAAAATCAGGATTCAGCAGAGCTTTTGGAATCTAAGGGACGGCTTCAAGGAAAAGCATCAGAATATCACCGGAATTTTGCATCAGGTGGGTAAGATGCAGGAGACGGCGGAAAGGGATCCTGACAACTATTACTATCTTTATGAGTATATGGAAAATCAGCTGGAGGTTTTGAGAAAGCTCATTCATGTTCAGGAAATACGGCTGGAGAAAATGGAAAACACTTTCCAGGACATGGTGATGCAAAGCTACAACCTTTCTAAGGAAATCTATGACCATGTGAACCGCATTGCCGAGGACTCCAGCATCCAGCTGGATGGCAGAAACCGTAAAGTGAAGATGATTGAGATTCTTCTTCGGGATCTGGAGCCTGAGGAAAAAGGCATAGAGTCCATGAGAAGCTATATCAAAGAGTGTGCCAGCGAGGTGAAGGATCAGCTGAAGACCGGGAAAGGGCAAAAAGAAGTGAGGGATCTGATTTCAAAGTTCATGTCCAGTGAAGAGCTTCTCAATGTCATCTCAAACCTTTCGGATCTTCGCATCAAGGCCTATAAAGTGGACATCAATGCCCAGAACAGCAAGGCAAAAGACTGGGAGAAGGTCATGCGGGAAAACTCTGGCGGGGAGAGGTTTGTGTCCTTCTTTGCTGTGATGATTGCCCTCATGTCCTATGCAAGAAATAGCAGAAAGGATACGGAGGATTATGGCAGGAAGAATCAGGACGCCAAGGTGCTCCTCATGGACAACCCCTTTGGGCCTATTTCATCGGATCATCTCTTAAAGCCGCTGTTTGATATTGCCAAGAAATACAACACCCAGCTCATCTGCCTTACGGATCTCAAACAGAACTCCATCATGAACCAGTTCAAGGTGATTTTCATGATGAAGATTGTGGAGAACACTTCAGGCACCATGGAGTATCTGAAGGTGGAGGAAAGCACCTATAACGGAGAAGAGGAACCAGCAGAAGAAAATCTGGAGATGCTTCACTATCACCAGGAAGTGGAGCAGATGAGTCTGTTGGGGGATGAATAGAGCCTTCCATTGCCTACGTTAAAAACTGAATAGATACGACTCTGATTCCTATAATGTGTGGTGAAGCTCATCACGAGGGAATCACGGACCAGAAGGTGGGCAGCCCATTTCTGGTCCATTTTTTTGCATGAACTGATGATGAGGTAGAATATCTTGCTAAAATAACCGTTCTAATAGGATGAAGCATCTACCGCACGAGATCTTATTTGTATTTTCATACAGGATGGTTTAGGGTTATGGGATCCCGGGGAAGCTACTGCTAGATACCTCAAAATCCATAGGGTGAGAAGGAAAGCGGGTACAGTGGATTCTACTATTGCCTCATTTCACAAAAAGCAGTTTGAGGTTCTGATAGATTCAGGTGAGGAAAAGGCAGTCTGAAATGGAAAGGGGATGGAGTAAGTATGATGCGTTTTTGTAAGAACTGCAAAGAAATCAAGAGCTGCAGCGTCCAATCGGAAACAGCCATAAAGAAGAGTAGAGATAACACAGCAGACGCTGTGCGTGAACCCGGTTATTGCTGCACCTTTGCGTCAGAAGGTTATCTGCCAGCGTTGAGGAAAGCTTGCGATGACTACAGGGAGACGATTAAGCTCATAAAGGCAGAGGAGATAGAAGAGATTCTAAAGAAATATGACATCGGGAAAAGACCCCTTTCACTTCTTCTAGGTTGGAAAGAAAACACCTTAACCAGGTATGCCACTGGGGATCTTCCGACAAAAGACTATTCGGAGATGTTAAAACTGATCTCGCAAAATGCAGCCTATTACCAGAATCTACTGGAGCATCATAAAGAGAAGATTTCTCTTGAGGCCTATCATAAAAGTCTGGCAGCAGTGAAAGAAGTCATGGGCCGGAAAGAGGAAGAACTCAGCAAGATGGAAGAAGCTGTGTGCTGCTTACTTGAAGAAGCAGTGGAGATAACGCCTCTTGCGCTTCAAAAGCTTCTGTATTTTGCGCAAGGGTTTCAAAAGGCGTTTCATAGCGAATTTATGTTTGAGGAAGACTGTGAAGCTTGGAGCCATGGACCAGTGTATAGAAGGATTTATGAAAAATACAGAAATTATGGTTATCTCCCGATAGAGGAAGACCGCCAGAACAGATATAGTCACTTATCAAAAGAAGAGAAAGAGATATTGAAGGCAGTGGCTGAGTATTTTGGATGTTACAGTGGGAAAGTGTTAGAAAGAATGACTCATGAAGAAGAGCCCTGGAGAAATGCAAGAAGAAATACGGATGAAGGAGCTTCTTCAAGTGAAGTGATACAGAAAGAAAGCATGACCCGGTACTTCAGCAGTGTAAGAGAAAAGTATAATATGATCAATGTTAGTGACATCAAAGAGCATGCTTTGGGTTTGTTAGAGAAAATGTATCACAGATGATATTTGCGCATTATTAAGAATTGTGAATTTATAAAAGCGGTTTCCCCAAAAAAGGAAACCGCTTTTTGATGAGTTAAATTAACCTAGGGAAGATGATATGGTATGAGATCTTTTAGTGAGAAGAATCTTGCAGTTATGGTTCTATCATCTTGAAAAAGGATCGATGAGTCTAGCGTGATAATGAGTAACATTGCAAATACTAGGATCAGTGCCAACCCTATAACTTTTCTTGGTAGGAGTTGCTTCTAAAATCCGTCGGTGCTACCCCCACTTCTTTCTTAAAGACCTTGGTGAAGTAATTATGGTCATAAATACCCACGTGGATAGCGATATCCTGGATGGAAAGGGAGCTGGAGTTCAGCAGGGTTTTTGCCCTTTCAATTCGCAACTTATTGATGTACTTGATGATGGTTGTACCCACTTCCTTTTTAAAGAGATTAGAAAGGTAGGGGACGGAGACGTTGTATTTTTCTGCTAGATCGGAAAGATTGATTTTCGCATCCAGATTGAAGTCAATGTAATAGAGAGTTTGTCGTACACAATGAGAATACTGCTTAGTGGATTTTGTCTTCACAAGGAGACAGTACTCCCGAATCATCTTCTCATATAATTGGTCGAGGGCAGTCTCGCTGAGGGCGTTTTCAATATAGTTCACAAACTTGCTAGAAATCTCATGCAAAAATATCGGATGAATCTCATTGGGTTCTATAGCTTTTCTGAAAAGAGTGTTCGCAGTGATAAGAAGTGATTTTTGCTCTCTTAACGTGCTGGTCAACCGGGGTTCAAAGGGAGCGCTGATGAACTTTCTCGCAGCCTCCAATGCAGCTTTTCGGTCTCCTGCGGAGATATGCTGTAAAAGCTCTTTCTCAGTGCGGTATCTCTGCTCTACTTTTCTGGAGTAGGCATCAAAGTCTGTCTTTGGCTGATACAGTATTCCTGTTTTCATTTCATTGGAAAGGTCATGGTATTGAACAGAAAAAGGCGTGGCATCCGGATTGATGTAGCTCACAATATTGCCAATGGTGGAGATGATGTGCAGATTGGTATTGATAACGGGCATGCCATAAATGAAACTTTTTAAATGCTGGATATTTGAAATGGTAAGATTGTGCTGCTCTGTCAACTCCTGCCAGTATTTTTCATCCACAGGCTTATTAAAATAAGGCCCGATGGTGATGAGTTCGTTTTTCTCCTCGTAAGGATAGAAAAAAATATAGTTCAGCATATAAGAGTCGGTGACAATGTGAAATGTATGATGGTCCATCTCCTGAATAAAACTGCGAACCTCATCATATAGATCTTGAGACCTCTCCAGGCTGTCCCGAAGATAAAGATCAAAACCGGGTAAATCATTATACGGTTCAAGGAAATAATGCATGTCCAGTTTCAATGTGTTTTTCAGTAGCTTTGTTATGAAATCTAATGTTCTGCTGATCATAGGATACTCCTTTTAACGAAACTGACTTTCATAAAGCACAGAGTGCACGTATATCGTTTGTGAAGAAAAATATAGTTATTTGAAGAAATTATAACCAAGATGTAGAAAATAATCAACGAAAACATGCAAAATCACGTAATCACATTAAAATAATACTAATATCGAAGTTTTTTTTCTAACTGACTAGAAAAAAACATGATACATTGTTTATGTTAACGAATACAGGGGAGGAACGTGTATGTTATGGAAATGGTAAAGAGTGACGATTTCAATGATCGGTTTATTGAAGTCAGCAAAGTATCCAAGCATTTTGGCGTAACCGTTGCACTAAATGAAGTATCCTTCACCGTGCCAAAAGGCTTGGTGTGTGGACTCGTTGGAGAAAATGGAAGTGGAAAATCCACATTTGCATCGATACTTGCCGGAATTCAAGATGAGACAAGTGGAGAGATCTTTTTAGATGGTCAGAAATGGAAACCCGGAAGCATTCTGGAAGCACAGAAAAACGGAGTAGCGATGATTGTTCAGGAAACAGGAACCATCGAGAACATCACCGTGGCAGAGAATATATTTTTAGGTCAGGAAATGATGTTTTCCAAAGGGTTATTCATCAGCAGAAAAAAGATGTTTGCAGCTGCTCAAAAAATTCTGGATGAACTGGAGATCACTTCATTTAGTGCAGGAACGCCAACATCAAAGCTGGATCTTCAGGACCGCAAACTGGTGGAGATCGCAAAAGCGATGTACTGGAATCCAAAAGTTTTTATCGTAGATGAGACCACAACGGCTTTGTCCCATATTGGCCGTGAACTCCTCTATTCTCTTATGAAGAAGCTCACCTCAAAGGGGACAACGGTTCTTTTTATCAGCCATGACCTGGAAGAGCTCATGGAGCAGTGTGACATCATTCATGTGCTTCGTGACGGGGATTATATTGGAACCTTAGAAAAAAATCAGTTTGACACGGACCGTATGAAGGAAATGATGATCGGACGAAATCTCGAAGGAGACTACTATCATGCAGATGACGAAGGCTACGTTGATGAAGTGGTTTTACGGGCGGATCAGATTACGACGCTAGAGGATTTACTTTGTTTCAATTTAGAGCTTCATAAAGGAGAGGTGCTGGGCATCGGTGGACTATCAGATTGTGGAATGCACACTTTGGGAAAAGCGCTATTTGGTGCGGAAAAAGTGCTGGATGGAAAGGTGACTCTAGCAGATGGCAGCGTCATTGACAGTACAAAGAAAGCAGTCAGGCACAAAATGGCTTATCTTTCTAAAAATCGGGACCGGGAGTCTCTGGCACTCAATGCCACAGTGAAGGAAAATATTGTCAGCATTGCCCATGACATCAATAAAGCTTTTGGCCCCCTCCTGTCCTTCAAAAAAGAATCACAGTATGCAAAAAAGCAAATTGAAGACCTGTCAATCAAATGCGCATCTGAAAATCATCTGGTAAGTACGCTGTCCGGCGGAAACAAGCAAAAGATTGTTTTTGGTAAATGGATAGGTGTTGATTCCGATATTCTCATCATGGACTGTCCTACACGAGGTGTGGATATTGGGGTCAAGGCAGCAATGTATAAACTGATCTATGAAATGAAAAAAAGCGGGAAGTCCATTCTACTCATCAGCGAGGAGCTTCCAGAACTCATTGGCATGAGTGATCGGATCATCATCATGAAAGACGGCGAAATCAGTGCTGAGATTCACAGAAGTGAAGGATTCAGCGAACATAAACTGATTAATGCCATGTTGTAGGAGGAAGAAATGAAGGAGAAATTAAAACAGTTAAATGAACAGCAATTCTTCATTCGTCTGGTGCCGATCTTTCTTTTGGTTGTCATGGCCATTGGATTCAACATCGCTACAGATGGAAAATTTGGAGATGTCCGAAATCTAAAGCTCATCATCACACAGGCGGTGATCATAGGTACTGTGGCTACGGGTGCAGTGTTTATATTTGGAACAGGCAATGTGAGTATCGCTCTGGGAGCGACCACTGCCATCACAGCGGCCATCATGAGCAAGGCATACCTTGCGACAGAATCCGTAGCTGTGATGATTCTAACAGCCATTGTTGTGGCTACCTTGATTATGGTTGTAACGGCAGTGCTGAGCACAGTACTGAGAGTTTCGGTGATGTTTGTATCTATTGTGGTCATGGTTCTGTTTCAGGCGATTTTACAGACCATCCTGGGTGCAGGAACCTTAACACTGCCCTATGAGATGACAGCATCTCTGACCAATGCGAATTTTCACTATATCGCCTTTGCAGCCTACTTCATTCTATGTGCGGTGCTCTTTCACTATACAGCCATCGGACGCTCTATTAAGTTTTTAGGGTCCAATAAAATCTGTGCAGAGCAGAGCGGTATTTTCCTGAATAAATACCTGATGATTGCTTTTGCTGTATCCGGTGTAGGAATTGGCCTTGCGGCCATCATGACAGGCATCAGAACCGGGACCATCGGTGTTGGAACTGCTTCAAGTCTTAACATGGATGTGGTTCTTGCAATTGTCCTTGGCGGCATGTCTGTGTTTGGCGGAACAAGATCTTATGTCTATGCAGGAGCTCTTGGCGCCATTACGGTTACCCTTTTAAACAACGGACTGCTCATGGTTGGCATCAGTCCAACAATTCTTCAACTGGTCAGAGGAATATTCTTTCTGACATTTATCTTTGCAGGTCAGAAACGGCCGGATCGATTACCAGATAATGAAATATAAATATTGGGGGAAATGAAATGAAAAAGAAACTTGCACTATTACTGGCATCTATCATGATGGTGATGGGCCTTGCAGCCTGCGGAAGCAAGGAAACACCTGACCCATCTGCGCCTTCCACACCAGGAACCGAAAATGAGACTCCTACTCCATCTGAAGAAGAGAACGTGACCATTGCTGTAGCCTGGAATGCCATTGATGCAACCACTCAGACAAGAATGACTTATTTGGAGGATCATCTGGGACCTGCACTGGGCATTGACTTCATCTTTTCTGAAGCCATTTCGGATACCGCGCAGCTTATGACATTCCTTGAGAACTCCTA
>NZ_DOPX01000026.1 GCF_003514505.1 Proteiniclasticum sp.
TTTAGCTGTGGGAGTGTCAAAGGGCAAAATCAGCCGGACGTAACAAGGTTGTTTCTGACCAGCTGGCCAGCTGAATCTCAATACAGAAAAGCTCCTGGTTCCAAAACCAGGAGCTTTTCTATGCGGCTTCATATTTTATGATTCAAGACTCTGAGAGGATTGCACGTACTCTTGAATTATTGTACATACTATTGGGTCTTTCATTGGGAATCCTCTGGAGGACTTTCTTCGCATTCTCCAGTTCTCCAAGATCATACAGGTACAGTCCATAGGTGTAGAGCACTTCTTCAAAATACACACCGTCTGGGAATCTTGTCAGATATTCTTCATACCATTTCTTTGCGTCCTCAGCTTTTCCCTGCCTCTGATACGTATTGGCAAGATAAAACACAGCTTCAGACTTGTACTCAGGGATCTCTCCATTGTTCAGAATATGGTGAAACGCTTCCGCAGCTCTGTCATAATTGCCTGCTCTAAAGTCAGAAAGCGCTTCATCGTGCACTGCAACCTCATCCTCTGAGAAGACTCTGCCTGGAGTCACTGGACCAGGTTCTTCGGTGACAGGCGGCTCCTCCTCTGGCTCTTCAACTACAGGTGGTTCCACTGGAGTCTCAACTGGAGTTTCAACTGGCGCTTCAGGCTCTGGATTCTCCTCAGGTTCTTCTACAGATGGTTCTTCCTCTTTTGCCACTTCTTCACCTGGCTCCTTGGGTGCAGTGAAATCCAGTGCTCTGGATAGACTATATCCTGCTACCCCAAGAAAAACGAGAAGAATCAGAAATGAGGCCAAGGATTTTCCAGGATTCTTTCTTTTTTTCACAGATAACACCGACAGCTCATCCAGATATCTCAAAGCCTTCTCATTGCTGGTGTCAAGCAGTAATGCCTTATTCATATATTCTCTAGCATCGTCCAGACTGCCATTCAGAAAATGGCAATGCCCTATATGAAGAAGAAGTCCAACCATTTCAGGTTCCCGTTCGAAAAGATCTTTGAATACGCTGATGGCTCTTGTGTAATCACCTTGATCTTCTGCTCGGATGGCTTCTTTATATAATTTCTGAAAATCCTGGGCAGTTTCCACTCTATACTTCAGTAAGTATTCCACAGCCTTGTTGTCCCTGGCCTTCACAGAAATACTCTTATTCCAATAGTACTTTGCTTTGTCAAAGTTGCAGAAGAGATACTCACAATATCCCAGAAGGTTCATTATTTCAGTATCTTCTGGATTTACCGATAGGCTGCTTTCCAATATATCTCTTGCTTTTGAAATATTATTTTCTTCTAATGCGACTTCCGCTTCTTTCAAATTCTTGCTTGCTTGTTCCATTCGCTACCTCTCCTATCCTGTCTTCTGGCCACAACTCCACATGGCACAGTGCAATCAAATGGTATCTGATTTCTGTTCTATTCTATCGTAACTCTAGGGGAAAATCTATGACTTCCAGGTTATTTTCACTTTTTCATCAGATTATCTTCATGAATTTCATACGTTTCAACCCCAAAACAGGAACCAGTTTTAAAGCTACAACTTTGAAACTGGTTCCTGTTTGATCTCGTCTTTTTGTATTGTCTGGACTGCTGGTATTTCCAGTATGCATCAGAAGAGACTAATCCTCTGTGACCTTTCGTATTTCCAATATACTGTCATTATAGGACAAATCCCGCATTACTTTGAGTATATCGAGAGACTTTGGCAAATTCAGTGTATATATACACCCTTTGACGCCTTCTCCAGAACCTCTAATAAAATCCATATCGATGACATGTATGTTCTTCGTATCAAAATAGGTGTCAATAAACTCAATGGTCTTTGATTTCTTAGTGAACTCTACTTCTAGCTTGATGTTTTTTCCACTATGAAACAGTCTGTCCTGAATTTTCTTCAGGGAGATCAGCACAATGACACAGATTACAAGGGCTGCCATACTGATGATGTAATATCCGTATCCGATGGCTAGGCCCAGACAAGCTACCAGCCAGAGTGTTGCTGCTGTAGTCAGCCCTTTAATGGACCCTTTAGTATGAATGATTGTGCCCGCACCAAGAAAACCGATTCCGCTGATCACCTGAGCAGAAAGTCTTCCATAATCCGCTCTAAGAATGTCCTGGAGCCTGCTGTCTTGTAGAACCCTCTGAATGATCTCTTCATTCATGGTTGCCTGAATCAGCGCAATAACGCAAGCACCAATACACACCAGTATATGGGTCCTGAAGCCCGCTGGACGGTTTTTATACTCTCTCTCATATCCAATGAGCCCTCCTGCGAAAACTGCGATACCAAGCCTGAAAAGCACTTCTCTATAATCTATCTCAATCACCTCCTGTTCGTTTTATATCTTAGATTCAGCGCATCTAAACCTTTACATTCTTGTTTATATAGAAGGTCTCCTTATCTTCATAAGGAGACCTCCTCAGTGTATTAAAGATCTTGTATCATATATTTCACTGATGGAAAAGAAAAATCAGCTCGAATTGGACTGGCTTCATAATCTTCAGTTTTGGTCTCTCCAGAGAATACAACCACAGCTGTTATGCCTGCATTGATTCCAGTTTGAACATCTGTATAGAGGCGGTCTCCCACCATGACCATTCCAGATTTATCAAGACCATATTTGTCTGCAATGCTTTCCACTACCTCTTTATTGGGCTTTCCAATGACCTTCGGCTTTTTTCCGGTGGATGCTTCAATAAGGGCTGCCATGGCTCCTGCATCCGGCATAAAAGCATCGTTCGGCAAAGGACAATTAAAATCAGGGTGAGTCGCAATATACTCTACTCCAGCCGCAATATACTCGCATGCTCCCCAAAGCTTTTCATAGGTGAGCGTTGTATCGAATCCAAGCACCACATAATCCACTTCCTGATGTCTTTCTTTCACCAGCTGAAAGCCCTCCATCTCAAATTCCTCTTCCAGAGCAGGCGTCCCGAGCAAATAAATTCTGGCGCCTTCTTTCTTTCTCTTGAGGTATCTTGTGGTGGCTTCCCCTGAGGTGAAGATGTCTTCCTTGTCCGCATGTATTCCCAGCTTGCCTAATTTTTCCACATACGATAGTTTATTTTTCGACGAGTTGTTCGTGAGAAAAATATATCTCTTTCCTTTCTCCTTGATGGTCTCAAGAAAATCCAGAGCACCGTCTATCAGTTCATTTCCGAGGAAAATCGTACCGTCCATATCAAGAAGAAAAGTCTCTTTATCTTTTAATCTATGCAAAACATTTCTCCTTTAATTGAACAAGTTATAGGTGAACAGTGCAACTCCTTCAGAGTAAGTAATGAGAAGCAATACTGCAATAAGTGCAATAATAAACGGCCATACTTCTTTAAGGAAGTCTTCCAGCTTTAACCCGACAATAGTGCATACCGTAAACATCATGGAACCAAATGGCGGTGTCAAACCTCCAATCATGATATTCACAATGAAAATCATACCAAAATGAATTGGATCAATACCAAAGGATACAACCGCCGGTACTAGAAGTGGCGCAAGTATTACCAGAGCCGCTCCACCTTCCAGGAACATTCCAATAAACAGAAGAAGTGCATTAATAACCAAAAGAAGCACAATCGGGCTATCCGTCATATTCATGAGGAACTCCGTAATCATCTGAGGGATTCTTTCTAATGTCAGATAATATCCAAATACTTTAGCACTTGCAATAATAGCCATTACTCCACCGGTACCTTTTACAGTATCCATAAGAATAACAGGGATATGCTCCAGCTTAAGCTCTTTATAAACAAAGAATCCAACAATCACTGAGAAGAATACTGCAACGGCTCCTGCCTCAGTAGGTGTGAACATCCCCATTCTCATACCCATAATAATTACGAATGGAATAACAAGGGCCCAGATTGATTTGATAAACTGTCTGAGAATTTCACCAATACTAGCCATTTTTTGTCTTTGAGGAGTATAGTTACGCTTTGCTGAAATGATATGAACTGCAATCATAAGCGCAATCGTCATAAGGATACCCGGCATATAAGCTGCAAGGAACATATCTCCTACGGTCACATTCGCAATCAGCGCATATAGAATCAGATTGGTTCCAGGAGGAATAACTGGGCTGATGGCTGATGATGCTGCGGTAATCGCTCCGGAAAATGGTAGAGAAAACCCTTTCTTTACCATTTCAGGAACAAGGATTTTAGATTGCATCGCTGCATCTGCGTTCGCTGAACCAGAAATACCACCCATGAACGCACTAAGCAGAACATTTACCTGAGCAAGTCCTCCTTTTGTATGACCTACAAGAACATTGGCGAAATCCATCATCGCACCTGATATTCCTGAATAGTTCATGACAGAACCCATCATGACAAAGAAAGGCACTGCCAGATATGGGAAAGATTCAACTGCTGTTACATACTGCTGAATCACCATTTCTGTAGGCATTGAGTTATTAATGAAAATAAAATAAAAAAGTGATGATCCTATCAGCGAAAACGCAACAGGAATGTTCATGAAAAATAATACAAAGAGAACTATAACCGGTAATAACGCTTCCATTACTCTTCTACCCCCTGATCCTCTGGATCACCAATTTCCAGTTTGACATCCCTCTTCAGGAATACTTTTCTAATGCTCTGCACCAGGAAGTAAATAGAGTAGATGGTGATTAATCCGAACGAAATTACAATAGCAACATATATGAACTTATAAGATAACTCTAAAGCAGCCGTTATCTTTGTGGAATTCATAAAGTAAAGGAAACTAAGGTAAAACATAGTTCCTGATAAT
This sequence comes from Proteiniclasticum sp., assembly GCF_003514505.1. Lineage (GTDB taxonomy): Bacteria > Bacillota > Clostridia > Clostridiales > Clostridiaceae > Proteiniclasticum. The sequence continues at coordinate 4,745 of NZ_DOPX01000026.1, forward strand.
ACTGTCACTACACTTGAAGTAATCATCAGAACTATTGGCTGATATTTATCTGGAACCAGATTGGTCAGAACTTCAATTCCAATAAGTCCTTTGGTCTTATATGCAGACGCAAGCCCAAGAAAAATTACCCAAACAAATGCTCCAACCGCTACTTCTTCCGTCCAGTTGAAAGTAAATCTTAAAAAATATCGGGTAAAAACATTAATAAGTACAAGAACCGAGGTGATGCTTAAGAAAACTGAACCAATAATCAGTTCAAAATGAACAAAAAAATTACGTAAATGCCCTTTCATCGTGTCCTCCTATTAAACTTAAATTTAAATGCCTAAAATTTTCAATAGCATTCCCCTGATCACAGAGGAATGCTATGAAAACTACTATTCAGCTATTACTGTCCAGCTTTAATCTTGTTCAGTTCCTCTATGATTTTTTCATAGATGCCAGGTGTCCACTGTGGGAACTTTGTGTATACTGGCTCTGCAGCCTTCAGGAATGCTTCCGCATCAACTTCATGGAAGTTCACACCTTCAGCTTTCAGAAGTTCTGCAAACTCGGATTCAGCCTTCACGGTTTCATCCAGATTGTCCTGCATACCCTTTTCAAACTCTTCAGAAATAATAGTTCTCTGTTCTTCGGTCAGTTCATCCCAAAGCTTTGTGGAAAGAACTACTGCAGATACACCAAGAAGGTGGTTGGTCAGAGAGTATTCTTTCACGTTTTCATACTGCTGTGTTCCATAGTAAGTCATGATGGAACCTTCAACACCGTCGATAACACCCTGCTGAATTGCAGCATAGGTATCTGGATATGGCATGGAAACAGGGTTTCCTCCCATAGCTTCGATGGTGTAAGTATACAGCTGGCTTGTGGGAACGCGGATGTTAAGACCCTTCATATCTTCTGGGCTCTTGATTGGCTTCTTGGTCATCATGCTTCTGAAACCAAACACCCAATCCAGTGAAAGCACCTTAGCACCATGCTCTTCTTCCAGCTTCTTGTTCATATCCTGAACCAGAGGAGTTTTTGTCATAGCAAAATACTCATCAAATGTTGTGTACAGGAATGGTCCTGTTACAGCATTGTAGTCAGGCACGTAGTCACCAAGGAAGTTTACACCATCCACCAGGATCCAGTCTGCACCGGAGACAACCTGCTCCATACCATCTTTACCGATTGGAAGAATTCCACCGGTGAAAAGCTTCAGTTCCAGAGAACCGTTGCTTCTCTCATTTACTGCCTCTACTACTTTTTTCAGAGAGATGGCGGTCTGCTCATCGTCTACAAACTTAGTGCTGACGGTGATCTCTTTTTTCTTTGGTGCTTCAGATCCTGTGCCTGATTCACCCTCATTCTTTGCGCCACAAGCAACAATTGTTGTAGCCATCAGAACGGTTGCAATGAGTGTTGCAATTTTCTTCATATAGTACCCCCTAATATTTGTTTGAAACCATATAAAAGCACTGAAGCAATAAGTACCTCAGTACTGATAACGATTTCCTGTTCATTGTTAATTCATAATAGCACAATGTTAAATCCATGTAAAGCTTTAAATTGATGCTTTATTTTATAAAATTATAGTGGTAAAATAAAGGTTTATTTCTTCAGAATAAAAGTCCATGGAATCTCCTAAACTGGGACTCCATGGACTTTTGTCCTTATTGTCTGTTCCACTTCACTTTTGGTCTTTCCTTATGACCATAAATTCGAGGCATGAACTTCTGATCAATGAATGGCGCAAGACCATTCATAATGAGAATTGCAAATCCAACGCCTCCCGGATAGGTGAAAAAGAACCTGAAAAGCGCAGTCAACACACCAGCTCCAACAGCAAAGACTGTCTTTCCTTCTGGAGTCAGAGCCCCCGAGCTGTAGTCTGTCGCCATATAGGTAGCGCCGAAGAACAAGGTGCCCGAAAGCGCATGGGACATCATAAACTCAAAATCGAAGGAAGAAAAAATCCCCATGAGGAGCGTTGTGGTTAGAATGTAGAGCACGGGTATTTTCGGATTGATGATTCTTCTTAAGATCAGATAGAGCATCCCCAAGAGAATCAGTGCTTTACTGGTTTCTCCCACATTTCCCCCAAGATTGAATCCGAAAAACAGATCCCTGAGACCTGGAACCATTTCAGGAACAGAGGTCACACCCCCACCAATGTACTCCAGCGGAGTAGCGGCGGAAACGGCATCAGGTCCCGGAAGGACCCAATTGGTAATCCATGGAGAGAAAAACGCCTTGAGCATGACTCTCGCAGCTACAGCCGGATTAAACACATTTCTTCCGATTCCTCCACCAAACTGCTTTACAACCACGATGGCGAAGACAGATCCGACGACAACACTCCACCATGGGGCGCTGACCGGAAGGCTTAGACCAAGAAGAGCACCTGTCACGAGAGCGCTTCTGTCTTGAATGGTGATTTTCTTGTAGGTCCATTTCTGATAAAGATATTCACTGAGCACTGAAGTTCCCATCCCCAAAGCAATCATCAGGATCACTTTAGGTCCGAAATAATATACGGCTCCAGCTGCAGGAAAGATCAGGGCAATGAGCACTTCAGTCATGATCTGAGCTGTGGTTCTTGGCGTTCTGATATGAGGCGAAGCTCCCTGTTTCAATTTTTTTAGAAGTTCCATTTTAAGCTCCCTCCTTTTTCTTCTCATCCAATGTTCGGATGGCCGCCTTGGCATCTCTGATGTTCTGCAGAAGAGGAATCTTGGAAGGACAAATATAGCTGCAGTTACCGCATTCAATACAGTCCATGGCACCTAAGGCCCTGGCCTTTTCCAAATCTCCCCGTCTGTACGCCTCACTGATGAGGACAGGCTGAAGGTTCACTGGGCAGACATGAATGCATTCCGCACATCTGATGCAGTCACTTTCTTCTCCGATTCTGGACTCCTTCTCATTGAGCGCCGTAATGGCAGTCATGGCCTTCATCACAGGTATTTGAACATCTGAGAGCGTTCTTCCCATCATTGGTCCTCCACTTAAAAGCTTCTCAGGGGACTGGATAAAGCCTCCACAATCCTTCAAAAGGCTCTCCACGGGTGTTCCGATCCTTACCAGAAGATTCTTTGGACTTTTCACTGGCGTACCTGAGACAGAAACCACTCGTTCATAGAGCGGCTCTTTGAACGCTATCGCCCGATAAGAGGCTCTTGCAGATGAAACATTCATCACAACGCATCGGACTTCCGCAGGAAGCCCGGCAGGCCTTACCTCTCTGCCTGTGAGAAGCTTAATGAGATTCTTTTCAGATCCTCTGGGATACATGGTCTTCATGGGCACTACCCGAAGATTTGAAAGGTGCGCACCTGCATTCTCAACCGCTATTATGGCATCTTTTTTGTTATCCTCTATGGCTACATACACATTCTGAAGTTTCGGGAAAAGATACGATACGGTCTCAATTCCTTTGATAATCTCTTCTGTATACTCGAGCATCACCCGATGGTCTGAGGTGGAATAGGGTTCGCATTCTGCTCCATTGATGATCAGCGTGTCAATGACACTGCCTTTGGGAGGATTCAGTTTCACTGCTGTTGGAAAAGCTGCTCCACCCATGCCTACGATACCCGCCTCCTGAATTCTTTCCAGTATCAGCGCAGCCTCAGTGATCTGCTCTGCTTCAGTTTTAATGTCTGCACTCAGCGTATCAAGACCGTCATTCTCCACTATGATGCAATCTGAAAAACCATTTAATGTCGGTCTTTTTTCAATAGCCATGACTGTTCCGGATACGGAGGCATGCACATTGGCTGATATCATCCCTGGAGCTTTTGCAAGAAGGGTGCCGATACACACTTTCTCACCGACGGATACCACGGGTTCAGCGGGTGCTCCAATATGCATGGACATCGGATAAATCAGCTGCTTTGGAATCGTTGCTTGTTCAATGGGTAACCCATTTGTTCTTTCCTTCATCTCATTTGGATGACTGCCCCCATGCTTTCCCATAAAAAATAATCTCATGAAATCATTCCTTTCAAAAGTTCCCTGGAGTTATGGTGTTCATCATACCCCATCTATTCTTAGTATATTATATTTCACGTAAGAGAGGCGGTAATTCACAGATAATTCAAAAAATCCCTCAAATAGGAAAGCCCTTCCCGGGATTTTCCAAAGAAGGGCTTTCTGAAAAAGTACAGTTTTATGCTCTTATAAGGTGCAGCAAGGAGTCTCCCTTCTTGCTGAGTGATATGATTTTCTGATTGGCGCTGCCAATAAAGGGTCTGTCTACTGTTCTTTCATCCAGTATAAAAGGCCCGTCTACAAGAAGGTCCGTTTCTTGGAGAAGTTTCTTCACGGAAGGAGTGTTCATCTGGAGCTTAATAAGGTCCATGTGCGTATAACCCGTATACGTGATGACATTTCCTCCAAGCTTATGAATCTCCTCTCCAAGAAAAGCCAAGGCTTCTCCCTGCAGAAATGGTTCTCCTCCAGATATGGTTATACCGGCTGCGCCACTGTTCTTGTATGCTTTCACAATCTCGGAAGCACCAATGAGTTTTCCGCCTTCTACACTATGTGTCTCAGGATTATGGCATCCTTTGCAGTTGTGCACACAGCCTTGGGTAAAAACTACAAATCGGAGGCCTGGTCCATCTACAATGGACTCCTCAATGATTCCAGAGATTCTGATCATCTTTTCGTCTGAATCAGTTTTCAACCGGTGATTTTGTGAAAGTCTATCAGACATGTTTCACCCTTTCCTGTACTTCTGATCGTTTTGCATCATTGAAACGGTCTAACGTACCTACGAGATACCCGGTGATTCTTCTGATTCTTTCAAATGGAACCTCCAGTGTTTCTACTCTATGGCATTTTGGACAGGTGTCGCCAATCACTCCCTGATAACCACAAACTGGGTCCCGATCCAGAGGATGGTTGATGGAACCATATCCTACCCCTTGATTCTTCATATGTCTGATGATCATTTCCATCGCAGAAGGATTAAACCTGGCATTTCCATCCAGCTCCACATAAGTGATATGCCCAGCATTGGTAAGCTCATGATACGGTGCTTCCAATGAAATCTTCTTCAAGGATCCAACGGGAAAATATACTGGCACATGGAAAGAGTTTGTATAAAACTCATGATTTGTGATTCCAGGAAGACATCCAAATCTTTTTCGGTCAATGTTTACAAATCTTCCTGAAAGACCTTCAGCAGGCGTTGCCAGAAGAGTGTAGTTCAGCTTTTCTTTTGAAGCTCTCTCATCACACTTCCTTCTCATAAATCGGATGATCTCCAGACCAAGTTCCTGTGATGCCTCCTCTTCTCCATGATGGGTTCCGCGTAAAGCAACCAAGGTCTCCGCAAGACCGATAAAGCCAACTGAAAGAGTGCCATGTTTAAGAATCCTATCAATTTCTTCTTCTGCACCAAGAGTTTCAGAGTCAATCCAGACTCCTTCTCCCATAAGAAACGGATAATTCTCCACTCTTTTTCTCTTCTGTATTTCAAAACGGTGTCGAAGCTGTCTGAAGCAAAGTTCCATTCTATCTTCCAGAAGTTCATAGAATTTCTCCAGCGATCCTTCTGCCATGATGCCGATTCTGGGCAGATTAATGGACGTAAAACTCAGATTCCCTCTACCTTTTGTCACTTCCCTATCCGGGTCAAAAACATTCCCCATGACTCTCGTTCTGCATCCCATATAGGATACTTCAGTGTTGTCGTCTCCTTCTTTGTAATACTTGAGATTAAAAGGCGCATCCAGGAAACTGAAGTTCGGGAAGAGTCTTTTGGAAGAAACTTCAATGGCTCTTTGGAAAAGATCATAGTTAGGATCCAAAGCTTCACTGCTGATGCCTTCTTTTACCTTGAAAATCTGGACTGGGAAGATTGGTGTTTCTCCATTTCCAAGCCCATCTTCCGTAGCCTGAAGGATCATACGGATTACAAGTCTTGCTGCCGGTGTGATCCCAGTGCCATAATTGATGGAACTGAACGGTACCTGTGCTCCCGCTCTGGAGTTCATGGTATTGAGATTATGAATCAGCGACTGCATAGCCTGATAGGTGGAACGTTCGATCTTTCTTCTGGCAAGATCGAGAAATTTCCATTCAAATGAAGATGTGTCCCCAGACTTCTCCAGTCCAGCCAGGTAGATGTGAAAATCATTATAGCTTTCAAACTCTGGAAGAGCACCTTTATCCTCAAAACTTCCAAGAAAGAGCTCTTTTTCTTCTCTAAGGTCTTTCATGATCTTTTGGAAAGACTTTTCCACTCCTTTGGCCATGGCATTATCAAAATTCGGTATAGACTGCCCCCCGTGCATTTCATTCTGATTGGCCTGAAGCGCAATGCAAGCAAGAGCAGCATAGCTTTCAATGCTTTGTGGTTCTCTTAAAACGCCATGTCCAGTGGAGAAGCCCCCCTTGAACAGTTTATCCAAATCAATCTGACAGCAGGTTTCGGTAAGAAGATAGAAATCCTTGTCATGAATATGGATATCCCCCTCTTCATGGGCTTTGGCCATTTCTTTGGGCAGTACATAGTGGTCAATAAAATATTTTGAAGACTCCGAACCATACTTCAGCATCATCCCCATGGCGGTATTTCCATCCACATTGGCATTTTCCCGTTTGCCATCATCTGATGCCGCATCCGTATAGGATAGTTTTTTGAATCGTTCCATGAGATAGTCTCGACTCTCACGCAAACTTGCTCTCTCGCTTCGATACAGAGTGTACGCCTTCGCAGTCCTGTACACTCCTTCCTTCATCAGTATAAGCTCAACCAGGTCCTGAATTTTTTCCACTTCTGGCATTACTCCAGTATCTAGAGAAGATACGACAAGGTTTGTCAAGTAATCCAGTTTATCCCCAGTCAGCAGTTCTTCAGGCACTTCACGGTTTGCCTTTTCTATGGCTTCTCTTATTTTAAAATAGTCGAAAGGTACTGTGCTTCCATCTCTTTTTCTGATTTCTCTTGGTGTCCATAAAGGTGTACTATTATTAACCATCTCGTTTCCCCATTTCTAAATTTTTAACACACTTTGTATCATAACATGATTCCATCGTATGTATTTTCTGATTTCATCTGGTTTCTTCTTAGAAATCCCAAATGAATGTCTCCATGTCTTTATGTGAGCGCAGAATCAGCACGTTTTTTCTGCATCACCTCTCTTTCGATCAAATAAAAAAACCTGGCAACGCCAAGTTCAAATCCTACAGAAAATCTGATTTTGCTTGACGCGAGCTGTGCTTACCTCTGATAAAGGATCGGACTATAACCGTTGCGCGACAGTGCTGGAATCTCACCAGGCTTCACTTTCATCAGACACATATTTACTTTATACACTACCATACCCTCATTGAAAGCACAATCCTTGAAACTTTTTTCTGACTGCTCTGCCCTAGTGCAATAATCGTGTTGATCTCTCTATCCATGTGAAGAAAAAAGGAGCGGCCCTCTATAAAGCAGGCCTGCTCCAGCATCAATATCTTCTCTATGAAGGTTCACAGTTTTTCAATACTACACTGCTTTTTTATTTTTCGATGGACTTTTTTTAAATCCAGTCTTGTTTACATGGCTCTTCTTCGAAAAACTCTGTGAAGACTGGTTTACTCCTGATTTCTGTTTCTGCTTCTGCTGCTTTTGCTGTTGCTGTTTTTGGTCCACAGGTTTTGTCTGTGTATCCACAGCATCGAGAATCTCCAGTGGATACTTATGGTCTTTCACTTCAGGAATCCTTTTGCTGATCAATTTTTCAATATCCCTTAAAAGATTTACCTCTGCAACATCACAAAAGGAGATGGCAATGCCTCCAAGCCCCGCTCTTCCAGTTCTTCCGATTCTGTGGACATAAGTCTCAGGAACCTCAGGAAGATCAAAGAGTATCACATGGGAAAGTTCTTCTACATCTATCCCTCGGGCAGCGATATCTGTCGCTACCAGAATTTTCGTTTCTCGGTCTTTGAAATTCTTCAGCGCCAGCTGCCTTGCTGTCTGTGACTTGTTTCCATGGATGGCTTGAGCTTTATAGTTCATTTTGACAAGAGCTTTCACAATTTTATCCGCTCCATGCTTCGTTCTTGAGAAAACAAGAACACGGTCCATCTCCAGCGTTTCAAGGAGACTGGTCAATAGATGGATCTTATTCACCTTATTCACTTTATAGACACTCTGTTCTATGGTATCTACCGTTGACGCCACAGGAGTAATGGTGACCTTAGAAGGTTTTGATAAAATTGAGTTTGCCAGCACCTCTATTTCCTTCGGCATGGTAGCTGAGAAGAAAAGAGACTGTCTGTCTGACGGAAGATGGGTGATGATTTTACGGACATCGTGAAGCATCCCCATATCCAGCATCATATCTGCTTCATCCAGCACAAAATGCTCTACATCTTTTAAAGAAATGAACTTCTGCTGAATGAGATCCAAAAGTCTTCCTGGCGTTGCTACAAGTATATCAATCCCTCTACCCAGCACTTCAGTCTGTGGATTCTGGGATACACCACCAAAAATAACCGTGGTCTTCAGTTTCAGATATTTGCTGTAGGTCTTAAAACTGTCACTGATCTGAATGGCAAGCTCCCTCGTAGGTGCAAGAATCAGTGAACGTATTTTTCTTTTTCCTGAGAAGGTCTGTGTTTGGGATAAAGCTTCCAGAATGGGCAATGCGAAAGCAGCCGTTTTCCCTGTACCTGTCTGTGCACAGCCAAGGAGGTCTTTCCCTTCTAAAAGAAGTGGTATGGACTGTTCCTGGATTGGCGTGGCATAACTGTACTCTGCCTCTTTCAGCGCTTTCTGAATTGGTATGGATAGATTTAAATCGGTAAATAACATAAGTACTCCTTTTGCAGCATCTTATTGTGCTGTATTAAATATTGCATCTTATAAATTCTGGCAAAATCAGAAAAACCATAAAAAACAGGAACACACAATGCGTTCCTGTACATTGAATCCGATTCATTTCTGATGACCAAAACATAATACTGCAAAGAAGTATACAAATGGTCTCTACCTGAAAAGTTGCTTTTAAAAGTATATCATACTTTTTCATTATTTGCTTGATAATTTTTAGCACAGCTTATTTCGAGCTTATTTCGGCTTGTTTCTACCTGAAGTGATATAGTATTCAGAAACCATCCCAAATATCAATTCGAGATTTAACTTCATGAATGCACTCTATTTCCCCTTGGTTCTCATCTTCTCAAAATAATAAATGCCATTCATGATCAATGCGCCTAAAGCAATGTATGCTGCATAGCTGTCTTTCGCACCATGTATGGTGTAGTACTCCACATAGCTCAGACCACTCTCCAGAGCTTCCTGCCGATAAGATGCTTGAGGCCACAAGATCAACCCATAGACAGCAATGGCAAAAACAATGTTCATAACCAGCATTTTTTTCTCTCTCATAACAGCACTCCTTCATTCATATATCTAATAATATAACATAAGCTTTTTTTTGTAAATTCTAATATTTTTGATTTCTGTTATGGTATATTCAGTAAAACCAGTGAAATATTGTATATACAACCGAGGAAAGGGCCGTTCTTTTGTGATTCTCCATATTTTTATTGATTTTTAAGAAATGCACCGTATAATGTAGTATATACCTTCATGGGGATGTATTGGCTTCGACGGGGGTATGGAGCACTTGATAAGCGAGTAGAAGGAAGCTATGGACCTGCTTTAAAAAACTATGGCGAAAAGATAAACGCAGAAGATAATTTTGCACTAGCAGCTTAGTCTGCTACGTTCTACCCGGGATGTCCGCTGCCTGGGATAGAGCGCCGATTAGCGGAAAAACGAGCCTGAGTAAGCTTTGCCTCAGGAACGGAATAAATGAAGCTACCAACGGCCAAGTCTGCTTGTAAACTAAGTCGGAGGGAATTTTAATTACAAAGCTACACTCGTAGAAAGTCCTGTTCTTCGACTTTCGGACAGGGGTTCGACACCCCTCATCTCCACCAGTGCTATCCATAACTGGAAAGCTTTAAACACCCTAGCTCATAATAGAGTTAAGGGTGTTTTTATTTTAATTAACAATTTGTTCGCAAACACCTCTTGATTGCTTCGGAATACCGATGCATAATAAGAACATAAGATAAAACAAAATAACGGAGGTAACTAAAAATGAGAACATGGGAAAGAGACATTTACTACATCGAGGAAGAGGCATTCGACTACAGCCTGCACAAGTTTGTTGTGTACACCCATGATGGTGATGTAATCGCAGAGATCGTTCCAAACTCAATCGAAGATATGGAAGTGGTAATTGCAGACCTGAATAACGGCGCTGATGTTCACGGATGGGAAAATGGTCAGGGCGAAACAATCGTAATACCAGGACGCTAAATTCTAAGGCCCAGAGGGAGCCTAAATCCCTCTTTTTAATGTACCAGGAGGAAAAGACTATGAAAGCAGATCTAAATGTTATTGAGTGGCTCATCAACAGATCAGGTATCAGCAGATACTCCATCTCTAAAGCAACAGGCATCGGCCAAGCGACTTTATCAGACCTTGCAACGGGAAAGACCTCTCTAGATAAAATGACCTTAGGAAATGCCATAAAGCTCACAGAGTATGCGAGTAAATATAATGATATGGAAAGGAGCAAACACATGGACTGTAAGTATTTTGCATCACTAACCAACATCCAGGGAGCTACCTTCGATACGGAAGGATTTGACACCATCGAAGAGGCTAAAGGATGGGCTAAGGAAAGAGGACAGACTTTTTATTTTGGGGAATGGCATGACTACACCGTGAGGATCTATGAGACTGGAAAACTTGATCCCATCGAGGAATACAAAGAGAGGTAGCTTACATCGCTATGAAAAAGCTTAAGGATAACCTTACAGGAAGAACCTTTGGTAGGCTTACAGTATTGGCACCCATTGATGTTAAAGTTGACCGCGGGAGAACTCTTTATGAATCTAGGTGTGAATGTGGTAAGACTATAATTACTAGAAGAGACAATCTTTTATCTGGAGATACAAGAAGCTGTGGATGTCTAAAACTTGAAATAACTAAAGAGCGAACATCTAGAATGAGATCTGTGAATCTAAAGAATGGTACTAACACAGGAAGAATTAAGGACAATAGTATACAGCGCAATAATACATCAGGAGTACGAGGTGTATCCTGGCACAAGAAAAGCGGAAAGTGGACAGTCAGAATTCAGGCAGCAGGTAAGTCAATTTCTCTCGGCTACACTTCCAATCTGGAGGAAGCCAAACAAATGAGAAAGGAAGCTGAAGAGAAGTACTTTAAACCATTACTAGACAATAAAGATTAAAGGGAGCTGAATGCTCCCTTCTTTACTTCATAAGTTTCTTAGGTACCAGTGCATTGTATCTCTCTCATAAGAAATCTTAATCTTGCTCGGGTGATCATCTACAGTGCAGTCGCAGAGATACTCGTACATGACATTACCGTTCCATTTGTTAATCTTCTTGTCTAGAACCTTCAGCACTCGTCCTTTGTATTGCGCACCACCTGCACCAAATCTAAATGTAACAGGTCTAGGCGGTTCACCTGGTTTTGAATAACTCATGACCTCAACTCTCATTAGCTCCTGCATTGATCACTCCCCCTTTTCAAACATTATAGAACATTTGTTCTTAAAATAAAAGAGAGAAATTCTTCTGGGCTGTCAATTAAGACCACGCCATCATTCTCCTGGAACGCTTCTAGGACTCGTGGTCGCACACTTTGTTTCAGTATATGGGACTTGTTGCAGCACGAAAAATAGACCAAGCCACCGATGGTGTTCAAATCATGGTTCTTCTCGCAATAAATACATTTCATAGTTCCTCACCTCCATAAGCTAACTATGCGAGGATCAATGAAAAAGCATCATTAAGCAACTATAATTTTTTCATAAGTGCTGACATTGCACCAAGCAAGATTAAACCAATGAAACTCAACGCTATTACAGGTGCTTTAGGGTATTTTGCACTATCAAGTAATAGTGCAGCAATCACAATAAATCCAATGAGAATAAAAAATAGCATGATCCTCTTAAATACTTTCATATTACCTCTCCTTCTGCGTAATTTACCATAAGTATATCGAACTTTCAGAGAGTTTCATACTTTAGATTGAGACTCTTATGTGCTATACTTCTATAAAGATAGACCCCTATCTTCCCCACACAACGAGGTGTGGGGTAAACTTTTATTGTGGAGGATATTATGGGAAAAACCGAAAATACAAAGTTACTGTTGGCAATACCATCTGAACTCAAAGAGCAGCTGCAGGCTGAAGGAGATAAGGTTCATAGATCACTAAACAATTACATTCTCTGGCTGCTTGTCCACAGGAATGACTCAGAAAACAAATAGAACTTGACCCTACACAAAAAAGTGTGGGGTTTTTTGTGCTCAAAAAAAGCCGGGGTTACCGGCTTACTGTTGTGTCTATTATAGAACGTCTTCTCCAGGATGCTTACTAATTAATTTCGTAATTGAAGTATCCATCTCTAATGCAAGTATTTTATCGTGTAACAATTGAAAAAAAGGGTACCCATCTTTTACTAGCTCAAAGTCTACAATATTAAAATCAAGTATACAAAATCTTGACTCAGTTTTTTCCTTACATAAATAGAACTTTTTAATTAAACCACTTGCATCTTGCCAATTAGTTCCGGTTACACCTTTATACGAAAAAAGTATTCCAAGTTGCTTGGATGTAGTTAAAAGTAAACTAGCAAATTTACCAACATAAGTTACATCAACTTTTTTTGAATAATTCTTACATTCGCATAAGAAGTTATTGAACCTTGGATCTAATAAATTATTTGCTATCATTACCTTAATTGAATTTTTCGATGTTATTACCTGATCTATCTCGTTTGTGCCTGTTCTAACTCCTGGAATAAGATGAAAATAATTGTCATAAACCCCTAGCAGAAATGAAACAAGGTCTTCCAGAGACGCTCTCTTTTCTTCAGTACTCGACTTGCTTGAGTTAATTCTTTTAAAGTACTCAAGCCTATCAGTATATTCTTTCATTTGATCGTCAGTAAGCTTACTAATTTCTTTTAACGAAAACTCTTCATTCATTTCTTTCGCTAGTTCTAACAATGTCATTCCTCTAGTATTCATTATTCCCCCAGAACTTTATATATTAAAATAGCACTATTAACTGAAAAAGTCTCTTCCCCACAGCTTTCACATATAAAGGTTTCAGGAATTAATGCCAATGTCTCAAACACTTCATTAATCCCACTATGTTTATTACAATTCCCACAATATAATTCATAATATCCTTTAACGTAACCAGCTTCTTCTAAATCGCTTAAAAATTGATATACTTGAAAGATGGTGACATTAAATTTCCTTTTAATAACTCCAGGATATATCCAAGATTTATTCTTATATTGCGTCAAAAAATTTTTAATTTCGACTAAAACCCTATCATCATCAATTGTCTTACTTAGAACTTGCTCTATTGGAACTGATATATTTGATAACATGATCCATCCTCTCCATTCCAATCAATACGTTGCTATAATAATGCTGGATTAAGCAATAATCCTCATTCATATAGCGAGTTACTACTTTCACATGTATGCTTCTTGTTTTAGTCTCATTTTCCCAAAGTAACTCGAACCATGGATAATCTGACATTTCTTCTATCTCATAAATAAAGTTTTTCAGTGCATCTTCTAAATCAGGATACTTCCTCAAATCATCAGCGTGATCTTTAATTATATCAACTAATTCACCGATAAATGGTAAAATGTAATCCTCATTATTGCCTACGCTTAATTCTGCTCTTCCACCAGACGACAAATTCATACTTTGACCAATTAACTTAAGACTTTTGTTCTCTTTTGCGATACCATGTAAAAACATTAAATCTATAGGTATTAAAGTGATGTTAAACCTATCTTTTAGATCACTACGTATCAGTTTTACTAAGTTAGAATAAAAGAGAGGATTGTTATTTTTAAATGGCATAAGTAAAGTATCAAACCTAATTTCAATTATTTTGATTGTGTTATGAAAAACAATAACTACTGGGTACTTCAACAATTCTTCTTTACCAGTTGTTGAGTTATAAGCGGAAAACGAAAAACAATATTTCAGAAAATCCATGTCATCAATTGTATATTTAATAGGATCCCCTAACTCTTTATGCGTATGATTTTCTTCAGTTGTATCTATAGTTTGAGAGTTCATCATAATTTGAGGTACAATACTTTCATAATTGTCAATCTCAAAAGGAATAGAATACTTATAATCTTTAATTATTTCCCAGTTTTCAAACTCTTTAACACCTTTTTTACTCTCTTTCAAAATCTTTAGCAGAGCTAACTCATTAACCATATCAGTGATATCCATTGCCTCTTCTTTTGATAGCTGTATTGGAACCTGCCCTGAATATGCTATTTCGGCTTTTATCATTTTTTTAAGAATAAACCGTAACTGTTTTTGGGAATATTTTTTGATTGTGTGTTGTAAGTATTCGATATAGCTTCCGTAATCCATTAAACTCATCCCCCATAATAAATTAAAAATGTATTTAATTTAGCATAAGCGATTTATTATTATATATCAAGACTTATTATACGTCAACAGTAAAAAGCACCCCTTTCGGAGTACTTTAATTACTACCCTATTCTATTTCTTCGCAAATCAATTTGAGTGATTATATTCTGAACTCTTATCATTTGTTCTTTTGAAACTAAACTCGTCTTGATGATGCACCTGTAAGGTTCAATATTGCTTCCACGTTTAGCTTTAAACATTATCCGATGCATTTTGTTTGATAATCTTTGTATAAAGCTAAAAGGAACAAACTCGACTGATTCACCAAGATACTTCTCAATATTCTTCTTGCTGATTAACCACGAGTCAATAAGAACGTCTTTTTGTTCATTCTTGCCTATTTCAATTACTTCGCATATGATTCGAAAAAGGTTCTCAATCTTCTTGTCACAATCATTTTCGACATGTACTTCGATGTAGCCTTGATAGTTTCTCCTGCATTTTGAAGGGAGCCCTTTTCCTGCTCTAAATCTGTCTGAACCAAATTTCAATACAAGAAGTAAATAAAGTAAACCTATAACATACCTTACTACTTCTGAATTAATAGCATAAGCAAAAATGGCTAATACACTAAGTATCAGTAAACTCCCTAAATAATACTCGGTATTTGATATAATTCTTCTCATTCGATCACCTCATTTCTTATATCGAACAAGATCATTATAATTTAAGTAGCAAACTAATATTTTTTTTGTGTTTTAGAACTTGTATGAGATTCACTTTATATACATCACCGACACCCACCGTTCCTTGCCGATTCGGTACCATGCACCAGACTGCTCATATAGCTTCACATTGGCGCCATACTTCAGTGCTCCCACCTTCGCACCTCCTGGAGACTTCCTGACATTCAATCCAGCTGTGGCCGTCACGATCCCCTCCTGTAGCTTTACCTCAATCGGCGTAGCAACCTTTTCTAAAGAGATCCAGTCTGCAGAGACATATCCGGTAGGTGTTTCCCACCAGCCTCCCTGGAGGCCGTATAAGGTCACTGGTGCTCCTTTCTTGAGCTTACCGATAATTGTGTTGCTGACTCCTCTCCCTGACCGCACGTTGAGCACTGAGGCCATGACGTACCCAGTGAGTGACTCTTTGAGATATGTGGTGCTGCAGTACCCTTCAATACCTTTATATCTGACCTTTGCCCAGTTACCAGATGCCGAGTAGATATCCACCTTAGTGCCTTGTGGCATCGTAGCCAAGATTTTAAAGTTGGTGCCAGGACCATATCTCACATTGAGGTTTTCGGAGCAAACCTTCTCATCGATAGGCTTATCAGGTGCTGGTACTACAGGATTGTCCATCGCTTTCTTTACATCATCGCGGAACATATCCATGGTGTAGCCAAACTTAGACCACCAGTGACGAGGATCGCTGTGATTGGATCCTATGCCTAGAAGCCTGGCTTCGTAATGGCCGATGACGTGATCAACCGGAATGTTATACTCTTTACACCACTGAGCGACTTTCTTGATAGTGTTGGACAGTACCTTCCGGAAGTATGCTTCCGAGTGGTCTT
Source organism: Proteiniclasticum sp. (assembly GCF_003514505.1). Lineage (GTDB taxonomy): Bacteria > Bacillota > Clostridia > Clostridiales > Clostridiaceae > Proteiniclasticum. Next base: position 20,784 of record NZ_DOPX01000026.1, read on the forward strand.
TGTCCTCACACATTTCTATCTGCAGACTATAACCATTTGCCTTGCCACCTACACCCCAAGCCCACATATTGAATGGGAGCAGCTGCCAGAACTCCAGATCATCAATGAATGCGTGTACCGCCACCATAATCGAGGATTTGTTCCATCGGTTGAACCACTCCTTGGCCATGACTCCTGGAGTCGCTGTAGAGTGGATAATGATATGTGTAGGCTTGATGCTGATGTTGTTCTTCTTGTTCCAGACGTAGCAGGGATTCTTCAGAATGAACTGTATAAACTCTTTCATGCTACTTCACCTCTTTCTTGATTTCTTCAAGTACTGATGGGCCTTTTTTATTACCTTCTTTGATCTGGATCAGTTTCTCTCTCAGAGGTTCATATACAATGATGCCAGCAGCCGCAAGATTCTCAATTAAAGATAATCCTTCCATGCCGAAATAGAAGAACATTGCCCCACCTCTAATGAGACCTTCTATGCCAAAGTACTCAGTAAGCATAATGTCCACCATATTTGCAAAGGCAATCATGATCCAAATTCCAACTTTCTTGTGAATCCCTTTAATTCCTTTTTCCGAAGATATGATTTTGAGGATGTTACCATAATAGATACCAGTGAAAATGTCTGCTGCCATGGCAAATGCTACTGCAAAAAATAAAATGTCCGCTCCACCTACCATAGCTGAGAATACACCTCCTATACATGCAATGATTCCTCCAAGGGACCATTCTTTCTTACTGTAAGCAAAGAGTTCCATAAATGCTGTTTTGATTAAATCCATTTTCTACACTCCTTTTTCTAAATTAAAAGGACCTTCCATTTCGGAAGATCCCTTACAAGTAGCCTAGCTGTCGGGCTATCTTTTCTAGTAGTTCGTCTTTTTCTTTCTGGGACAATTTCTTGAAGTCTTTACCCTTGAATTTCTCTCGTTCTTTCTGTTCTTTGTCTTTTACTTCTTTGGATTCCCATTTGATATTTGCCATGTTTACACCTCGATCCAGTTTGGAAACTTTTCGAATTCTGTCGCGTTTTCCCTGATGAAATTCATGACCTCTAAATACAATATTCCGTCTACAATTTCTGAGTGAGTAATAGGGTTGAATTCCAAAATTTCAGCCTCTATTTCCTGAACAATACCGTCAGGTAAACCCCTGAAATCAAACGTTTCTTTTTTCCCTTTATAGGTTGCTGTAACTATTCGATTTTCAAAAGAATAGGTTATATTCTCAAATCCTTCAGTAAATACAAAAATCGGACTGAAATATACTCTCATCACTTCCACCTCCCAATTGCAATAATACTAAACAAGATATTAAGAGCGCTAAATGATGTACCTCTAAAAGCTTCAACTCCCCCGACGTTATAAATAGTAGGCGCGGGGCTGTGATTTTTTCCTGTTATAACTGTTCCCCCTTGCCCATATGCTGTGATTGTAGTTGTTGGAACTTCTATGAAAGCCGCGGGATAATCAGGAACAAGTATCTGACCGGAAGCATAAAGTGCACCCCATTGGTTAGCTATTCCAGTATATACATTGTGCCTTTGAACGGTTATCATAAGGCCATTTTCGAATTTATAGGCGACGCCGTTCGCGTTGCTTAAAACCTGACAATTCGTGTTATTCCAAACTTTATTGACACCTTCTTGAACGAACATATCACCATCAATCATAAAATCTATCGACTGTTCTGAAGTAGTGGCTCCGATTGACATATACCCTTTGGTAAACTCCCCAGCAAGAGGGCCGTGCCATCCGCCTAAATATGATTTCCCCTGCATGCTTGAGGCTGTGTTCCAGTCGTGTGAATGTATGCTGCTAAACTTTAAAATGTTTGAACGTAAATATACCTCGAACGCATTTTCATATTCCGCGACTTTGCCTATCGCGATTCCTGTTCCTGAATAATGAAGGTCCATCAAAACAAAGGCGGTACCGATATTGACTAAACTCTGCGCGTTTCCGAAGTAATCACTCAAATAAATCTGAGCTTCAAAAGATTTGTTTTCGTCTGCTGCAACTATAGCAGTCAAAGTGGGATTGTATAAGGTCGTATTGACTGTAACATTTGTCCACGTAGTCGATCCTTTTTCACGATATCTTAGAATCGTAGTCTTTAGGTTTGTGTTGTTTATAGTTGAAATAAGAGATGTTCCTGTCATCTTGATGTAAGCGCCTTGGGGGTTTGGAGATCCATCTGCATTCGCACGGTACGCACTGAATGAAACAACTCGAGCCGAAGAATACGCCACCACAGAAATTGTTTTGGTAGCTGAAGCTGTCCTTCCTCTTGAATCCGTGATGGTCGTAATAATTGTGATCGTCCCACTGAAATTCAAAACACCTGATGTAAATGGAGAAGTGGTCGATGCACTTATCGTATTATTACCTGATTTAATCGTTGTTGTTCTTGATTTTATGGTGCTTCCATAAGATCCTGACTCGTTTAATGTTACCTTAACTTTAGACTTTCCTTGAACGTACTGGCTCTGATATAAATCTACTCCACTTGTCGATATTGAAACTGAAGGCACCATACTATCCGGTACCGTCGCTGTAAATTGTACAGTTTTGGTTCCAATCAGTGTGGTGCCGTTGTATGTCTCACAGGTTATGGTACCTACTCCTGAAGCTGCATTGGGAATCTGGTTTGCCAAGCTAAGCGGAATGGTCCAGGCATGAGAAGTACCAACACCATTAGCGATAGTACCGCTCGCACTACCAAAAGTATATTTTAAAATGTGAGTGAAAGAACTGGAGGCTCTTGGTGTGTTGATCGTTACCGCGCTTCCCATTTCGATATTTCCATCGGATAGGGTCGGTGTCGTTGCACGTGGGATGGTTGTCAGGTTCATTATCCCAGATCCGTTGGCGTTTCCTGTGCTGCTTCCGGACCATGTGATTCCAATATCCATGTAAAAACTGAATGGCACTTCGATCTTTGTACCGTCTGCGTTATGGTAGACAGTACTGGTTCCGGAGGCAATCGTCTTGTCTCCGCTACCTCCGAGGGTAGTCGTTCCGCTGGCCACCGTTACGTTATTAATTTTTACATTGTATGATTTGGAAGCGCTGGACGAAACGTTTGAAGGTCGGTGAAGTATTAAGCTCCATTCCAATACTGAGTAGTTACCATCAATGCTCTGGGATTTCTGGGTAACTATTAATTCTACTGTTGGATTATAGGCGTTAATACCAGGATTCCAAATTACATTGGCCATAAATTACACCACCTTTGTAATGGACATGTTTCCATTGGATCTAGGGACAAAACCAAAGTTTCCAATTCTTAGAGAGTTGATAAACTCACCGTCGGTCACATAAAGCTTATTATCTGACAGATATGCTACTCTGTTTCCAGTTTGATAGAATCCAAGGATATCATTCTCTAATTTCAAGGTGATTTGGTTTCCTGATTCGCCTAAGATTATATTTCCATCCTCAAAGCGAATGTACTTCCTGATCAATTCGAACTCAGCATCTGTCATGCCCTGATTGTTGTTAATCGTCTGTACCAGTTCGTTAAAGCCATACTCATAGCTATTCTTCGTCTGTTCAAAATCAGTCGATACTTCTTGTCTAAATGTTTCCAGCTCTGTCTTTGAGGTGTATATTTCACCAACCTCTGTTCTTAGTCCATCGGCTGTCTGCTCTAGTGTGCTTATAAGTTGTGTCGATACTTGGGTGACCTGTTCGTTGATGTAATCCTGGTCGTCCTCAGGTGCTCTGGTGTAGTCCGTGGCCACATTCCCATTTTCCAGCTTTATTTTATCAACCGTGGAATTGACAACCGTTCCGCTTGGCATTGGATATATGTTTATAAAGTCTCCGGTTGTAACCCCTGAATCTTTCCCTGTGAAAGTCAGAGAAAAGGTCCCGTCCCCGTTGTTTGTAAGTCCACCTAATGCTATTGATCCGCCGTTTAAATAAGCACTGAATCCGGTTTTTCCTGCTCCCAAAGATCCCCACAATCGAATGGTGTAGGTCTTGGTCGTTAGCATTTTTTCGCTCAAGTCGTACCGCTGTGTGGGGTAGGTCGAATTCGTCACCGGTGTGTCTGACTTTAAAAGAAGGTTTCGGCCTCCTACCTTGACGTTGTCGTAAAGCGGGGACCATTGGTAATCAGCAGCGTTAGTGCTTTCTGTTGCAGTGGTTTTGTTATGGGCCAAGCCCAGGAATCTCTTTCCCACGGGACTGTCGCTCATTCCTAATCCAGTCTCGTTATCTGCATACTTAACCCAGGTGTAGGTTGTTTGACCGTTGGTTCCAGCGGGTCCCTGTATTCCTTGATTTCCTTGCGGTCCTTGAATCAACGACCATGTGTAATCAGCGTAAGTACTGGATTCTGTCGCTGTGGTCTTGTTGTATGCGATTCCCATATACTTTTTCCCATCAGGGAAATTGCTCATTCCTGATGTAGGGCTATCCGCGTACTTGATCCATGTGTATGTAGCTTGCCCTTGTGGTCCTTGTGGACCTTGCACTCCTTGAGGCCCCTGATTACCCTGTGGACCTTGTGGTCCATGAACCCCTATAACGATAGGTTCAATGTAGGTGACTGTCGGTGCAGCACTCCAATCGAGTTTCTCATAATTCCACAAATACGGTTTACTTGTACTGGTTGATTGCATCGTTGTAGTCCAGCCAGAAGTAGACCGAGTTACACCCGTTGATGATGCACTAGCCAAATAGTACTCTGTAATACCTGTTAAGGAACGACCTGGAGCACCATCTGTACCATCAATGCTGTAGTTTCCGATAATCACAGGGACGGTGTTCGAACTCGATCCATCTGAAAAATTGATTTTCTCATAGTTCCAAAGATACTTTTTTGTCGAATCCATCGCCTGAATCGAAGTTGTCCATCCAGAAGTGAATGTAGTTACACCGCTGGAAGAGGCTGAAGCAAGATAATACTCTATTATGGACGATACGCTTGTTCCAGTGGGTCCAATAGGTCCTCTTTCGCCAGTAGCACCTTGAGGTCCTTGAGGTCCAGTATCACCTTTAATCTTTACCCAATTGTATTTTGTAGGATCATTACTGTCTGCCTGAACAAAGTCTGTATAGGTTCCGATATATAACTTATCCGTCGATACGGTTGTGCTAAATCCACTGGTTCCAGAAGCATTGTTGGCCCAAGCTGTATGGAAATATGGTGTTTGTCCATCATTTCCTTTGGGACCAGGTAAGCCATTTGAACCATCAGCTCCTTTTACCTTTGTCCAGTTATACAATGCCGGATTGCTGCTGCTTGTTGAATTCGTATCAACATAGATACCGATGTAATCTCTGCTGGGATCTACATGAGAGAAATCAACAGTACCATCCGCACTATTTGCGTATGCGATATGAGTATAAGTCGAAATCCCATCAGCTCCTTTGGGTCCTTGAATACCTTGATCACCTTTAGGCCCCTGCAGCCCCGGAAGTCCTGGATCACCTTGTGGGCCTGGAGGGCCTTCTAAACTGACAAGCCACTCTTGTATCGTTCCAGTAAATCCATTGGCTACTGCTGCTTCATATGCTGACTGACCTTCAGGCCCTGGAGTGAGTTCAATCTCTGAGACAGTCTGGTTGAAACCATCTATAGTCTGCTGCCATTCTGTTCTCGTAACACCATTTTCAATTACTTGCTGTATTTCTCCTGAAATGATTTTGATCTTTGTCTTAATATCTCGAATCTCAAGATTTGTGTTGGGTTTTCCAGTTGAGTTCTTCTCAATATTTGATTTTCCCGGTATCTTCACTGTTTCCCTAAGTCCACCGGTGTATTTCAGTTTCCGATTAAGGATATAGGTTTCCTCTCCATCCACGGTAACTTTGTCTCCTAGTTCTAAACTGAAGTCACCGATCCAGTTAAGCTCTCCTGCCTTATAATCAACTGTAGATATGCTAGAGAAGATGTTTTCCACAACGCTACTAGGGTTGCTCACAAAAATGTTATCAACGATGCTGTATATGTTGGTCCCTGTACCTGAAGATGCTGATTCTTCACCATTTTTGATAATCAGCTTATCGATGATACCTGGAGCAGACTCTGCTTTCTTCCAGTCTATGTAGTGATCCCCTGTGATATTAACCACTGATAGGGAACCAAGGGAAAGTATTGTCAATCGGCCCAACCTATTAATTCTTGCATATCCCCCAGCGAGTTCTGCAATGTATGCGAAAACCTGTCTACAGGTAATTCCCTCATAGACAGGTTCTTCATTAACAATATGATCAGAATTTGGAAATGTTGTTGAATCAAGTACTATTCCCGATTGTGATGCTGCAGAAGCTAATATCTGAGATAGCGTCGCAGGATAAGACAGATTGCTTGTATAGTCCATATCCGCCTTATACATTCTATCTACTAACTCCAGATAAATCTTTGAATTCTTCCTATCTGACTTCTCGACAGTGTATCTTCCAATCGAATGATATTCAACGGATGAATCCGAAAGAGTTACTCCTAATTGAATCTCTACTTCCTTGCCATCGAAGTCATAAAATATTGGACTCAAGGGATCATTACTTATCTCGATTTTTGCGACATCCATGTTTGCGGTACCGATTATAAAATCTTCCTCATCTGTCAGGTAGGAATCAATTTCAATCAGATCCACATCTTCAATGGTCTTATCCAGAAATAATAATCTAGCTTTGATTCTTCTGCTCGATGATTTTATAGCAGTTTTGAATCCAGTTGATGTGCTTATCAAAAGTATCACCTACCTTTCTATGATATTGAAAGAAACTCCTCTGTAGAGCGTTCCTGAATTTGTCTTCAATGCTATTGGTTGCTTACGAGATCCTGCATAAAATGTACCAGTATAATCTCCATCTTCTGCTGTATGGATCGTTGCCTGAAAGAATACGTGCCCCTTCTTAGGATTCACAGCACTTAATATCTGATTTGCTTCAGCCTCTGTGAGCATACCCCATTGTAAGGAAACTGAAATCTTATCATCCACAAAATCCCTAATCATCTTTCCGTTGTTATTTCTTCCAGCTTCTCCATCAAGGGAATTAATCTCCACCTCATAAGGTAAAGGAGATGGCATGTCCACCCCATTGATTTTTAATCCTGTTGCAAGTGCCATTATCTACCACCCCCTAATACTCAATAATCGGAAGGCCTTTCTGCCTTCTTTTTCTATTTAATCTTCTCATAACGACTCTAAACAGCACCTCACCATCTACGGTAGCTTCAAACTCACCATCTCCACCTTCTCCGCTTCCTCTGCTGTCATCAATTTTTGAGGCAAGCTTATCAATCCACTCTGTGTTCCGTTCTAATGGCATTACAGCTTCTTTACCTGCTTCACCGACCATTGCAATAGTTGGTTGATCTATGACTCCACCAGTGGCGAGTTTGGGTATGCTTAGTGTTGCCAAAGGACTTATACTGACTCCAGGGATTAGATTTATAAGCTTTATTGCTCTGTTAATAGCTTTAATAAACCCATTGATGGTTCTCTCTGCAAAGTTGATGATGGAGTTTACAACAGTCTTAAATGCGTTTCCTATTCCCTCACCTATTACCGTTCCGATGGTGGTAAAGGTGTTCTTTATGGTGGCCCATATTCCGGAGAAGAATGATGTAACGCTAGAAAAAGCATTCTTAATGCCATTCCATGCACCTGTAAAGATGTTTTTGAACCAAGATCCAACAGATGCAAACACACCTTTTATTCCACTCCAAATTCCGGAGAAGAAGTTTCCAACAGCGCTGAATGCATTCTTTATGCCATTCCACGCGCCTGTAAATACCCGGCTAAACCATTCTCCGATTCCATTGAATACGTTCTTTATTGTTGAGACTATGCCATTCCATACCTTGCTCGCGGTCTCTTTGATTCCTTCCCAAATCTTTTTGAGCCATGCGGAGATCTCGTCCCAGTTTTTCCAGAGCAGTATTCCTATAGCGATTAATGCAGCAATGGCAGCCACAGCAATTACAACTGGCCAACTTATAGCAGCCATAACCGCAGCCATAACACCACCAGCGGCGGATATAGCGGTCATAATTGGAGCAACAACAGCGGTTATCGCTGTCCACACCCCAATGGCTACATTAACCAACCCCCATGCGGCGGCGATTGATCCAATAATAATGGCAAGTGTTTCTACTGTTTTCTGATTTTCATCAATCCAAGACGAGAAGTTATCGAGACCTATAATCACGTTGTCGAGAACGTCAGTAATAACACCACCAGTCCACTCAGCGAGAGGCTGCAGCATGTTATCCCATAACCACTGGAACAAGGGCTTGAGTGCTTCAATGACGGAGTTTAGAACCTTAAGCGCACCGGCTAATATATCAATAAAAGCAGGCACAACCTTTGTTATGGTCCACTTTCCAAGCGGTATCAGGATGTTATCCTTAAACCACGAAAGACCTGCAAACAGGTTTTGTTTGAGAGTCTCAAATGCATCCTTAAGTCTTCCGAGCGCTTGCCTTGCAGGTTCGAGATAAGGATCTATTTTATCTATAAATGCTTTTAAGGCGTTCTCAAATGCGGATGTATTAATGCCCGGAGAAACGATAGGTGCTATGTCAGAAGCTCCACCGCCTCCACCACCTCCTGCATCATCTGCACCTGGAGTGGACAGGTTCGTGATTTCGTCAAATCCAGCAAGGGATAACTGCATATCCTTAGCAGCTTTCTTACTTGCTGCACCTACACCTGCTATAGCAGCCTTTTGCTTATTAAGGGCCTTTGCAGATGCTGTGGATGCCTTGAAGCTAGACCCACCAAGTACACTAAAGAAAGCGGCCATATAAGTGGTTACTCTAGCAAGGGCACTCATCATAGCATTGAGGGCCGGGAGGATTGTGTTGAAGATAGGGATAAAGGCTACTTGAAGGTTACTCTTAACCACAGCAAGAGAATTAGAAAACTGCTGATTCGTCGCAAGAGCAGACCCTAAGTAACTCATGAATCCACGGATGACTTTATATAGGGTACCCATGATGAGAACTCGTTTAAGAGCACTGTTGATCATACGGCCCATCTTATCGAATCTCTGACCAACTACATCAGCGGTCTTGCCGATAGGCCCTACATTCTTTGTTGCAGCCTTTGCGGTTTCTTTGATTTTGTTACCCGCTTTTTTAAATGAGTCACCAAGATTATTGGCAAGATTACCTGTGCCATTTAGCTTTGCATCCAGATCATTGAGTTTGAATCCCATCTTGTCTGATGCCTCTGTAAGCTTCAAGATGCTCAGCTCAGTGTTGTTTATCTGAGATGCGAGCTTATTCTTCAAATTCGGATTGAGCGCTCTTTCATAGCTCTCTTTGAGTCCTGCAAGCTTATCCTGCTGTATTTCAATCTTCTGGTTCACAAGGTCAAGATGCTGTGTAACCTTGCTTATTTCTGACTGTATGGCCGTGGTATCAATTGGAGCCTTTGCAGCTGCCGGAGGACCTCTTGGACTGACTGATGGAATCACAGGATTCATAGCCGGAATAACATTAGTAGGTGCTGTCTGTGTTTTTGGGACCTTAATTTTCTTTAGGATAGACTGCAGGCTCTTCACAAACTCTTCAGTCTGTTGCTTCATCTTTTCAAGCCCCTCACTGATAGATGCGTTAATATTCTTCATTGCACTATCAATGACCTTCTCCATGCCAGACAACATGCCGCTTGTAGCCTTCTCCAAAGATGATTTTAGAGAGCTTCCAAGGTTGTTCGCCATCTCGCTGATCTGTTTCTGCATGTCCCCCTGGAGGTCTACTTGCAAATTAATCTTACCTACACTTGTTCCTTCTGCCATATTGATCACCTCACTTTTTTACAAAATAAAACACCCGGTATTTCTCCGAGTGTTCTGATATTCAAATTTTATTTAAGCTTCCATTCATTTCCGCATTTCAGGCACTTCATGACGCCTACCTGTTTCTTGCTTGTGAGTGCGCCGACAACTGCGCCTGCTGGGCCTAATGCACTTCCAACGACAGCCCTGCCAACAGATAGCTTCTTGCGTCTGTCCAGAAATTGAACTGATGCGCTTTTGCACTTAGGACAGTAAGGAATGCCTTGAGCATCCATTTCTTTTATCCTTGCTTGTTCTTCCAAATGTTTTTCTTGTGCTTCTTTCATTGAAGCTTTGAGCATATCTTTGAATCCCATGTGTTTACCCCCAATATGTATTATTGAGAATATTGTAACTTTAACTAAAAGCATTTGCAAACATCTTCTCAAGGTTTTGCATCTGCTTTTCTAGTTCTTCCTCTGTATACTCAGTGGCCTGTCTTGCTCTCCATCTGGATCTCTCTGCCTTTTGTTCTGATGTAAAACCTTTAAGGACTTCTTTGTCTTCTTCAGCCCGTATCTGTACCATTTTCCCGAGTGCTGTATCAGCTGAAATGCCATGTAGGAGTCCGCAAAACTCTCTCCATGACATATCATCCACCTGGTTCAATCTGATGCCATACTGCTGCAGAAAAGAGGATTCTACGAGGTCCCAGTCTTCGAACATGTCATACCACTGGATTACTTTTTTCTCTGTTTCTTTACCTCTTCATCTGCAAGTTTTTCCATCTCTTCCAGCTCGATATCTGAGATTGCAGCCATGATTGCATTGACGATGATGGTAAGCTCAGGGATAGTGAGTTCTAGTTCATTCACAAGGTCTAGTGCCTCTTTTCCTAACCCCGCCTCAATGATCATGTCAATTCTCTTAAATTCATCAATATCTTTGTCCTCTGCAATTCCCTTAATCAGGATTGCGGAGTTCTTGGATGTGTACACCTGGAATGACCTGTCTTCGGTCAACTTGATTATAGGCTTCTCATTCTTCAGTCTGTTGACGATATCGTATACTTTAGCCATTGTTTTCCTCCTTGATTGCTTCTATTACTGGCGTTCTTGCCTTGTTCTTGTCACTGGATAGATACTCCACTCGTTCTTTGGATGCCTTGCCTTTTCTTGGGTAAGGATCTCCTTTTACGTAAAGGTGCATCTCGTCTTCCGCATCAATGAAATTTCTGATTACTTTATACTTCACTATTTATACCTCCTGATACAAATAAGAGGGAGGCAATCAGCCTCCCAATATTCTTTATGTGGCTGGGGTGAATGTTGGCTTTCCGTCACAGATAAGCTCAAACTCAAGACCATCAACATTAGTGGAGTCTCCTCCACCTGGAGTGGTTACATTAACCACGCAGTTGAAAGAAAGCTTTGCCCCTGATGGGAATGTCCATTCAGCCTTTGTTGAACAGTCTAGACCATCTTTCCACGCAAGGCTTGCCACATAGTCATTGCCTTCGTCACCCTCATTCCTCTTTCCGGAGAAAGAGATGGAGAGCTTCTTTCCTGTCATGAGTGCTCTTACCCACCCCTCAGTGTTCATAGGGGTCCATTCTTCAACGGTACCATCAATAGATGGGCTAAAAGTCTCAAGGTCAGCAATTGGAACCATATCGGCTGGCAGTGTGCTTGCAAGGCCTGCTTTGCCAATCTTAAATACATTTTTATAAACTGGATATACTCCTGGCATCTTAATACCTACCTTTCCATAATTATTTCGCAATCAATGACAAACTCAAATACTCCTGATTCATCGGCGCCTAAAAAGACCGCCTCAGCATCCCTCATATTGACTCTGATTATCCGCTTACCGTTGATTGCCCCGGCAGCAGACTTGATGTCGTTGTAGATCTCCTGTGCTTTTATCTGGCTTGTCAGTATGTTTCTGTTCCAGTGGACCAATATACGGATTGCGTGCCCTCTATAGCTGGTTTCCTGTCCTATCCCTCTAGGGTTCACAAAGGACCTGCCAGGATACAAAGCGCACCTCATATCTCCTACGTTCAGTGTTCCCACATCCCAAGTACCAGGAATAGCAGTGGAGAGCCATTCATCAAATTTATCTATTGTCATGTAATCAGCCCCCCTGCTTCTTGTTTCCATAGCACCATAAATGTATCTGTTATCCACTCTTTTCGAGGTCCATGGATCCATTCGTCAAGCCATCTACCTCGTGCGTTCACGTGTTTATCCATCCTAAAGTTATACTGAGGATTGAAATACAGTCGCCTTGCATATACAGCACCATAGCATAGATACGCTGTCTTATCCTGAACCACAGTGAAAGAGCTGCTCATGAGGTCTCCATGATCTCTAGGGATAACCTGAGCGAGTTCTACTTCCGTTTTCAGAGCATCAATCAACTTAGGGAGCACCTTATTCATGCTCTCCTGTAGCTTTGCAATGTTCGCCATGTTCAGTTCAACTTTAGCGGTTACTTTCATTTCAGCGTCACCTCAGTACTGTAAACTGAGCCATCAGGATTGAGAATCTTAAGCGTTTCATGTATCTGTCTCTTTGCTCCCTGATACACGATGTAACCCTGAAGCACTGGTTCTGATGGGTTTATATCTCCTCTAAAGATAAACTTCCCTGTGAGCTGAATCAGCTGCTTCTCTGCGGTCATTACAGACTTCCCCTTGGGTTCGTATATTGCCTTACCATTGTGTAGCTCAATTTCGGTAGGTCCATACTTACCAGGTACTTCTTTCACAACCGTACAGGTAGAGTTCTCAAGGAATGTTGGCCACGGTAGTTTTCCTCTCAAAGCTATAGCCTCCTTGAAGTCAGTCCTGTGGATTCGAGATAGCTCAGCGCTTTGTTGCTCACAAGGCTTCCACCAATGTTCTTTGTGCTGTCTTTAAAGCTCATGGAAATAGATCCGGCAGAGAATCCAGACATAGGGCTGTCAATAAAGTCGCCATAAGTCGTAATGAAATCAGCCTGAGAACAGACCGCCCTCTTGATAAGCTTCTTCTGAAACTCTGTGAGATTGTCGAATCCCTTGCCCTCGATTCTTCCGTAACAGGCTTTATTCATCTGGATTGATGCTTCTTCCAAAGCTTTTTCAACCAGTGCTGCATCACCTGTTCCACCGTATTCTTCATAATCACCATAAGTGGCATAGCTCACAGTCTCATCTCCTTTCACGTGGAAAGGGGAGGACTACTTGCCCTTCCCCTTAGCTGGTGTTTTGGGTTCTTCTTCTGGCTCAGACTCAAGAGAAGCAAGCCTTTCTTTCAGAGCTGCATTCTCTTCTTCGAGCGCGATCATTTCAGGTGTTTTCTTTACTGGCTGCTCGATCTTCTGAACCTTGCCATCTTCACCTTTTTCAAAGAGAGAGTACCCGGCATCCAGGTACTTCTCCTTATCATCAGGAGAGATCTTCACCTCTCTGTTTCCTTTAGTTGCTAGTAACATATGTCACCCTCCTCTTACACTTCCGCCTCAGCGTTGATTGCTACGCCAGCAACCTTCTGCTTAATGACAAAAAGGTCCTGATAGCTTCTGTTCTGATAAAGGTGTCCGAAAGCTGATTGTGGAGTTGCCCCCTTAGACCAGATATACACATCAGCAACCTTTACGGGCGCCACGATGGCTGTGTCAGGGTGTACCAGAATCATTCTGATTTGCTTAGCGGATACCGCAGGCACAAAACCTTCAGTGAAATCATAGGCGGTCTTGAATCTTACAGATGGAACCTTCACGAGTTCAACCTCATCAAGAGATCTTACATTTCTGTTGATTGCACGTTCTGCAGAAACATCAACGTTTCTCGCAATTTTTTCTGCATTCTTAATCATTGTGTAGTGTGCAGGTGTCAGGTACAGGATTCTTCCTTCCTGTGGTACTCCTGCCTCGTCCATGTCTTCCATCATTTTGTCAAACTCAGAAAGGATGTTAGCTTCGGTCAGTGCTGTGGTTTTAACCACACCACCGTGAGTTTTGAAATCCTGATACAGTTTAGAGTATCTGTATGCATCGGTTTCAGGGATAGCCTGTTCAGTGTTAAATGTTGAGGTTATGTTTGCAGCTGAAACAACTAAGTTTGTTTCATCGACATCCATGTCATCAACAAAGAAGGAAATGTCTCTGTCGTGGGTCAGCACATATGGTGTGTAGGTGTTGCTGACAGATCCCTTATTTACGGAACCATCTCTTGCATGGTCCTTGTAACCAGTCAATGCAAGAGTAGGGATCTTGATGGTCTCGGCGTTGATGAAGTTATACTTCTTATTTCTAGATAGTGCATCGGAAGTCAGTTCGTTTGCGTACTGCTGTTCAATCTGTCTCTCGAAGCGTTCTGCATAGTTAATTACGTTTGGCATATTTTTTACCTCTCTTTATTTTTTATTTTGTGAGTCCGAACGCTGCATTTATTGCAGCATCAATACCTGGTGTTCCCATGTCTTTACCTCCAGGGTTTCCTACTTTAAAGCCTGCAGCACCTTCAGCGCCTGCCTCTGTTGTTTCAGCCTTAAATAGAAAAGCCTTTGATGTCTTGAGATTGTTAATTTGGTCATCGAGTCCAATGATTGAACCATCATCGTTAATGACCAGTTTGTCCTTGGCCAGTAAGCCAGAGACTAGATCAGTGTCATGAACCTTGTCATTCAGCGCCAGTTTAATAGCGCTTGTGATTTGCAGGTCCTTCATTTTGTTCTGATACTCATTTGCCTGAGTGGTGTTTGTCTCTTGGAGTGATGCTATCTGAGCCTTTAGACTCTCCACATCACCAGTGGACTTCTTCAGTGTTTCAAGCTGAGTATCTCTTTCTTTGATGTTTGTGTTGAGAGTGTTCACCTGTTCTTCAAGTTGTGTGATCTTCACTTTATTGGCTTCGATATCTTTACCATGGATAGCCATAATGCTATCGATAACATCACCTTCAAGTCCAAGTGCTTTGAGTTCTTCTCTTTTCATGTTGTCTCCTTTCTCCTACGCTTTTTACGAGGTCGCTTCTCATAGGTTTCCCTTTACGTGGGATAACGTGATAGGCACTTAATTCAGCGCTATAAAAATCCACCCTGTTACAGATGGATGGATAATATATAGTTGGTCTAAATAAACAATTAGATTTCCATGATTTATTTTGAATTTATATTTATTATGTACTATTATAAAATTTGAAAGGGGGTGAAAAATATGGGAAATCATACAACTGGCGAAAAACCCGGAAAAGGTATCTATACTTGTACTAAATGCGGTACTAAGGTTAGACTTGATGATATGACAGATACCCTTCCACCGTGCCCAAAATGCCATAATACAAATTTCAGAAAGTAAGCAAGTTCTGAATCGTCAAAGGGAGGTGAAATGATGAGTAACAAAAAACAAACATCTGACAAAGTCGCAACAAAAGCTTCCGAAATTCTAAAAGACAATCGATATTCAGACAAGTCTAAATCTGTTGCAGGCAGTGCTCTTTCTCAAACAAAATCTAAGAAAAAATAATTAAACTCACTTATGTTTCCTCATAAGTTGAATTATCCAATCAAATATGAAAGGGGTGAAAATATTTGAAATATAATGCTGAGATACTAACTTCTGATAAGCTGAGACTTGAAGTTAAAGATTTACAGCTCATCACCGATGGTTCTTTCACGTTTACAGAGCAAAACTTTAAAGAATTCATTCTTCAAAGGAATAATTCTTACACATTCGTTGGTGAGGATGAGATTCTTTGTACCGATTTTGACAACATAGTTTATGTATCTATTATGAAGGCAGATTAATCCTCCCTCTCAGGCTTCCTCCTGAGTTGGGTATTGTCCTTCAAATGCTCCCTGAGTTGCTTCTGCAGTTCGCGGAGCCTCTTTTTTTCTCTATCTATATTCTCATCATCAGCCAGCCCAGCAATGATTCTTCTCTGCTCTCGTATAGATCTCTCCAGCCTTCTCTGTTTCTGCCCAGCACGATACCACTTCTCTGATTGCTCGTCATCTGGCACTTTAGGCGGTGTGTTGATGCCCTCATACCATGTGGCGAGGAGATCTTCACAGTTCGGGTGGAAGAGACCCTTCTCAATAGCAAAACTCAGAAGTGGATAGTCTCCATCTTCTTTCTTGCCACCTGAGTACACATCATCAATCAGGATCTTCCCTTGCCATGGTCTGCAATCCTCACACGCGGTTGCATGGGGGATGACAATGACAATGGATATCCCTAGTTCCTGCCTTTTCTTCCCCTCACCCATAAGATATGATCGGTGGTTTGCAGTCCTCAAAGCCATTTCAGCGTAAGAGGCTATATTGACCTCTCGACCGTTGGAATACTTGATTGAGGTGATTCCCTGCTTGAGAAAATCCTTTGTAGCCATGTCCACAGCCTTATTAATATCCACAACGCCATTGTTATGAAATACCTGAGCCTTGAAGATGGTCTCTCTGTAGATGTCATCCATCTTTCTCAGGACTGATTGTTGAGCCATGGTCATGTCTTTCTGGGTCGACTCAATAAGCGCATTGAGTTTCCGGTCATTGGTCTTAAAAAAGTTATCATCCAGTGGCGTAGGTGCTTCCTTCCATGTCTTGGCTGCCTCCTCCACCTTCTCCAATGTCTCTTTCAGTTCCTCGCCTTTTAAGCCGTCTATAATCGGTTCTAATGGCTTTGGCAGTGAAACAGCATAATTCTCCGCTATCTTGATTACTTCTCTCTGTACGCGCCCCTGTGAGGCTCTGTAGGTGTCCATGAGCGTATCGTTCACTGTCTTCTCGATAACCTCTGAGAAGTTGTCTATGATCTTCTTGTTTTCCCTGCGGTATCGTTCTAAGCCTCTCAGCTTTGCTGATTGCCACATCTCAAACTTAAAACCCTCTTTGATTTCCTCACCCTCATGTCTCTTGAGGTTTCTGGATAGTGAGGATAAGAGATACAGTTCCATTTCCTCGAAGATTGAGCGGATGTTATACTTCTTCTTCATCGGTTACTTCATCCTCTCCCTCCTTGTCAGGATCTATATCTTCTTTCGCGTCTGTGAGGTCAACATTGGCGGCACCATCGTTTCTGATTCTCTCTACTTCCTCAGCCTTTTCCTCATCGGTCATGGTGTCTCCGTACATCTCATCAATAGCCTTTTCCAGTGACATAACACCGAGGCTCTTGGCCTTACCCACAGTCTCTACCACGGTAGCAAAGTCAGGTGATGCGTATTCACCGAACGATACTGATACCTCGTATTCACCCGGTGTCTTCTTCGCTATAAGGTCTGAAACTTTCAGCACCATGTTCACTAGTTCAGGGATAACCTCATTCAGCACATCCACGATTCGCTGCCTTGTATAGAGAGTGGTCTTTTCCTTCTCTCTCTGTGCTTCTGCATTGTCTGTTTTCTTTAGGTCGATACCCAATGTGCTTGGGCTTAGGATGCCCTGCAAGCACTGATCCAGGTATGATGCATATGATTGCTGATAGGCTTCATAGTAGATGTCAGGCTGTACCTGATCTATCTTGTCGGTGGCGTTCTCCTTCATGCTGCTGCCAACGCCAATAAACTGATTGTCAAATGGATTACCCCTCAGCACGTGACCTGACTTAGGGTCTTTAGGTAAGAGATCCTCTGGTATATAGGTCTTCACTCGGCCCGCTCTGATTGCATCCAGCCACTGAGATATAACCTCATCCAGTGCGTCAAACATATCAGTCTTGCGGTCATAGATACTCTGGCCACGGTACTGGAATTTCTTCGAGGTGAAGAATTTCATCGGCACCGCCATGATAAACTCACCATCAAAGGTCACATCCTCGATGTAAAGCTCTGGCGCATCCTCGAACGGCACGGGCTTGTCATTGGCATCGTAAAGGAAGTACTTGATATACCCCTTGCCATACGCCTCGACGCGCTTGTAAGTCTTTTTATTGACTACATGAAACTCAGGGAACAGAACCTCATGAAGCCTGCCCCTCTTGTAGCTGTACTCCACATCGGACCCACTGACAAACTCCACTATAGGAACCTCAGTCACATCGGTATCAATCGTGCACTTAAAGGCACCATCACCATCTACTAAGGTATCGTTCACGGCTTCTTCGATGAGTTCCCCAAAGTTGTTGTCCTCTGCGATTTCATCCCATCTCACTTGGTTTTCACTGACAGTATCCCCTTCTATGGGATCAACCTCTACCGCGTCAAAATCACCTGCAACAATGCCTGAGAGTTTATCAGTGATTTCACCAGGTAGTCCGCTGTGAATCTTTCTTATGCGGTTATCCGATGATGGAACTGCACTCCAGAACCTCGCCTGAGTGACTGCATCTTGAACGATTGACTTAAAGAACTGATCCAGTTCTGATGGGTCACCTCGATACCATATACGATTCTTGAGGACGGTTCCTTTATGGTCCAGTACCTCATTGATTTGTATTGATGTCGGCTGTGCAGGGTTGATTCCCAGCCAGTTAAGCATCAATGATTTTATTAGTCCCACTACTTTACCCCTCCTGTTCCTATAATCCCCTTGAATGGGATGAATCCGTACTGACTGGCGTTTATTGTATGATCGTTCCGGTCTTCCGGTTCGTACTTATCTTCTTTCCATGAGTAGCTTTCCAGTTCTGCTATGTGCTTCACACAATGCTCAAGTACCAGGTAATCAACTCTGTTATTACTCCATATCCAACCAAGTTGTAGATGGATTCTGTCTATAACCATCACTTTCTTGTAAGCTGGAATGAAATTGTATAGACATGGGTTTCCTCTCTTATACTTCTGCGCCTCAGTGATTGTTGCTTGGTCTGCGTTGTCAATAAATACATCACGTGCGAACCCCCAGCGCTTTCTATTTCTTTCCAGGAATGCCACAAGATTAACCACCGTGTCCGATGGAGCAATCGGGATTTCTAGGTCTTTGTTGTTCCTCACTTCTTCATCCAGTATGATCAGTTCACCCTTCGTGGTGATGCCCTGGAAAATGAATGATATTGTATCCGGACTCTCTGATGAGTACGCTGTATCCACCCCACATGAGAACTGTTTGAACTTCAATGGATCCTGCTTGTCTTCCATTCTCTTCTTAAGCCATTCCAGAGTTTTAACATTCCTCTGCCTTGAGAAGTTGCTGAAGATAAGCCCTGTTGCCCTTCCTCTTAGCCCTTGAATTTTGTTCTTGTATAGCTTTGTACCTACTGGAACATTGAGTATGATCTGGTCAATCTTCTCTTTAGGCAATCCATGATTGTGCTTAAAAGAAAAGAACCAATGAACCCAACCGGGCTTTGGTTCCTCATTCAGCATATTTAATATCTCTATAGGCGTTCCATTCTTCCACTTATCAAGCGGTCTGGAACAGTTGATGTATTCTTTGTAGACCGGAAGGTTAGGATCATCAGGATTGAGCGTACCCATAAGATAATCACATCGCATGGATGCCTCTCTCACGTAGTCCATATCTGCAATATTGACCTCATCTATGTAAAGACATCCATACTGACCGCCCAGGGCCTTCTTCCACTTTTCCTTGTTGTAATAGCCTAAGACATAGATTATCTTGTCATTGTCTTTATCATCGTCCACAGAGAGCCTTAAGTGCGGTAATGCGTGTTCTCCTTTGCCGGATGGGTTATACTCCACAATCCCTTTCCAGATGTCCAGGATGCCTAAATCCTTTGTGATGATATTCTTTTCAATGGTCCCCTTGTCTAGCCCTGATAGGATGTGAAGCTTCTTGGGTGACTCCCTGACCTTGGTGATGAACTTGAACACTCCTACCGTGGTTTTACCTGCTGCGGTGGTTAAGTTCCCTCGAGAAACTCTACAGGAGCCTTACACTTTAAAAAAGCTTTGAACTTCTTGGATAGAATTAAATTGGTTTCATTCAAGGTCAACCACCCCCTTTAAAGGTCATCTTCGCTGATCTCTTCATCGTCATCATCTGAGAGCTGCTCAATGATCTTGTCCAGTTTCTTGGTGGCGTTGATATTGGTCTCGACCTCTTTCTTGTCCACCCACATGCCATATCTCTTTCCTAAGAGTTCCGCGGCTTTGATGCGGTCTTTGGCAGATACCTCAATATCATCAATAACCTGTTCTCCCAGGCCTGCACCTACAAGAGTTTCTTCCTTGTGTTCCCCTCTCATTACTGCGGTGAGATACTTTAGGACTTCTTCCTGTTTGGCGATTGCCTGGTCTTCTAGTTCCTGCATCCTTTGGTCTATATAAAATCGTATTTGAGGTTTCTTGAGGTTCTCTGCTCCTGTCTGGTAAGCCGCTTTTGGTGCGTACCCCGCATTGATAGCCGATTGAGTAGCATTCCCCGTTGCAATATACTCATCAGCAAACTTCTTCTGTTTTATGGTTAATTTACTCATGAGCCTCACTCCTTTGTATAATAAAAGACACCCCGTAAGGGTGTCTTTTATTATAAGCTATACATTTATGCCGTTTTCAACAGAATTTTCCATTAAATAATTTTCTGATTTCTCCAGCTTGTTGTTATTATCACTGAACCAATTGTTGATCATTTCCATAACACTATCCGAGTGAAACAGCAATGCCTCATATTTCGTTCTTTCTCTTTCTATCGCCAAAATCACTTGATTATAATTTTCTCTTAGTTCGTCAAGCTTGTCTATAGATTCTTCTGAGAAGCTCATTCTTCCGCTAATTTTTTCTTCAAAAGTAACTTCTGCGAATTGTAATAATATCTTTTTCGCTTCTTCATGCTTTTCCTTCAAACTCTTTTCAATTTTTTTCTGTACTTCATGAACTGCATCCTCAGCATAAGCATTGCTAGTAACAGTAAGGTTCATCATGATTCCTCCAATACATTTTCTTTGAGTATAGCAAATATATTGAGATTCAACAATCTTATTTATTCCTCATCTGCTTCATGACCCCATTCTCACGCTTGTAACATCGTTCTTTCATACAGTTTTTAATATCTCCATATGGGTACTCGAGTTTATTGCTGCAATGCATACAAACTAAATATCTACCTTCTTTTAGTGTATATTCAATCTCTCTTGTGATTCCCTTTGTGGCTTTCCCACACTTTGAGCAAATCATCTTAATATCATTGTCAGCCATCCGCTCACCGCCTTTGCAAAATTAAATAGAGACCCGTAGCACTTGAGTGAGTCTCTATCTATAAAAATATATTAAGGAGGCATACTTTTACAGTTCCACCTTAGCACGAAAATAGTTGCCCAGTCTTGCCCTCTTTTAATAACTCATATTCTTGTAAGGCCAATCCATGCATTCGAACTGTTCTGTAATAGCTATAGCCTATCGCCAAAGCGATATCTTCAAAACTATTGTCTTTTGATTTTAAGTATCTGATACCTAATATTCTTCTATAAGCAGGATTCTCAATCCGATTTATTGTTTTAATAACATTCCGTTTAAAATCATAAAGATAATCCACTCTCTTGTTAATCTCTTTCCTAAGTTCGAGCATCTTAGATACTCCATCACTCATCTTGTCATTGCTTCCACTAGACTTTGGCATATCAGACAGCACCGGTGTAATTCTTGTGATACTTGTATATAGCTCTTCTAGCTGTTCTAATAAAAACTTAATCTCACAGTCTAAATGGTGTATTTGCTTCAGTTCCTCTTTAGCGGTCATTTTAACCCCCCCTTACTGAGTCCTAAAAATCGAAGTCTGTATTTGTCTCTCCGGATATGCCGCTGGCGCCTTATAGGATCTCTTGTAGATGGATTCAATTTCAGTGATCACCGCATTGAGGACCTGTTCGGAGAATATCGTCTGGCCATGCTTCATGTGCAAATCATTGGTCTTATCCATCAGCACCTGCCAGAACTCATCTGTTCCGGTTGGAGTGCTATGGTCCTTAAAGAGCTTCCAGGAGTCCGTTATGACTTCATAGTATTTTCTAAGCTCTGATTCAGTCATGTTTTGGATCACTCCAATCAATTTTAGTTCCGCATACACTACAGTACTTCTGACCAGCGTATAATATTTCATTTCTAGGGCATTCTGGGCATCCAGGTCTTTCATGATTATACATATCCATGTAATATCTAGGTTTCTTCGGGACCTGTTTCTCAGTGGCAGCAATGGCAATATTTAAAGGTTCAAGCACTCTTATTCCATCCACTCTAGCTGTTACCAATGCTATTCTCATTCTTTTCAGAACATCCAACGTTTCCTCAGGTTTCACCTCTACACCTCCTCGATCTTTATATATATTCCCGGGATTCTCGCCCAGAACTTTTCGATGATCACACTGGAAAATTGCTGATCTCCTACTTGCAAGTATCCAAGTGCTTCCATACAATCTTCCAAGAGTTTATTAGAATTACCCGCATCTGGTTTTGTATCCTTATACTGCCCATCTCGTTTGCCTTTTATGAGTGGAAAACACCACTTAACTGTTAATCTAAGAGGTCCTTTTAACTTCCTCTCTGGAATGTGTTGACCAAGGTGCGCCATCAGCTTAGCTCTAGCAGCTTCAAGATCATCAGGTTCGTAAAATATTGGTTTCCCTTTTACAACATGTACTTGTTTTTGTTGATGCGTTACTGTAGGTGGAATCATATGCATAAAGAACTCAATCATCTTGAACTACCTCCATTTCCTCGTCTGGTGCCGGGTGAACCTCAGACCCACAAAATGGGCAGTTGATAATCTTCTCTTGCTTCCCATCCTCTTCCGCTGGGAACCCGTCATCTGCTACATCAGTATATAAGCGATTTCCTAAGATGTAGCTTATAATGATCACATCACCAAAATATATGACATTAAAAGACTTGCCTTGTTTGCAGTATTTGCAACCAGTAGGTTTGTTATTCATCCTGCACCTCGATCTCTTCCTTGAGCCATTCAGACAGTTTTTTTAACCCCTTTGTAAATCCATGGTTATTGTAGTAGATATAGAGAATCAGCTTCTCATCGCTGAGTGAACGGATGTAATCGGCTCTTATAATTTTTTTACTCATATTCTTGATAATCCTCCTCAATATTTCTCTTTTTCATTTCTTTCACAATTTCATTCATGAGTGCTGAGTGTGTTTCTCCGACTGCTGGATCATACATACCAGACATCATGATTTTGTATGAACTCTCGATAGCCTGTCTTTTTAAAACATAAAGTTCATCATTTTCGAACTTTGAAAATTTCCTGTTCATTTCATTCTCCTTCCTGATACTTTTTATCAATCTTTCTGCTTTGAAAATTTTGCTTTAGTCATTGGATGAAATGGGACACTCCGTTAAAGGGGGCATGTTCATCTGCCCCTTTACGGTGTACCCATCATGACGGGTGGAGCAGACCTGCGACAGACAAATATTTATATTTATATAGTGTTTTTGTCGCAGGTATTTTGTCCTGTGACAAAAACATACTTTTATGTTAGTGTCGCAGGTTAGGTGCTAAGGGTGTGTCAAAAACATGATTTATGTATTTGTCACAGGTTCGTGTCACAGGTCAATTTATTTTCTATGTACCTGTGACAAAGTCTAATTTTCTGTTTTTGTCGCAGGTTCATGTTTTGTGATCACGGTCTCTTTTCCGTCTTCTTTTAAGGATGAAAATCCACCATGTTCTTTTATTCTTCTCCAAACTGTCCTCTTGGAGATACCTAAATGATCCGCAAGCGCATCCGCTGTGACCTCTTTTCCGTCCATCGAAAGTGATTCAAAAGCTATATCTATTTCAGATATTCTGTCATTCTTTTTGTTCTCTGGAGGCTTCCTTTTTTCAATTGCTTTTTGCCATGGTGGAGTCTCTCCTTCTGGTTTCATATCCTGGAGTGCTCCGTCGCGATCTATCCTATGAACCGGGTAGTCGAACCAGAAGTTGACCGGATTGAACTTAGGGAACTCTCTCAGTGTTCCATCCACTCTCCACGCTGTGCGCTGCTTGAGTGCTGTTAGCCTCTGATTAATGGTATCTGTCCACTCCTGGATCTGATGCTTCTGCAGCGCTGAATCGATATGCTGTGTCATCTTGCTGGCGCTGAGCTCATCATCCTGGTTAACGTGCTGCTGGAAGTATGTCAGGTTATGCTTTTTGATGATCTCCACGGATACTGCAGCAATGACTTTGTTTTCTTCCTGCTTTTTAAATGCGTCGGTAAGCTCCAGCTCTGTGAGATCCAGAAGTGCGTCCGGATCTCTTGCAAATACTCCAGAACCTGATGCACGGTCCATGGCCTTTTTACCGCCCTGGGCGCCTTTAGAGTGATGATGGCAGTATATGACTGCAGTACCAAGCTCAGTGCATATCTTGTCAAACTGATTGGCGAAATGAGCCATTTGATCTGCTGAGTTTTCATCTCCAGTGATGACCTTGTAAATCGGGTCAATGACTACCGCGATGTATTCCTTTTTGGCTGCTCTCCTGATCAGTTTAGGGGCCAGCTTATCCATAGGTACCGACTTACCTCTTAGGTTCCAAATATCGATATTGTCGATGTTGCTTGGAATCAATCCCAGCCCCTGGTAAACGTCCTTGAATCTGTGGAGGCATGATGACCGGTCCAGCTCCAAGTTGACGTACAGGATTCTGCCTTGCTCGCATTGCCATCCTAACCACTGGTGACCTTCTGCGACTGCGATACAGAGCTCAATAAGCGCGTATGACTTACCGGCCTTAGATGGTCCAGCAAGCAGCATTTTATGTCCCTGTCTCATAACATTGTGTATGAGAGGCGGTGACAGCGGCGGGAGGTTGTTAAAGAAATCTGATAGGCTTTCTGGATCCGGTAAATCATCGTTGATTGCCTCTATCCATTCATGCCATTCATTCCAGGTAGGCTTTCCTATGTTTGTTGCGATAAGGAACTGTTTCTTTCCATTTCGGATCACTCCAGGCATCCTGGAGAGCCTTGATGGGTTCTTGTTCTGCGTATCTATGACGAGGCCATTCTTTTTACACACGTTATAGAGATAATCAACGCGCTTCCTGTACTCTTCATAGCTGCCAGCGTCTACTTTGACTATGGCATGGATGCTTTTCTTCCCGGAATGAACCAGGGCTGCTATAGGAAGGTCCAGTTCCAACATGAGAGCGTGCTGCTTATCGAGATCCATGGAGTCGGACTCTACCAGCGCGTATCTGTACTCAGATACATTGGCATTTGAAATACCTTTTCCATCCACTGGATTGAACCGGATCCATGCGCCTACTTCTTCCTTGTAGTCACCAAGTACACTGCCAATGTCACCATCGCATTTGCCTAGAGCATCTATAAGCTGTCCAGCAGTACGGTCCCAGTTACCTTTAGATGGCTTCCATTCACCGTCTGCGTTCTCGTATACTGTTGTTACGTACGAAACATTGTCAGATGTGTCAAAGAGCGTCTCTAGGTACGTGGTAAGTTCTCTGACAGGGTTCCAGTCTTTAGGTTCCTCGATTTCTTTGCCCTCTACCCAAGCCTTGTCTATGACCACGTAATCGCGTCCAATCTCATCATTCCAGTCCAGCTCCCTATCTTCTTTCGATGCTGGTAGCCATCCATTGTCTTTTGCCATCTGCGTGATCGTTGCGCCTGTGACTGGTACTCCGGTACCTCTAAAAGTTGTCCACTTCTGGAAGCACTCTCCAGCTTTATACCTGGAGTCATTGCGACTCCAATTATCCCAGTCAGCTGCAGTGTAGCCCTCATGTTTTAAGGCCATGCCTACATTTGTCCATTCCTGGTAGGAGCACATGCTTGGATTGATATAGCTTAATAATTCAGTTAGGTTAAGCTTGCTTTCATTCATACTGACTCCTTACCAGCCTGCTGCTGATTGTGTTTCTACAGGTGGTTTATACATTTCGGGTGTGATGTCATGAGGAACTTTCCAACCGTTCCCTGCTATTCTGTCAATAAGCTTTCTAGCACTCTCAAACTCCCATGTTCCTACGTGTTTGAAGCCTTTCCCCTCGAGGAATCTGATCTGTTTTGGAGTGGTAAGCCCTTCATTTCGTCTTGCAGATAGTCTGTCTAAGAGGAGAGCTGCCTTTCCTGCATTATCAATTTCATCTGGCATGATACCCATCTTTTCAAGTGCCATGACCTGCTGTTCTGATGCAGGTGCCATCTCCCACCCAAAGGATGGTACGTAATTTGTAAGGTCTTCTGCCTGGATGGACATTTCAAACTGGAGCGGATCCACAAGCTTCTTTTTGCGTTTTCGCATCTCTTCCAATTTCTTGGCCAAGGCTTCTTCTCTTTCTGCTACTATATCAGAGGCCGCTTTCTGTTCAGCTTCTTCCAGGTCCATAGGCATTCCTGCCTCCTGGATGTTCTCGGTCATCTTCTTGGCCACTTCGTCATTCTGTGCGATCAAGTGAGCCGGGTGGCACAATTCATGTCGCTCTGTATGCCATAGAAAGTCTAAAAGAAGGAGATCCTCTTTACCTGGATGTAACCTAGTGCCACGCCCTACCATCTGACTATATAAGCTTCTAACTTTAGTAGGTCTGAGGACTACGATGCAATCTACTGATGGGCAGTCCCATCCCTCTGTGAGCAACATGGAGTTACAAAGCACATCGTATTTCCCAGCTTCAAAGTCTGCCAAGACTTCTGCTCTATCTTCACTTCCACCATTGACCTCTGCTGCGCGAAATCCTTTTTCTTCCAGGATGTCACGGAACTTTTGTGAGGTTCTTATGAGTGGGAGGAATACTACTGTTTTACGGTCTTTGCAGTGCTGGATCATCTCCTCTGCAATCTGATGGAGATACGGATCCAGTGCGTTTCCAAGGTCCGCCGTCTTAAAGTCTCCTGCTTGCTGTCCTACACCTGTAAGGTCCAGTTTTAGTGGTATAGTGAGCGCTTTTATTGGTGATAAAAATCCCTCTTTAATCGCCTTAGGCAGCGTGTACTCATACGCAAGGCTTTCAAAATAACTGCCAAGGTTCTTCATGTCTCCTCGGTCAGGTGTTGCAGTCACTCCAAGGACATTAGCCTGGTTAAAATACTGCAGCACTCTCTGGTATCCATCAGAGATACAATGATGAGCCTCATCCACTACGATTGTATTGAAATATCCTGGATCAAACTGGCTCAATCTCTTTTCTCTCATTAGGGTTTGAACTGATCCGACTACTACTCGGAACCAGCTGTCTAAGCTTGTCTGTTCCGCTTTTTCTGTGGCTGTCATCAGCCCTGTAGACTTGGCCAGCTTGTCCGCTGCCTGATCTAATAACTCTCCCCTGTGAGCGAGGACCAGCACTCTATCGCCGGTCCTTACTCTGTCCTCAATGATTTTTGAAAAAACGATGGTCTTACCTGTCCCGGTGGGGAGTACCAGGAGTGTCTTTTTATTGCCTTTTTCCCATTCTTGGAGGACGGCTGTTTTCGCCGCCTCCTGATATGGTCTTAGTTTCATTTGTCCTCACTCCTTAGAATTTTCCGGGGTTCCATCCTCCTGCAGCTGGTGCCTGCTGATCTTCTGAATAGATCCATTTCTTAACTTCGTTGTACTCTTTACCCTCGTGAGTTCTGTTTCCAATCTCAC
This sequence comes from Proteiniclasticum sp., assembly GCF_003514505.1. Lineage (GTDB taxonomy): Bacteria > Bacillota > Clostridia > Clostridiales > Clostridiaceae > Proteiniclasticum. The sequence goes on from NZ_DOPX01000026.1 coordinate 48,000, forward strand.
AGCGTCCTCTGGCTCCTGGTACAAGGTTCCAGTTCATTCTTAATGGTTCTCCTTTTTTCTTGAGACCAAGTGATCCAAAGAAAGAAGATAGTACCCACTCAGTCTTAGAGTGCAAGAGAAGCTTATTCTTGATCACAACTTCACCTTCTGGTGTGTTGATAGCGATTGACACCTCTGCCATAGGGCATGCAGGCATTTTATCGGAACCATTGAATCGTGCACGCTCAAGAAGCTTTACCGTAAATGGGTATTCACCTGGTTCCAGGAGGATAAAAGCATCATCCTTTGTGATTGTGTCATCCCAGCCAAACTCTCTCTCCATGTTGTCAAAATTGTTGTTATTCATAATCAATCAGTCTCCTTTAAATTAAAATTCTACGTATAGGTTTTCTTTATTCTTTTTGATGATTTCATACACCTGGTTCCAGGCTGCTACTAGCACGCCTTGGATAAATCCTGGGTCATAGTTTGCGATTGGTGTGTCGGCTGGATAGTATCCCTTTTGACCAACTACCTCCTGGATCTCTGCGGTGCTCACATTGTTTGCTCTCATAAGTTGTGCAAGTGCTGGAGGGATAGCAGCTGTGATCCCCAGTGGGATATCATAGTTTTCGTCCGGAACAGTAGGATCCATGGTCTTTTGTTCAGGTGGTGCAACCACGGTCTCTTTCTTCACTTCCTGCACTGAAGGTGCCTTAGGTTCTTCCACCTTCGGAGGAGTGATGCTCATAGGCTGAACCTGTTCCTGCTGCTGTGATGCTGGAGCACTTCCATTAAGGATATGAGCAATGTTCGAAAAGCTGAAAGGTAATTCATCCTGTAGGTTATGCCGGTTCTTTGCGTCCCACCATGGAGTACGTGTTGTGTACATGACTCTCTGGTTACCCTGGGCTTTGTTTTTGCCCTTTGTGGCTCCTTGCCCATCTACATTCATGACCATGGTCTTGTAGTTTGCAAAGAGCAGTACATCAGCCCATTCCTTAAGGAGAGGCATAGTCTTCTTTTCCAATTTCATCTGCCAGTGGTCATACCCTCCGACTTCTTCCGGCTGCTCAATCTTTTTAATTTCCGCATGAGCTGTGATCACAATGTTGATGCCCCTATCAATGAGCTCCTGGAGAGCGTTCAGGAATCTTCCAAACTCTTCCTCTAGGTACACATAACCTTTTCCGTATCCAAAGTCCTCAATACCGGTCTTTTTGGATCCTGCTACAATATGCTCTATGGCCAATCTTTCTGCCCAGTCAGCAGTATCTATGGCCAGTGTCTGACAGATATGAGGATTAGCCTTAACGTAAGCCACCTGGTTCATAAGCATTGTCCAGGATGACGGCTTGTCAAATCTTGCTACGTCCATATGGCTTGTGGAGTCTTCTGTGTCGATAAACACTACTCCTGGTGCCTGAGCCGCGAAAGTGGACTTTCCTATGCCTTCGGGACCATACAAAACAATCTTTTGTGGCTTCTTGATAACTCCTTTGCTGATATTCATATTTCTTCCTCCTTAAAATTTTCCTGGCTCCCAAACGGGTGCTGTTGTTACTTCGTTTGCTACCGGTTCTGTTTCATATGGTGTATCGTCCTTGATGTTGTAGCCGTCCTCGATGATAATCTGGCATTCCTCACCGCGGCTGACTCTTGTGGCTATTGCCTGGAGTCCTTCTGATTCAAGCCATGCTCCAAACTCTTTGAGAGTCTTTACATCCATCTGCTCAAGTTTATCCAGGAGGACAAAACCACAGTCTGGATTGAGCTTACGTACGATTGCTGTAGCTACTTTGAGCTGATCGCTGCCGGACATTCCATCCCACATGTAGCCGTTGTAGAGCAGTTCTCCCTCCACTACGGTCAGCCCAGGAAGTGGGAGGTTCGAGTTCTCCAAGAGCAGGCTCTTTTCAGTCCTTACCTTGCTGAGCTCCAGGGATAGCTTGTCGTACTTTTCCTGGTACTCTTTGGCGTCATCCTCGGCCTTTTCTTTATCCAGGTTAGCCCTTACCTTCCGATTGATTTCCTCCACATTTCTGATGGACTTCTCCAGCTCCTCTGTGGACTCGTCATGTAGATCCAAAGCACTCTTAGTGGCGATATCCATGTCAGATAAGATATCAGCTTCCCTGGCTTTTGCCTCCTGCAGCTTACGCTCCAGATCTAAAATAACCTGCCTGATGTTGTCCGCTTGACTCTTGATAAACTCCAGGTTGCGTCGCTTCTTTTGGTTCTCACCATTCCTGGCGAGGATTTCCTGCTGTTGCTGGATCAGGTCTGAGATTGATACTGGTTCCTTAGGGGCATCTGTATAATATGGCTGCTCCTTTGCGTATTTGACCTTCTGGTCAGCTACGACACCCATGGCATGACGCTGGTTATAAAGCTCCTTCTCACGCTGCTCTATTTCAAAGAGTTTTTGACCAACCCCAATCACCTGCAGGAGAGTGTTTGCTTTTTCTTTGGAGGTTGACTCCATAAACTTTGGAAGGTCCAATGCGAACTGGCTCACGAATGAATCTAGTAACTGCTGACCGGCTTTCCCACCGGATGGGTCTGTTACTTTTAGATCACTGTTCTTGCCCTTTCGCTCCACAATTAGACCGTTGCTCATAACGAGCTTTAGGGATGGTGGCAGTGTGGAGTCTTTACGCTGAGGTTCTGATGGCTTGTACTTATTACCTCCGAGAGCCCAGGCAATGGCATCCAGCACCGACGTTTTCCCTTGATTATTGTCACCACCGATGATGGTGAGGCCGTTCTCTGTTGGGTGGATCCTAACGGCTTTAACGCGTTTAACGTTCTCAATTTCGAGCTTGTTAATCTTAAGACTCATTCAATTTCCCTCCAGATCATCTAGATTAATATTTAGTGGTTCTTCGCCTGCCTTATATTCAAGTTCAATTGGAACTATGCTTTCAGGCTTGAAAATAATTTTATACTTATATGGATTAACATCAGCGGTCCCAATCTGTTCCACTGTATATGTCACATTGTCGCTCAACCCCAAAAAGTGCTTTTGATACTGATCAGGTCCAATCTTCGCTGTAACTTCCAACTGCCTGTCTGCATTATCAATGTGGATGGACATGTTACCGATCATCTCCAGGATGTAGGTATTGGTTATGGAGTTATAAAACACCACTCTGCGAGTGACCCTGAACTCATCGGCTTCTTTACTGATGTTATATGACACCGTGTCCGCTTCACTGTTGCATCCGGTAAATACAGTACCGATAAGTAGAAGCATTACTGCGATGACAAGATGTTTCCTATTTCTCATCGATTTTCTCCTCTTTGTCTTGATTCTTTTCCCAGAGTGCCATAGCCTTAGTGATTTCCAAACAGAGCCGTGTTGAGCTACAACCAATTTCATCAGATAATACCTTGATGGAATATGATACACACTCTAGTAGTTCCCCTAGAGCACCTTCCATTTCACCTGACGTAATACCCTCGTACCTTGTGATGTTTATAGTTGCTACCGGTGTTCCTTTTATTTCTTCCATTTTTCATCCTCCTAGTGATATAATTTAGTTGATCAATTACCTTTGCCACTTTTAGGATTGCCGTCCTAAGGTGGCTTTTTCTATTTCTTCATCACATTCCCAATCTTTCATTGGATAGAGCGCGTCTGATCCGTCTGGCTTGCGCACTACATAGCAGTCCGTTGTCTGCAACTTAATCACTCCAGTCTCCTGATATCCACTTTCTCGGTGAGTCATGATTACGTTCATTCCTCTTCCTCCAATCTCAAATCCATTTTCAAAACAGTGATTTCGTTCTCCAGCCATGCCATGAATCTTTGTCTAGATGATTCATCCACTATTTGAGTTCCTTGGTACTGTGGATGTTTAGGCGTATAAATCGACCACCACATATTCTTCCCTTCAATCAGCTGATCTCTCAGTTTTTCTAAATCTTCAAGCTGTTTCAGTTTTTGGGAATTGATTAATATCTGCTCTCGTTTCATTCCTCTTCCTCCTCCTCATCCTCCCATCTAACTGGCATTGCGTATTCTTTTTGATGTAGGCTGTTGCTAGCCTCGCACCACAAAACACTCATAACTAATTCAGCCTGTTCATGGCAATAAGTTCCGAGTATCACCGTTTCACGTTCCAGTTTGGCCAGGATGTTGGTGTCTTTCTCGTTGACCTTGATTGACCTGAATCTTTCGACCTTTAAGACCTGGTCTCCGTTTTGGGATCTAATCCACATTTACTTCACTCCTCAACTTTTCCTCTGCAGCATCTTTGATTACATCCAGCAGCTCATTGGCTAGCTGACTAAGCATCGGCTCATATTTTGCTGTTACTTCAAGTGCCTTGTCTAAAACACCAAGCTGCTCAATTAGTGGTGTCAGATTAATGTCTAAGGTTTGAGACCCCTCGAATTGTACTAAAGTTAAATAGGTTATTTTTTGCATTTATTTCATTCCTCCTTCCAACAGTGCTTTTACGATGGCAGCAGTGCAGGCAATAAAGATGATCAGTTTTGTCAGCCAGGCTAAAAACTTCATACCGAGAGTAGAGCCAGCATCAACAGCGCAGTGAAGATCCCGACGATCATCACTACAGACATAGCTACAGCTTCGATCTTGGTCTCTTCCTCCTGGTACCGGCAATCTCTCCAGTCCTGGATGTCCTTGTAGTTTTTTCTCATGTGATCACTCCTTTCTCTCTTTAGTAATCTGATAAACGTATTCGACCAGCTTGGATATGTACTCTTCTTGATCAATGTCGGTTTCTGTTACAGTTTTACTGAGTAATTTTCCAGTTTTTCTGCAAATCTTCTTACGTACTGCGTAAACCACCTTTACCTCCTTTTAGGTTGAGAATACTCAACTTCTAAAGTAAAAAAATTTCACTTACCTCTTCATCAGTCAAATTAAGCTTAACTTTAATTTTGCGAAGATCATCCACAGTTATCCTAGTCTCCCCGTTGAGTTTTTTATAAACAGCCTGCGAACTGATTTCAAGTGCATCAGCAATATCCTTCACTGTACAGTTCATCTCGAGGAGCTTCATTTTGAATTTTGTCTCGTTCATGGTCTCACCTCCAATCGGTTGAGTATTCTCAACTTGTGTTTATTATAAAGGGGGTTGTTGCATAAAGTCAACCGCAAATTGTAAACTTTTTAAAATTGGTTGATTAATTTCAACCTCTAGTTTAAAATATAGACAACGAAAGGAGGTGAGTTATAGATGAAGCAAAATATCGGAATGTCCATTAAGACGAGAAGAGAACAATTAGATCTTACACAGCAACAGGTTGCTGATTACGTAGGAGTCAGCAAATCAGCAGTATCCAGATGGGAATCTGGAGATGTCGCGAACATGGGAATCGACAAATTATCGAAGTTATCAGAAGTATTATCAGTATCACCACTAGATATAATAAACGAATCAGATTTAACTCTAAAAATAGTACCAAACAAAAATAATACAGCACCAGTTCCGCTTCTCGGATCGATTGCTGCAGGATCTCCGATACTGGCAGAGCAAAACATTGAAGACTATTTTAATCTAGACAAAAAGATCAAAGCTGATTTTTGCCTACGGATAAAGGGAGACAGTATGATCAATGTCAATATCATGGATGGAGACATAGTATTTATTAAAAAACAGGAAGACTTAGACAATGGAGAGATAGGGGCTGTTCTGGTGGGAGATTCAGCAACGCTGAAGCGGTTCTACCGAATGGATGGAGAAGTTTACCTTCAAGCAGAAAACCCAGCATATAAGCCTATAGTGATTTCTGGAGAAGAAGCAATGATCCTTGGGAAAATGGTTGCGAGCTTGAGACAGTACAAATAGACAACAGGGAGCAGTCGCGAAGCTCCCTTTTGTTTTAATTTTAAGAGGTGATTGATTAATGAAAGTAGTTAGCTACTCCCGGTATAGCTCGGACAATCAAAGAGAAGAATCAATAGAAGCGCAACAGAGAGCAATTAACAAGTATTGCGAAGACAAAGGTTACACACTCACTAGAAATTACATAGACCTTGCACTCTCAGCAACCAATGATAATAGACCGGAATTTCAGAAGATGATCAGCGACAGTAAGAGCGGTTTGTTTCAAGCTGTTGTAGTTCACAAGCTCGACAGATTCGCACGTAATCGTTATGATAGTGCAATATATGGCAGAAAGCTACAGCAAAATGGAGTAAAAGTAATCTCTGTAATGGAAAACCTAGATGACTCTCCTGAAAGTATAATTCTTCGATCTGTTATCGAAGGGTACAACGAGTATTATTCTCTTAATCTTGCGCGCGAAACGATGAAAGGACTAAAAGAGAATGCCTATACTGCAAGACACAACGGAGGACAGCCACCTTACGGTTATAGTGTGGGGCCGGATAAAAAATACATAATCAATCCATCGGAGGCTGAAGCGGTCAGAGTCGCGTATAAATTATATTGCGATGGGCTAGGGTATATCCAGATTTCTAATGCTTTGGATGAATTAGGTTATAGGACCAGGACCGGAAAGAGATTTTCCAAGAATACAATCTATGACATGCTTGGCAACGAGAAATATACCGGGGTCTATGTTTATAACAAGAGAGCATCAACAAGTAATGGGATAAAGCAAAATAGAAAACACAAGGATCCGGAGGATATAATCAGGATAGAAGATGGAATGCCTGCAATTATTTCGAAAAATGATTACGAAAAGGTTATGCACATGAGGAATAAGAATAAGCGCATCGGAGGAAAATACAAGAGTGAAGAATATGCGTTATCTGGAATTATAAAATGCGGGAAATGTGGTGGTGCTATGGTCGGCAACAAGTACCAAGGCGGAAGAGACAGAGGTACGCTCTATGTCACTTACCAATGCAGCACGAGAAAAAGAACAAAAGGATGCGATATGAAGTCAATTAATCGAGATTACATAGAATCGGAGGTTTATCTGAACCTAAAGGAAGAAATCTTGGATAAGCTCGAGACCAAAGAGTTTCAAATCAATTTGGCCAACAGAATGGATGAAGGTGGAAAAGAGCTAAAGATAAAGTTGCTTTCCAGTCAGAAGAAACTGGATGACATAAATAAACAGCTCGAGAACATTGTTAATGCGGTTTCCGCGGGTATGGATCCAACGGTTTTTATCGATAAATCTAACGATCTAAACAAACAGAAACAGCAGTTGATGGATGTTATCAGCTCGGCGAAGTTTGAGATCATCGAGGAAAGTATCCAAATGGAAAGAGTTAGGGATACTATAAAAAGAGCTGAAATAGATAAGGATCTCACAGCACTATTTAAAGCAGTTATCAGAGAAGTTGTTGTGACTGAGGATGATTTTGTAGTTGAATATCTAATTATGGATAGGGTATAGCACCCCTCATCTCCACCATTATGATGGTCAAGAAAGCTTACATGGTTAAAGAACCAGTGTTATCAAGCTTTCTTGACCTTTATTATTATCTTTTTTTCTTCGATGCGTGATTATTGCATACACTCAAAACTCATATGACATTATAAATAAGTAGGGAGGCTGCAACTTGAAGAACGAAGAGATTATAAAAGAATATCATAATTATCAAAAAAAAATAGGAACTAGAATCAATCTTTATAGAGAAGTTACTCGGTTATTTGAAGTTAAATGCGCACTATATCCCGGTAGTCATATCGATATTTCTCCATCGTTAGTTATACCACATGTTATATATGTAGATAATTTCAAAGGAAGTATGCGTTTCTTTAAGAATATTGAATTAATAAAAGCAATTATCGAGGAACAAAAAGAATACTTGGAGAAGTGTGAAATATCATTTCTTGGTCAGGATTATACCCAGAAAATGTCCATCGAACCTGTAGATCTTATAATCTCCCAATTCGCTGGATTCGTTGGACAAGCTACTAAGCACCACTTAAAGGTTGGCGGTATCTTACTCTGTAACGATAGCCATGGAGATGCAACATTATCTAGATTTGATGACGATTTTGAACTGATAGGTGTCATGGATCAGAATAATACATTCAGCGACTCAGACTTAAACAAGTATTTTCTTAGATCAAGTGGTGAACCCGTTGATCTGACGGCAGTATATGAAAAAATGAAAGGGCCAAAGTACTCGTTAACCGCTGAAAACTATCTTTTCCGTAAGGTCAAATGATTTCCATCTAGCTGTATCAACGTTACTTTTTGCTTTGCATGTTACTTCTCCTGAAGAGACTTCATGCTTTGGGATAATATTCACATCCAACCCCATCTGATGCCATTGTTTCGGCTTCAGATGGGGCTTTTCATTCTCATATCTATGGGAGATTAGAAACTGTATTCAGTAAACATGTCTAAGATTATTGAGCACCATCTTCATGAAGTCCGGGATTTCATCTGCATGGCTTTTGGAGACATCTTGAAGGTCTTGACAAAAGCTTTGTAGAAGGTGGCATAATCAGAAAACCCACTCTCATAGGCAACTTCAGAAATATTGCGGCCAAGAAGTATCGCATTCTTCGCATGAACAAGCCTTTGCTGAAGTACTGTCTGATAGAACGTCAAGTTATGTTTTTCTTTGAAAAGGTGTGTGATTTTTGACTTACTTACACTAAATATCTCAGACATTCTCTGTAAGGATAAGTCTTCAACATAGTGCTCCTGAATGTAATTAATCATATCTTTCATAAGTTGTACGCTGTCTTTTTTCTCTACCGTTTTAAGCTTTCTATAGTACAAAGTTCTGTTAAGATGAACAAGTGTAGAGATAAAAAGCGCTTCGATGGCTGGAGAACAGCAGATATTATGTTGTACTTTCTCTGAATACATCATAAAGGCAACGGAATGCAGTCCTTGCCAAGTGGCACTTGGTGTTCTTAGTACATAACAGTTCTCTCCGTCCGGAAACTCAAATACTTCCTTGAGCTCTGGATATCTATAAACAAAGCTCCTCCAGAAGTTTTCTTTGAAGTATACAACAATAGAAGCTTTCCACTTCTCAATCTCTCCAAAGCTGGATACTTTTATGTCTGTAGACGCTTTTGTTAATAGAATATCTCCCTCTTCTAAAGAAATAAACTGGTGATCATGCATAAAAGAAAAATCGCTGCACTTACTGAATAGCAGCAGATATCTTTCAGAACAAGTCTCCATATTTTCATCCTCAAGTAGAAACTCTTCTAACGTGCATACACAAAGCTCCTCGTTTCTTTGGTCCATCTTCATCCTCACTCCTCCATTTCTTCAGAACTATACTGTATTAAAATTTTGCTATATTTGAAATGTTTTATATGATTATAGCAATTTTTTCAATGTATTCACAGTGTTATATTGTTATGAGAAAATACGTTTTCAGATGATCAACAATAATTACAACGAGGAGTATAGTATGAAAAAATTTGGTATAAGAGATCAGGTAGGATACCTCTTTGGAGACATGGCCGGAAGTTTTGTGAATCTTTATGTGGATGCTTTTTTCCTTACATTCTGCACCTACGTGCTTGGTGTGAGTCCTACTTTATGGCTTCCCTTTTCTTGGGTGCAAGACTGTGGGATGCAGTCAATGATCCGATTATCGGTTCATTCCCAGACAGATGGTCCCTTGGAAAATCAGGTGATAAGTTCAAACCCTACATTAAGGTTGCTATGTTTCCCTTGGCATTATCTGTAATGCTCGCATTCTACGATGTCTCTCTATGGTCCGAAACATCCAAACATATCTGGATAGTTGCTGTCTATGTGTTTTATGGTATGTGCTATACCGGAACTTCAATGCCCTATGGCTCTTTAGTTGCCGTAATCACAGATGATCCAGTGGAACGCACTAAACTTTCCAGAGCACGCTCCTTTGGCGGTCTCATCGTAGGTGCAGGATTCCTCTCTGCAGTCCCACAGTTCATATTCAATAAGGAAGGGCAAGTGGTTTCAGAAAACTTTTTCTATATCGGTATTTTATTTGGTGTTCTTTCATTACTTAGCTACATCCTGACGTTGAAACTCACCACCGAAAGAGTTCGCCAGAAAAAAGTAGAAACTGAGAAATTCAATTACAGCAAGGTTCTCAAAAGTGTACTGAAAAACCGCCCTCTCATCGGAGTGATGGTCGCAACAGTTGGAAGTCTTCTATATATCACCGGAAACAGCCAGCTTGGCGCGTACATCTATAAAGAGTATTATCATGCGCCTCAGCTCCTGACTCTTGTCTCATTAAGCTCCATTCCCATAATGTTTGTTGCTTTTCCAGTGATACCAAAGCTGTCAGCAAAATACGGAAAGCGGAATTTGATCCTTCTGTCCACCGCAGTAAACTTTGTATTTTCCTTGTTCTTGCTTATTGTTCCCATAAAAGACGTATATCTCTTCCTCCTTCTATATACTATAAGCAATGTCGGCCAAACGGTATTTATCATGCTGATTTGGGCTTTGGTCACAGATACTTTAGATTATCATGAATATATTACAGGAGAGAGAAGTGACGGCTCTTTGTTCTCCATTTACACATTTTCAAGGAAAATCGGTTCTACACTTGCGTCAACATTAGCCAGCATGATGCTGGGAATTGTCGGTTTTGTTTCAGGTGCCGCTGCTCAAACTCCAGAGGTTGCAGAAAACATCAGAACTCTTACAACTGCTGTACCTGTCCTCACCACTCTACTCCAACTCATTGGAATTGGTCTAATTTTCAACTTATCAAAAGAGAGAATGGATGAGATTCAGCTGGAACTGAAAAATAAACGATTATCAACAGCCAACTAAAGGAGGTTTCACATGAGAACTAGAATTTTTTCAAAATTGACCAATGACGAAGCGGAAGCCTACCTGCAAAATTACTCCACCATCATCGTACCAGTGGGAACTGTAGAGATGCACGGAGACTTTCCGCTGGACTGTGAGACGGTGGTTTCTGAAGCCATTGCCTTGAAAATGGCAGAAAAAACAAACTCTGTCATCCTGAACAATCTTCCCTACTTTTACGCAGGTGCTACACTTGCCGGCCGAGGAACTGTCCAAGTAGGAATCCGTGAAGGAATCGATTACCTTTTTGCCATCGCAAAATCACTGAAAAGACAAGGATTCAACCGTCAAATCTATCTCAGCTTCCATGGTCCTGCCCATATGACGCTCAGTCCATTGGTGAGAGATTTTTTTGAGGAGACAAAGACGCCCATACTTTTTGTGGATATCATTATGGCACTTATGAAGCACGCGAAAGACCTGATTCCTAATGGAAATTTCTACGATATTTACGTTGGAGCATACAAAATCATGGGAAGACTTGATGACGTTCCATTAAATCCCGATAAAAAGGAGGAATCATTGACTGAGTCATCCGTATCACAGTTCCAGAATGTCTTTTCCCTGGCCTATCAGTCTGCAGCAGTCGGATACTACTTCGGCGAGAAGTCAGACCACGCACAAACTCCAGTCATAAGAAATGCGGAACAAAGACTGGAAATGGCAGACCGTGGTGTGAAGATCATAGAAGATCTCGTCGAGAAAATTGATCTTCCGTCTATCCTAACCTCATTAGACCAGCTGGACGATTTCTACCATAGTGAAGTGCTGAAAAAATATGGTGAATGGCTCTAAGAAATTTATATACTGAAGTTTATCAAAGAAAGGAAGGATCTCCCTTCCTTTTTATATTTTATAGACGCACCTCTTTTCCATAGGCTCTTCAACTGAATCATTCATCTGTTGAGTCTATTTTCCGTATCTCGTCCTCATAAATGAAGTCGAAAATACCAAGAATTATACCAAGAATTAACAAATTAAAATGTTAATAAATATTTAACTTTTACATGTTATGGTGTAAAATATCAGTATCAGTAAAATACCCAAACAGGTGGTGATAAAATGACACTCTATATCATCGGAGACAGCTTGGTCACAGGATTTGGTGTTGCTAACGGCAAAAGTTGGCTGGACCTCGTTCAGCAAGAATCCACTCAGTCACTGATAAATAAAGGTAATGACGGCGATACAACTTCTGATATACTCCTCCGATTACATGAGGATGTTATTTCCCATACTCCGGACACTATGTTCATCCTTGCAGGAACGAATGATGCATTGGCAGGAAGGACAGCCAATACCATCTACAATAATGTGCTGCAGATCATAAAAGAATGCATCAACTCGGGCATTGTACCGATTATCATTCTTCCTCCATTTATTCATGTGGAAACAGCAGCGAAGCAACATCCTGACTCCAGGGAGTCCTTCGAAAGTGCTTCTACTACACTTAAAAGATACAGAAGACTCATCGAAGACTATTGTATTGATGAGAGAATCGATACCATTGACTTTAATAAAGCATTCATACTCTCAGACGTAGAACTGGAACCTGAACTGTATTATCTGGATGGGATTCATTTCACAGAAATGGCTCATAAAAAATTTGCAGACAAGTTTTTATATAAATATAACTATATTCTGGCTCATAAGAACCCAGCAGACTATATCATCAATTATGATACTGTCATTACCACAGAGAACTGAAATAAGGACCCGCAATGATGCGGGTCCTCATTTTTTTTTGCATTAGTTTTCTTCTTCTTCAACCTCAAAGAATATTTCACGGGAATCAAGATTCACATTGGAAACAAGCACACGAATCTTTTCCCCGAGGGCATACTTTTTGCCAGTCCTTTCTCCGATCAGTGTCATATATCTTTCATCGTACACATAGTAATCATCATAGAGGCTGGTTATATGAACCAGTCCTTCAATGGTGTTTGGAAGCTCCACAAAGAGTCCAAAATTGGTAACAGAAGAAATGATGCCCTCAAACACTTCCCCGATATGCTGCTGCATAAATTCTGCTTTCTTTAGTGCATCCAGTTCTCGTTCTGCATCAACCGCTACTCTTTCCATCTCAGATGCCTGTTTGGATGCTTCAGAGACAATGGGAACCAAGCTTCTGACACGCTTTTCATCGATCTTTCCATGCAAGAACTCCTTAATAATACGATGAATCAAAAGATCCGGATACCTTCTGATGGGAGATGTGAAATGAGAATAGTACGTGGCAGCTAATCCAAAATGGCCAATATTCTCTGGTGCATATCTAGCCTGCATCATACTTCTTAGAAGAAGCTTTGATAGAACTGGCTCTTCCTTCTTTCCTTCCACCTTCTTCAGAACTTCCTGCAACGACTTTGGCTGAATACCTGCATAGAGCTTCACTGGATATCCAAGATTATAAGAAAACTCTGTGAAGGCTTTGAGCTTTTCCTCATCGGGCTCCTCATGCACCCGGTAAATAAACGGCATATGAGTCCAGAACATATGCTCAGAGACTGTTTCATTGCAGACAAGCATAAACTCTTCAATGATCTTATTTGAAATCTCACGGGGATACAGCGATACTTCCACTGGTTTACCCAGCTTATCCAGTTTGATCTTGCTTTCAGGAAAATCAAACTCAATGGCTCCACGCTTTTCTCTCTTCTTTTCAAGGATTCTCTGAAGATCTCTCATGTCTTCGATCATGGGAACAAACTCTTCATATTTTGCAAGGGTTTCATTCATCTCTCCCTGAAGAACTTTTGTGACATCCTCATAGGTTGCCCGGAGCTTTGATTCTATAACAGACTCATAAATTTCATGCTCCACCACTTTACCTTCACCATCAATGATCATATCACAGCTGAGCGCCAGTTTCGGTTCAAACGGATTCAGTGAGCAAAGGCCATTGGATAGTTTTTCAGGAAGCATGGGTATCACCAGATCCAGAAGATACACAGAAGTCGCTCTTTTAAATGCTTCTTTATCCAGGGGTGTATTTTCCCGAACATAATGAGATACATCTGCAATATGAACACTCAGTTTGTACAAGCCGTTTTCAAGTTTCACCACAGATACCGCATCATCCAGGTCTTTTGCATCTGCTCCGTCGATGGTCATGATTTTCTCTCCACGCAGATCCCGTCTTTTAGAAAATTCTTTTTCCTCAGCAGTCTCCGAGAGCGTGTCTGTATAGCTGAGCACTTTTGGTGGAAATGCTTCTGGTAGGTTGAATTTTTTAACCACCGTCAGGATATCCACCCCTTTGTCTCCTTTTTTACCCAAGATCTCTAGGATAATGCCTTCGGGATTTCTGCCTTTCTCTGGCCACTTGGTGATTTCCACCACAACCACATCTCCAGTCTCTGCGAAATTACGGTTGCTTTTTGAGATGAAAACATCATGCTGCAGTTTCTGGTCCTCTGGGCTTACAAATCCAAAGGCTTTTGTCTGTTCGTATACTCCGATGATTTTACTGTTTTTTCTTTCCAGAACTTCTAGAATCTCACCCTCTGCTCGTCTTGTTCCTGCATTCTCACGAATGAGCTTCACTTGAACTTTATCTCCGTTCATTGCAGTTTTCAGAGCATTCTCGGGAACAAAAATATCCCCTTTCCCTTCTCCACGGAAAACAAATCCAAATCCTCTCTTGTTCACATCAATTCTTCCCACATAAACACCATAACGCTCTGGAAGAACAATCTTCTCTTTTTTAATTTTCAGAAGAGAACCTTCTTTTAGAAGCTCCTCCACGGTATTTCTAAGTACTTTTTTTTCCTGTTTATCAAACCCTAAAACTTGTGCCATCTCATCTATCGTCATAGGACGGTACTGATGGTCATTGACCATGGCCAGTATTTTCTCCACTAACATATATGCCCTCCAATCTATTGGTTTTCTTACTTTTACTCGTTATCTTTAGTATACAGAAAAAGTGTGAACGATGTTCGATATTTTTTGGAATACTATATAATACTTCATTATTTTACGAACTATTTACATATTTATTCCAGAAATGATCAAAAAATACAGCAATCAAGCAAAAAAAGCCGGTATATACCCGGCTTGGATCTCAGCTTCTATGAAACAATCAGCTTCAATAATATCCCACCATACTCCACAATGACGGGGGCAAACACCAGTGCGACGATAGACATCAGCTTGATGAGTATATTCATGGAAGGACCGGATGTGTCCTTGAAAGGATCTCCCACGGTGTCACCAACAATTCCTGCCGTATGAGCTTCACTTCCCTTTCCACCATGTTCTCCAGACTCAATATATTTCTTTGCATTGTCCCACGCCCCACCGGCATTGGACATCATAATAGCAAGCAAAACTCCAGTGACAACAGCTCCAGCTATAAGTCCTCCAAGGGTTTCAGCTCCAAGAAGAAGCCCCACCCCCACGGGAATGACAACAGCCAGCACACCAGGAAGAATCATCTCACGAAGGGCAGCTTTTGTGGAAATGGCTACACATCTGTCATAATCTGGCTTTCCTGAGCCATCCATGATTCCATCGATCTCTTTAAACTGCCTTCTTACCTCCATGACCATTTCATTGGCTGCCTTTCCAACAGAGTTCATGGTAAGCGCAGCAAAAAGAAACGGAAGCATTCCGCCGATAAAGAGTCCTACCAGACTTAATGGATTCAGAAGATTGATGCTGGATAACCCTACACTTTCTGCATAGGAAGCAAAAAGAGACAGTGCCGTTAGAGCCGCTGAGCCAATGGCAAATCCTTTTCCCATGGCAGCCGTTGTATTTCCTACAGAATCCAGCTTATCTGTGATTTCGCGCACTTCAGGTGGAAGATCCGCCATCTGTGCAATCCCCCCCGCATTGTCCGCTATGGGGCCATAGGCATCCACTGCAACGGTGATTCCTGTCGTAGAAAGCATACCCACCGCCGCTAGAGATATTCCATAAAGCCCCATGGTGGCATTCTCATTCCCTCCCATGACAAAGTAAGAGAGGAGCACTCCAAGGACAATCAGCACCGTAGGCACCATGGTGGAAAACATGCCAACGCCTAGACCAGATATGATGTTGGTTGCAGATCCTGTCACTGAATCCAGCGCGATGGTCTTGACACTCCTGAAGTCTGCCGAGGTATAGACTTCTGTGATTCTCCCGATTAGAATTCCGATGATGAGACCCGCAGTTACCGCGAAAAATGCATTGTAGGAATCCAGCACTACTTTACTTAAAATAAAAGTGCCCACCATAACAAGAAGCCCCGCCGTATAGGTTCCTGTATTTAGTGCTTTCTGCGGATTTTCCCCATTAGCCTTTGTTGCTATGATGATGCCTATAATAGAGGCTATGATACCTATGGATGAGAGGACCAGTGGAAATACGGCTCCATACTGTTCAAGGACCAGGTAGCCAAGGGTTACAGAAGAAATGATGGAACCCACATAGGATTCAAAAAGATCAGCGCCCATTCCAGCTACATCTCCCACATTGTCTCCGACATTGTCTGCTATAACAGCAGGATTCCGGGGATCATCCTCGGGGATATGCGCTTCCACCTTGCCCACAAGATCCGCACCAACATCAGCGGCTTTTGTGAAGATTCCTCCACCCACTCTGGCAAAAAGTGCGATAGAAGACGCACCTAAGGCAAATCCTGTAAGAGGAATCGCATCCTCTGAAAAGATTGTCAATAAAAACCCGATACCGATAACTCCTAATCCCACGACGCAAAGTCCCATGACTGCTCCACCGGAAAAAGCGATACGAAGCGCTTTATTCTGACTGTGACGTGCCGCTTCCGCGGTTCGCACATTGGCTTTCGTTGCAACCACCATTCCTAAAAATCCGGCTAGGATTGAAAAAACTGCACCCACAAGGAAGGCGAAGGCGGAACGGAGATCCACTGCAATAATCAGAATAAAAAAAACAGCGGTGATGAACAAACTGAGATATTTGTATTCACTCTTCAGAAAAGCCAAAGCCCCCCTGTGAATGTACTCAGAAATCTCTTTCATTCGTTCAGAACCACTGTCCTGTTTTCTGATGTGCAACGCCAGCAGAAAAGCCCAAAAAATCGAAAACATCCCAACAACACCCGTCACAAGAAAAACCGTTTCCATAACATACCCCCATAATATTATGATGAATGAGTTCTCATGTTCCAATGTTATTATAATTTTTCTAAAAATTCAATAAGTTTATCCAAGAAATCCTCATGAAGAGGTAAATTTTCCATACTGTAAGTGGCCAGATTTCCTTCCCGGTCCAGGGGAGAATCCTTCAGTATGTGATTCATGCCTGCAATGACTTCCAGTTTCCCCTCCTGGGAAGCTTCATAAAGAACAGACGCATCTTCCACAGGCACTTGAAGATCCCTGTCTCCGTGCATCACAAGCACAGGAACAGCTATCTCTTCCATGAGCTTTACAGGATCATAAGCGAACCAGGAAATGAGATAAGGCTGCACAGAGGGCCGAAAAAGAGAAAACAAGGAAACAGGAACCTTCGGAACCTCGACTCCATTTTTTAGAGAGGCAACAATCGGTTCTGCAAGGTCCGCCAGATCCTGATCTGCAGATTTCAGCTGATTTAGTATAAGCTCATCCGCGGGTAACGCGGACCCGGAAACAAGAATCAGCGCATCATAAAGAGACGCCTTCAACATAGCCGCTTCTGCGATCAATGCGCCTTCACTGTGTCCTAAAAGAATGAGTCTGGAATATCCAAGTGATTTCAGCTCTTCTGAAATCCTCACCACATCCTCGATGGCAAGATCGAAAGTAAGCTCGCTTTCTTTCTTCACAAGATCTTTGCTTCCTCCAATGCCTCGCTTGTCATACCGAAGAGTCGCATATCCATTTTGTGCAAGTGCTTCCGCAAGAAGCTTCAAATGATTGTTTCCTTGAGCCTGAGGGTTGTTCCCATTGCGATCCGTAGGTCCTGATCCCGGGACAAGTATCACCACAGCTTCTATGATCTTATCTGCAGGATACATCATAGAACCATGCAGTGTTCCTTCCTGAACCTGCAGCACAAATGGTTCCTCTGGAAATGCACTTTTCACATCATCTTTTTCTTCCTTGCCGCAAGCAGTTAAAGTCAGAAGACTTAAGGCAAACATAGTTAAAACTAATTTCGTTACATTCATACCGTATCTCCCCCAACGCAAAAATGCTGCCCGAAGGCAGCATTCATCACTAAATCATATTCATTGCTATGGTATTAATTGCAAACAAGATCGCAGTAATCACAGTAAGCTTCTTCAGGAAAGCTTCCCCGGTTCTTCCACGGTTTTTGCTGAAGAATGAGTCCTGTGAGCTTCCACCTGTAAGACCCTTCAGTCCGTCAGACTTGCTCTGCTGCATTAAAACCAGCGCAATCATAATAATGGCCAGAATAAATTCCACAATAATCAAAACAGTTTCCATACTATCCCTCCTGATTCACTAACATCTTATTCTAGCATACTTCTTCTTCTGCCACAATAAGAGGATACAATTCCATGTGATTTCTCTCTCCTATGATACCATAAAAGTCCTCTACCTCATAGATTTTGCAGAAAATAACAGAGGTGCTTTCAAAAGAAAGCACCTCTGACTATTTACGTTAAAGCACTACTTCTTCAGGTTGAAGAATCCGTTCAGACCTCTGTACTGAGCTACTTCATCCAGTTCTTCTTCAATTCTGAGAAGCTGGTTGTACTTCGCAACTCTTTCACTTCTGGCAGGAGCACCTGTCTTGATCTGACCTGCATTGAGAGCAACAGCCAGGTCAGCGATGGTCGCATCTTCAGTTTCTCCAGATCTGTGGGAGATGACTGCAGTGTATCCAGCTCTGTTTGCCATTTCAATAGCATCCAGTGTTTCTGTCAGGGAACCAATCTGGTTCAGCTTGATCAGAATGGAGTTTGCAACGCCTCTTTCGATACCCATCTTCAGTCTTTCTACGTTAGTTACGAACAGATCGTCTCCTACAAGCTGAATCTTGCCGCCAAGCTTTTCTGTGATCAGCTTCCAGCCTTCCCAATCTTCTTCAGCCATTCCATCTTCAATGGAGATGATTGGATACTTTTCAACCAGTTCAGCATAGTAGTCTACCATTTCAGCTGGTGTAAGCTTTCTGCCTTCACCCTTCAGGTTGTACATACCATCTTCGAAGAACTCAGAAGAAGCTGGGTCCAGAGCAATAAACATATCCTTGCCTGGTGTGAATCCTGCTTTTTCAATGGCTTCAATGATAACCTGAATTGCTTCTTCATTGGAGTTCAGGTTTGGAGCGAATCCACCTTCATCACCAACACCAGTAGCAAGTCCCTTGTTCTTCAGGATACCCTTCAGCACATGGTAAGTCTGTGAGCACATCTGAATTGCCTGGGAGAAGCTTTCTGCTCCTAAAGGCATAATCATGAACTCCTGAAGATCCACGTTGTTGTCTGCATGGGATCCACCATTGATGATGTTCATCATTGGTGCTGGAAGAGTCTTGGCATTTACGCCTCCGATGTACTGATAAAGTGGAAGACCTAAAGAGCCTGCCGCAGCCTTAGCCACTGCCAGAGAAACACCCAGGATTGCATTGGCACCAAGGTTGCCCTTGTTCTTGGTTCCGTCCAGCTCAATCATCAGCTTGTCGATCATCACCTGATCAAATACGTTGAGTCCAATGATTTCAGCAGCGATCTTGTCGTTAACATTCTCTACTGCCTTCAGAACACCCTTACCGCCAAATACTTCCTTGTCACCATCTCTCAGCTCAACTGCTTCGAACATACCTGTGGAAGCACCTGATGGAACAGCTGCGCGTCCTACAGTGCCATCTTCCAGATATACTTCCACTTCAACAGTTGGGAATGCTCTGGAGTCCAGAATCTGTCTTGCAACAACATCAATAATTTCTACGTAGTTTTTCATGAATGAATTCCTCCTTGGAATCAAATATATTTTTTGTTGGTTACTTGGTTAGCAGGGAATGTCCTGTCATTTCCACAGGAATCTCAAGACCCATCTCTTCCAGCATGGTTGGCGCTAAATCAGCAAGCTTGCCGCCTTCCATGAGTTTCTTCTCTGGATTGTTGGTCACATAAATTAGAGGTACTGGATTTGTTGTATGGGCGGTCATTGGACCACCAGTAACATAATCGATGAGCTGCTCTGCATTTCCATGGTCTGCTGTGACAAACACCGTTCCATTCTTTTCAAGAACCTTATCAATGACTCTCTTCATGAAGGTGTCTATATTCTCCAGAGCATTCACTACAGCTTCCATGACGCCGGTATGACCTACCATGTCAGGATTTGCATAGTTCAGGATCACAAGACCGTAGTCTTCATTGTCCATGGCCTCGCAAACTTTCTCAGTGATACCTTCTGCACTCATTTCTGGTTTCAAATCATAAGTGGCCACCTTTGGTGATGCCACAAGCACACGGTCTTCTCCAGTATTCGGCACTTCCACGCCACCATTGAAGAAGAAAGTAACGTGAGCATACTTTTCAGTCTCCGCAATTCTCAGCTGCTTGATGCCATGATCTGCCACATACTTACCTAATGTGTTGTCGAAATTCGTTGGCAGATAAGCCACATGGACATTCTCCAGTGTGTTGTCGTACTGTGTTAAGGTAACATAGGTCAGATCCAGAGTTTCTCTTTCAAAGCCTGCGAATACCTTATCATTCAGCGCTCTTGTCATTTCTCTTCCACGATCCGGTCTGAAGTTGTAGAAAATGACAGAATCACCATTTTTGATGGTGGCTGTGGGGTTTCCTTCTGTTCCAATCACAGTAGGCAGTACAAATTCGTCCGTCACTCCACCTGCATAAGTATCTACCATGCATGCTTCAGCGGACTCCTTGTATTCTCCCTTGCCATACACAAGAGCATTGTAAGCTTTCTCCACTCTTTCCCATCTGTTGTCTCTATCCATGGCGTAATAACGTCCACTGATGGTCGCAATCTTTCCAACACCAACCTCTGAAAAATAAGCTTCCAGCTCTTTGACAAACTCGATACCGGAGGTTGGGGACACATCTCTGCCGTCCATGAATCCATGAACATAAACACGGCTTAGGCCTTTATCTTTTGCAAGCTTTACCAGTGCTTTGATGTGATCAATGTGGGAGTGGACTCCTCCATTGGATAAAAGCCCAAGAAGGTGAAGATCTCCACCATTCTTTATAGCATTGTCCACAGCAAGATTCAGGTTCTCATTGCTGAAGAAATTCCCTGTCTTGATTTCGTGGGTAATTTTGGTCAGTTCCTGGAAGATGACTCTTCCGGCACCGATGTTCATATGGCCAACTTCTGAGTTTCCCATCTGTCCTTCGGGAAGACCCACCGCAAGACCTGAAGCCTCTATGGTAGTATGAGGATAGTTTTCCCAGTAGTAGTCAAAATTGGGAAGATTTGCAGCTTTTACCGCATTTCCCAGGGTGTTGTCTGTTAAGCCGAATCCGTCCAGGATCATCAGCATTACAGGTTTTTTCATGAATATTCCTCCAGTTTGTCTTTAGATCGCAGGGAAGAATGAGTCTTCCCTGCTCTTGGAAGCTTCGCTTCTTCACAATAATAGACTTAGAAATTTACAATCTTTGAAAAATCGTCTGCTAAAAGACTGGCTCCACCAACGAGTGCGCCATCGATGTCAGACATGCCCATCTGTTCCTTGATGGTGCTTGGCTTTACAGAACCGCCATACTGAATACGAACGGCTGAAGCGATTGCAGCACCATACAGAGTACCAACCATATCTCTAATTTGCCCAATGGTCTCATTGGCTTGCTCACTTGTTGCTGTCTTTCCTGTGCCAATGGCCCAGATTGGTTCATAAGCAATGACGGTTTCTTTTGCATCTTCAGGGCTTACTTCAAAGAACGCTTTGTTGATCTGATTTTCAATTACATCCTTGGTGGTTCCGTTTTCTCTTTCTTCCAGAGATTCTCCCACACAAAGGATTGGCTTCAGACCATGTCTGTATGCTGTTTTCAGCTTCATGTTCACAGTCTCGTCTGTTTCATTGAAGTACTGTCTTCTTTCAGAATGTCCGATGATGACATATTCCACTCCGAGAGCAGTCAGCATCGCAGGTGCGATTTCACCGGTGAATGCGCCTTTCTCTTCGAAATGCATATTCTGTGCACCCACTTTAACATTGGTGCCTTTCAGCTCTTCCACAAGTGCGGGAAGCTGAATGTAAGGAGCACAGATGACAACATCTGCTTCTGCATCCTTCACCAGTTCCTTCAGTTCTCTTGCAACTTTCACCGCTTCTTCCACAGTGTAGTGCATCTTCCAGTTACCAGCAATAATTGGCTTACGCATTATGTCGCCTCCTCTATTTATCGTTCAGGGCTGCAATACCAGGAAGAACCTTGCCTTCCAGGAACTCAAGTGATGCGCCGCCTCCAGTGGAGATGTGGCTCATCTTGTCACCAAATCCAAGAATGTTGACCGCAGCAGCAGAGTCTCCTCCACCGATGACTGTTGTCGCATCCGCTTCTGCCATAGCTTCCGCTACTGCGATGGTTCCTTTGGCAAAATTCTCAAATTCGAAGACACCCATTGGCCCGTTCCAGATAACGGTTTTCGCGCCCTTTACCGCATCTGCATAAAGCTTCGCGGACTTTGGTCCAATATCCAGTCCCATATATCCTTCAGGAATATTCTGGTCTTCTGTTGTTACAGGTTCTGCATCTGCACTGAACTTGTCTGCAACCACGTTATCCACAGGAAGAAGAAGCTCAACGCCTTTTTCCTTGGCTTTGTCCATCATATCCTTCGCGTAATCTACTTTATCTTCTTCCAGAAGAGAAGTTCCTACGGTATATCCCATTGCCTTCAGGAAGGTATAGCTCATACCGCCACCTATGATGAGGGTATCCACTTTATCCAGAAGCGCATTGATGACATTGATCTTGTCTGAAACCTTCGCTCCACCAAGAATCGCAACAAATGGTCTTACTGGATTGTTTACCGCTTCTCCCAGGAACTTCAGTTCCTTGTTGATGAGATATCCGGCAACGGCAGTATCCACAAACTTTGTTACACCTTCTGTGGAGGAGTGGGCTCTATGTGCGGTACCGAATGCATCATTCACATATACCTCACAAAGCTCGGAAAGATCTTTGGAGAAGGCTTCTCCATTTTTGCTTTCTTCTGTTCTGAATCTGGTGTTCTCCAGAAGAACCACGTCTCCGTCGTTCATCTCTGAAACGGCTTTACGTGCATTCGCACCTACCACTTCATCATCTGCTGCAAAAACAACTTCCTTCTCAAGAAGTTCTGAAAGTCTTTTTGCTACTGGAGCCAGTGTGAACTTGGCATCTGGTCCCTTTGGTTTTCCAAGATGGGAACAGAGAATGACTCTTCCTCCATTGTCCATGAGATACTTGATGGTTGGCAGTGCGCCTAAGAGTCTGTTTTCATCGGTGATGGTTCCGTCTTTCAGCGGTACGTTGAAGTCGCATCGGACCAGTACTTTCTTGCCTGAAACCTTTATGTCTTCAATGGTCTTTTTATTATAACTCATTCTTTTCACCTCGAATTTTATTACACCTTGAAAAGGTCTGGCCCCATAGCCAAGACTATTCGACCAGACCTTTCTGTTTTAAATGTTACTCAGCGTCTACCTTTGCTGCATAAGCAACCAGGTCTACCAGCTTGTTGGAATAACCCCATTCGTTGTCATACCAGGATACAAGCTTTACAAAGTTGTCGTTCAGGGAGATTCCTGCGTCTGCATCGAAAATACTGGTTCTTGGGTCATGGATGAAGTCTGTGGAAACCACAGCATCTTCTGTGTATCCAAGGATACCCTTCAGTTCATTTTCGGAAGCTTCCTTCACAGCAGCCTTGATTTCTGCATATGTTGCTGGCTTTTCCAGTCTGCAGGTAAGATCTACAACTGAAACGTTGATGGTAGGAACTCTGAAGGACATACCTGTCAGTTTGCCGTTCAGTTCAGGAATAACCTTTCCTACTGCCTTAGCAGCACCAGTGGATGATGGAATGATGTTAGCAGCTGCAGCTCTTCCACCTCTCCAGTCCTTCTTGGAAGGTCCGTCAACAGTCTTCTGTGTAGCTGTTGTGGAGTGAACAGTAGTCATAAGACCTTCAACAATACCAAACTTGTCGTTGATTACCTTAGCTAGAGGAGCCAGGCAGTTTGTTGTACAAGAAGCATTGGAGATTACGGTCATATCCTTTGTGTAGCTCTTGTTGTTTACGCCCATAACGAACATTGGAGCGTCAGCTGAAGGTGCGGAAATAACAACCTTCTTAGCGCCACCCTTCATGTGAGCGGATGCCTTGTCGATGGTGGTGTTGATTCCGGTACATTCAAGAATATACTCAGCTCCTACACTCTTCCAGTCGATGTTTCCAGCTTCCATTTCAGAGAAAATCTTTACAGTTTCTCCATTGACGATGAGGCTGTGGTTTGCTTCGTCCACTTCAACTGTTCCTGTGAACTGTCCGTGTACGGAATCATACTTGATCATGTATACCATGTAGTCTAAATCGATGAAAGGATCATTGATTCCTACCACTCTTACTTCTGGATTCTCTAGAGCTGCTCTGAATGCAAGTCTACCAATTCTACCAAAACCATTAACACCTACTAAAACTTCTGCCATTTTTAACTCTCCTCCTAAAATATGTTTATTTATTTAAAACTCATTGTATTGAGATTTTAATATCGATACGATTTTTCTTGCAGCGCCCTCATCTGTAATGAGGACTGCATTGTCATTCTTCAATCGGACTGCCTCAATGGCTTCTGCCTTTGATGAGCCCCCAGTTACGGCAATAAGATGTCTTACCTTACTGAAATCATCCAGAGATACACCTACAGAATTGATCTTCCTGATGACCCTGCCATTTTTCCCGAAATAGGCACCAAAAGCTTCTCCTACAGCACCATCCACTATGAGTTCAGAGATTTCATCCTCCGACAGGCCTCTGCGCTTAGCCATTTTGTCCGCTCTACCAATTCCAAGCACAACAATCTGGGCTTTCCGTATGAGATCCACCACTTCTTTGATTTCACGCTCTTTTAGGAGCACTTCCAGTGACTCACTGCTCAAATTATCCGGCACATTCAAAAGCTTATATCCTGCATTCACTTTCTCAGCTAATGCGGCTACCACATTGTTCGACTGAATATCCAGGATTTTTCCTAGGCTTCCTCGTGCAGGAACGATGAGATTGTCTCTGAAATCCATTTTGGGGAAGCTGGTCACCATTTCTTTGATGGTGCTTCCGCCCGTGAGCGCAATAATATCCCGGCTTCGAATGACACTGGATAAGTATAGCGCTGCCACGTTTCCCAGCTCTCTTTTCACATTCGGATCTTTATCAGAGTCTCCGGGAACCACGATGATTTTCTGATAGCCCAATTCTCTCTTGAGCACAGTCTCCATATCATCCAAACCTTTGATTTCAGAAACCAGTGCCCTCAGATTGTTCAGCATATCAATGCCTTTCTCTGTTAAACTGACACCAGGCAAAGACACATCAATGAAGTCCATGGACTTTAAGAAATCCAGATCTCCACGTACGGTTCGTTCTCCCAGTTCCAGCTTTTGGGACAAGGTTCGTCTTCCAATGGGCTGATGATTGAAGATGGTCCTTAAAATGTTGTAGCGCCTTTCAAGCAGCGCAGTGGCTTCAGGAATAATCTTCTGCTGAATTTTTAAGAAACTATTCACCTGAATTCACCCCTGCACTTTTTTGTCCCACCATATCCATTTTTGTCCCACAGGTACATTATACTCCATACACTCCTATTTTAAAATAGATTTATGTAAAAAAAGAGAAGAATACTGTAAACAAATCATTAACTCTCAGTGCATATTATGAATGGAATTGGAACCCAAGGATTTAATGTGCTTTTATCAGAAGTTCCAAACTTGTCATTCATCACGTCCTGGCGTACATATTTGTCCCACTGAAGTTCTGCCATATTATTAGTTCTACTAGCAGCCAACTCTGTGCTATAATAAAACCAATTAAATTTTACACAATTGGAGACTGTGAAGCCTCTTTATCTGAATATCAGGAGGTCCTATATATGACAAATCACGAAAAAACTACGGCACATACAAAAACGACGATGCTGATCTTCGGGGGAACAGGTGACCTGACCCACAGAAAACTGATCCCAGCACTGTACCAGCTGGAAATCAACGGGTTTCTCCCTAAGGATTTTTCAGTTATTTCCATTGGGCGCAGAGACAAATCATCAGATGAATACCGTAGTGAGATTCTGGAATCCACCAAGAAATTTTCTTCGAGAAACTTTGAAGAAGAGAGTTATGAGGAGTTCTCTAAAAAGGTATCCTATTTCAAACTGAAATTTGAAGATGCGGAAGACTACAAAGAGTTGAAAAACCTCCTTGAGCAGTCCAATAAGGACGAACACAAAGAAAACAGCTATCTCTTTTATCTGGCAGTTTCTCCCGATTATTTCAGCGAAATCGTACACCAGCTTGAAAACAGCGGTATCAGAAAAATGGACTCAGCATGGCAGAGGCTTGTCATCGAAAAACCCTTCGGTCAGGATCTTTCCAGTGCTGAAAACCTCAACGCTTCCATTTCAGAAGTGTTCGAAGAAAAAGACATTTATCGAATCGATCATTATGTAGCCAAAGAAATGATCCAGAACACCCACATGCTGAGATTCCAGAACGCAATCTTTGAATCCATCTGGAACAGGCACCACATAAACAATGTTCAAATCACTGTACTTGAAAAGGAAGGCGTGGGCACTCGAGGTGGATACTATGACCACACAGGTGCACTGAGGGATATGGTTCAGAACCATTTGCTGCAGCTTTTGGCAGTCACTGCGATGGAACCACCAAAATCACTGGATGCAGATGATGTGCGAAATGAAAAAGTCAAAGTCTTTGAAAAGCTGGTGCCTTTCCAGCCAGAAACCTTGAATGAGCAGCTGATTCTTGGCCAGTATTCCGGATACAAAAAAGAAGATAAGGTCTCAGATTCGTCTCAGACAGAAACACTGGTGGCCACAAAGGTCTACATTGACAATGAACGGTGGAAAGGTGTGCCTTTCTATCTACTCACTGGAAAAGCATTAAAGAACAAAACCGCTCAGATCACCATAGAGTTTAAGAAAAGCAGTTTATATGGTGAAGAAAAAGACAGTGAGCCAAATATTCTGGAAATCAAAATCCAGCCAGATGAAGGCATCACTCTTCATCTCAATGTGAAAAAACCTGGCGTGGTGGATCAGATGGCTATGGTGGAAATGGACTACTGCCAAAGCTGTCTCTATCTGTTCAATTCTCCTGACTCTTACGAAAAACTCATTCTGGATGCGCTACATGGAGACTCCACTCTTTTCACAAGATGGGATGAGCTTCAGCTCACCTGGAAGTATGTGGATGCCATATTCAGCTCTTTAGGCGAGGATCGCACCTCATATCTGGAATCCTACGAAAGAGAGTCCAACGGGCCTGAGTCCTTGGATACTTTCATACATTCAGGTGCAAGAAAATGGTGGTACCGGAATCGGGAATATTAGACAAAATAAAACAGCTGCACGAAGCAGCTGTTTTATTTTATCCACTATTTTAGGTACATATTTAGTGTAATGTAAGTTCAGGCATAGAGGTCGTGGTCACTACAGGTTCTCCATCCTTGTGGGAGAATTCAGCAAAGTCATACCGATACGTAAAACCAAGTTTATCTTTCATGACCACTGCAAGGCGAATCTGATCCAGCTTTGTCGCTTTCACAGAAAGGCTTCCCACACCTCCTTCATAAACAAGAGCATCAGGGATATCCGTGTCTGATTTGGAAAGATCGCCCCGCTCCATGACTACCCCGTTCTTTTCCAGGATGTACTCCGAGCGCACAAGTTCCCAATCTTTTTTCGCAGATATCATCAGTTCTGTGCTGAAGGACAAATTGAGCTCTTCTCTTTCGCCATTATAGGTAGAGTTAAAATCCAGCAGATTGAATGAAGTGTCTGCAATGTATGTCTTATATAGCTCAGGCTCATTGACAAGATTCTCAATCCGCTTCTCTCCATATTTCTCGACCATGAGATCAATGCGGATGGGCTCCAGAACATTGACTTCCCGGTCCACAGAATATGTGGTGTCGTTCAGCAGATGAGCCTCCATCAGCACAGCCTCCTGGTCTCCTGACTCAATGGAAGCGTAGACCCTGGCACTTGGATCCATGGACCTTAGTTTGAATTCTATATGAAGAAGGGCGGTTTTCTCCTCTTCATCCACCAGATCAGATATTGTCCAGTTGACATCCTCTAATATGGACTCCACATGACCACCAACCTTCATGGCGTCTTCCACCAAAGTGTCGATGTTGTCCTCCAGATATTTGATCCGATTGGTATTGATGTTCACTTGTTTATTCGCGCTCCAAACCACCTGAAGCAGCACCACATTAATTAGAATTGAAATCCCCAGAAAAACCGACACACCAGTCAGAATATGCTTATATCGCATGTTTTGCCCCCTCGTCCCATACGCTGCCCAAAGCGTACAGTCTCATTCTGTCCATCATTTACTGCAATAATTCCAGATCATCATAGATTATCATCTGATTCTTCCATTATTTTAGCTGATTTTTGTCAGTAATTCTACCAATTTCTTATAATATGCTTAATTTTTAATAAGAAACTGTTATTCTTTGATTTTTATAGGTGTCATCCTCAATGAGATCTACAACTGCAGAGGCGAAATCTTCCATGCTGATGAAGGATTTTCCTTCTCCATCCGTAAGAAGACGATCATCTGCTCCGATTCTATATTTCCCTGTTTTCTCATCAGCTTCAATGGTTTCTGCGGGACTTACATTAATCCAGTCAAACTTCTTTCCTTCAAGGCTTTTATAAATGTCCAGCGCTCTTTTGTGGATATCAGATATTGGCTTCACGAAATCAGGAAATCCTTCTTTTTCCATGAGCATTCTGCCGTCGGGTAGAAGAAGACTGCCTGCGCCACCTACGGTGATCAGCTTCTTTACAGCTGCCTTTTCTGCCACTTTAATCAGATTCTCTGTGGCGGTGAGAAAACTCTCCAAATCGTTTAGATCCGGACTGATGGCGCTGATGAGCACCTCATTTTCCAGTGCCATCACATGTCCTGAAATCACTTTCTCATTCATAATGTCACCCTCACATCCGATGATCAGTGTGCTTCCGGGCAGATCAAAAGCATTTCTTGAAATCGCTGTGATGACATAACTTCTTTCGATGAGTTCCATAAGAATTCTGGACCCTATTTGTCCTGTGGCACCGAGTATTGCTATCTTTTCCATGTTTTCCTCCAATTTAACCTGCATAAACTGCAGTGTAATTTAAATTTTACGCAATTATATTGTAAGACATTTTTATCATCTTAGCAAATGCAGCAGACTCATTATGTCAGATTTCTCATCCAGTTTCTTTGATATGGGTCAAAAACAAAGAGAGAAGGGCCACCTTTTCTCACGGTTTCCCCTTCTCTCTTTCTCTTTTGTTATAACTTATAGAGGCTTATGGACGTTCCTTCAATATCCATGGACAGGATACGAAGATACGCAGACATCTTATCTAAACTTGTCATCAGTTCCACCTTTGACTCTATCGCTGCTCTTCTGATTCTAAAGCCATCTCGTTTCACATCATTGCCTTTGGTGGGTGTATTGAGAATCATATCCAGTTTCTGCTGCTCGATGAGATCCAGGATAGATGGTTTTTCTTCCTCCAGTTTATGAACAAGCTCTGATTCAATTCCCCATTCATAAAGTTTTCTTCTGGTACCCTCGGTTGCGTAAAAGTGGAATCCAAGAGTCCTCATCATTCTGGCCAGGGGCTCAAACTTCTCCTTGTCCGCATCTCCAAGGGTGACGGCAATGTTTTTTCGTTCAGTCCTCAACTTGATGCCAGCCCCCAGAAATCCTTTGTACAGCGCTTCCTCCAAGGTATGGCCAGCGCCGAGCACTTCTCCCGTGGAACGCATCTCCGGCCCTAGGGAAGCCTCCACCTGGGGTAGCTTCTCAGTAGAAAACACTGGCACTTTTACCGTGGAGCCTTCAATCTCCTTATAAAGCTCTATACCGTATGGCATCTCTCTCAGTTTTCTGCCCAGCATTACTTCCGTAGCAATGGCTATGACCGGTAAACCTGTAACTTTTGTCATATAAGGCACAGTCCTGCTGGCTCTAGGATTCACTTCGATGATATAAAGATCCTCTTCTTTTACGATGAACTGCAGATTCATCATCCCCACGATATTCAACGCCTTTGCTAAAGTTCTCACCACTTGAAGAACCCTTTCTTTCATCTCCAAAGACACATTTACCGGCGGATAGATGCTGACGCTGTCTCCTGAATGGACGCCAGCATGCTCCAGATGTTCCATGATTCCTGGCACAAGTACATCTTCTCCGTCACATATGGCATCCACCTCCAGCTCCATCCCATCAATATACTGATCGATGAGCACCGGTGTCTTCTGGTCTTTCATAAAGGCATTCTTCAGATAATAGTTCAGCTCCTCTTCTCCATGGCAGATTTCCATTCCCTGTCCTCCCAGGACATAAGAAGGCCGGACTAAGACAGGATATCCAGCTTCCCGTGCAAAGGCCTCTCCCTGCTCCACATTCCAGACTCCTTTTCCTATTGGCCGTTTAATGGCATACTGCTCCAGTATCGCCTCAAACTTCTCTCTGTCCTCTGCAGCATCAATGGCTTCTGGTGCTGTACCTAAGATCGGCACATTTTTTTCCAGAAGGAATTTTGACAGTTTCACTGCAGTCTGACCACCAAATTGGAGGATCACTCCTTCAGGTTGTTCCAGCGCGATGATATTATAGACTTCTTCTTCCGTTAATGGTTCGAAATAGAGTTTGTCAGAAATATTAAAGTCCGTACTGACCGTTTCTGGATTGCTGTTCACAAGAATTGTTTCATAGTTGAGGTTCTTTAACGCTTTTATGGCATGAACACTGGAATAGTCAAACTCAATGCCCTGACCGATGCGGATGGGACCGGAACCAATGACCATGATTTTCTTTCTTCCCGATGGCACTGATTCTGACACCTGATCATAAGTGGAGTAGTAATAGGGCGTTCTTGCATCGAATTCTCCTGCGCAGGTATCCACCATTTTATAGGCGGGATGGATGTTCCACATCATTCTCATCTCAAAAATCTCATTGGGTGAGGTTTTTACAAGATCTCCAATCCCTTTGTCAGAAAACCCTTTCTGCTTGAGATTTCTTAGAATCTCCTCGGTGATGTTCTCCTTTTTCATGGATTCCAGCTGCTGCTCTAGTTTTACAATGCCTTGGATCTTATGGAGAAAATACCGGTCAATCCCAGTTTCCTGAGAGAGCTTCAATATATGCATCCCTCTTCGTAAAAGCTCTGCCAGATAGAAGATCCGTTCATCATTGGGATACATCACTTTTTCCTTTAATGTGAGAAAGCTCATATTTCTTGCTTCCTCATGGCGGAGTGCGTACTTTTTGATTTCCAGAGACCGCAGTCCTTTCAGCAGAGCACTTTCAAAACTGTTGCCGATGGACATGATTTCTCCTGTGGCCATCATCTTCGTGCCCAGCTTCCGGTCTGCTGTATAGAACTTGTCAAAGGGCCATTTGGGGATCTTCACCACCACATAGTCAAGAGAGGGTTCGAAGGCCGCGGTGGTTTTGTCTGTCACAGCATTGGGGATTTCATGGAGATGATACCCCAGCGCAATCTTCGCTGCAACCTTTGCAATGGGATATCCGGTAGCCTTG
Organism: Proteiniclasticum sp.; assembly: GCF_003514505.1. GTDB lineage: Bacteria > Bacillota > Clostridia > Clostridiales > Clostridiaceae > Proteiniclasticum. The sequence continues at coordinate 79,472 of NZ_DOPX01000026.1, forward strand.
GATGCAAGAGCGGATGATCTGCTCACCCTTGGATTGATTTCTATCACCGCATACTGAAAACTATGGGGGTCTAAAGCAAACTGCACATTGCATCCGCCTTCGATACCCACTGCATCCACGATATGAAGCGCTGAACTTCGGAGCATCTGGAGTTCTTTATCTGTAAGCGTCTGAGCTGGTGCTACAACGATGGAGTCTCCTGTATGAATCCCAACAGGATCCACATTTTCCATGCTGCAGACTGCGATGGCGGTACCATTACTGTCTCGCATGACTTCAAACTCGATCTCTTTCCATCCTTTCACCGATTTTTCCAGAAGCACCTGATGCACACGGCTCAGCATAAGACCCTTTTCTGCGATGAGAAGAAGCTCCTCCTCATTTTCTGCGATGCCTCCTCCAGTCCCCCCCAATGTATAGGCCGGTCTAACCACGATTGGAAACTTGAGCATTTCCGCAGCTTCTTTCACCTCAGAAAGGTCGGAAACAATGAGGCTCTCCACCACCGGTTCTCCGATCTCTTCCATAAGATTTCTGAATATCTCCCGGTCTTCTCCTTTTCGTATGGAGTTGATGGATGTGCCAAGCACTTCCACCCCGTGGGCTTCCAGTACACCAAGATCGTACAGTTCCAGGGCCAGATTCAGTCCGGTCTGCCCTCCCATGCCTGGAAGGAGCCCCTGAGGTTTTTCTTTTTCTATGATTCTCGTAACAACCTCCACCGTCAATGGTTCCACGTAAACGATATCCGCCGTTTCCTTGTCTGTCATGATGGTTGCAGGATTGGAGTTCACAAGCACAACCTCCATTCCTTCTTCCCGGAGACTTTGACAAGCCTGGGCACCTGAGTAGTCAAATTCAGCACCCTGGCCGATGACAATGGGTCCAGAACCTAGGACAAGCACTTTTTTCAGATATTCTTTCTTAGGCATACTCTCTCTCCTTTTCCATCTCCAGCATCTGGTCAAAAATCACGCCTGCATCAGAAGGCCCCGGAGATGCCTCCGGATGAAACTGCACACTTCGCACCCGCAGCCTTTCTTCGCAAATCCCTTCTACAGTACCATCTTGAAGGCTTCTATGGGTAATGGATACCCCTTCTGGAAGCACGGTCACCACATATCCATGATTCTGACTGGTGATGAAGACCTTCCCGGTTTCCAGGTCTTGTACCGGATGATTGGCGCCACGATGACCATAAAGAAGCTTTTCCGTTTTTCCACCCAGGGCAAGGGCCAGCAGCTGATGTCCAAGGCATATGCCCAGCAGCGGCACTTTCCCCATGAGCTTTTTTACTTCCTGTAGAATCTCCTGGTATGACTCCGGGTCTCCTGGGCCATTGGACAGGAGAACTTTATCCGGATGCTCCGAAAGTATGACTTCCGCTTTGGTATCCGCAGGAAAAACTGTGACTGTCCAGTCTCTTTTCACGATCTCCTCCAGAATCCCTCTTTTGATGCCAAAATCCATCACAGCTACATGATGTTTTCCGCTTCCAAGGGTATACCGCTCTTTGGTGGTCACCGCAAGGGCCGGCTTCTCATTGTCAAAGCTTTGAAGCTTCTTTCTTATTTCTGTTGCAGTCTGTCTTCTGTCAGATAATAGACCTTTCATGGTGCCATGTTCCCGAAGAACTCTGGTCAGGGCTCTGGTATCGACAGATTCCATCCCGGGAACTCTGTGATGCTCGAGAAAATCTGGAAGGGGAATCTCACACCGGAAACCTGATGGCTCTTTTACAGCCTCCCGTACAATGAGCGCTTTCAGCTTGGGTCCATCGGACTGAAGATCTTCCAGGGTGATTCCGTAATTTCCTACCAGGGGCTGCGTGAGCACAACCATCTGTCCATGGTAGGAAGGGTCTGAGAGCAGCTCCTCGTATCCAGTCATCCCTGTATGAAAAACCACCTCTCCTATGGTTTCTTTCATTTCACCAAAAGACTGACCTTCGAAAACCATCCCGTTTTCCAAATGTAGAAAAATTTTCATGATTCCTCCTAAAATATGGTTCTGCTTCCGGGTTTCACAACTTCCATTCCACTTCTGCAAAGGGGACAGTCCTCTTTTTCATAGGTGCTGAACTGATAGGACACAGCACTGATTACAGGCAGATCCTCCAGCATGCTTTCTCCTCTTCGGTCGATGATGGATGCCACTGCAACCACCTCTGCACCATAGGCCTCCAGAACCTTCCGGGTCTCCAGTGTAGATTTTCCAGTGGTGAGCACATCTTCAGAGATGACCACCCTATCGCCTTTCTTCAATTCAAACCCTCTGCGAAGACTCATGACTCCATCTGTTCTTTCAGTAAAAATGGCTTCAATCCCCAGCTGTCTGCCAAGTTCATAAGCGACCAGAATCCCTCCCATGGCTGGTCCCACAATTTTGTCTATCTGCATTTCTTTCAGTTTCTCTGCTACAGGCTTCAGGATCACTTCTGCTTTGTCGGGGAATCTCAGCACTTTCGCACATTGCACATATCCTCCGCTGTGTTTTCCAGATGACAGCAGAAAATGTCCACTGAGCACCGCCCCAGTTTCTGCCAGTATTTCTTTGATCTTTTCTTCCATTTTCTATTCCTCCCACATTCCCTTTACACGATGCCTCGGATTTCTCCAATGTTCATCAGGTTTTCTTTTTCACAGTATCTTTCTAAATCTTCCACCATTTCTTTTCCCAAATATGGATTTACAAACTGTCCCGTTCCGATCATCACTGCAGCAGCACCAGCCATGAGAAAAGAGAGGGCATCTTTATAGGATACGATACCTCCCATTCCCACCACAGGCACTTTTACAGCCTTTACCGCCTGATGCACCATCCTTAATGCAATGGGTCTTACCGCAGGCCCTGAAAGGCCTGCATAGGTCTGATCAAAAACCACTTTCTTTTTATCCACATCAATGGCCATTCCCTGCACCGTATTGATCAGTGAGATGGCATCCGCTCCAGCCTCTTCACAAGCCTTTGCCATGTCCCCGATATGAGTCACATTGGGAGAGAGCTTGACCATGAGTTTATGTTTTGTGGCTTTTCTCACCGCTCTTGTAACTTTTTCTGCGCTCTTTGGATCCACACCAAAGGCCATTCCACCTTCTTTCACATTGGGGCAGGAGATGTTCAGTTCCAGCACATCTATGTCCGCTTCATTGAGAAGTCTGGCACCTTCCACATACTCTTCCAGTGTGTTTCCCCCCAGATTCACCACAAGCAAAGAGTCAATGGCTCTCATTCTCTTGTACTCTTCCTCAAGATATCTCCCCACAGAAGGATTCTCAAGTCCAATGCTGTTCAGAATTCCGGAAGGTGTTTCCCAGATCCGGATTCCTGAGTTTCCTTCTTTTGGGTAAAGCGTGAGTCCTTTACTCGATATCCCCCCCAGGAGACTTGGTTCGTAAAAGGAACGGAACTCCTCTCCATACCCAAATGTTCCTGATGCTGCAATGATCGGATTCTTCATGGTAAACCCTAAGAACTCTGTCTCCAGCCTATTCATAGAATACCTCCTCACCGGGGAATACCGGACCTTCTTTACATACTCTTTTGTTACCTTCCTTTGTATTGCAGGTGCAGCCAAGACAAGCTCCTACTCCGCAGGCCATATGTTTTTCCAAGGAGACGAAGACTGGTTTCCCGAACTCTTTGCCGTGGCTGGAGACTCTTCTCATCATCACCTCAGGGCCACAGGTGTAAAACACATCATACTTTTCATAGTCCACTTCTTCTGAAACATAACCACCGAAATTTAAGATGAGCGGAAGATTCAGTTCTTTGAAAACATCTACCACAGCATTTTCCTTCTGGAATCCGAGATACAGTGTAATCTCTTGATCCGGGTTCAACTCTCTCATGCGTTTTGCCGTATAGAAGAGTGGTGCTGCTCCCATACCGCCCCCCACCAGGGCAATATTCCGGCCTTCTGGAGTCAGATCAAATCCTTTGCCGAAAGGGCCATAGAAGTCAATCTCCATGCCTTGAGAAAGCCTTGAAAACTCTTTGGTTCCTTCTCCTATGACTTTATAAAGAAATGAGATGCTGTCTCCCTGAACATCAAAGATACTGAGAGGTCTCGACAGTAATGGAAAGCTGCCTGCGCTTCTTATCATAAAAAACTGGCCAGGTTCTGCATTCCCTTCATACTGTGCACGAAGAAGATACATCTCGTCGCCAAGAAATCTGTTTTCGAGAATTACTGCCATCCGATCAGATCCTCCTTCATGACAAGAGCTGCTTCACGGGCGAAGGAGGCAAAATCCATTCCTTCTGTTTTCCCAACATGAGCAGCGATGATTCCTCTGGAAGAGTTCACCACACCATTGATTCTTTTTTGGAACACTGGTCTTATATCCTCTCCTCTTCCACCCTGGGCACCATACCCTGGAATCAGGAAGAACATATTCGGGTAAAGCTCTGAGAGTTTTTCAAACTCCTTTGGATAAGTCAGCCCTGCCACAGCGCCCACCGCACTGAAGCCCGAAACACCCTGATAAGGTCTGCCCCATTTCTCTAAAAGATCCCCCATATGGAGATACAGCTCTTTCTCCCCTGAAATGAGTTCCTGAAGATCCCCTGCACTCTCATTGGAGGTATGGAGAAGTACAAAAATCCCTTTCTCCTTCTCCGTCAAATATGGATAAAACGGAGATACCGCATCTTCCCCCATATAGGCATTCACTGTGACAATGTCTGCTTCAAACTCCCCTGTCAGATGGGCTTTGGCATATTCTGACTGCGTAGCGAGAATGTCTCCTCTTTTGATGTCTCCGATGGATAGAATATTCTTCTCTCTCAGATATGCAAGGGTCTTTTTATAGGCTTCAAGACCCTGAAGTCCCATGGCTTCGTAATAAGCTATCTGAAGTTTGAAACAGGCAGCCAGATCCTCCGTATGGTCGATGATCTGCTTATTGAAGTGAAAAACCTTCTCAGATAAGGACCAGTCCTTCTCTTTCACTTCTTTTGGCAGATAACTTAATGCGGTGTCCAGTCCCACACAGATGGGGCTTTTTTCCAGAGCCTCTTTTTGAAGTCTATCGATGATCATAGTATATTTCTCCTCTCTTTATGGTCATTTTCACCTGACCTAGTACTCTTCTCCCAGCAAAGGGTGTGTTTTTACCCCGAGAGATCAAGTCGTCCGGATGGATCTCTGTGATTTTATGAAGATCCACCAGAACCAGGTTGGCCTCTCTTCCTATTTCAAAGGATCCCATGGGAAGTCCCAGTTTTTTTGCTGGATTCTCACTTAAGAGTTCCACCAGCTTGGATACTGAAAGGTCATTTTCCTGGAAGACAGTATGATACATGGAAAATGCATATTCAATATTGGATAAACCCGGCATGCCTTCCAGTTTGTCCTTTGCTGTATGTGGCGCATGATCTGTGGCTAAATGATCTATGGTGCCGTCTTTGATCCCCTCGATGAGCGCTTTCACATCTTCCTCTTTGGCAAACGGCGGATGAACCTTATAGGGTAGAGAGTGTGCAAAAAGGTGGTGGGGCGTGACTTCACAGGTGACTTTAATTCCCTGCCTTTTTGCTGCTCTGATCAGATCCACTGTTTCTTTTTCCGATACATGACATATATGGAGATTTCCACCAATCCTGCTGTTCAGCTCCAAGTATTTTCTTGTATACTCTGCCTCCGGCTCACAGTGGCAGGACACCGTGAAATCCAGTTCTTTGGAGTACTCCAGAGCTTTTTCCATAACTTCCATTGAGTCCAGGTTCTTCCCGTCATTTGAGAACATCGTAGTTACGGATCTCAAAGACTGAAAATCAACCAGTGCATTCTCAGTGTTTTGAAACTCCTCTGTCACCGCGGAAACCTGAGTCAGATCGCATAATGAGAGCTTCTTTGCTTTCTCGAGGTTTCTTATTACTTTTTCTTTTGTATCGGTGACAGGTTTCGTATTGGCCATGGCCGTAAGGTGGACGAATCCGCCTTTCAGTGCTGCACGCATGCCTGATTCCATATCTTCCTTCTCTGGAAATCCAGGTTCTCTCAGATGAGTATGAAGATCCACAAAAGCGGGCAGAAGTGCATAACCCTTTCCATCCACTACATGTTCTCCCAGAGGAAGCTGTTCCGGCAGAATCTCCTTAATGAGTCCATTCTCAATCACTAGGCTGCCTTTCAGTTCCTTTTGGGCATCGATCATGATCACATTGGTTATTATCATATCTATCTCCTTATAAGCTGGTATAGGTATCGCAGTAGCTGCATCGGTACATTTTTTTATCCACACTGCTGAGAAAGAAATCCGGATATGGAATCTCCTCCTGATGCGTGATGCACCTTGGATTCTTGCATTTCATGATTCCAGTGACTTTCTCTGGCAGTGTGAGCTTGATTTTTTTCACCCGCATTCCGTCTTCAATGTAGTTCACTGTGCTATTGGGATCCAAAAGACCAAGAACAGTCAGGTCTATACATAAATCTGTTTCTATCTTAATGAGGTCCTTCTTTCCCATCTTGTCACTGGGCACGTTCTGTAAAAGTACTACAACCTCTTCGATGTCCATGAGTCCAAGCTCCCGATAGATCCGGAATCCAGATCCATTTCTGATATGGTCAAGTACGATACCTTTTTTAATGTCAGATACATTGATCATGAAATCTCCCCCTTCTCCAGTAAAGTCATTATTAATGCCATTCTCACATACATGCCAAGTTTAGCCTGCTGAAAGTACACTGCTCTCGGATCGGAATCCACATCCTTTGCAATCTCCATGACCCTTGGAAGAGGATGCATGACAATGAGCTCTTTTTTCGCTTTTTGAAGTTTATCTTTAGACAGCACATAGAAATCTTTCAGTCGTTCATATTCTTCCGCACTGAAGAACCGCTCTTTCTGAACCCTGGACATATAGAGCACATCGGCTTCGGTTAACGCATCCTCCAGACTTTCCATTTCCATGTAAGTATCTGCAGACAAAGAATCTTTGATGTACTCGGGCATTCTCAGCTCCTTAGGCGAAACAAAGAGGAACTTGATTTCTGGGTATCTGCTCAAGGCTTTCACCAAAGAATGTATGGTCCTTCCAAAGAGAAGATCCCCACAGACAGCCACAACCAGATGATCCAGCCTTTTTTTATAGCTGCGGATGGTCATAAGGTCTGTCAGTGTCTGAGTGGGATGCTGGTGTCCTCCATCTCCGGCATTGATCAGCGGCATGGCTGACAGATACTGGGAAGCAAGTCTTGCAGCACCTTCTTTAGGATGTCTCATCACTGCCACATCTGCATAACACTCCACAGTTTTCAAAGTATCGCCCAGACTCTCCCCCTTCGCCACCGAAGACCCGCTCGGGTCATCAAATCCTATGACTTCTCCCCCAAGTCTTAACATGGCAGCTTCAAAACTGAATCGGGTTCTGGTGGAAGGCTCGTAAAAAAGACTGGCTAAAAGATTTCCTTTGCACACATCCAAATACTTTTCCGGATGCTGCTGAATCTTCTCTGCCAGTCTAAAGAGCTTTTCAAGCTCTTCCATTGTAAAATCCTGTGAGTCCAATAGATGCCTTGCCTTGTTCATTTTGTCCACTTCCTTTTATAAAAAATTCCATGAAAAAAGCCTTCCCGATAATTGGGAAGGCATCTACTTACGAATACACTCAGCAAGAATCTTCACTCCTGCTAAAATGAGAGGTGACCTGCCTGTATTTATTCTGCGAACAAAATACACCAGTCTCCTTCAATAATTCATACCTTCCTGATCTCTCGTATCAGATTAAAAGTAGTTTTTTCATTTCCCCCATTCTACTGGAGATGGGTCTCTCTTGTCAAGGATTCTACCGTAAAAAATAAGAAAATAAGAAAAATAAGATGTGCAGAAAAAGAACAGCAAAAAAAGGAGACGCTTACCTTGATAAGCACCTCCTTAACAGCTCACTTATTCCGCTTCGCCAAGGTATTTCTCGCAGGATATCGCTGCCACTGCGCCATCTGCTGCTGCAGTAACTACCTGTCTTATGGTGGTTTCTCTGATATCCCCTGCCGCAAAGACTCCAGGCACATCGGTTCTCATATAAACATCTGTGATGATTTCACCAAATTCATTCATTTTGATCTTTCCCTGGAAAAGATCTGATATGGGCTTATACCCTACAAATACAAACACACCTTCCACCTGAAGATGTGATTGTTCTCCTGTCAGCACATTCTTCAGCCTTAAACCTGTCAGAAGGCCTTTTTCCTCCGTTGCTTCTTCCACAACAGAATCCAGGATGAATTCAATCTTCTCATTCGCCTTCGCTTTATCCACCAGATACTGAGCCGCTCTAAACCCTTGTCTGCGGTGTATGATGGTCACCTTTGATGCAAATTTAGTCAGGTACAATGCCTCCTGAAGTGCTGAATCTCCACCGCCAATGACTGCAATGGGGAAATCCGTATAGAAATCCGCGTCACAGGTGGCGCAATAGGATACACCTCTGCCTCTCAGCTCTTTCTCTCCTTTGAATCCAACCATTTTAGGTTCTGCACCAGTAGCGATGATGACCGTTTTGGCCTGATATTCGCCTTTGGCGGTCTTGATCACCTTGATTTTCTCATCCAGCTGCACATCTATAATATCTTCTTTGATAAAATTCGTTCCAAAAGCTGCTGCCTGCTTTCTCATCTTTTCAGAAAGTTCCGGACCTGTAATCCCGATATCTGTTCCAGGATAATTGTCCACTTCAAATGTGGTTGCTACCTGTCCACCATAAGTTGCCTTCTCAATGAGTAAAGTGTCCAGTTTCCCTCTGCCTGCATATAAAGCTGCAGAAAGACCTGCAGGGCCTCCCCCCAAAATGATGGTATCGTAAATATGTGTCATAATGATCCTCCCCATGAATTCTCTTGTTCTATCATAATATAGATGTGGTTTTCATGCCATACCCTATTCTTATATTATACCCTATCCGGGTGTTTTGTAAATAGATTGCACGCAATTAAATATAGTGCTTGATAACGAGAAAGAGAGTGTCTTAGCGACACTCTCCATAACTTTATGCACTTAGGCAGAAAACGCCTACCAATTTAGGTCCAGCATGAACACCGAGAACGCATCCAACCTGTATCTCATAATAGCCAATGCCTTTATCTTCCAGATGTTTGATGACGGCTCTATTGGTCTCACTATCCAAAGAGTTGATTACCACAACTTTGGAACCTTCTCGTACAGGTGTGTTATCGATGAAGGATTTCAAAGCACTTAGTGCCTTTTTGCTTCCTCTTACCTTATCCATCATTTCAAGTTTTCCGTCTTTCAATGAAATCAGAGGTTTGATTCCAAGAAATCCTCCAATAGCGCCTACAGACTTGGGAATTCTTCCACCTTTGGCAAGAAACTCCAATGTATCAAAGGTAGCAAGAAGCTTTACTTCTTTTGCCGTTTTTTGAATTACTTCCACAACTTCTGAGAAGCTTTTCCCTCTTAAAATCATTTCCCCAGCTTCGACCAAGGATAGGAAAATCACACCAGAAACCCCTTCCGTATCAATGATGGTCACATCTTCCGTCTCCAGCATATCCTTAGCGATCACAGCCGATTGAAGTGTTCCTGAAAGGTGGGAGGAAATATGCACTGAGATGATCTTGTATCCTTCATCCAGATACTGCTTATAAACATCATGAAACTCCTGAGGATTCACCTGGCTTGTTGTAGGAAAAGGTCCTCCATTAAGTACCCCTTGATACATTTCTTCCAAAGAAATGGACTCACCATCTTTAAAACTCTGGCTCCCGATATGCACAGTCAGAGGCAATACATGAATATCATATTTTTTAATAAGTTCTGGGGTAAGATCACTTGTACTATCCGTAATCAGTTTAATTTTCTCCATTTGCTCCACTCCAATTTCTATTCTTTTTATTTGTCTTTCAAAATAATTTCTGTACTGAAAGTATACATTTTATGCTTTGAAGCTCAAAATAAAATGGAGGAAACTAAGAAAATTTTAAGAACTGATGGTTTTCCGGACACCTGACATGGACATGGCTTTGTGAAGAAGCACTGCAGCTCCTGTATTGAGAACTGAAGTAGGGAGGACAATGCCTACATACAGTGCGCTGAATGAAATGGGTGCTCCGCTGACATAAAGCCCCACTGACAAGAAGATCAGCCCACTGATCAGGGTTCCGAACAAGGTCCCTAGGAGTATTTCATTCTTTGGTTTCATGAGGTGAGAAAAGTTTTTGTGTACAGAGAAAAGTAACGTTCCTGTTATTGCTTTATCCACAAGATTGGCAATTTGACCTCCGGGAAATGTTGTGGTCATGGCAGTAATGATTCCACAGACCAGAGATACCGCCACTGCTTCTTTATAGGTATCCATCAGAAGCAGTGAGAGAAACATCATCACAAGAAGAAAATCCATCTTCATTCCACCAAGAAAAGGTACCCCTGGCACCAGCTGGTGAAGAATATAACCAAGAGCAATCAGCAGGGCAGCATACGTCATTTTTTTTACGTTCATAATCAAACATTCCTTTCAGATTCATATTGAAGAAGTCTTTTTGATGACTAAGTAGCACTGTCTTTCACCACATACCGATTCCTCCTTTCAAAATAAAATGGCAACAAAAAAGACTCCACCCACACAGGGCGAAGTCACTCGCGTTGCCACCTGATTTCGCGTATTGAAAATACGCATCTCATTTTCAGATACTAACATATCCTATCCCTTGTAACGGCGGGCACCCGTCAGATACTACTGCTATAGATTCTATAGGTTCGCTCTGCCTCTAGAAAGTCCATTCGGTCACGAAATTCTATGGAAGTTCCACCCATCTTCCACTCTCTTTAAGAATCCTCACTGACGTACTTCTCTTTCTCACGGAGTTTCATTTTTTTTGATTATATACCCCACAGAAAAAATATGCAAGAAAAACCTCCTGAACATTCGTCCAGGAGGCTAAAAGACAACTGAGGTTTTTGATGCTTATCTCTGAGATTTATCGTAAGGGATACCTTCTGCTTTAGGCGCTCTAGACTTCTTGGATGTGAAGGCAAGAACCACCATAGTCGCAACATAGGGAAGCATCTTATAGTAGGTCTGATTGATGCCTAGGTTGTTCAGGAATGGTATCAGTGAAACAGAATACGCAAGAGTTCTTAAGAATGCAAAGAACAGAGCTGCTCCAAAAATCCGAATTGGTTTCCACTGACCAAAAATCATAACAGCCAAAGCAAGGAATCCAAATCCAGCGACTCCTGTATGACCGTTGATATTTCCATCTAATACACCGATGGAGTAGAAGAATCCACCGATTCCGCCAAGGACACCCGAAATGCTCACTCCAGCATATCTCATGACATAAACATTGATTCCTACAGAATCTGCAGCTTGTGGATGTTCTCCACAGGCTCTCAGTCTTAGACCAAATCTGGTTTTATAGAAAATTATGGTTGCAATCACAAGGAAAACCAGACCAATATACACTGTAATATAAGTATTCTGGAAGAATAGTGGTCCAATTACTGGAATGTCACCCAATCCTGGTACACTTCTTATAAAGAATCTCACATTTGTCGTAACACCATCAGAATTGAAGAACATCTTAGAGAATAAGAGCACCATGGCTGGAATCAGCATATTCAAAGATGTACCTGTAATGGTCTGATTGGCCTTCATGGTCACTGCTGCAAAGGAGAGCAGCAGTGAGTAAATAAATCCAGCAACCGCCGCTACCAGCATTCCAGTAAGGAGTATCGTCTGAGGTCCCATCCCTGTGCCTTGAACGTTATATACATACAAAGCACCAAAGTAAGCTCCAAAAAGCATGATACCTTCAAGACCGATATTAATCACACCACTTCTCTCACTGAACATTCCGCCCAAAGCTACAAGAAGAAGGGGAATTGCAACTGGAAGCATATTTTGTATGAGATAATATAAAGTTTCCATTATTTCGCCTCCTTTGTATTGCTGGACGCATCTTTATCCCCAATACTCTTTGCTTCAGAGACTTTATGTCTTCTTTCTCTTAAGTTCTTTAAGAACTTTGCAAAGCCTGCGTTCATAATCATAGCAAATGCAGAGAAGTAAATGATGACTGCAATAACCACATCGATGATCTCAGGTTTAAAACCATGAAGGCTCGCCAGTGTTCCACCTCTCTGGATGTGAGAAATAAACACAGAAGAGAAAATGATACCAATGGGATGTGCACTTCCAAGAAGTGCTACCGCAATACCATTGAACCCGTTGGCAGCGATGATGTTGATTGGTTCATAAGTCATACTGCTTCCTGCAATGGCTGATGGAGCCAGAATAGCGAAAGCACCACCTAAGCCCGCCAGACCACCAGCAATGACCATGGTCAGGATGATATTTCTTTTTCCTTTCATACCTGCGTAATCTGCTGCAGTCTTATTGAATCCCGTGGCCTTCAGTTCATATCCAAAGGTGGTCTTCTGAAGGACGATATAAAGAATAACACCGATGATCACCGCAAAAATGATACCAAAATTCACATTGGATCCTTCCACACCTAGTGTTGGAATCTGCACATGCTTTGGCAGATAATTGGTTCTTGTAGTGGAAGAAACATACATGGTTCCATTCCCTTGAATCAGCATATCCACCAGATACATACCAATATAGTTGAACATAATGGATGTGATAACTTCATTTACATTCAGAAGTGCTTTGAAGATACCAGGAATGAATCCCCAGATCATACCACCCACAAGACCTGCAAGGATAGCCACTACCCAGTGAATACCCTGTGGCAGGTCCCACATGAATCCGACATAAAGAGCAAAGAACATACCCATGGTATACTGGCCTGATGCACCAATATTGAAAAGGCCCATTTTAAAGGCAAATCCAACTGCAAGACCGGTCATCAGGATTGGAGTCGCAAAATAGAACACATCTCCAATTCTCTGGAATCCTCCGCTCACGACACTTTCAAACCCTTTAAATGCATTACCGGCATCTGCCACAAGCATGACAATGAATCCGAATACAAGTCCTAGAACAATGGCCAGAAGTGCCGCTGTAAAAGAGGAGAATCCTTTGCTGTGCGTCATATCTTTCAGTTTTTCGCCAAAACTTTTTGCATTCTTTTTATCCTGCATAACTAGTCTCCTTTACAGTATCCCGCTTAGCACCGGACATATAGAGTCCGAGTTCTTCCACGGTTGTATTCTTAGGATCCAGTTCTCCAACAATCTCGCCTTCATACATAACGAGTATACGATCGCTGACATCCATAACTTCATCCAGTTCCAGAGAAACCAGAAGTACGCCTTTTCCTTTGTCTCTTGTTTCCACAAGCTGTTTGTGAATATATTCTATGGCACCAACATCAAGACCTCTAGTTGGCTGTACTGCCACAAGAAGTTCATGCTTCTTATCGATTTCTCTCGCAATGATGGCCTTCTGCTGATTACCACCAGACATACTTCTAACCTGAGTCACGGGTCCCTGTCCACTACGTACATCAAAACGGCTGATTAAGGTTTCAGCATACTTTCTCATGGCATCAAATTTCAGGAATCCGTTTTTCTGGAATTCTGGCTGCCAGTATCTTTGAAGAATTAGATTCTCCTCCAAGCTGTAGTCCAGTACCAGACCATGCTTATGTCTGTCTTCAGGAATATGACTGATTCCTGCAACAGAACGCTCTCTGATGGATGATTTTGTAAGATCCTTACCAAGAAGAGAAATGGTTCCACCTGACATTTTCTCAAGTCCGGTGAGGGCAGAGACAAACTCAGTCTGACCATTTCCGTCAATTCCAGCTAAGCATACAATTTCACCCGCTCTTACATCGAAAGAAACATTCTTCACTGCATTGTTCTTATGGGTCTTGCTGGGTACAGTGACATTGCGAACAGACAGTACCACATCTTTAGGTTCTGCTGGTGTCTTCTCAACACTGAAGCTGATGTCACGTCCAACCATCATCTTGGAAAGCTCTTCCTTTGTGGTATCCTTTACATCGACGGTACCAATATATTTACCTTTACGCAGAACAGTACAGCGATCTGCTACTGCTTTGATCTCATTCAGTTTATGCGTGATAAACAGAATGGATTTTCCTTCCTCAGCAAAGCCTCTCATAATCTGCAGAAGTTCTTCTATTTCCTGTGGTGTAAGAACAGCCGTTGGCTCGTCAAAGATGAGGATTTCGTTTTCTCTGTAGAGCATTTTAAGAATTTCCACTCTCTGCTGCATACCTACAGATATTTTTTCAATCACTGCATCCGGGTTTACTTTAAGACCATATTTTTCGCTTAATTCGACAACTTTTTTCCGTGCCTCAGCCTTTTGAAGGAAGCCCATTTTATTTGGCTCAACACCTAGAATGATATTCTCAAGCACAGTAAAAATCTCCACCAGCTTAAAATGCTGATGTACCATTCCAATTCCCAAGGCATTGGCATCATTTGGGTTATTGATCTTGACGACCTTCCCATCTTTCAGAATTTCGCCTTTTTCTGCCTGATACAATCCAAAGAGGACGCTCATCAGCGTAGATTTTCCTGCACCATTCTCACCAAGCAGTGCATGAACCTCACCTCTTTTCAAGTTGAGGGTTATATTGTCGTTCGCGATAATACCGGGGAATTCTTTTGTTATATTTTTCATTTCAATAATATAATTTTCCACTTTAACCTCTCATTATCACTTTATTTTTTAGTTGGAAAATGGGGGAAAACTCACGCCTTCCCCCATTGATAACTCATACTTGCATAAGGCAAAGGCCACTATGACATGAATGCTTTACCTTACTATCTTACAGAAACCTTAACTTTAGCCAGTCCAAGACCTGCAACAAGCTCTTCAGCAGTAGCGTATCCTGTTTCAGCTGCAACTTCAATGTTTCTAACTGGCACTACAGATCCATCAGCAAGTGTTGCAAATACCTTATCGTATGCAGCCTTGTCAAAGGACTCGAATCTGTCGAATGCATCAGCCTTGTCATCTCCGATAACGATGGTTGGAAGACCAACACCGTCATTGGCAGCGTTGAAGTATGTGGTTGTTCCACCATAGGTATCCCAGCTGTTTGACTTGTAGATTGCGTCAAGAACAGCAACTACAGATGCAGCAAGTCCCTTTGTAGCAGAAGTGATAACAGTTTCGCTGTCATATCTCTGGTCAACGTCAACACCTATTACCTTAGCATCGGATTCAGAAGCTGCGGACATTACAGACTTACCAACTGCTCCACCAGCAGCGAAAATTACTTCGATGCCTTCCTGGTACATGGTCTTAGCTGTAGCCTTGTTGGTGTCGTTCTCTTCAAAGTTTCCTGTGTAGTGATAGATTGCTTCGATAGCACCATCAGCAAGTCCAAGCTCTGCTGCTGCTGCTTCAGCTCCCTGAAGGTATCCATAACCGAAAGCCTGTACAGCTGGTACAGCCATACCACCCATGAATCCAAGCTTTGTCATGCCGTCCATTACAGCAGCATATCCAGCAAGGAAACCGGACTGTTCTTCGGAGTACATTACAGATGCAACGTTCTTTTCAGTTTTGAAAGTAGCGTAGTCAGCTGTATGAGGTGCTCCATCAAGAAGGATGAACTTCACTTCTGGGTACTTTGTCTGTGCTTCATAGATTGGCACTTCAAAAAGGAATCCAGGAGTAACGATTACTTTTGCTCCACCAGTTACAGCAAGATCGATGGCTGCAAGGTATCCAGCATCAGAAGCTTCTTCTGGCTTGTAGTACTTATGAGTGATGTTGTTGGCTTCTGCAAACTCAACTACACCTTCCCATGAACCCTGGTTGAATGACTTGTCGTCAATATTTCCCTTGTCGGTGATCAGAGCAATTTCGAATCCTGAGCCTTCGCCTTCGCCTTCAGACTTAGATCCGCAACCAACCACGATCATACCAACCATCAAGATTGACATAACAATTGCAAGCATTTTTTTCATTAAAAAACCCTCCAAATAATTCGTTCGACTTTAATGTCGTTGGTCTTATTATATCTTTTTTACAAAAAAACCACAACTATTATCGTCTCTGAAATGCCGTAATGTACGTGTTTTTTTTGAAAATCACACTTATATTATGAACAAACAGTGAATAAACCTGTATCGTTTACAGTAAAAATAAAAGAACAGATTTTCAAACCCATTGAAAACCAGTTCTTTTGGTAATATACCGAACTTTTTATATATTTATACCATATTTGGATATCCCATTTGTCTCAATGCTTCATAAGCTACAATAGCTACAGTATTCGACAGATTTAGACTTCTTGTTGTTGTCTCAATCATCGGTATCCTGAACAGCTGTTCCTGGTTTTCCGCCATAATATACTCTGGCAGTCCGCTGGACTCTCTTCCAAAAACAATAAAGTCATTATCCTGAAACTTCACTTCAGAATGAAACTTCTTTCCTTTGGTACTGGAAAAGTAAAAAGTGGCATCTGGATACTTCTCCCTCAGTTCCTCATAACTGCTGTAAAGTGTCACATCAAGTTCCTTCCAGTAGTCCAGTCCTGCTTTAGCTACAGTTTTATCATCAATGTGGAACCCCATTGGACCTATAAGATGGAGCTTTGCCCCCGTAAGTACGCAAGTTCTCCCAATATTTCCCGTATTTTGTGGTATTTCAGGTCTGAATAAAACGATATTGATCACTTAACTACCCCTCGTTCAGTATGAATTTCTCAATTAATGTAGCAACACCGTCATTCATATTGCTTTCCGTGATATATTTTACATAAGGGAAAACACTTTCCATGGCATTCCCCATAGCCACAGGCATTCCAACAACCTGAAGCATAGGCAGATCATTTTCTGAATCTCCCACGGCAATAATCTCTTCCGCATGAATGCCCAGCTCTTTTGCCAAAGCCAGCACACCCAGTCCTTTATCCGCCTTGTAGGAGGTGAACTCCACATTATCTGCACCGGAGCTTACAACTTTCACTCGCTTGTTTTTCATCACTTCTTCTTTGATGGAAGCGATCTTATCCATGGATGGGAACACAATTCCTTTTTGTATGGTATTTCCAGTCTCAGATAAAATATCTTTTAAGGTGAACTCCTCATTGATATATCGGATATGGATTCTCCGATTCTCTGGAAGTGTTTTGCTAAGCCTTTCATAGCGACCGACATAGTCTCTGTACTCTGCAACATACATGGTTCCATGGTTGTACCAGTTGATTCTGGTGTCGTATTTTTTCAAAGTTTCATCTATGCTGAGTATATCTTCAAGAGCCAAGTTCTCTTCGTAATAAACCACTTCTCTATCACGGTCACTGACATAAGCTCCGTTAGAAGATACAATGGGGTCTGTAAGACCCAGCTCATCCGAATACTGCAATGCGCTCTGATGCATTCTACCTGTGCTCAGCGCAACCACAATCCCTTTTTCTTTGGCTTTCCTCACCGCATTTTTTACCCGTTCTGAGACGGTCAGATCATCACGGATCAGTGTTCCATCAATATCAATACAAATCATTTTATACATTCTATATCCTCCTGGCCTCATTTCTACTATCATATCATATTACAGAAAATGCTTTTTCATAAAAGCAAAGATTGGGCCACGATAATCCTTCACGATACCGTATACATCTTCATAAAACTCCTGTCTTTGAGTAAACTCGCCAGGTTCTCCACTGAACTCTTCTTTATAGACTTCTGAAACAAGTGTCTCCATCTGAGTTCGGATTTCCTCGTCTTTGATTCTGGCTGCCATCTCCAAATAAGTTTCTCCTGGTTCTTTCCTGTAATAAATGAATGAGAAAAGTTTCAGCATTTCTCTGAAATAAGGTTTTAGTGATCCGCTGTTTATCATCCTCTGACGCTTCATCTTTTTATAAGCTGCCCTAGATGCAGCTGCCATCAAAAGAAGCCCTATAACCAGAAGGATCACATTTCTTCTGGTCCGCTCTATCTTCTGTTCTTCCGGACTTTGTCCTGGAGTATCCGTACCTTCTTCTTCTGGTGGAACTTCAGTTTCTGGCGTTTCAGATGGTGTTTCCACCCCTTCTTCACCTTCTGGATTTTCTACTTCCGGTTCTTCTCCATAAATCAGCTCCCGAGGAGTTCCTGTTGCATCAAAAATCTGCCAGATATCATTTTCTTCGTCAACGAGCACCTCAGTCCAGGCATGAGCATCACTGTTTCGTATGATATATTCTCCATCGACAACCTCTTCCGACATTTTGAATCCTTCCACATATCGGGTGGGTACTCCCGCTATCCGAAGCATCACAGTCAGAGCTGTCCCAAAATAAACACAGTATCCTTCTTGTACTTCAAACAGAAAGTAATCCACAAAATCTGTATTTTCCGGGAGAGCTCCTGGCGTGAGGGTATAACTGTAATTCTCTCTAAGATAGTTTGTCAGCACCTCCGCTTTTTCATAGTTACGCATGGAGTCGTCCACAAGGCTGTTCACAAGATCCACCGTTCTTGGTGTCAAAGTGCTGTGGATCTGCAGATAAGGACTGTACTTCATGTAGAAATCTGAGGCATGGACATTCTTCGGAAGTCTTCTGATATGATCCTCGATGAGATCTTCTCTGAAGTACGTAATGTCATAATTATTGATGACCGTTTTATTGCTTGTGTAGGTGCTTCTTTCATCATTATAAAAGAGCAGTGCCAGATTATTGGAGAATGCCACTTCTTTTGTATAAATGCTGCTGAAAAGGTTTGATGTCATTTCCACAACGGGTCTGATCTCTAATCTTCTAAGATCTTCATTCACTGTAAGTCTTTCATAGTATGCTGTCTTTTCGGAAGATAGACTTCCATTGGGCTCATATTCAACCACATCTCTAGCCCAGCGGTCTCCCAAATACTCCGTTCTCACAGTTCCTCTTAAATAAATAGGTTCCTCTCCAAAGGCTCTCATTACCTCATCTTCACTGATGGAGATGTCTCCTCCAAGAAGCGTTTCTGAATCATTGTACCCAGTCATGGCAATGCCGAAGGGATCTCTGATGCTTGAGCCCGTGATGCTTCCTTGGGGCACGACCTGACCATTGAAATAATTGAAGAGTCTATCAGAATATATTCCCTTCGCCTCCACATCTATAAATGCAGATCCAATTGTGATGATGAGAGTAAGGACTACGGCTTCAACGAGTCTTCTATTGCGATTTATTTTAAGCACTTTAGCTTCCTGATCCACAAGAGTTGTTCTGTAGAAAAGAAGACTGAATGCCCACACAGGAACAAAAAATCTAGCATACTCATAGGTATTGCCATAATAATCTACGATCCATAGAAAGAGGAGCAGCCCCATATCCAGAATCACCATATTGTATGGAAAAATATACAAAGTCAAGCTCAGTATCACTGCCCCAGTGAGCATCATGACTTTCAGCACATTCAGAAAGTCTGTGAACTGAATGCTCAGACCATCCATGATGGTGGCGTTGATGACTGCGATATCTGAGGGAATCTGCAGTAGATCAATGGTTCTCACCGCATGGTAAAGAAAGTATGCTGATACTGCACCGAGTAAAAAGAAACCAATCCGGTAATAAAGATTCTCTCCTTTCAGCATCCCTAAAAAACCCAAAGTCAAGAGAACTGGCAGCAATGCGAAGGCCATAATCTCTGTATGCTTGAATCCCTCAATAAAATATGCACTTTCCATGACCATCCCCATGATGATCATATTAAAAAAAATGATCACCAGTGGAATGACTTTATTTTTTAATTGGCTCATACTTATTCCCCTATATATTTCAGTGTGATTCCTTCATAGTCCGCATCTTTTTTCAGGTCATCCTCCACGGCAAACCAAGTGATGGCATTGTATTTATCTTTCAGTTTCAACACCACCTTGGTCAGAAGCGGATTTCTGTTGCCTGTGAAAAGGATAATGGAAGAAGCACTTTGAAATAAATCCGTTTTCTCATTCATAAAGTCCTGCATTGGCTTTTTCCCGTTGGAATCATGATCCACCATATACTCCACCAGAGCTTCATGCTGACTCATTCTTCGAAGATCAAACTCTTTCCTTTCCAATCCATTGATCACAACTTTATGTTCTTTTCCCTCTTTCAGAAGAAGAGCTGACACTGCAAGAGCCTCGGCTACCAGGGCTTCTTCTTTTGCCCCATCCTGATCCAATCTGTAAATCTCTTCACACATATCAATGACAAGGAGGTAATCAATCCCCTTGTTCTGTTCGCCTCGTCGGACATAAAGTTCTCCATATTTTGCAGAAACCTTCCAGTTGATCCGTTTCAGACTGTCTCCGACATTATATCTTCTCATTTCTCGAATCATATGGGGATCTTCGAGATTTGACCTGGACTGTTTGATCCCTTCGCTGCCCACACCAAGTTCAAAGAGAGTTTCCGGAAGCACCCTGGATTTAGGGTATACCCTCACACTTTCATTTCTCAGATTTTTTCTGACAGTAAATATATTGAAAAAATCCCGAATCTCCAGACTCAGATTCTGAAACTCATAAGTTCCTCTCTTGGGAAAATAGAAATGAAACATGATCTGCGCTCTATTCCGTGCACTGACGCTCCGGGTCTCAATCTCGGTATACTTGTTGATCGCTGTGACATAAGGCAGAAAAAGCCTTGAATCATTGTAAATCTGAAGATTCAGCTTACCTGTCTCAAAGACCTCATATCGATCCTTCATATAGATCAGTTTACCAGATACTTTTCCTGAGAAAACCGTAATATAAGCCACTCCTAGAACAAACATACTGATCATGATGAAATATAATGAAGTGAACACAATCCCACCAATTGTATAATAAAGCACGATAGAAATCAGAAGACCGATGATAAACCTAAAATCCATCTTCATGGCTATGCATCCATTCTTGGAGGCTCCACAGAAGCTACTATGAGCTGCACAGCTTCATAGGCACTGCTGCCTTGTCCTCTGGCATAAGAAGAAAGAATCAGCCTGTGGGCCAGGACCATTCCCGTATTCTCCTTCACATCCTCCGGAATCACATAGTTTCTCCCCTGCATCAAGGCTGATGCCTGACTGATCCTCATGAGGGCAATGGAAGCTCTGGGACTTGCACCGAGTGCAAAAAACTTGCTTTCTCTTGTTTCTTTGACAATATCCACAATATACTTATAGATACCTTCTGTAACCTTCACTTCTCTGGTTTTTCTCTGGAGCATCATCACATCTTCTTTGGAAGCAACAGGTCCGATATTTTCAATGGGAATCTCCTCTCTGGTATTCCGAAGTATATGCATTTCATCCTGAATGGAAGGGTACCCCATTTTGATGCGGATCATAAATCTGTCCAGCTGAGCTTCCGGCAAATTGAAGGTTCCTTCGTACTCAATGGGGTTTTGGGTGGCCATGACAAAAAATGGTCTTTCCAGTAAATAACTCTTGTTTCCTTCAGAAACCTGAGTTTCCTCCATGACTTCCAAAAGTGCTGCCTGTGTTTTGGGCGACGTACGGTTGATCTCATCAGCCAAGACCACATTTGCAAAAACAGGTCCTTTTCGGAACTCAAAACTCATCTCCTTCTGATTATAAATGGATACCCCCAATATGTCCGAAGGCAGAAGGTCTGGCGTAAACTGGATTCTGGAATAGCTGAGATTTAAACTCTTGGCCAGAGCTTTCACAAGGGTGGTCTTTCCGATTCCCGGGATATCTTCAATGAGGATATGTCCTCCTGCCAAGATTCCCTTCAGGATATTTTTTACGACATTATTCTTACCGATGATTACTTTTTCCACATTCTGTTCAATCTTCTTTACATATTCCATTTAGCGATGCTCCTTTATTCCTGAATAACTCAAGAAAGTTCTCTTAATTTTCTGCTGTCTTATTCATTTTAACATAGGAGTTGTGTATAAATTATAAATTTATGGTTACAATCACAATAGAAAAAGACTTTCCCCAGAAAAACAGGGAAAGTCTTATCATTTATTTATTAACCATTGGCTCCAGTTGCTGGTGCTTCTGGTACTGGAGTTTCAGGGGCAGGTGCTGGAGCCGTTTCTTTTGGCTTTGTTCCTACACGAGTGACTCCGTCTACTTTTCTATAACTGTCCTGAGAAATCAGTTCAGTCTTCACTACTTTACCGTCTTTGATGGTCTGTCTGTAGGTTTTTGACGTATAGCCTGTGACTGGCTTCTTTTCCACCACTTCTTCTCCAACAAACAGCGTATTGTCCTCGACTTTTGTCATACTAGGTTTCAATACAGATGTAGTTTCACTGAATACTTTATAGCTGTATCCGCCTAAATCCGCCTGATGTCCATAAATGGAAACGCTCAGATTATTGTTGTCTCCATAGGCCTGGATATACACAGGGTTCGGATAGTTGTTCGTGAACTTGAGATCAAGGTATGGACCATATACTACAGCGTCCATGCCTGGTTTCAGATAAGCAACTGCCATGGAGTGGTTTCTTCTCTGTTCAATGCCCATATTGCTGTGAAGCGCTGCCTGATACAGGGTGCTGGAAACCTGACAAAGTCCGCCACCAACGCCTTCTTCCACCTTATCTCCCACAAATATACCAGCATTTCTAAACCCTGCCGCAATGGTGATGGGGCCAATTTCTGCATTATAGCTGAAAGTCTCCCCTGGCATTACCACAGTTCCGTTGATGAGAGAAGCTGCAAAACCAACATTGTGCTTTCTGCCAGCCGCTGATGTAGAATAATTTGTTGTATATGTGGACAGTCTTCCATCGATTTTTCTCAGCGCATCTGAGGTCACCTTGGGTTCATCAATCACTAAAGACGCTTCCACCTTAGAATCCGGTTCGAGTTTCGGCAACACTTCCTTGAGACTGGCAATGAGCTTCTCCTCTTCCAAAACCATACCGGTCTGATGCTCAGTCACAGCAAATCCATCACCGCTTTTCTTGATGGTTGCATTCTTCGCATTGACATTGATTTCAGACGCCACAGACTTCACATACTCCGTAAGCTTCTCTTCAGAATAAGTATAAGGAACTTTCACCTCTTCCATGGTTTTAGAATAGATTCTCTGGAGTTTCTCCATTTCATCTGCATCTTTCCCTGCGGATACAAGTTCTTCTGCAACGGACT
Source organism: Proteiniclasticum sp. (assembly GCF_003514505.1). GTDB lineage: Bacteria > Bacillota > Clostridia > Clostridiales > Clostridiaceae > Proteiniclasticum. The sequence goes on from NZ_DOPX01000026.1 coordinate 102,463, forward strand.
GTGCATCAAGCACTGGGTCTAAATCTCCAAGATTCAGCTTGAACTCTCTGTCTTTTACAACCACTGTAATGGCATTTGCTTTTACGGCCTCAAGAATTTTAGTTTCCAAAAGTTTTTTCACCTCTGGAAGCGTAAAACCTGAAAGGTCTTCTCCCATAACAGAAACACCAGGATAAACCTTATCCTGCCACTCTGCTATGACTTTTTTATTTTGGGCTTCTTCCATTTTTCGCGCAGTTTCCACCGCGGATACATGAATCGCCTCCTGTTTCTCCCATTCTTTTTCCAGGGCATAACTTCTGTAAGCCATGGTTCCAGCCCCAGATAATGTAAGTACAAGTATAATAGCTACAATTAATTTTTTCTTCATATACTGTTGGGTAATCCCTTCCTCCTTCATGCGATTTCATTTGTCTTTCAATTCCAAGTAGCTTTATTTTACCACAGAATCTAAAAAATACTTCACAAAAAAATTACATTTGTTTGTTAATTTTATGAACAAGTCATTTGCTGCTGACAGTTCTTTCGGCTACAGTACAGAAAAAGCTCTGGTGTGTTCTATACAGAAAACAGCATTTGCGATAGGATAGAGGTATCTAAGCTAGGAGGGATTATTATGGCTTTTGAAACTACTGTAAGAGAAACGCTGAAATCATTGATTGAGATTCACAGCCCCACAGGCTATCATGTGGATGTTATGAAGTACATCGAAAACACTTTGAACTCTATGGAAGTACCTTTCAAGACAACAACAAAGGGCGCTGTTCTGGTTACGTTACCTGGAAAATCCGAAGAAGGCAGGCTTTTTTCCGCCCATGTGGATACGTTGGGTGCCATGGTGAAATCATTGAAGAGCAAGGGCACCTTGGAGTTCACACTCATCGGTGGATATATGTATAATACACTGGAATCCGAAAACTGCACTGTGATGACATCTACCGGAAAGACATACTCAGGTACAATTCAAACCATCAAACCTTCCGTTCACATTGATGGACAGGAAGCAAGATCTCTGGAAAGAAAGCAGGACACCATGGAAATTGTACTGGATGAAAAAGTCTTCAATGCATCTGACGTAAGTGCTCTGGGGATTGAAGTAGGTGATTTTGTTTTCATTGACCCAAAACTTCAGTTTACAGAGAAGGGCTTCATCAAATCCCGTTATCTGGATGACAAAGCCAGTGTGGCTGTCCTTCTGGAAGCCATTTCAGCTTTGAAGTCCGTTCCACTAGAAAAAACCATCCACTTTTTCATCTCTAATTATGAAGAAGTGGGTCATGGAGCCAAAGCCGCTTTACCAGAGCATCTTACAGAATTTATTGCTGTGGACATGGGTGCTCCTGGTAACAATCAGAACAGTTCTGAATACAAAGTGAACATCTGTGCAAAGGACAGCTCTGGTCCTTATGATTACGAACTGAGAAGAACCATGGAGAGCATCTGTAAAGAGAATCAGATCCCCTACGCTACTGATATTTATCCCTTCTATGGTTCTGATGCTTCCGCTGCTTTGGGATCAGGATATGATATTCGTGCAGGGCTCATCGGTCCTGGGGTGTTTGCTTCCCATGGTTACGAAAGAACCCATATGGAGTCATTAAAAGCCACCTATGACCTCATTATTGAACTGGCAAAAAGATAATCATGAAGCCAAAAAACCTCTCCAGAATGAAGGAGAGGTTTTTTAGTTCATCTATTTCGCGCGAAGCTTTAATGAAGACTGTATGATACGATCCAAGAGGCCTTGATAGCTGAGTCCTATGCCCTTAGCACTCTTCGGGAACAAGGAGGTTCTCGTCATCCCTGGAAGTGTGTTGATTTCCAGAAGATAGGGCACTCCATCTCTGACAATAAAATCCACTCGGGCGTACACATCGCATTTCAATGCTGAAAAAGTTGTCAACGCCAGCTCATTGATTTCGGACTGAAGCGCTTCTTCATATTCTATGATCACTTCCTCCGCTCCACCATCCTCATATTTGGACTGATAATCAAAAAATCCTCCCTTCACAGGCTTGATGATCAGAGTAGGCAAAGCCTCTCCATCCAAAATCGGCACTGTGATTTCATCCCCTTTGATAAACTCCTCCACCATGACCTCGGAATCAACTTTCAGTCCTTCTTTGACACCTTCTACAACTTCATCGAAGGATTTACAGATAAATGTGGCTACAGAGGATCCTCCTCTATTCGGTTTCACTACCACAGGATATTTTAATGATTCCACCATTTCTTTTGTTACATCCGTAGCATTTTTTACAACAAACCATTCGGCTGTCCTTACCCCATGATTTCTGAGCACTGTCTTTGTCAGGTCTTTATCCATACAGAGAGCACTGGAGAGCATACCACACCCTGAGTATGGAATCTCCAACGAATCCAGAATACTCTGAACCGTCCCATCCTCTCCATATTTACCGTGAAGAGCCAGGAGAGCAAAATCAATCCCTTTTACTTTTTCAAATATGTCTGTTTTGGTATCCAGGATAATCTCTACACCCTCATAACCATTGAAATTAATATGATTCAGTATTTCTCTGCCGGAAGACAGAGAAACCTCCCTTTCACTGGAAATACCACCCATGATTACACCAATCTTCATTATCTACACTCCATTTTCTTATACATTAAAACTCTAAACTCCATTATTGCACCAATCATTTTTTCTTTCAAGACCATAGAATCATGGTTAATCGCTTACAAAAAAATAAAAAGGCAGCTTTTGCAAGCTACCTGTCTGAAGTCTGAAGATCTGAAAACTCAATGTCCACACGATTTGTCGTTTTCTCATAGAAATCAATAATGCTGCTCGCATCCGACTCTCCAGGAATTCTTTCATCAGGCAGAACGAGACGGAATGTGGTCCCAACATGAAGCTGGCTTTCCACCACACAATCTCCTCCCATGAGATTCATAAGTTTCTTTACAATAGACAGCCCAATTCCCGTTCCCTCATTATCTCTGGTGGTAGATTTGTTCACCTGTATAAACCTATCAAAAATTGTATCCACATTTTCAGGCGCAATACCAATCCCTGTGTCTTTCACATCAATAAAGATCTTGCCCGCCTCTTCATCCATGGTGAGATTCACAAAAATTGTGCCCCCATCTTTGGTGAACTTGATGGCATTGCTTAACAAATTGAGCAGTACCCGTTCCATGGACGGAAGATCAAACTGAACGATATGTTCTTCCACTTCCGTGTCAAAAATAATCTTCAGTCCTTTATTCTCCGCATAATGAAGAATGGACATGACCGTGTCTTCTGTGAAGGTGATAATATCATAATTGTGCATATTCAGTTTATAAAAACCGGAATCCACTTTTGTGATGTCCAGAATATTCGAGACAATACGCTGCAGTCTATAAGAGTTATGTCTGATGAGCCCCGCATACTTTTCTCCTTTTTCCGCATCAAACCCAGAAATCTCCATCATATCCAGTGCTGAAAGGATCACATTGATAGGTGTTCGCAGTTCATGGGACATATTTGCAAAAAACTCGTTGAACATTTTCTCATTTTCAGCAGCGATATAGAGTTTCCGAAGATTCGCCTCATTTTCTATCCTCAGCTCATGAAGCTTCACGGAGTTTGTCACATTTCTTAAGAAAACCAACATCTGCCACTTATCTTTTTCTACACTGATGAGACGGAAATTCGGTTCAACATATACATCCTGCCCTTTCTGGTCTTTCACCTTGAGGATATCAAGTTTCAGAATTTCTCCATACTGGATTTTATTACCGATTTCGCTAAGTTCTCTATAGGAAAGCCCCATGAATCGCTCTTCCATTGGATTTCTGACAAACCGGCTGTTTGGGATATTTTTGAAGTCATTGTATACCATGTCGTTTGCTTCAATGACTCTGTTTTTGCCGATATCATAAAGAAAAATGAAATCCGGAATCAGATTGAAGAAGCTCCGATATTTGTATTCAGACCGTTCCAGCGACTCCTGCATTGCTCTGATGACGGTGATGTCTTTAGCCGTGATACAGAAAATCTCTTCCGTATCCTGTTCAAGATAAACCACATCCACATCCAAAATATATTGCTTGCCTTCCATTTCCAGTTTCATAGAGGCAGAATAATTCATATTGTATTTGATAACTTCGTACTTCTCACGGATGTATCCTGACAAGTATGAATCCAGATATTTTCTGTAATGATTGAAGAACTGCTTATATTTTGCATTGGCATAGAGAATTTCATATTTCGAGTTCACAAACACCGTGATATTCTCGTTATACTCTGCCGACTTAAAAAACATAAAAAGACTCTGCTTCAGCTCATTTGTTTTGATAATCAAAGCATCTTTCTCTTTAATAATCCTGTAGAAAGCCACAGGTACAAATACGAGAAATGTGCTGTAGGTGAAAAGCATGAGCCTGTCTGATACAAAAAAAAGTCTCGTATCTGAAAATTGCACTGCCAGGCTCTCTGTGAAAACTGCTGAAAAATAAAGCAGACTTGTATAATAGACAGATAAATTCATGACATTCTTTTTCGTGAAAAAGGTGTGGTAATACCACCCTCCCAGAAGAGGAACCGTTGCAAGCATCATAAGCTCGAAGACCATCAGACTGGAATCCTGGAAAACCACAGCATTCTTGAACACATAGTAGTTGAGCACGGTAAAGGCTATGAGTATGACAAGGATGGACCATACCATAACTTTCATGTTGATCCGGATCACTTCATTGTACGAAAATGCTGCTGACATTGTAAATATCAGCATGATTAGCATGATGAGGTAAAACCCAAGAAAAATGGAGCTTATTCTGCCGTCAATGAGGAAGAACCTGTTGCTGTATTCGATGATGGAACCAAAAAAGAACGAGAAAGCCAGGACACTGAAATACGCTTTCTTGGTGTACGATGCATAAAAAAACAGCATGAGTGCGGACAGGCCCGCCATAACCACAGTAGACGCACCGTTACTTTCCAGAAGATACTCATTTCCGAAACGCTGTGCCACAAACGCAAAAAAATAAGACAGACCGAAGAGCATAAAAAGGGTCAGAAGAATCAGCCCATTGGCAGCAATCAGGGTTCCGATGGTTTGTTTTGATTTCAACAGGCTCACATCCTTCCGAAAATACGACTACTTCTCTTTTGGCATCAGCGTCTTTTTATTCTTCTTGTAGTAGGTGCAGAGATGATTGAGGGGGCATGCTCCACATTGAGGCGATCTGGCAGTGCAGATCCTTCTTCCGTGGAAAATGAGCAGGTGATGCGCATCAATCCATAGATTTTTGTCCAGCTTCTTCATCAAAGATTCTTCTGTTTTTTCTACGGTTTCTTCTTTGACGATTCCTATGCGGTTTGCCACACGGAACACATGGGTATCTACGGCAATGGCAGGAACGCCATAGGCATTGGATAGAACGACATTGGCAGTTTTTCTGCCTACACCGGGAAGTAAAACCAGCTCTTCCATGGTGCGAGGGACTTCTCCTCCATGCTTCTCTTTCAGGATCGGAAAAAGCTTCATCAGATTACTTCCCTTGGATCTGTAAAGCCCTATGACTTTAATGTAGCTTTCAAGCTCCTCCATGGTCATCTGCAGGAAGTCCTCCAGTGTCTTATACTTCTGAAACATCTTCTCTGTAACTTCATTCACTTTTTTGTCCGTCGCCTGTGCCGACAAAATCGTTGCTATCAGTAGCTGAAGCGGCGTTTCATGATGGAGCTCGCATTTTGCATCCGGATGGGTCCGGTATAGGATTTCCAGCACTTCTTTATTCTTTTTGTTCATTATATATCCTTTCTATACTCGATACACTCCCTGATATTCTGTGGGAAGAAGCTCTGCGATACGGGTCATGATGTAGTTCAGGGCAAAGAGATCATACTCTTCCTTGGACTGCTCTGGTGTTTTTTCTGGGACTCTAAAACTCTTCCCGACTCTTAAATCTATGATTCCCTTATGCAGTTTCTCTCCAGTCATATTCCCGTCCTGATTGATGGGCAGAACCTTTTCTGATCCTGTCATGCCAAGAGGCACAATCTTCGCACCGGTCATTCTGGCAATGAGAAGTACTCCTTTCTTGCCTTCAATCATAGAACCGACTCTGGACCTGGTGCCTTCCGGGAAAATCATCACATTCTGACCACTACGCAAAAGATTGATGATCTCTTTCATTGCCGCCTTATCCGGGGAGTTGGGCTTGATGTTGATGCTCTTGAAGACCTTTTTAAAGAGCCCTGTAAACAGATCGCTGGATAATTTCTGTCCTGCCACGAAGGTGAGATCATACTCAGGCAGCACCGACTGTATGGCTGGGCCGTCTATATTGCTCAGATGATTGCATACAAACAGAATCGGCTCGTCTTTCCCGGGCAGATTCTCTCTATTATGAAGCTTCACCGTAGCAATCTTTGTGAAGATATACTTTAATCCTCTTTTAGCCACAAATCTCTGGACACTTTCTGGTGATGAAGCCAAAGCTTTCAATATCATTTTTCTCAAAATTATTACCCCTTTTACTTTACTGATTCTAATTATAGGTTGAAAATCTTCTCCAGTCTATGGTAGTACTCCCGGAGATACTCTGTAGGCAGCTTTTCCGCATCCAGTGTATTGCCCTTTCTCACGAGCTCCACCATGGCGTTTCTCTGAAGCAGCTTTTTCCCCCGCCATCCAGAGGATGTCTCTTTGTACTTCAGAAACTCCTGATTGTTGAGTTCTAAGAGTTCCAGAAGATTGGGATACTTCATATACTCTCGAGGTCTGAAAGCCTCAATAGAGCTGGTATTCACCTTTCTGTTGAGAGGACAGGATCTTTGACAGGTATCACAGCCAAACAGCCTTCCTTTAAAGAGGAGAAGGTCCTCATCAGGCACTTCCTTGCTCTGGGTAATGTATGACATACATCTTTTGGTGTCATACAACTCACTTCCTAAAATTTGAGTCGGACATGCTTTGATGCAGTTGGTGCAGTCTCCGCAAATGGTATGTAGAGGAATCTCCTGATAATCCCGTTCCCGGGTCTCCAGGACCAGATTTGTAAGGATCTCCCCCAAGAAAACATAACTTCCGTACTCTTTTGTGATGAGCATATGATTCTTTCCAATTTCGCCTACATAAGAAGCATAGGCGATATATCTCTCCGGCAGAGAATTGTTGTCCGCAAAGACCTTTGCTTCATATCCATGACTTCGGATCACTTCTGCCACTTTCTCCAAATAGTCTTTCACAACAATATGATAATCCTGACCTAAGGTGTAAAGAGAAAAATACCCTTCTTTATGGATATAAGCATCATAAAAATATGGAAATGCTACAGATATGATTGTTTGTGCATTTTCCATTTCCGATTGGAGGTTCACTTTTCTCATCAGATCATTTTCTTCAAAGGACGTTGTGAAATTCCTTTCTTCTCTTTCTCTGAAATAAGCCAGGCTGTCACGGGAAAGCGCCTGGGCTTTCATAAACCCATAATGCCTTAGCCCCAGGTTTTCAAGCTTTTCTATGACCTTACTCTGTATTCCTTCTGCTGACATGCCATCCCCTCCCGATCCTTCATTACTCTTATTATAGTCGAAGTATCCTCAGAAAAAAACCGAAAAAAGAAGCTTCTCCGTCACCAGAAAAGCTTCCTTCAGTTATATATAGTTATAGTGGAGAAACCGCACTTCAGATTCCTCATTCTTCTGCACCAGGATTCGGGCAGGAATGCCCACAGCGGTTGCTCCTGCTGGCACACTTTTCAGCACCACAGAATTGGCCCCTACCTTAGCACCACTGCCGATGGTGATGGGTCCGAGTATTTTTGCTCCAGCTCCAATGAGCACTCGGTCACCGATATCAGGATGCCTTTTAGGCGCATCACAATCCGTTGCACCAAGGGTCACCCCATGATAAATGATACAGTCATCTCCTATGGTGGTGGTCTCACCGATGACAACGCCCATACCGTGGTCTATGAAAAGCCTTCTGCCAATTTTCGCTCCAGGATGGATTTCAATCCCTGTGGTGAATCGCGCAGTCTGACTGATCAGTCTTGCCAGAAAGAACAGTTTTTTTCTATAAAAGAAATGAGCCATCCGGTAAGCAAAGAGGGCGTGTATCGTCGGGTACAGCAGGAGCACCTCCAGATAGGACTTTGCCGCTTTATCATTTTTTAACACATTTTTTATATCTTCATGCAGCCCTCTAAACATTTTACACCTCTACTCTAACTGATTAATCAAATAGTCCCATGGAAATATACTTTTCTCCACCATCTGGAGCCACCGTAACAACCTTTTTTCCTTTACCGAGTTTACGTGCAACTTCAAGTGCGCCATAAAGGTTTGCCCCCGATGAGATTCCGATGAGAACGCCTTCTTCCTGCCCAAAGGTTTTAGCTGTGCTGAAGGCGTCTTCCGTGGACACTTTCAGGATTTCATGAACAAATTCTCCATGGTAGTTGTCCGGAACAAACCCAGCACCAATTCCCTGGATCTTATGAGGACCAGGATTTTCTCCGGATAGGACTGCAGAGGTGGCTGGCTCTACTGCCACAATCTTTACATTTTTGCCATGCTCTTTTGCATACTGTCCAAATCCGCTGATGGTTCCACCTGTGCCCACCCCTACAACAAAAGCATCCACATCTGGAAGGTCTTCAAAAATCTCTTTTGCAGTGGTCTGATAATGCTTATTAGGATTTGCCTGATTCATAAACTGCTGTGGTATGAACCCAAGAGCACCAACTTCTTCTTTGATCTCTCCAGCTTTCTTGATGGCACCTTTCATTCCTGTGGCTGCTTCAGTCAGCACAAGTTCCGCGCCATATGCCTTAATAAGGGCTCGTCTTTCCTGGCTCATGGATTCCGGCATCACAATGATCACTCTGTATCCCTTCGCCTTTCCAAGCATGGCAAGAGCAATACCAGTATTACCACTGGTGGGCTCAATAATCACAGAACCTTCTTTCAGTATACCTTTCTTTTCAGCTTCCTCCAGCATTCCAAGAGCAGCTCTGTCTTTTGTACTTCCGGCGGGATTCATTTTTTCCAGTTTCACATATACTTCTGCACGGTTTTCCGCATCAAATCCATTTACTTTCAGCAGCGGTGTTCCGCCAACAAGTTCAATCGCATTTTGATAAATCATGTATTTTCAACCTCACTTTTATATCCTAGTAGATTACTAGGAATTCTGTTGTAAATATTACATCAAGCACAATCTTTTGTCAATAAAATATGTACTGGAGAAGAAAACATCTGTATCGGAAAAAGAAGAGGCGCTATTAAGCCCCTCTTATCCCGTCTTATTCCTTAGATATGATTAGGATCCACCCCCAGAACTTCTATTCCTCCTGCGATGCATTGAATATGAAGCGGAAAGTCCGGACCACGCTCTCCATCGATGTCGCTGACGATGAGTTCATCCGTTGTTTCAATAAACAGTTCCTTCGTCTGGAAATAGAGAAGTCCCACCGGATCTTCCAGATGATCCCCCCTCAGCATTTTTGCCAGAAGAGGAACTATTTCCTTAAAACTGGCTTTGATCAGAATCACATCCAAAAGTCCATCATTGGCTTTTGATTTGTAGGCAAAATCCAGATTCCCTGCGGTTCGTCCATTGAACACAAGAAGCGCATACATATCTCCATCATACTTTTTTTCTTCCGATGTGAACTTCACAGGAATTTTTCTGAATGTGGGAATCTGTTCCAGACCTTTAATGTAATAGGCCAGCTTACCGATGGCATTTTTTAATTCACTGTGTGTTTTCTGCGACACATCTGTTAATAGACCTGTACTGGCTACATTGATAAAATATTTTTCGTTGATTTTGCCCACATCCATCTTCATAGGTGGCAGCCTGAACATTTTTTCCAAAGCTTTCGAAATATCCTTTGGTATTCCAATATACTTGGCATAATCATTGGCAGTTCCCATGGGCAGGATCCCGATGGGCAGCCTGATGTCTCTTTCCATCATATAATTGATGAGAATATCCACTGTACCGTCGCCACCTGCAATGAGAATCTGACTGTAGCCCTCATGGATGTCCTCCATGGCAACAGCCATGTTATGTTCCTCATCCAGTCTTTCAGGGACTACCCGGTATCCATGTTTCTGATGCACATCGATTACCTCGTCCAGTTTATCCATGATATAGTTGTCTCCTGCATAAGGATTGTAGATAAATTTCACTTTTTTCATGGGATTCCTCCGAAATCATTCTTCTTAGATTCATTATATCGCAGATTTCATTCTTATGTGAGTATGAACTGCCTTTGATTCTATCTCTTTATTCTAGATCTTGATAATAGAACTCTGTGAGACTTTTCTATACAGTAACAGAAACTGGTCTTTCTTTCCATTCTGCCGCTTCATACACAGACAAGATCTCTTTCCCCTTTCTTTGCTTCTGCTTTCTATGAATTGCTCCTTCTTCTGAAAAAAGATTTTGTGAATCTCTCCATATCGTTTATAATAGATATATTCATGAAATTTTTAACGAAAGGAGAAGGATAATTTCGGCATTATCCGTACTTATCTATGCAAAGAGGATTTATCCCAAATATTTTAACATTCCTTAATCTCTCCCTGGGAATTCTCTCCATCATTGCTACGGTGAAAGGAGATTATCTGAACTCTGGACTCTTTATTCTAGGTGCTGGACTCGTTGACCGTTATGACGGAAGAATCGCTAGACTGCTCCATGCGGAAAGTCCCTTGGGAAAAGAGCTGGATTCTCTTTCAGATCTCGTTTCCTTTGGCGTTGCTCCTGCCATCCAGGCCTACTTTATGTTTGGTCTGGAAGATCTCACTCTTCTTGGCATCCTTCCAGTGCTTATTTTTCCAGTGGCAGGTTCTTACCGCCTGGCAAGGTACAATTCTCAGCACTTTGACGGAGTGTTCATGGGGCTGCCCATCACCATTGCGGGATGTGTGCTGACACTGTTTCTTCTGCTTCTTAGAAACAGTCTCAATCTAAGATTCCTTGTCATCTTCCTGATGTTCTCATTAGCCTATCTTATGGTTAGCACCATAAAACTTCAAAAACGTTAGTAAAAAAGCCTGTCAGTTTTCAAACTGGCAGGTTTTTGTTCATTATACCCTCATTCTCTCATTCGACAGTTCATTGACATAAAATAACAATTGATAATTTCTTGACAATTATATCGTAATAACGTAATATATCGATGTAACGATTGAGAGAGGGGATTGAGATGGAGAACAACATAAATAAATTCACAAACGCAGCTGAACTCTTAAAGACATTGGGTCATCCGGTGCGTCTTTGTATACTGAAAGGAATCTTGGCCACTGGAGGATGCAATGTGACCCATATGACAGACTGCCTGAATCTTCCTCAGTCCACCATTTCCCAGCACATTCAGAAGCTGAAAAGCGCCGGAATCATCGAAGGAGAACGGAAAGGGCTGGAAATCACCTATAAACTGGTCCATGACAAAGCACGACAGATTATTGAAAGTATTGAACTTCAGGAGGATAAATAAATGAGTAAGACACTGATCATTGGTGGAGTCGCCGCTGGAGCATCCGCTGCCGCAAGACTTCGAAGACTGGATGAATCCATGGAAATTATAGTCTTTGAAAAGGGACCTTATATTTCCTTTGCAAACTGCGGACTTCCCTATCACATCGGAGAAGTCATCAAAGAAAGAGACCAGCTGATTCTTCAGACACCTCAGGCCATGAAGGACCGTTTCAACCTGGATGTCAGAGTTTTTTCCGAGGTGGTGAAAGTGGACGCTGAGCGAAAACTCGTCACAGTCCACAGCAAGGAGAAAGGATTCTACGATGAATCCTTCGACTATCTGGTGATTGCTCCGGGAGCAAAACCAGTGAAGCCACCAATTCATGGGATTGACTCTTCCCTGATCTTCTCCCTGAGAGATATCAATGATATGGACAAGATCAAAGAAAAGGCGGAAAAGAATCTCAAAGGAGAAGTCATTGTGATTGGTGGAGGATTCATCGGTATTGAAACCGCAGAGAATCTTCACGAGCGTGGCATGAAAGTTTCTTTAGTGGAAGCAGCTCCTCATATCCTTGCTCCCTTTGACTCTGAAATGTCCATCCAAGCAGAACACGAGCTGGAAGAACATGGCATTTCCCTTCACATCAATGATGCGGTCTGCGCTTTTGAAGAAATCGATGGACGCATTCAGGTAGAACTTTCCTCCGGTAAGATATTGAAAGGCGATTTTGTGGTGTCAGCCATCGGTGTTACCCCAGACACGGCATTCCTCAAAGACTCCGGCATTTCTTTAGGTGCAAGAGGACATATCCTTACGGACGAATATCTTCGCACCAACTATCCTTATATCTTCGCTGCTGGAGATGCTGCAGAAATCACAGATTACATGATGGGTGGGAAGACCGCTATTCCCTTGGCTGGACCTGCCAACCGTCAGGGAAGGATCATCGCCGACAACATCGCAGGACGCAATGTAGTTTATAAAGGGGCCATCGGAACGTCTATACTTAAGATTTTTGATCTCACCGCTTCTTCCACAGGTATGAATGAACGTGTGGCGAAGATGAAAGGTCTTCAGCCTAAGTCTATCTTCATCCATCCAAACAATCATGCGGGTTATTATCCCGGCGCAACGCAGCTGACCATCAAGCTCGTTTTTGATGAGAACAGAAAAGTGCTTGGCGCTCAAGCTTTAGGGTATGAGGGTGTTGATAAGTTCATCGATGTCATTGCCACTGTGATTAAGTTTGGAGGTACCGTGGATGACCTGAAAGAACTGGAGCTTGCCTATGCTCCACCTTACTCCAGCGGAAAATCCCCTGTAAATATGGCTGGATTTGTAGCGGAGAACACCTTGGATGGTCTGGTGGATAACGTGACACTGGATGATTACGAGAAGAACTTTGATCCAAAGACCATGCTGCTTGTGGATGTCCGAGATCAGGTGGAAGTGGAGAATGGTTCTCTGGAAGGACGGATCCACATCCCCCTCAACAGTTTAAGACAACGTATGGGCGAACTGCCAAAGGACAAGACTATTTATCTCTACTGCCAGGTGGGTCTAAGAGGATATATCGGTGCAAGAATTCTTCAGCAGAACGGATATAAGGTGAAGAACATCACCGGAGGGTTCAAGCTTTATAAAGCCATGCAGCCTGTAGAAAAAAATCCAGAGCATACGCTTTCTGATGAGCCCGCTGCCTCATTCGCAGCTTCTGAAACAGTAGAACTGGATGCCACAGGACTCTGCTGTCCAGGACCGCTCATGCGAGTGAAAAGCACTGTGGATCAGGTGAATCCAGGGGACACCATCAACATCACAGCATCTGATATGGGCTTTTATGAAGACATCAAAGCCTGGACCAGAAGAACCGGCAATGAGCTTCTTGATGTAAAGAAAGACAAAGGACTCATCAAGGCTTCCATCCGGAAAGGTCTTTCCGCAAAAGAAGACAACCTGACCGTTTCCTGCAACAGCAATAAAACCGGAAACGCCGAGAATATGACCATGGTGGTTTTCTCCGGAGACCTGGACAAAGCCATCGCTTCATTCATCATCGCCAATGGAGCAGCAGCCATGAACAAGAAAGTCACCCTGTTCTTCACTTTCTGGGGGATCAACATTCTTAGAAAGTCTGCCCATGCCCCAGTAGAAAAGAATTTCATCGAAAAGATGTTCGGCTTTATGATGCCCAAAGGATCCAAAAAGCTGGGACTTTCCAAAATGAACATGGGTGGAATCGGACCTAAAATGATCCGCTCCATCATGGAAAAGAAAAATGTGCAGTCCCTGGAAGAGCTGATCAAAGCGGCCATGGACAGTGGTGTGGAGATTGTCGCCTGCCAGATGAGCATGGACCTTCTCGGCATCAAAGAAGAGGAACTTCTGGATGGCGTAAAATTTGGTGGTGTAGGTTATATGCTCGCTGAATCCGACGAATCCAACGCAACACTCTTTATTTAATCTCATGAAAAAGGTTCAGCAGTTTTGCTGAACCTTTTGTTATATTGAAATATTCTTGAATGTTTTGGATCCTTTCCATCAGAAATACTACTTCTTCTGAACTGTCAGCCTTGCTCTAAGAGCAATAGTTACTTATTCTTCTTCCTTCTCTTCTTTTTCTGTATCGAAAGTATCATCATTCATCTTGTTCTTCGACTTCCCATTTTTAGAGCCAAAGATCTCTTTTTTCAGTTTCTTTCCGGTCTTTGTTCCCGCAAGGCCTCCGATTCCTGTCTCTCTTAAAGCTTCCGGCATGACTTTCCCAATGGAGTACATGGCTGCCACGGTGTCATCAAATGGAATTCTGGAGACTACTCCCGCGAGTGTCATATCCGCCGCTGTAATCGCACTGACCGCTCCAGCAGCATTTCTTTTGGCACAGGGCACTTCTACGAGGCCCGCAATGGGATCACAAACCAGGCCTAAGGTGTTTTTGAATACAATGGCACCGGCATTGAGGCACATTTCAGGTGTTCCCCCCATCATTTCCACCACCGCCGCTGCTGCCATGGCCGCCGCAGAACCGCACTCCGCCTGGCATCCGCCTTCTGCTCCTGAAATGGTGGCATTCTGGGCAATGATGGCTCCAACTCCTGCGGAAGCGAAGAGACCCATAATCAGGTCCTTTTCTTCGATCTCATGTTCTTCTTTCATGGTCATGATGACTGCAGGCAGAATCCCGCAGGCACCTGCAGTAGGACAAGCGACAATTTTGCCCATGGATGCATTGACTTCGGAACAGGAAAGCGCATAACTCATGGCTTTCACCATGACTCTTCCCGAAACGCTCTGACCTTTATCCAGATACTTTCCCATGCGGTACGCATCTCCGCCAATGAGTCCAGAGACAGAAATCACTTTCTCTCCTACTCCTTTTGTGGTGGAGAACTCCATGACACGAAGGTTTTCCACCATACGGCCATAAACTTCTTCATAGCTTAAGCCGCTTTCCTCCATTTCCTGCTTCAGGGTGAACTCTCCTATGGTGAGATTCTCCTCGCTGCATCTTTTCAGCAGCTCTTTTCCGTTCTTTATATTCATAACTCTTGCTTCTCTCCTCTTTAGACTACAGGGTAATTGATCACATTGCTCGTCAGCGGAACAAAACGCACATGTTCCACAGACTCCACTTCTGTGAGCTTCTCAAGAACCGTGGGATCGATGTTCTGGTCCAGTTCGAAAATCATCATGGCTTCGCGCCCCTTCTGATCTCTGAACAAAGACATATATGCAATATTCACGCCGCAGTCATAAAGAAGCTTCGAAACATTGGCTACGACACCAGGCACATCTTTTTGTGTGATGAGAAGTGTTGGATAGTTTCCTGAAAACTGAATCTCTTCCCCATCAATATTTGTAATCTCCACAGCACCACCCCCAATGGAGGATCCTGTAACCGACACGGTTTTTCCATTTTTCAGCACCATATCCACGCGTACAGAGTTTGGATGCACATCCCCCAGATCCTTTTCGTTGAAGGAGATTTCCATGCCTTTCGCTTTTGCCAGCTTCAGAGAATCTCTGAGATTATCATCCGCAGGGTCCATGCCAAGCACTCCTGCAACAAGGGCTCTGTCTGTGCCATGTCCTTTATATGTTTTGGAGAAGGAGCCATGAAGATAAAAATGCACTTCCACAGGTTCTTCTCCTGCAATCCCCCGGGCGATCTTCGCCAGTTTTGCCGCTCCTGCCGTGTGAGAACTGGAGGGCCCGATCATAATGGGTCCTATGATATCAAAAACACCATATTTTTTCTTCATATCTATGCTGTCTGCCGAAAAATTCAGCAAAACAGATTTCACCTGCCTTTTATATTTTGTCTTCTGTTAATAATCATAAAACTGGCTTCCGCCAATGAACTCTCTCAGTAAAGAATTGGTAGGCACCAGCTGGTCATCGATATCCTCAAAAAGTCTCAAGATGGTGATAAGTCTCTTGGCCTCCTCATAGGTGCTGCTCTCTTTCGGAATCTTCTCCAGTTCTTTCAGTGTATGCTTTTTCAGCACTGAAAGTTCATAAAAGAGCGTGGAGTTGAACATGGCATCCGCTTCCTCCTGATAAGGGAAGATGTTCTCTTTTTCCCCCGCAGAAACCGAAGGGAAAATGAGCAGTGTTTCCTCAGGACTATATCCTCTGGAAAGAAAATCTCTTGCCATACGTCTCAACTTTCTCACATCCGTTGTCGCAATTCGGCTGTGGTTGTCTAAGTTAAGAACCGTCAGAGCGCTGATGTAGACTTTAAATTTCAATGCATTATCTATCCCTGCAAGAAGTCTCGGGTTCAGTCCATGGATCCCCTCAATGAGGAGTACACCATTCTCCGGCAGTTTCACCTTTGTGGTTGAAAGCCCTCTGGTGCCTGTTTTGAAATCAAACTTCGGCAGAAGGACTTCCTCCCCTTGCAGTATTTTTTTCATATCCGATTCAAAAAGATCCAGTTCTATGGCTTCTAAAGATTCAAAGTCGTAGGTTCCGTCTGCTTTCTTTGGTGTAAGACGCCGTGGCACAAAATAATCATCCATGCTGACAGGAATCGGCATAAGACCATTTACCCGAAGCTGAATGGCCAGCCGGTTCGCAAAAGAAGTTTTTCCCGAAGAGCTTGGACCTGCAATAAGCACAATCTTCACTCCACTTCTCTCCTTGATGTCATCCGCGATATAGGCAATTTTCTTTTCATGAAGAGCTTCTGTGATATTCACTAAAGTTCTGGCTTCTCCGTTGCGGATCTTTTCGTTCAGATTACCCACATAATGGATGCCAAGGAGCCTGTCCCATTTGGCTGTTTCCTTAAAGATCTCAAAGAGCTTATCCTGTGGTGTAAACGGCTGGACCAGTTCTGGCTCTCTCACCGTTGGATAGCTCATGACAAAACCGTCTTTGTAGCAAACCAATGAGAATAATGGCGTATATCCAGTAGATGGCGCCATCTTTCCATAGAAATAGGCATAACGGTCCAAAAGATGATACATCTTCACCTCATGGAATTTCGCGTGGGCAAGCAGCATATATTTATCCATTTCTCCATTCTCTTCGAAGAATTTCAGTGCATCTTCCAGCAGAAAACACTCTTTTTTTATAGGGTGATTCTCTTCAACGATGGTTCTCATTTCTTTTTCCAGACGGTGCAGCATCTCTTCTGTTAGAATTTCATCCCGAACCCAGCAGTAAAGGCCTCTACTGATGGAATGGTCAATGATGAGTTCTTTGCTGGGCCACAGCTTATAGAAAGCAGTGACCAGAATGAATGAAAGGGTTCTTTCATAGGTTTTATGGCCGACATAATCCTCACGGAACACGGGGTACAGATTATTTCTTCCTTTCAGCTCCTCTGTCAGCTCAAAATACTCTCCGTTGATCCTTGCAAGAATTGGCTGCTGGGTGCCCTTTCTCAAACTTTTCAGTTCATCATAGGTATAGCCTTTACTTTTATCCATAAGCTTCTCCTTTTTGCTTCATGAGGTCCTTTGGCACATTCATGTTCTATCCTCTTCATTATAGGGGAAAACACCAAAAATGGCATCATATTCTTCCTTTTCAGATACAGCACCGTAAACCATTTCACTTGAAAATCAATTGTAACCATTCCTTGAATCTGTTTAATGATATGGTTTCATACGTGAAAATGCTATATAATAGAAGGAGAGTTTAGAATGATTTTACCTCAATGAGATGAAAGAATCCCTAAACACAGTATCCAAAAGATAAACTGAAAGGTGGTTGTATTAATGGCATTAGTCACAACAACAGAAATGTTCAAAAAAGCCTATGAGGGCAAATATGCGATTGGCGCATTCAACATCAACAATATGGAGATCATTCAGGGAATCGTTGATGCCTGCAAAGTGAAGAACTCTGCAGTAATTCTTCAGGTTTCCAAGGGTGCAATGAAATATGCCGGACCAAGATATCTGAAGGCCATGGTAGATGCTGCTGTAGCTGAAACCGGTCTTGATATCGCACTTCATCTGGACCACGGCCCAGATCTTGCCACAGTAAAGGAAGCCATCGATGCTGGATTCACTTCTGTGATGATCGACGGATCCCATCTGGAGTTCGAAGAAAACGTAAGAATCACGAAGGAAGTTGTAGAGTACGCACACTCCAAGGGTGTTGTTGTTGAAGCTGAACTCGGTATCCTTGCTGGTGTGGAAGATGATGTACATGCAGAAGAGCATGTGTATACCGATCCTGACCAGGCTGTTGAATTTGTGGAAAGAACAGGTGTGGATTCCCTGGCCATTGCCATCGGTACTTCCCATGGTGCATTCAAGTTTGCTGGAAAGCCTGATCTGAAGTTCCATATTCTGGAAGAAATCCAGAATAGACTTCCAGGATTCCCAATTGTTCTTCACGGTGCATCCGCTGTCAGCCAGGAACACATTGCTATGTGCAATGAGTTTGGTGGAAACATCAAGGGCGCACAGGGTATTCCAGTAGATATGCTGAGAAAGGCATCTGCTATGGCAGTTTGCAAGATCAACATGGACACCGACATCCGTCTTGCCATGACCGCGTCCATCCGTAAGGCATTCGCTGAAAAGCCAGATGGTTTTGATCCAAGAGGATATCTTGGTGCTGCAAGAAAAGAGATTCAAGCTCTTGTTGAAAAGAAAATTGATGAAGTTCTTGGTTCCGCAAACTCCATGAACTAATCACCAACCCGTTTCAGTATGAGAGACAGGACTCCCACAAGAAGGAGTCCTGTTTTTTAGTGGCTTCAACCCATTTTCCATATAACATAATAGAAAATATACCTTCATTCAATTAAGACGAAGAAAATAGAGCTGCAGTTCACCAATCTCTCGATGAACTGCAGCTCCATTTTTTTCCCAGGTACCTTACAACCGTTCGTACAGGGACATCTTCAGTTTCTTCTCCTTCTTACTTAAAAAGAAGGCTTTATCTTTTGTCTGTTTCCACAGATGCTGTGGGCTTTTGTACTTCACCATATGTTTATGGCTTGTCTTTTGTTTGAGGATTCAATCTTTTGTTCCTCTTTTAAAGTCCTATAAACTTCCTGCAGTCAGCTGGATCTTTTCGAGCTTGTGCTTTATATTAAAAAACTCATTTTCTAGAATATTGATTTTTTGTTCAATCAGATTCCTGTTGGTTTCCTTAACTGCAGCACCAAGTTCTTTGGACAGAATGCTCAGCTCATCACTGATGGCATAAATCCTTTTTGTAGCTTCATATGCGTTCATATTCTACACCTCACTTAATGACATTTTCTCTAAGGCCCGTGGGAGATTCTTTTAAAACCCGGTACATACTGTACCTCTTAAAGGAATAAATGTATAATAGCTTCAACAAGGTTTTTTCCTTGTTACAACTGCATTTTAGACTGACTTATGTAAACAGTCAAGGCCGTTTACATAAGTTTATGACAATGGTTTATGAAACTGTTTCAATACTTTGGATTTGCTATGGTAAAGGATATCATTTTACGGCTTTTTTTCAGTTTTTCAAATGAAAAAGCCTTCTGCAGATGTATCCTTATGCATTAGAAAACCCTTGGTAACTAAGATATGTAATGATTTCACAAATATTCATAAAGGAGCCGATTATGGAACTGGAAGTAAAAATACTGGACATCAACATTGAGAAGATCCGCCGCATCATGAAAGAAGCAGGTGCTGTTCTCGTAAAAAATGAGCTGCAGGAGAACTATATTCATGACTTCCCAGACCGAAGACTTTTAAAGCATAACGGATATGCAAGAATTCGCTTCGTAAAGGACCAGGAGTCCGGCGAAGAGAAAGTCTTCATGACCACCAAAAAACTCATTTCAAGAGATGTATACAAGAAGATGGACGAGCATGAAACACTCATCGAAAACAAAGAGGTTGGACTCGGCATCTTCCGTGCACTGGGACTGGAGCTTCTGGAAAACGTGAAAAAAACCAGGGAAAGCTATCAGTATAAAAATACTCTGGTTGAGATTGATGTCAATGAGAAGACCTATGTGCCCTTTCCTTATCTGGAAGTGGAAAGCCCCTCTGAAGCAGAACTGGAGGAAGTGGTTTCGCTTCTTGGCTACACCATGGATGACACCTCCGCTCTGAGCATCCATGAAATTCTAAGGGCAAGGGGAATTACACCTAACTCCCCAGAAGGACTTTGATGGATTCCTACAAAGTGCTCTACACAATCGTTGATTCATTCTGAAAGGTGGGATACCAATGAACCACGAAAAAGTACTGGAGCTTTTTATTGATAAGATCAAAAGAGACTATGCTGAAGATGTGGCTTTTCTTGCCATTATGGGCTCTTACGCTCGTGGAACCCATCACGAGCGTTCAGATCTTGATCTTTTCTTTCTTCCCTCGACGCCAAGAGGAGAATCTTTAGGATTTACCTTTATCCTTGATGGGATAGGTTATGACCTCTGGCCCATTTCTCTCAGCCGTCTTCAGAACATCGCAAATCATAAAGAGCCTTTGGCCAGCATCCTTGCTGAAGCAAAAATCAAATACTGGCATTCAGAAGAAGATCTTGAGATCTTTCAGGCGTTGAAGGAAAAAGCGAAGACATCTGCATCAAAGGAATTTCTTCTGGAAATACTTCCTTTACTGAAATCTAAGCTTCAGGAAACAGGATTTTCTCTTTTTCTCATGAAAGATCTCGCAGCATTTCGGACAAGCGCCATGAAACAGGTAAAATCCATTTTATACGTACTTTCACTGCTCCTTCAGGAAACTATCTGAAAAACAAAGAAAACCTCATTACCATGCCTGGTGTTCCAAAGGACTTCTATGTCCATTTGGATGGACTCTTTGAAGAGGACACCCTAGAAGGTTTGAAGTCCCATATGATCTATGTCACTGAAACTGCAGTGCATCTCATAGAAGACTTTCTGGGCAGCAACAAGGAGAGACGTTCCCCGGCAAAAGAAGTTTTTGACGGATTCTATGAGGAACTGGTCAATCACTACCATAAGATCAGACACGCTGCTGAAAGAAATGATCCTAAAGAATGCCTCCTGGCTGCTGCATCTTTGGAGAATGAAATTTCTGAAACACTCGCTCATGTATCGGGTGATCTTCCTGTTCTGCCGCCTTTGGTGGGGGCTTTTCATCCAAATGATCTCCGGAGCATGGTCGATGCAGCCAAAATCCATGAGGATGCTTTCCTTATGTACCTGAAGAAAGAACAGGTTCCGCTGAGAATATTTAATTCTTTGGAGGAGTTCAGCATATACCTGGATAACCGCTTCTGATCTTTTGGCGTTGACAATTCACCGCTGATTCTTTATAATCTCGTTATATATGCAATGAAAAGGAAGTAGTAGCATAGCAACCATCTTAGAGAGTCCCTGTCCGGTGAAAAGGGATATGGCCAGTATGTGAACTCGTCTTTGGAGCATGGGCAATGGCCCCGGTTGGACGCGTTATAGTTCCTGAAAGTGAAGCTTAGGCTTAATTAGAGTGGTACCACGGATGTTTACTTCGTCTCTTATCGGAAGAGACGGAGTTTTTTTATTTTGGAGGAGGATACAAATGGCAAATTACGGCAAACACACAGATCTGAAATGGCAGAAAAAATGGGAAGACTCTGGAGTCTTCAAGTTTGTGGAAAACCCAGAGAAAGAGAAACTTTACGTACTGGAGATGTTTTCCTACCCATCAGGAAGCAAGCTACATGCAGGGCATTGGTTCAACTATGGTCCTACAGATTCCTGGGCACGAATGAAAAAAATGCAAGGATACAATGTGTTCCAGCCTATGGGATTTGACGCTTTTGGTCTTCCAGCAGAAAATTTTGCCATCAAGACCGGAATCCATCCTATGGATTCCACGCTGAAGAACATCGAAACCATGGAAAAACAGCTGAAGGAAATGGGCGCTATGTTCAACTGGGACCATGAGGTGGTTACCTGCGCTCCAGACTACTACAAATGGACCCAATGGCTGTTCACAGAGCTCTATAAAAATGGTCTGGCCTACAGAAAGAAAGCACCCGTAAACTGGTGTCCCAGCTGCAACACGGTCCTAGCCAATGAACAGGTGGTGGATGGTGCTTGTGAGAGATGTCAGACATTGGTGATAAAGAAAGATCTGACCCAGTGGTTCTTCAAAATCACAAAATATGCGGATGAACTTCTCGAAGATCTGGACAAGCTGGACTGGCCTGAAAAAACAAAATCCATGCAGAAGCACTGGATCGGACGCTCCTATGGCTCCCAGGTAAACTTTAAAGTTCAAGATAAGGATCTGGATTTTTCTGTCTTCACAACCCGTGTGGACACCCTCTTTGGTGTTTCCTATGTAGTCTTCGCACCTGAAAATGACATGGTGAAAGAACTGACTACTCCTGAACATCAGGCTGAAGTGGAAGCATACATCGAGCAGGCTAAAATGCAAAATGAGATTGACAGACAGTCTCTCTCGAGAGAAAAGACTGGTGTCTTCACCGGATCCTATGCCATCAATCCAGTGAACGGAAGAGTCATCCCCATCTGGGTAGGCGACTACGTGCTGAACACCTATGGTACAGGAATCGTCATGGCAGTACCTGCCCATGATGAGAGAGATTATGAGTTCGCAAAGAAGTATGAGCTTCCCATTGAACGTGTTATCGAAGGTGGAGATGCTCTTCCTTATACTGAAATAGGCCCCATGGTGAACTCCGGAGAGTTTGATGGTCTTCAGGGTGACGAAGCCAAAGAGCAGGTGACCAAATGGCTTCAGGACCGTGGTCAGGGCGAACTGAAGGTCAACTACAGATTGCGTGACTGGCTGGTATCAAGACAAAGATACTGGGGCGCTCCCATCCCTGTGGTTTACTGTGACCACTGCGGTGAAGTGGTTGTAGAAGAAAAAGATCTGCCGGTGGAACTTCCATATGATGTGGAGTTTGCACCAGACGGAAAGAGCCCTCTAGCAAAAAGCGAGGCTTTCCTCCATACCACTTGTCCAAAATGCGGTGGACCTGCTACTCGGGAAGCGGACACACTGGATACCTTTGTCTGTTCCTCCTGGTACTATCTGCGCTATGTGGACAACAAGAATGCTGATGCTCCCTTTAATAAGGAGAAAATCAACACCATGCTGCCTGTAGACAAATACGTTGGTGGCCCAGAGCATGCAGTGATGCATCTGCTTTATGCCAGATTCATCACAAAAGCTCTGAGAGATATGGGCTACCTGTCCTTTGACGAACCCTTCAAATCTCTGACCCATCAGGGACTCATTCTTGGGCCAGACGGTCAGAAAATGAGCAAGTCCAAGGGAAATACCATCTCTCCAGATGAATACATCACCCAGTACGGCTCCGATGTATTCCGTATGTATCTGATGTTTGGATTCTCCTATGCAGAAGGAGGCGCCTGGTCCGATGAAGGCATCCGTTCTGTTTCCAGATTTGTGGACAGAGTGGAAAGAAATTTCCACAACATCAAGGATATTCTCCACAGCTCCAGCAACACAGAGGATCTGAGAACTGAGGATAAAGACCTTCTTTACTGGAATGCCAACGCCATCAAGGGAGTGACTGAGGATTCTGAGAAGATGCAGTTCAACACTGCCATCGCCCGTATGATGGAACTGACCAATGCGCTGACCAAGTACATTCCGATGGAAAAACATAATCATGAAGTGCTAAAGAAAGTCACCTTAGACTTTATTAGAATTCTGGCGCCATTTGCTCCACACTTCTCTGAAGAAATCTGGGAAATGTTTGGAAATGAAGGCTCTGTATTTGATGAGTCCTGGCCAGTTTTTGATGAGAAAGCTCTCGTAAAGGATGAGGTGGAAATCGCCATCCAGATCAACGGAAAGATCAAAGAACGTATCATGATTCCATCAGACGCCAACGATGAAGAAATCAAAGCATTGTCTTTGGCAACTGCTGCCATCCAGAAGGAAACCGATGGAAAGACCGTCGTTAAAGTCATTGTCATCAAGGGAAGACTGGTCAATATCGTTGTAAAATAGACTGCGAAAGAAATATTACCCATGTAAAAACAGATGCTGCAGATTTTTTGTCTGCAGCATCTGTTTTTTATATCACCTTTTCATTTGAATTCTCCATCAAAAACCGGATGGCATCTTCTTCCGCCAGAGGCTTGGAAATATAGTACCCTTGAAGCACATCACAGTGGTGTCTCTCCAGATACTCTTTCTGCTCCTGAAGCTCCACCCCTTCTGCGATGACTGTAAGTTTGATCTTATGGGCCATACTGATCACATCTGCAGTAATGATCTCTTCTTCTGCAGATTCTGTGATTCTGTTGATAAAATAACGGTCTACTTTCACGGTATCAATGTTCAGGGATCGAAGCCTCGCAAAGGAGGAGAAACCTGTACCGAAATCATCCAAAGCCACAGAAATACCTAAACGTTTCACTTCTGCAAGCTTCTCGTTGATGAGTTCAAAATTGTCCATCAGAATGGACTCTGTGATTTCAAACTCCAGATTCTTGCCTGAGACCCCTTTCTTCAGGAGCATCCTGTGAACGTCTTTGGTGAAGTCTTCTCTCAACAGCTGAATGAGAGAAATATTGATGGCAATGAGCTGATTATCATATCCTTCCTCTTTCAGCAGATTGACAAAATCACAAGCCTTTGCAAGAATAATTTTTCCCAGGTCATAAATCAGGAGATTTTTCTCTGCAAGATCAATAAACTCCATGGGCGAAACAGCTCCTATCCCTTCCACATGCAGTCTTGCTAATGCTTCAAATCCCATGGTTTCATGAAGTTTCACATTCCACAGCGGTTGAAAATGGAGGGTAAAAGATGTAGTATCGGTGCCTGTAATCACCTGGCGCAGTGTTTCTTCAATGGCTTCTTTCCGGAGAATGTCATCCTGCATGGTATCACTGTATAGAATGATCTGGCGGTTATCGTAGTGTTTCAAATGTGATAAAGCTAAGGAAACATCCTTCAGCACTTTATCTGAAGAGATATGCATCCCAGTTAGCTCAAGCACTGCCACCTGTACATCCAGATACTCATCTTTCGAGCCTCCATCCACTGGTTGCCTGAACACGGCAAGAAGTTTATTCGCCAAGGAAAGGAGCTCATTTCTTGATTTGAAGTCCTCTACTACAATGACAAAACGGTCCGCATTGAACCGGAAGAACATTTTCTCCTCCCGAAGCACAGTTTTCATTTTTTCAGAAATTTGCTGCAGGATCCGGTCCCCATATTTATAACCAAAGGTCATATTGAGTGTTTTGAAATTAGAACAGTTTAACAGAAGGACTGCTCTTCTTCCTTTACTGGGTGTTACCACCAGTTCTTCCAGATATTCTTCCAAGTAGGTTCCATTAGGCAGTCCTGTAAGTTCATCATAATAAGCAATCCTAATGTTGGACTTGTCTTTCCTATATGCATAATAAAGTATTGCACCACCAACACACATCAGAATCAGAAATTCGATAAACCCTTCCATAATAATGCTTCGAATCTCTTCATCCACAAGATCTCCAGGCCAAATGAGAAGGAGTGTGCCTAGATAGTCCTCTTTGCTGAAAACTGGAGCAGATACATGAATGATTTTCTCTCCTTCATAATCACTATGATTCAACACAAGCTTCCGTTCATCGATATATCTCCGTACCGTATCATCCTTTATTTCATTACCTCTGGAATCTGACATACTGGAGGCAAGAACTTTGTACTCATTGCTGATAAAGAGTGCGTGATCCACATCCTGCTTCTCAACAATATCTTCAATGAGATTCTGGAGTTCAAACTGCTGAGTAAACGCATTGAGATTTTCATCTAAAACGCCAATCTGAACAAAGGTGGTATCATCTTTACGTACATATCCGAACTTATAGTACTCTCCACTGACTGAATCTGGTCTGGACTCTTCTATGAAAGACTCCAATCCGCTTTTCAAAAAACGATATACAGGATG
This sequence comes from Proteiniclasticum sp., assembly GCF_003514505.1. Classification (GTDB taxonomy): domain Bacteria; phylum Bacillota; class Clostridia; order Clostridiales; family Clostridiaceae; genus Proteiniclasticum. The sequence continues at coordinate 128,284 of NZ_DOPX01000026.1, forward strand.
GCCTTCATACGTTTGCCAGCCAACGTACTCCTCAATGTTGCTGGAGATAATCTGTCCATTCTCGTTATACAAATTGATCTGATCCACCTGAAGCTCTTGTGCCAGCTTCTGTAAAGATTCTGTCGTACTGTCATTGTCATCAATAAGAAGTACTGCTCTGCTGGCTACAAGAATTTTATCCTCCAGAAGGTTCACCGCAATCCTGTAGGCATCCTGATAATTGAGAAGTGCTGCCGTATAACTGTCCGCTATGTTCAGGGATGATTTCTCCATCATGTTATGTACGTCCTGCACACGTTCCTGAGCTGTATAATAAGTTAAGGTACCTACCCCGAGGGTAAGCACTAAAAACGGTATGATAAAAAAGCTGAGATCTTTTCTGGTCAGTTTGTCTTTTTTCATTTTTTTCTCACAATACCTTTTATTTTATTCAGTCGGTCATATCAGTCCATCGATGTATTGCAGTTCTTAGTGTTGATCTCATGGAAAAAAATCTAAAAAAGCCTCATAAATACCTGACTGCTTTCCACAAGTCACTACTTCAATGTACCATGTTCAGTTATATATCGTCAATATAGATAAATCTCACTTCAGGAGTTTTACATGATTCTTGTAGTGATGATCCCATGAAAAAAACAGGATCTGACTCCTGTCGAAATCGGATCCTGTTTCTTTCATGTTATCTAGACTATTTTCCTTCTTTATACTTCTTCACTTCATCGATGAATGCCGTGGTGTACACATGAAGATCCTTGGGGGATCTGGATGAAATGATATTTTCTGATACTACCACTTCCTTATCCACCCAAGTCATTCCTGCACCCTCCAGATCTGCTTTGATTTTCTTGGTGCTTGTTCCTGTTTTTCCTCTAAGAATGTCTGCCGTCACAGGAACCCAGCCTGCATGACAGATCATGCCTATGGGTTTCCCCTGTTCATTGAACTCTTTTGTAAGCCTGATGCAGTCTTCCTCAACTCTCAAAATATCAGGAGCGTACCCGCCTGGAATGAGAAGACCATCATAGTCTTCTGATTTCACTTCATCATACGTTTTATTGGCTTCTGCTTTTAAACCATATTTCCCGGTGTAAATTTTCTTCTTGTCAAGGGCTACCACATCCACTTCCCATCCTTCTTCTTTGAGACGGATTAAAGGATACCACAGTTCCAGATCTTCAAAGATATCAGCAACAAACGATAAAATTCTCATGGTTTTTCCTCCTAGTACTTATCATTGTTTACATTGTACCGTAAATCTAAGCTTCCGCCGTACACTTTCAAAAGAATTAATGAAGTTTTTACACCTTTGTGTTCTGTTCTCTTCTGTTTACATCAAAATTTCTGCTGTTGCGCTTTAAAGATAAACTCCATGACTCTCAGTTCATACCAGATTTCTTTACCATAGGAAGCCAAAAGCAGCGCCTTGCAGTTGTTCTCAAGGTATTCTGATAAGTGATTTGTTTCAGCACTCTTTCGTATGGTCAGGACCTGGATTTCATTTCTTCTTAAGAAAAATGAAATCCGAAGCAGGATCTCCTGGATCTCCTGGTCCAGCAGTTCCACCTCCCATAGAGTCACCGCCATTCTTTTTGCTGTACACTTGAGCTCAATTTTCCCACCAGGCGTAAGAAATATCACGAAAAGAAAACCTTCTTTCTCTTTGACTTCCACCATGGTGGAGCCAACACAAATCGACAGTCTGTCCCGAATGGGCATAAACAGGACCTTCAGCAATGCATCCTTCTCATAGAATTTTTCATTTCCCATTGCAGTCCTCCTTATTCACAAAATGTTTTCAACAATTAATTGAGAATCACTTTCAATTTTGTGCAATCTATGTTACTATAAGTACATAACACACACACAACATATTTCGAAATACGAAAGACCGTAATAGTATTTCATATTTCCCCCTTTTATACGAATATGTATACTGAATGAAAGCCTCTGAGTTTCCCCGACTCGGAGGTTTTTCATTGATACTCCTTCTTCTTTCATTGTACCTGAAAAAAAGAAGAGGAGTACCTAGAAGAAAAAATTCTCCTGAGATCTTTCTAGCGAACCAGAAAAAAGAAATAATTCAGGACTTTTTAATGCTTTTTTGTTAGAATAAGTTCATGTTCTGAAGAATCCTTATTCATCAGTGCTTTCTCTGGATTTGCTTCAGACCAAATTGATTTGAAGAATCTTTCAGATTGTTATATAATGGAGTGGTAAATCAGAGTAAATTTATAAGAATTAAAAGGGAGTTGTTTTAATTGATTAACACAATGACAAATATGATAGAGATTTCTGATGCTGGATATCAGGAATTCAACGACTTACTGGAAGCCAATGATATCGAACCTAAGGTTGTAAGACTCGCACTGGCTGGTTTCGGCTGCAGCGGTCCAAGATTTGGACTCATGGTGGATGAAGCTTCTGACAGTGATGTGGTTGAAGTCATCAAAGACATCACATTCATCGTAGCTAAGGATCTTTATGAGGAGTATCAGGGATTCGTGATTCTTTCTGATGAAGAGAACTATGGTGGCGGAATGTCACTAAGACCAAAGAAAATTGATGAAAACATCGGCTGCTCCACCTGCGCAACAGGTTGTGCTGTATAATTAAATCAAAAAGGGGAGATTTTAGAATGGAAACTCTAAAAAAGGAACTTCTTGTGATGAGCGATGCTGCTTATGAGGAGTTTGTCCAGTTCCTGAGAAGCAATCAGGTGGAAAAAAACAATATCCGTATCACCTTGGCAGGCTATGCCTGCAGTGGTCCTAGATTTGGACTCATGGTGGATGATAAGAAAGATGGAGATATGGAGACTGTCATTAAGGATCTGACCTTCTATATCGAGTCCAATCTCTATGACGAATTTGAAGGTTTCCAGATTCTCTCCACAGATGAAAACCTGGGACAGGGTATGGTCCTAAGACCCAATAAGGTCGTTGAATCTGACTGTGGAACCTGCAGCAGCTGCGGCTAAAATCTATTTGATATGTACTGAAGAGCCCCATGAAGGATGATGTCCATCATGGGGCTCTTTTTCATTGCTTAATTTTCATATATTTTATTCTTCTGCTTTATCTTGCCCAGTCATGAAGAAGCGCACGCATCACCTGGAGTCCATAGACAGCATCGCCTTCTTCTTTATGGCTTTTAATTTTCACCACTTCACCATAAGGCTCCGTTAAAGACAGTTTGTCTCCTTTGACCACCCAAATGGTTTTATGGTGGTAAGGTCTCAGTTCAAGCTTTGATTCACCTAATCCATCGGTGAAATAAATAAGAAGTGTATTTCTCAGATTTTCTTCTTTCAGATAGGAAAACACCGGCGAGAACTTCGTTCCGCCTCTTCTTTTCAGTAGTGGTTTCATATCCTTGAGATTTCTTATGACATAGTCTCTTCTCACTTCATTGTCACACTCAATGATTCTGATGGTCTCACTGTATGCTCTGGAAAGTGCCAGGATTTCTTTTAAGAAATCTGTCATGGACTTATCATCAATGCTTCCAGAGATGTCAATGGCCACGGTAATATCCGGCACATGGTTTCGAAGTTCACCACGAAGATCCATCCGTTCCGGTTGTCTCCGATTGACCCTTGTCACTGTTTTTTTCTTTCCTTTCGGTAGCGTCCTGATGGCTTTTCTGATGATCTGGGTCCAGGGAACTTCTCCTTTCAGCTGGTCTTTTACAATCCTTAAAATTTCATCCGGGACACCATTTCTGCTGGCTAAAAGCAGCGTTGATTTCAGCTTGTCTTTTACTTCATCACTGTCCTCATCCTCTGATTCTACCCATCGGTCATGGACTTCCTCATAGTTCACCTGGTCTTTTTCAAGAAGTTCTTTCACTGCTTTTGGATGCTCCGCGATGGCTTTGTGAATCTCCTCAGTATAATACTCCAATGTTTCATTGGTCTTCAGATTCAGGTCAAATCTCATATTCACAGAATTGATGCGTTCCACAAACGCCGGCAGATGATTGATGTACTGATTCACGGAAATGTCCATGGCCAGGTTGATGGCAAGTTTTCTGAACTTATTCTTCAGTGCTTTCTCTCTGCCGTGATGCTTGAGAAGAATATGAAGAATCTCATGTTTGATCATCGCCACGGCTTCCCGCTCCTCCAGCTGCAGAAAAATCTGCGGATTGAAAAGGAACTGTATTTTACTGCCTCTCAGCACACTGGCGGTGGGAAAGGGCAGATTAAAATCAATTTCTCTATAGGTGTCCCCCATGAAAAGAGCATAGTAGTCTTCTCCGCCATTGAGCATCCGAAAGGACAGCTCATTGAGATAAGAAAAAAAGTCTTTGCTGAAGCCCTTTCTTAAAGTTCCCTCTTCCATATAGACTTTCAAGTCCAAAAGAAGCACTCTTCTCTTTTCCATGAGCTCATCTTTCTCTTGGAACTCTTTGTTGAAATTAAGATCTACCATAGCAATCAAAGAACCCTTCAATAAATAAATCTGAGTTTAGGAGAATAGGGTACACATCCGGATAATCGCTCTTCAGCTCTTTCATCACAGAGATGCGAAGATCCTTGGGCATGAGATTCAGCACTTCAGAGAATCTGTCTGCATGCTTTGGGGTCATATGATCCCGAAGCTTTAGAATCATGTTCTTGGATAGAATATACAGCCTGGAGTGACTTGCCTGACCGATCTCATCCCGGACAAACTGGGACAGCACTTCCATCTCATAGAGATCCTCCGTGGAAATGAGAGGGTTCTTATTGTCTTCCAGGAAGGCCATAAACTCCTGAGCGAGTTTTGTGCCCACATTTCCCTTCACCAGATGGTATAAGGTCTTATTGTCGTAATTTCTTTTTTCAAACACCTTCAACGCATTGGAAACTCTCTCCCAGCTTCTCGGTGTCGCCTTGATATATTCTTCTTCACTGCTGTAGCTGAGATATTCCCGGAAATTGGAAATAAACTGCAGCACTTGCTCGTGTATATCTCCATCTTCCATTCCCCATCGGATCCACTCTTTCGGGTCTGAGTCCATATGGAACCAGATGAAGCGGTCTTCCTGGGCAGGGTCCATATCCACCACCTGATAGTCGGTGTCCCGGTAGTCGTCCATTTTGTTTGTAGGGTTCATGGCTGCTGCAACCAGCACCCTGTCTGAGAGTTTATATCCGTTGATCTCACGGTTCAGGATGAGGTTCATAAGCTCCTGCTGGACACTATGGTCACAGCGGTTGATTTCATCTATGAAAAGCATGACTTTCCCAGGATTGTTCTGCAGCCAGGTATCAATCTCCATGAGTTTATGGTGGGTGGCATAATAAGTCTTCCCTGCCACCACCATGGGCAGTCCGCCGATTTCTCCTTCTTTCAAGAGATTCGCATCGATATTCACAAGATACAGGTCATGCTTCTTGGAAAAATCCTTGAGAAGAGAGGTCTTTCCGATTCCGCTTTCTCCAATGATCAGAGGAACGGACCTGCTCAGCAGAGCCAGTTCCACTGCTTCTAATGTTTCTTTATAATTCATTCTTACTACTCTCCTATCTGCTCAGCACATAATCCATGAGTTTTTGTTTTGTCACTCGGGATCCGTGATCTCTGATGAAGTTGACCTTATTGATGTCCAGGATCTGAAGCTCCATGAAGTCTCTGATATAAGACTCAGACACATCCTCTGACATGAACTTCTCCTCAAGAACCTCATAAAGCATCGCAACATCCAGAGAATCATAAATGTACTTCACGATTTTCACATTGGCAGACAAGTAAAGACGAAGCTCTTCCTCTGTATAGTCACTGACATAGGTGATGGCCTGCTCACTCTTTCCTACGGCCAGAACCTTAGCATCCAGACACGGCTTTTTCACATATTTGATGGCGCTCCAAAAGCTCTTCACCGCTTCTACCTGAACATCGCAGGATGGCTCTTTTATGTACTGTATGGCATCAAAGTCCCTTCTTACGGCTTCCAGCTGAAGCTCAAGATTCTGATCCTTCACATACTGGATGGCCCAGCCTTTATTCCTCACCGCAGCAAGCTGCACTTCATAAGGCGCATCCTTTATAAACCTCAGGCTGTTCCATCCGCCAAGAACGGCCGTGACCATAACCGCCACAGGAGGATTTTTGATATGCTGTATGGCTGAAGGCGTTTTCTTGACAGCTTCCATCATCACATCAAAGGAAGGATTCACCATGTGTCTGATTTCATTTCCATTTTTCTTAACTAGTTCTAAATCTTTATCCAGTTCCATTCATCTCACATCATTTCTTTATTTTTTCTCTACCGTCCATTATACTATTAAATTTTGTGAAATCAAAGAAGAAGTAGCAATCTATCTCAGAATGTGTGCTTTAGTCTAAAATCATCTGATTCATCGAATCATTCATTACAGCGCTACCGCAAATGAAGATCCTCAGTTCATCTCTATATAGTGACAAACATGAAAAAAAGAGCCTCTCAGCTCTTCTTCCCTCTATGCGTGATTAGTTACTTGAAAAATGTAAGTTTCTCCAGATTTTCGAATCCCATTCCACCACCATGAAAATTTACGTGGGGTGAAAAAGCATCATAGATCTCCTTAGAGGATGCAACAAAGGTACCGTCTTGTCCAACGAATGAGAACTCTTCCATCGTCTCATCTGCCAAGACAAAGATCCATTCAGTCCTCATTTCTGGATTGAAACTCGTGCTTTGCACCGTATATATGTTTTTATGAAAAACAGAGGAATAGATTCGCGATTCACTTTCCATGGTAATCCCTAAAGCAGGGATTTCTAATTCCCCTTCGAATCTGTCCTCTTTCTGAAACAGATATCGACTTTTCCTTCCTTCTATTTTCACATAAGTCTCTTTGATATTTACGTTTTCTTTATAGACCTGTGCAGGAACTTCTATGGTGACATTTTTCCAGAAAGGCAACTGGTTCAGTACCCAGAAAGCTACTGCAGCAAAAATCATCAAATAGATTCCGATTTTTACCTGCTTACCCATTCGCTGCCTCCTTTTGTATGTTAATAGTAAATACATTGTATATTTAAATTATTTAAAAGTCAATACTTAATTATATGATATTTAATCTATTGTTTTTTCGGTTTATTTCTCTCATTTGTCTTTGTATCTTATGTTTTCGGTAATAATATCCTCCAACAAAGATGAGGATCATGACGAGCAGCGCAGCACCTTGCATCACCATTGCAGTCACTGAGGTCACCTGATGAGAAGTTGCTTCAAACAAAAAACCCACTCTACCAGTAAAAAAGCTAAACGGTGCACTAATGAGTGGTGAAAACATGAACCTCATGGCGAGCTTTCTGCCCATTCCAAAGGGCATATGCTGTGAGCAGAACAGTGCAAGTGAAAGCACTCCAAGGAGATTCGCACCAACAATGCTTTTGACTTCATCCAAATTTTCCTCTGCAAAAACTCCTCCTGCATAAAACCAGAATGCCATCAGAATCAGGGGCGCTGGATAGCCAAGAGATGGTATGTATTGCACCAGTATATTAAACAGAAACCCGATCATGACCGGTGATAGAATCAGTATACTCAGTTTTACTTTTCTCATCTCTTACTTCCTTCCTTAGATCCTTTTCCTTAGATCCTTTTCCTTTGTATCCTTTTTGGACACATCAGGGTAACTCCTTTTCAGACATCCGCTTACTCCTCTTTTTTTCGGAAAACCAGACTTTTTGCCATCTTCATGATCTCTTCTTCACTGATAAAGCCTCTGATTAAAAATTCCATTTCATTGTTGTGCCATAGAAGCATGCTTCTTCTCCCTTTTAGAACAAGAAACCCTTTGTTTTCTCCAATGTCCACTTCCTTCACTATGGCATTCTCAGTATCAAGATTGTAATCCCCAGCAGTACTTGCTTGAAGCATTGAGATCTCTTCTTCTCCATTGGTGTATTTGAAGAGCGCCATATCTGTGTACTGCGTGAACTTCTGAAATACGTATCCTTCCGGCAGCTCCTTTGGAAAGTAATATCCTGAGGGAGCTTTTAAGTCCTCCCTCTTGCCTCCGCTGATGTCCACTCTCTGAAATCTTGTATATCTTTCCTGAACCTCTGTGACAAATTCATAGACCTTATTCCTTACTCCATCTACACTCAAAGTCATCATAGACATGGAGCCTAATATAAGTACAAAGAACATGGCTGCTTTTCTTGTTCGAAACATATAGGGTCTCATTCTTTGCTTCTTCTTGCGGCTCCTCTTCTTCTGATCAAACCAAAGATGGAAATCAGTGGGATGTTCCATCTTTAGAATCCGGTCCTGAGACTGCTCCAGAAGTTCCAGGAGATTAGAAAGATGAGCTTCTCCAAGCAGTCTGAAGATTTCTTCAGGCTCTCTCTTTTCAAAAGATTTCATCCTCATCCTCTCCCCATTTTATTTGTACAACCTTAGTAGCTGATCGGATTGCTTGCTTTTTCATCCTGTTCTAGCAGTAAGCCATTTCTATATAGATACACTGATGATTTATACCGATACGTCCCTGGCCCCACCATCAATGTGTTCGTAATCTTTGCTTCTGTGCCATTCACTTTCCTGCTCCAGCTCCCTATGGAGATCCATTGTCCACTGATCTCCTTTTGAAGAGAACCGTAGACATGAACAGCATCCACATTGTCTCCTGAAGCAATGGTCGTGCAGGATGCTGCACCGGTGCTTGAAATTTCAAAATGATTCCGGTATGTTTCAATATAGAGATACTGAACGCCGATGACATTCTCATCCAAGACCATGTCTATCTCCGTTCCAACAACAGTTAGACTTTTGCTTTGTACGCTCCAAAGAATGATCATAAAAACCATCATCCACCTAAGGATTCTCTTCATAAAAACACCCCCTTCACTATATAAACGGTGAAGGGGGGTGTTTTGTTACACTTTTTTGTATTATTTTTAGAATTATTTTATAAACATTGATCTTTTGTCAGTTTCGTTTCTCTGTTCTTTTCAAGCTCTCTGCAAATCTCATAATCTCTTTCTCAGTAATGGTGCCTCTGACTGTATATTCTTTCTCATCATTCTGCCAGTAAAGTTGGTTCTTCTTGCCGTTGGTGATAAGAAAACCAGAGTATTCTCCCACCATCACCTCTTTCACCACAGCGCCTTCTGTATTGAAGGTGAAGTCCCCTGCGGTGTCAAACTGATAGAAAATGATTCTTTCCTCGCCCTTTGTAAAAATCATATTCACGATATCGTAGTCTTTAGAGTACTCCTTCAGCGTGTATCCTTTGGGCAGAAGCGTTGGATAATCATAGTTGTCAAACTCAAATAGAGGATCTTGGAACTGAGTCATCTCATCGGTCCTGTAGACTCTCATAGCCGTCTCTTTCATTTCCACCACATACTCAAAGAGTTTATATCTCTGTGCTTCCACTGACAAGGTGGTGATGGCAAATCCTCCTAAAAGGACCAGGAGAAAGATGGCTGCTTTACTGGAAGTGAATCTGTTCCTTTTCTTTTTTCTTTTAGAACTGGTCTCAAGCTTCACAGCCCAGTCCTTCATGGCCTGACTGATTTCAATGGCTTCAATCTGATCTTTCTTTCTGTCCAAGTCTTCTGTGAGGTTCATAAGATGCGCTTCCGCTATGGCTTTAAAAGTAGCATCCTGCAAAGTGTCCAGCGCTTTGGGTCCTTGATTCTTTTTACTCTTCACTGTCATCACCTCCAATGATTTTCTGACAGGCTTTTCTTGCACGAGAGAGCTTTGTCCTAACATTTCCCTCTGTCATATTGAGAAGCTCTCCAATCTCTTTATCTGAGTATTCATAGATATATTTCAGCGTCAGAATGTCCATGTAGCTTTCATTGATTTTCGCCATGAGATCTGCCACATACCTTCTGTCTTCCATTTTCAGGATGTTCAGTTCTGGACTTGCCGTATGCACATCACCAAGGGTATCCCTGAAATCATCCACATTGCTTTCATTTCTCCGTCTTCTCTGATTATACACATCATAAGAAAGCCTTCTGACGATGATCACAAGAAGACCTCTGATGCTTTTAGATTCAGCATCTGTTGTTTCGTCGATATAGTCCGATACTTTAATCATAGCCGTCTGCACAATATCTTCCGCCTCATGATAATCCTGAAGGATTCCGTGTGAAACAAAGATCAGTTCTTTGGCATACCGTATATAGATACTTTCCAACTGATTGCGTACCGCTTGATTTTCGATGACAGATAAAAATAGCAAAATATAAACACCTCATTGCCGCTTCTCGTGTTTGTCAGAAGTTCATAAGAAAATATAGGAATATCACCTTCTCATTATATGCCAATGTGGTGTTTACATCAATGAATCTATAATTTTCCATCTGTTTCATCTTGGATTTTTGTACTCACTCTATTGAAACTTATTACATACACCTATAGAAGTCCTCTCTTAGACTATTCACTTGGAATTTCATTTTTCTTGTACGGTTCTGGTTTCGTATCGCCTTTTTCATTTTGCCTGAAGTATTTCTTCTGAATCAAATTGCCAGCCGTGGCAAACAGTGCAACAACAATGAACAAGAACAGATTCGGATTTTCAATGGAAAACACCCAGATCTCTGTTTCCCAGTATCCATCTTTCCCAGCAAGAGCCATGCCTTCCATCCAATAGAGAATGGCCCAGATCTGATAGACTTTTACAAGTAAAAAGCCTGCCACACTCCCCAAAAACAATCCCAGCACTTCAAATTTGTCATACATCGAAATCACCCCTATACTATATAAACGGAAACAGGGGTCCTTTTGTTACACTAATTTCGAAGAAATCTCTTCAAATCCAGATTATTACTGATTCATATAAAACATACAGAAAAACCAGCAATTTCATATTTTACATCTCTAGTCCATCTATAACAAAAAAGTGCAGGCTGAGATTTCCTGCACTTTTCTTACATCTTATTTAAACCGGTTGATCTCTTTCTTCACCATCTGATGGAGCTGATTGAGGTCTGACACATCTCCATACTCAATGAGCTTATTCAGCTGACTCTGGAATCTGGACGCTTCCTGAATCTTACCCATGGACATGAGAAAGAGAATATCATTCATGATTCTGGATACTAAAGCGGACTTCACTTCAAAGAGCTTCTGAGCATCCTTGATTTCGTCTTTAATGTCCAGCATGGTCTCATCCAGCTGATAGGCAGATTCTGCTGCCGCTTTCAGTTTGATCTTGATATGCTCCGGAATGCTCTGCTTATACTTATAGTTCAGGCTATGTTCTGTCACCGCCCAGAAATTCATGGCAAGGGTTCTGATCTGGATTTCTCCGATGACATTCACCACTCCCGAAGCCATGTTGACGGGATACTCGATGATCATATGATAACTCCGGTATCCACTGGGCTTTACATTGGTAATGTAGTCCTTCTCATAAAGAATCCGCATATCGCTTCTGCCCCGAAGCAGCTGCACAACCGTTTCAATGTCATCCACAAACTGCACCATGATACGGATTCCTGCGATGTCTTCCAGCTCCTCCGCAAGGCGGTCATGGGGAATCCCAAACTTGTTGGCTTTTTCCAGCATGGAGGAAACTTCCTTCACACGGCCTGTAATAAACTCAATGGGAGAATAATCATTTTTTCTGCGGTATTCTGTACGAATGGCTCGAAGCTTCACTTTAAGCTCCTCCACTGCCTGTTCATAGGGAATCAAAAATGTTTTCCAATCTTTACTGGCCATGAAACACACCTCTCACATATCTCCAAAATCCAGAATCCTGGGTTTTTTCAGTATCTCTTTCCATTATAGCAAATTAACGGCAAAGAATTACTCTTTTTGTGAAAGAAAGGACGCTTTGCGGATGAGAGACCTTGGCAAGAGCTTCACAAGAACCGGAACTGCTTTTTCAAAGGTGCCAGGCACCACCACAGCTTTTCCTCTCCACATGCCCAGATACCCCACATCCGCCACCTTTTTGGCTTCCATCAGAAATGCCATGGCCGCATCGGTCTTTTTCATTTGAGCTCTTTCCTGAAAGCCTGTCTTTACAGGTCCTGGGCAGAGGGCACTGACTTTCACGCCGTAAGGCTTCAGCTCTTCATGCATGGCTTCAGAGAGGCTGAGCACATAGGCCTTGGATGCATAGTAATTGGCCATGACCGGGCCTGGCATGAAGGCTGCAAGAGATGCCACATTCATCACATAGCCAAATCCTCTTTCTGCCATGGCAGGCACAAAGCGCTTGTTCATCTCCAGAAGAGAAAGCACATTCAGCTTCACCAGATCCTTCTCTGTCTCAAGGTCTGTGTCTTTCAGCCGACCAAAGGTGCCAAAGCCAGCGTTGTTCACCAGATAATCCACCTGGATTCCTTCTTTCTCCAGCTCTTCATAAATTTCCAGCGGAGCTTTTTCATGGGTGAGATCTTTTGACAGTATCATAACTTTTACGTCATACTCCCTTTCGATGCGTGTCTTGATTTCCTCCAGCTTTTCCTTGGTCCTTGCCACCAGCACCAGATGAATGCCGTCTCTTGCAAAGTTCAGCGCAAGCTCCAGCCCAATCCCCGATGTGGCTCCTGTGATCAGTGCATATCCTTCCATAATAAACTCCTCCTATGACATTTTCCTTCATTATACTTCTCAAACCTTACAAAATACACAAAAATACTGCCTGGAAAATAATCTTCCAGGCAGCTGTTGTTTTTCTTATTTCAGGAGGTCCTTTACCATGGATACCACATTTGGCACATTGAATCCAAACTTCTCCATGACCAGTTCTCCAGGTGCGGAAGCACCAAAGGTGTCAATACCAAGTATCTTTCCTTCGTCTCCCACATATCTTTCCCATCCTAATGGATTGGAAAGTTCCATGGCCAGTCTCTTCTTCACAGAAGGATTCAGCACCTTTTCTTTGTAGGCCTTGTCCTGCTTCTCAAAGAGATCCCAAGATGGCATGGAAACTACAGCAGCATCAATACCTTCTTTCTTCAGTTCCTGCTGTGCTTCGTAAGCCAGGGGCACTTCAGATCCTGTGGCAATAAGAAGTACGTCGCTGATTTCCTTCTCGGATGGAGACGCGATATACGCACCTCTCTTCACGCCTTCCACCACTTCTTCCATAGGAAGTGGCATGGTGGTGAGGTTCTGTCTGGACAGTGCCAGGATTGTTGGTGTACTTTCTGATTCCAGCGCTACTTTCCAGGCTGCATAGGTTTCATTTCCATCTGCAGGTCTTAGTACGGTAAGGTTCGGCATAGCTCTGAAAGATGGCAGATGCTCGATAGGCTCGTGGGTAGGTCCGTCTTCTCCAACAGCAACACTGTCGTGAGTGAACACATAGACTACTGGCAGTCCCATCAGCGCAGAAAGTCTTACTGCAGGTCTCACATAATCTGAGAACACGAAGAAGGTTCCACCGAAGACGCGAAGTCCTCCATGCAGATGCATACCGTTCATCATGGTTCCCATGGCAAACTCTCTGACACCAAACCAGATGTTTCTTCCGCTTCTGTTCTCAGCAGAGAAATCTCCTGCTCCACTGATGGTGGTCTTATTGGATCCAGCAAGGTCCGCTGATCCGCCAAAGAGGCTTGGCAGCTTCTTTGCAAAGTAGTTGATGGCTTCACCAGAAGCATTTCTTGTAGCTACACCCTTGCCGGCCGCATAGGATGGAAGATCTGTTGTAAAGTCCTCTGGAAGCTTTCCGGAAATGGCATCTTCCAGTTCTTTTGCAAGTTCTGGATAAGCCTTCTTATATCCTTCAAACAGTTCATCCCAAACCTTGTTTCCAGCTACGCCATACTCTTCGATGTGTCCCTGGAAAGTGTCATAGGCTTCCTGTGGCACAGTGAAGTCCTCATGATTGTACTGGAAGAATTCCTTGGTAATCTTGACGCCTTCTTTTCCAAGAGGTGCGCCATGAACTTTGGAAGTACCCTGATTTGGGGCACCCATACCAATGATGGATTTGATTTCAATGATGGTAGGCTTGTCTTCTACTTTCTTTGCTTCCTTGATGGCTTCATCCACAGCCTCCAGATTGTTGGCATCGTCCACTCTCAGATAATGCCATCCGTATGCTTCATACCTTTCTTTGACACTTTCAGAGAATGACTTATGAAGGTCTCCATCCAAAGAGATGTCATTGGAATCATAAAGAAGAATCAGTCTGCCAAGCTTCAGATGAGCTGCCAGAGAAGAAGCTTCATGGGAAACCCCTTCCATCAGATCTCCATCTCCACAAAGAGCGTAGGTATAGTGATTTACGACATCATAGCCGTCTCTGTTGTACTTTGCGGCCAGATGGCTTTCTGCCATGGCCATACCTACAGCCATGCCGATTCCCTGACCCAGTGGCCCTGTGGTGGCTTCTACGCCTACGGTGTGACCATATTCAGGATGTCCTGGTGTCTTGGATCCCCATTGTCTGAAATTCTTCAGTTCGTCCATGGGAAGGCCATATCCAGCCATATGAAGCATGGAATACAGGAGTGCGGACCCGTGTCCTGCAGAGAGCACAAAACGGTCTCTGTTGAACCAGGTAGGGTTTTTAGGATTGTGCATCATGTTCTTTGCCCAGAGCACATAGGCAAATGGTGCAGCTCCCAGCGGAAGTCCCGGATGTCCGGAGTTTGCTTTCTCGATGGCGTCAATAGACAGCGCACGGATGGCATTGATGGTTAAGGCATCATTATTGTTGTACATGTCAACCTCCATATATTTATTGGTGCGTTTCAAATGGTCATCGCACCATGTTCTTGTATTACGGTTTAATAAGCACCGGATCAAAACCGATGTAATCGCAGGATGTGAGGATGTATTCTACACCATTTCTTTCTCCTGTCATGACCCTCTGAAGAGACTTTCCATGAAGATGTCCATAGATGACTGTCTCCACACCGTACTCCTCAAAAATATCGGTGAACTCCGAGTCTTTGAAAGTTTCATTCACCGGAGGATAGTGGATCATAACGATGAACTTCTGGAAGCCCCTTTTCTTTGCGGCATCCAGAGACATCTTCAGGCGCAGGACCTCTCTTCTAAATATTTTCTCATCTTCTTCTTTGAACAGACTGCTCCCTGGAATCACCCATCCGCGTGTACCACAGATGGCATAGTCTTCATAGGAAAAGAAGTTGTTCTGGATGAAATCCATATTGTCATACATACTGTTGAGCTTCGTGATGCTGCCCCACCAGTAGTCATGATTTCCCTTGATGATGATCTTTCTGCCAGGAAGACCTGCCACAAAATCCAGTTCTTCCTTACCACCCTGAAGTTTCATGGACCAGGAGAGATCTCCTGCAAGAAGGACTGTATCCTCTTCTTTGACTTTCTTCAGCCAGTTTTCCCGGATTCTCATATCATGATTTTTCCATTCCTCTGAAAAGACATCCATTGGCTTGTCTCCACTTAAGGAAAGGTGCAGGTCGGAGATGGCATATAGGGCCATTAGCCTACCAGGAGGACTCTGTAGATTTTCTTTTTGCCCTTTTTGACCAGGACATAATCTTCCTTGAAATCCTCTTCCTTCAGTTTATGCTGAAGATCTGTGATCTTCTCTTCATCGATGGACACGCCACCTTGTTCCATGTTCCGTCTTCCTTCTGCTTTGGATGGGAATACTCCACCTGCAAGGAGAATTTCCAGAAGGGTTTTCTCAAGATCTGATTTGGTAATTTCAATGGTAGGCACATTGGAAAGGTCTGTTCCACCACCAAAAAGTGCTTCTGCAGCGCTCTTTGCCTTGTCTGCTTCCTCTTCTCCATGAACGAGCTTGGTCACTTCGTAGGCAAGAAGCTTCTTGGCTTCATTGATGTCCTGTCCTTCCAGTGCTTCGATACGCTCGATCTCATTGATGTCCACAAAGGTGAGAAGCTTCAGGCACTTCACCACATCCCGGTCATCCACATTTCTCCAGTACTGATAGAAATCATAGACTGGTGTTTTCTCCGGATTCAGCCATAATGCACCATTTACGGTTTTACCCATCTTCTGGCCTTCAGAGTTTGTCAGAAGAGTACAGGTCATGGCATAGGCGGTTTTTCTTTCTTTTCTTCTCACAAGATCAATACCTGCCAGCATATTGGACCACTGGTCGTCTCCACCCAGCTGCATGGTGCAGCCATGGTTCTGATTAAGATACAGGAAATCATATCCTTGCATCAGCATATAGTTGAACTCCAGAAAAGACAGTCCCTTTTCCAGTCTCTGCTTGATGCTTTCTGCACGAAGCATATTGTTTACGGAGAAATGTACGCCGATGTCTCTCAGAAAATCAACATAATTGAGGTTCATGAGCCAGTCTGCGTTGTTTAGAAGCAGAGCTTTGTCATCACTGAAATCAATGAATTTCTCCATCTGCTTCTTGATGCCCACGATGTTCTTCTCAATATCTTCTCTGGACAGCATGGATCTCATGTCTGTTTTACCGGATGGATCCCCAATCATGGCAGTTCCACCACCTACGAGAGCAATGGGCTTATGTCCAGCTCTTTGCATATGGGCCATAAACATCATCGCAATGAAGTGTCCTACATGAAGACTGTCTGCTGTAGGGTCAAAGCCAATATAGAAGGTGACTTTCTCTTCCGTGAGGGCCTTCTTGATCTCATCCTCATGGGTCAGCTGCTTGATATATCCTCTTCTTTGCAATTCATCAAATACACTCATTTTTACAACTCCTGACGATTTATACTACACTTTAGTATAGTGCCTATTTGCTCAATTTTCAAGGTTCCCATAATTAGTGGACTCATGAGAAAATGAGCACTGTTTCGATATCCTCGCACCAATGAACACCTTAAATATTTACCGAAAAATCCAATAATCACTGATACGAGAAGATATGTATCCTTTCGCGTCTACTCAGCTGCTCTGGATCCTACAATGCAACTGGCGCTGTATGCTCTAGGCCATAGATATGCGCAAATTCAGATATTCTCTACGAAGCTTAAACATTCATGCTGTATTTCCCGTCAGGCTGAACTGTACCACGGGATACACGAACTTACTTTCCTAGTATGCTAAGCCTACTGTTTCATTCTTGAACTCGTCATTTTCGATGACACTTAATAGAAAATGGGCGAGATCCTGTCTTGAGATCTCCTTTCCTCCACGGGGAACTCCTTGAGGCGTCTTCCTGTACACCTCAGTCAATGGTCCTTTTGTCAGCGCCAGCGGTCTTGCGATGGTATATACTAATCCACTGGATATAATCGCCTCTGCTGCTAATCTATGGTCATGGATTGCATGTTTGAGGAAGGACTTTACAATGAAGTTCATGACAAACGAGAACTCATCATGTATGCCTGATGTAGATATCGTGACAATTCGACTGATGTGGTTTTCTTTCATACTTTTGATGATGATTTCAGTCATTTTTGTAATGACCGTCTCTTTATCATTGTTATTTCCGCCCAAACAAGAGACCACCACATCATGACTCGCCATAGCTTTCGCCATATCCACCAGCGAAAAAACCTCTCCTTTTACAATGGTCAGATTCTCATTGTAAAGGAGCACCTTCTCCGGGGACCTTACGTAGGCAGTTACCTTATGATCTTTTTCTAATGCCATTTTCATCAATATGGACCAGTTTGTCCTATGGCACCTAATAAAAATATTTTCATTTTACCCTCCTTAATTCATATGTGTCATTAAGGTTTGCCATAAGTTTCTTCGTATGCACTTTAATCGCTGGTGGTTTTCCGCATCGAACTGTAACGATTTTAAGTTTTCTAACTCGTGTACCTGATTCAGTAGATGATCCCTATACGCAGCTGGAAAAAACAAGGAGGAAGCCCAAAAGGCTCCCCCCCATGATAAGTCAGCTAAGAAGAATGCACAAAAAGCTCCAACAAAAATTGGAGCTTTCAAAAAAGGCTAACTTAACACCTTATATTTTTCAAGTTCAGAAACCGCCAGATCCCCTTCATCATGCATTGCAATATAAAGATCAATTTCATGTGCTTCAGAGAATTCCTGGAGTTTTTCAAAGATTTTATCGGAGCTTTCACTTTTCTTGTCCATACCATTCAGAAGCCCATCCACAAAAATCGTGGTGACATCATAATTGGTGGCGATGATTCCACAGAGGAATCCATAGATTGACCTGTAATCTGTGAGTGCGTATTCGTCGGCGTTGATGAAACGGATGTCCCTGTCCAGTTCATGGATGGCACGGGAATCGTCATCCACAAAAACAACATTGCCTTTGGCTGTTTTGGCTTGTTCATTGGCAAGAGACACCATCTTTTTGCTTTTTCCGGATCCTCTCTTGCCATAAATTACCTGTATCATGTCAATCACTCCCTTTGAATATTAGGTTTACTTGAAAACCTTTAACTATGAATCCATTATATAATTATCCGAAAATTTAGTCAAACAGAAAACTCCCATTCCATTGATGGTTTTACGCTTATTTTCCTCTTCTGCCATCGATGTTATGATAAGAAATCGAATACTGCCTAAAATATGGCAATGATATTTTATCATTCGGCATATTTTTCACTTTATCCCGTTCACATTGTGGGAATTATCTGATATAATAAACTTGCCGTAAGGTAAAAATATTTTAGACACAGTACTTTTCTTAGTATTCCAGGCCTTAGCCTCAGAAGTTCCAAGAAATACTGTTGCTAAGGAGGAAAAAAACATGGAAGACAAGAAGATCATTTGCAGAGACTGCGGAAACGAGTTCACATTCACCGTTGGTGAGCAGGAATTCTACAAGGAAAAGGGATTCGAAAACGAACCAGTTAGATGTCCTGACTGCAGAAGAGCAAGAAAAAACGAAAAGATGAACAGAAGATAGTTCTTCAAAGGAAAGGTAGTTACAATGTAACTACCTTTTTTTGCGCAAAAAAGATATAATAGATGGAAGAATGCCAAGGAAGCTCATTTTTTTATGAGTATCACAGCTTGGCAAATACAGTGGAGAAGTTTTGGAGGACGACATATGGAAGAGAAAAAGAAAATTGTTTTCAGTGCAATCAAACCTTCAGGGGAAATCACCCTTGGGAACTATTTGGGTGCCATTAAAAACTGGATTGGATTTCAGGACGATTATGAGTGTTATTACTGCATTGCAGACCTTCATGCCATCACAGTAAAGCAGGAGCCGAAACTCCTTCGTAAAAGAGTTCTGGAGATTCTGGCCATCTATATCGCCTCTGGACTGGATTACGAAAAAAGCACCCTCTTTGTGCAGTCTCATGTGCCAGCACATTCCGAGGCTTCCTGGCTTTTGACCTGTACAGCAAATATGGGAGAGCTGTCCCGTATGACCCAGTACAAAGACAAAACAGCAAAAATGAAAGAAAACACATCCATCTCTGCTGGACTTTTTAATTATCCAGTACTTATGGCTGCAGATATCCTGATTTACAACACGGATTTTGTGCCCGTAGGCATTGATCAGAAACAGCACGTGGAGCTTTCTAGAGATATCGCCCAGAGATTCAACTCGAATTACAGCGATACTTTTGTACTGCCCGAAGCTAAGATTTCAGAAAGTGCTGCGAAGATCATGGATCTTCAGGATCCGGAAAAGAAGATGTCCAAATCAGATGACAACGAAAACTCCTATATTCTTGTCTTGGACAAACCGGAAGTCATCAGAAGGAAGATTGCACGAGCTGTCACAGACTCTGTGGGTGTTGTCAATTACACCGATGAGCAGCCTGGCGTTAAGAATCTGATCAACATTGTCTCTGCGATAAAAGGAATCAAGCCAGATGAAGTGGTGAAACTTTTCGAAGGAAAAGGATACAAAGAGTTCAAAGAGTACGTGGCTGATACCATCATTGAAGAACTGAAGCCTGTACAGGAGAAAGCCAATGAACTCCTGACCGAGAAAGAGAAGCTGGAGAAGATTTATGGTGAAGGGGCTATGAAAGCGAACTACCATGCCATGAAGACCTTACGGAAGATGCAGAAGAAAGTAGGTCTCCTTCCCCCAGTGAGACTATAGACCATAAGGAGTCACCCTATGATCACCTATGAAAAGTACAAGAGAATTTATGACCTTCCGGATGGATTTTTTGAAGGATGGCCCAATCCGCCGAGTAAAGAAAAACATAGAGAGCTTCTTGAAAAAAGCTACCTTTCTCTGGTAGCCTTGGATGGAACTGCCATTGTCGGATTTGTGAATGTCATCAGCGATGGAGTGCTCAGCTGTTATATTCCCCTGCTAGAAGTGCTTCCCCCATACAGAAATCAAGGAATCGGAAAGGAACTTATGAAAAGAACTCTCCGTGCGCTCTCTGAGTTTTATATGATTGATCTCTCCTGTGATGAGGATCTTCGTCCATTCTATGAAAGCATGGGTATGAAGAAAACTTTAGGGATGATGCACCGAAACTACGAGAAACAAAGCGGAAAATAAGTCAAAATCAAATAAGGCATCAGAGCTTTTTGGGCTCTGATGCCTTTTCCATTCCTTATTATGGATCTACAGCAGCTGTTTCAGCTCCTCCAGAATAAAATGCACTTCAGGACCAATGATCACCTGCACATGGCCCTCCTGCTTCAGAACCGCCATGGCGCCCATACTTCTCAGGCGCTTGTCGCTGACTTTTTTCTCGTCCTGCACATCCAGGCGAAGCCTGGTGATGCATGCGTCCACCTGAAGAATATTCTCCTGTCCACCGCTGGCCTTTAATATGGTTTTGGCCAGTTTTTTATAGTTTCTGGAATAAAGAGTGCTCTCCTCTTCTTTTTTCATTTTCTTCGGTTCCCTTCCTGGTGTTAAAAGCTGAAACCTTTCAATGGCAAAAGAAAAAGAAAAATAGTAGAGAAAAAACATAATAATCCCAAGAATCAGAAGCATCCCCATATCCTTTGACATAGGCATCCTTAGGCTGAGAAGAAAATCTGTGAGGCCTGCACTGAAGCTGAATCCGGCTATCCACTGAAACTGTGCAGCAAGAAAGAGGGATACCCCTGTAAGAAAAGCATGAAGCACATAAAGAGGTGGAGCAACAAACATGAACGAAAACTCCAACGGTTCCGTGATTCCTGTAAGAAAAGAGGCCACAGCCGCAGTACCCATGAAGGAGCGGGTTTTACGCTTCTGCCCTTTCATGGCTTTTTTCCCCATGGCAAGGGCTGCCCCGGGAAGTCCAAACATCATGATGGGGAAAAAACCTGCCAGATACTGCCCGGTCTTTCCATATTCACCAATCCCCTGCCAGAAGTTTCCAATATCATTGATGCCGATGACATCAAACCAGAAGACTGAGTTTAAAGGGTGATGGAGTCCCAGCGGTATGAGGAGTCTGTTGAGAAATCCATAGATCCCAGCCCCCAACGGTCCCAGCGCACTGATTCTAGTTCCGAATACAATAAGTCCTTCATAAAGAAGTGGCCAGATATAATACAGCGGAAGACTCACTAAAACCATGGAGAGAGCACTGATAATAGGCACAAAACGCTTTCCGCCAAAGAAGTTCAGACCAGAAGGCAACTGAAGGGTGCTGAAGCGATTGAACATATATGCGCCAACAAGTCCCGAGAGAATCCCAGTAAACTGGTTGCCGATCTTTGAGAAGGCCTCGCTGACTTCTAAAACAGGAATCTGCTGATACTGCGCCACAGACTCTATGGAAAGAACTCTTGTGAGCACCAGATAGCTCAGGAGTCCAGAAAGTGCCGCCGACCCATCTCTCTCCTTGGCCATGCCAAGAGAAACACCCACTGCAAAGAGGATGGGCACATGGTCTAGAATAATGACACCTACCTGAACCAGTATTCTCGAGAATAGAAATCCATCTCCAAACCCCAGTGGATCCATCCAGTATCCGATACCAATTAAAATGGCCGCCGCAGGAAGAACAGATACTGGGAGCATCAGTGCTTTCCCGAGTCTTTGGAAAAGCAGAAGCATTCTTTTTCTAAGCGCACGAAAACGCATCATCTTGAACTGATGGCCTTATTGATGTGCACCATGAGGTAGACCATCTCCTGCAAGGTCACCTCATGATGAAAGTTCTTATAGACAAAAGTCTTGATTTTCTTCTCCACAGACTTATACCGCTTATCTTTTTTCATGAACATCTCATAGAAATCTTCTACCTGATCCTCTGTACTGGGCTGCTTTAGAAGAATTCTTTTCGCTAGAAACTTCAGATGAGAGTTGAGCCTTGCCAGTGAAATCTCATCCTCGTCAAAATCAATATCAAAGACATCTTCTATAATGTCCACGATGCCGCTGGTGAAGAGAAATATCTTGGAGATGCTCTCCTTGTTCTCTCCGAGGGAAGCATTCACCATATGCATGGTCACATAGCCAGCCTCATGTTCCGACAGAAGCACTCCTGTGGCATCCTGAATAAACTGAAGCCCTAAAAGTCCCACCTGGAACTCTTCAGGATAAAGGCTCTTGATCTCGTGCAGCATAAGATTTGGTATCTCCAGACCGTTTTTTTTACGTTCTACAGCATAGGTGATATGATCAATCATTCCTACCAATGCCTGCATCGTCATCTGGATCCCCAGCTCATCTTTTGCTCTGTCCCGAATCTTCTGTGCAGCATCAATAAGCTCCATGGGTGTATCCCCAAAAAGCCTGTAAAGTCTATCCTTCCCATCCTCCCGGACCTCATACACTTTTTCGATACGGTCTTTTGAAACAAGATCCCCCAGCTTCTTCTGGAATCCGATGCCCGCACCTGTGAGGATCATCTCCTCTCCGTTCTCAAACCGGGTTGCAACGATATTGTTATTGAATATCTTGATTATCCTCATCCACAACCTCCCATGGAACACTCTACTCTCTATTATAGTTGTTCTTCTTGATTTTTCCTAGTGGAAAGGCTCTGTGCATTTTATCAGACAACAGCAAAAAGTTTGTGCATTTTGTCAATGGAATCCTTTCCAGGAAACACGTAAGATGAGAGTATGTTGAAAGGAGCTGAAGCAATTGGCTAGTTTAGAATTAAAAAATGTTTGGAAGAAATATCCCGGTGATGTGGTTGCAGTTAAGGATTTTAACCTTACAATAGAAGATAAAGAGTTCATCATCTTTGTCGGTCCTTCAGGCTGCGGTAAGTCCACTACACTTCGAATGATCGCTGGACTGGAAGAAATCTCAGAAGGTACCGTTATGATCGGGGACCGTGTCATCAATGATGTGGACCCCAAGGACAGAGACATCGCCATGGTGTTCCAGAACTATGCCCTCTATCCTCATATGAGTGTTTATGACAACATGGCCTTCGGACTGAAGCTGAGAAAAATGTCTAAGAAGGACATTGACGAAAAAGTAAGAGAAGCGGCAAAGATTCTTGATATTGAGCATCTTCTTGCAAGAAAGCCCAAGGCACTCTCTGGCGGACAGAGACAAAGAGTTGCTCTGGGTCGTGCCATCGTAAGAGATCCGAATGTGTTTCTTATGGATGAACCGCTGTCAAACCTCGATGCTAAGCTCAGAGTCCAGATGAGAACAGAAATTTCCAAGCTTCAACAGAAGCTGCAGACTACATTTATCTATGTAACGCATGACCAGACAGAGGCCATGACCATGGGTACCAGAATTGTTGTCATGAAAGATGGACTCATTCAGCAGGTGGATACACCTCAGAACATCTATGACAATCCTGCCAATATGTTTGTTGCAGGTTTCATCGGTTCCCCACAGATCAACTTCCTTCCCGCCACAGTAGTTTCTGAAGGTGGAGAAACACTTCTTGCTTATGATACGGTGAGAATCCCTGTCTCCAAAGATCAGGCAAAGAAACTCAGTGAAAGAAAGATGGAAGGCAAAGAAGTGGTCATCGGTGTTCGTCCTGAAAATATCAGCTACGAACAGGAACAGATTGAAAAATGGGGTACTCCAGCATTTGAAGCCAAGGCTGAAGTCACAGAAATCATGGGCGCAGAGTCCTATGTATACCTGACCAACAAAGTGGACAACATCACCATCCGCGTCAATGGAAACAGTAGTGTGAAGCCAAACCAGGTAGTGAAACTTGCCTTCAACGGAGAAAAGATCCACGTGTTTGATAAAGAAACGGAAGAAACCATATTCTAACAATGGGGAGCGCTGCCATGACCACTTACTCACTTTCCTCCACTTCGGAGAAAATGAAGCTCAATAACAAAATAGAGGACCTGCAGAAGGAAGCGCCAAAAACTTCCTTCTGCCCCATCCTTTCATCCGCTGAAAACCTCGCAGAACTTTATGAGTTTCTCACGGCTTATCTGGGCTCAGATAAACATCTCCTCGTGGTGGATGATCATGTGATTGTTATGGCGCCGCTTAAAGACGCTTTTAAAATTGCCAGTGGACTGTCCACTGCTCTGACAGAGAACTTCTATAAAAACCATACAGTGCTTTACTACAGGAACCCCTGTACTGGATCCCTCTTAGAGAGAATTTCAGAGCTTAAAGACACCTCCAGAAGCATTGTCCGGTTGGATCTTAAGAGTTCCCTTTATGCAGTGGAGGATCTCTTTCTCGTAAGAATTCTGGAACAGATTTCGAAAGAGGAGCTTTCTAAGTTTCTGGAAACGAAAAGATCTTCCTATGAAAAACTCTCCTATGAGCTTCGCCTTACGGTGAAGACCTTCATCGAAGAAAGTCTTTCCATGAGCAGGACTTCAAAAGTGCTCTTTATCCACCGGAACACCCTGACCTATCGGATTCAGAAAATCCATCAGATCACAGGTCTGGATATCCGGAACTTTCAGGAAGCTCTGCAGCTTCTGACCCTATCCTACTTCGTATAATCTTAGTATATTGAATCATACAGAAAAGCATCGGATTTTTCCCCTCCAGGAAATCCGATGCTTTTCCTTTTTCCTTCATAGTAGAAGCTTAAATAAGATGTCCAAAACTTAGAAGCATTCAAACCGTAATAAAACGGCTGCCTTTTACAGCAGCCGTCTTTATACTTAGTAACGAACTTAAATCAGTTTCTTGAACTCATCTGCCACAAACTGAACCTGTGGTCCGATGACAACCTGAACGTTGGTCTTGGATGGTCTTACTACACCAGCCACACCAGCCTTCTTGATCTTTGCCTCATTCACAAGAAGATTGTCCTTCACTTCAAGTCTCAGTCTTGTGATGCAGTAATCAAGAGATGCGATGTTCTCTTTTCCGCCAAGTCCTTCCAGGATTTCAGCCGCAAGAGCTTTAAAGTTGGTGTCTTTGGAAAGAACCTTGCCTTCGCCTTCTACGACTTCATCATCTTCTCTTCCAGGTGTTTTAAGATCCAGCTTTACGATGAGGAATCTGAACAGGAAGTAGTAGACCACTGCCATAACAAGGCCAAGTGGGATCAGCATCCAGATATTTACAGCCAGTGGCATTTTAAGACTTAAGAAGAAGTCTACAAAGCCTGCGCTGAATCCAAATCCAGCAATCCATTGGAACTGAGCTGCAAGGAATACAGAGATACCAGTCAGAACTGCATGTACCAGGTAAAGTCCAGGAGCAAGGAATACGAAAGCGAATTCCATTGGTTCTGTAACTCCAGTGAAGAAAGAAGATACTGCTGCTGCCAGAAGAAGTCCTCCTGCAACCTTTTTCTTCTTGTCCTTCGCAGTGTGGTACATGGCAAGAGCTGCAGCTGGAAGACCGAACATCATCACTGGGAAGAAACCAGCCTGATATCTGCCTGTGATTCCAGGAGTACCGGTGCTTGCCCAGAAGTTTCCGATGTCGTTGATATCAATGGCATCAAACCAGAATACAGAGTTCAGTGCATGGTGAAGTCCAGTTGGGATCAGAAGTCTGTTGAAGAATCCGTAGATACCAGCACCTACTGCACCAAGTTCTGAAATAGAGGTACCAAATGCTACAAGACCGGAGTATACTACTGGCCATACAAAGAACAGCACTGCAGATACTAGGATCATGGCAAAGGATGTCATGATTGGCACCAGTCTCTTTCCGCTGAAGAAGGAAAGTGCTGGAGTCAGCTGTACATGGGAGAATCTGTTGTACATGCCTGCAGCCACAAGACCGGAGATGATTCCGATGAACTGATTGCTGATTTTACCAAAAGCAGCATTTACTGCTTCTGCGTCCACCTGAGTCAGCTGAGCAACGGTTCCTGTAGAAAGCAGCTTTGTGACAACAAGGAAGGCTACGAGACCTGCAAGAGCTGCAGAACCGTCTTTATCCTTGGACATGCCAAGAGCAACACCCACTGCAAAAAGAATGGACATATTATCAATAATTGCGCCACCGGCACTGATGAGGAATGCGGCGATTGGGCTTCCACCACCCCAGCCTGAAGGGTCAATCCAGTACCCGATACCCATAAGAATGGATGCCACAGGAAGTACTGCAACAGGGAGCATGAGCGATCTACCAAGTTTCTGTAGATACTTCATCATAATGTTTTTCCTCCTTAAAATAAATGAAATAAGTTCAATGCATAGCCTGTACCGGTCCTCAAGCACTGTGGCCACAGCATAAATAAAAAAGACCGAAGAAACAAAGCAACAACGTTGCATGTATCTCGGTCTTGCCTGCTTACCAGTAACAATCCATGTATTTGATATCATCTTAGCCGATAAAAAAAAATCTGTCAACAACTTATCAATGAGAAATCGTAAACAAATAGTAAACAGATGAAAGAATGGCCTTCCAGAAGAGTATTCTTCCAGAAGACCTTTTCACTTAGAACTTCACAGTAGGCACTGCTCTGTCTGCTTCAGAAGCTTCAAAGAGAGGCTCTTCCCTGAAGTTGAACATGCCGGCAAAGATATTCTTTGGGAATACCTGGATGGCAGTGTTGTACTTCATGGTGGTGTCATTGTAGAACTGTCTTGCATAACGAATTTTTTCTTCCGCATCTTTCAGTTCGCTCTGAAGGGAGAGGAAATTCTGATCTGCCTTCAGCTGAGGATAAGCTTCGACAGTAACAAGAAGTCTTGATATTGCAGAGGACAGCTCAGCATCCGCTTTCGCTGTGGCTTCCACACCTTTGGCATTGAGCACCTGGCTTCTTGCTTTGGTGACATTCTCAAACACTTCCTTCTCATGGGAAGCATAGCCCTTTACAGTCTCCACAAGGTTTGGAATGAGATCTGCTCTGTTCTTGAGCTGAACTTCGATCTGTGCCCATGCATTCTTCACGCGGTTCTTCAGAACAACAAGACTGTTGTATACAGAGACGCCATAGAGTGCCAGAAGTACAATAAGGCCAATGACAACAAGTAGAATAATGGTTCCTGTTTTCATATACATCTTCCTTTCTCTTTACATTTTTTATCGTTAAAGCAGCTGTTAGAAGGCGCCACCGCCTCCACCGCCTCCGCCTCCACCTGAGCTTCCGCCGGAGAATCCTCCGCCAAAGCCGGATCCCGATGACTTCTGGGATGCAGCTATCTGAGCTGTACTCACCGCAGAGTTCACGCGGGTCATGGTATTGGAGAATGCCTGATTCATGATATAGAAATTACTGAAGCTTCTGTATCCTCCCATGTAAGTGAGGTCCGGATTTGTAAGCTCCTGCTCTGAGAAGACCTTAGGCAGCTGATCAATGACTTCATCCGCTACACCTAGGGACGTGGCATACACCAGATAGTGCTCCCAAATGACAAGGGACGGAATCTCAGCCTCCTGCATATTGGAAAAATGCTGGAGAAACTGTTTGAATGCCATCCACATGGCTTTATGGTCGATGCCCTTCTGGGAATACTTTCTGACAAATCGCATGGCCAGCAGGCCAAACAAAAGAAACATACCTATGGCTGCCAAACCAATGGCAATGATGCTTCCTAGTGTAAACAATCCAAGGATACCTGAAAGGATCAACACAAGTCCTATGATGACAAAAATCTTCGACCCAGGCAGTTCGTTGCCTTGGAAGAATCTCTGCTTTTCTCCCACCTCTTTGACCTTATGTTTGAAGTAGGTGTAATCTTTCTGGAACTGGAGTGCCGCCTTATTGCTCTTTAAAATCTTCTCCAGATCTTCCAGAACCAGACCATTTCCATTTCCGATTTCATCAATAAACCAGGTGGCCAGGAATTTTTCATGAGGCAAAAGCATATCCAGTTTTGTTTTATCCATCCAGGTCATTTCAAAGGACTCTTCCTCCTTCTTGAAGATCATTCCTTTCTCAATAGCCACTGGCCGGAGCTTTATGACCTTCTTTCTGGCAAGATCCAAAATGGTGGCCATGATATCCACATCTTTGGACTGCCCTTTTGTAAGCAGATACGTCATCACCGCTGGAGAATAATCCTCCGGCAGTTCTCTATAGTAATCCCCTTCAAAAGTGGGTTTCAGTTCTTTGCCATACTTTCTGAACATGAAGAAAATGGAACCAAGACCAGCCAGAATACCTGCACCAAAAATAGGTCTGGATGCTTTTTCTCTCTCCCTTTGCTTGGCTTCTCTTTCCAGTTCTTTGATGGCTTCTTCTCTTTCTTTGTTTGCTTCATCTGCAAGGCGCTGCTCATTCTCCAGAATGGTCTCCAGCTCATTTCTGTCAAAGGTATTGGTGGAAGCTGGAATCAGGTCTCTTGGGAAAATGGCCAGAGTTTCCACAAATCTGCCGCTCACAGAGGGCACTGTGAAGTAGAAAGTCCTGCCATCCACAATTTCGCTGGAACCTGTTAAAGGTCCATGAGCAAAAACTCTAAGGTCTTCCTTTTGGGCTCCTTCCGGAATGGTGATGGTAATGGTGATATTATTCAGAGGAATATCCCATCCTGAATCAATAATTTTACGATTGAAGATGGAAATATCATTATACTTCTCCGCCACATTCTGCAGAGTGTATCCGATGACCAGGGTCTTTTCTTCATTTCTGGACTTCTCATATATTTTAAGTTTCCTTATACTTCCAGTGTCCTCCACCTCATAGGTATTGGCATCTCCAGAATATGCCTCTGTAAAACTGCGGACACTTCCCCCTTCTAAAACGCCCACCGTAAGATCAGACAATCCGCTGGTTCTTGAATAGTCGATGTTTCGAAAGACGCCATTGAACTCTCCATCAAAATTGTACGTGATCTCCTCCAGCACCCTAGCATCTCCATTTTCCTGTATATCTACTGTCAGGTTGAATCTGGACACTTCGTAGTATCTGCTGGAAGCGGATGCATCTTTCCATGGAAGAAGAATAACCAGCATCATCAGAAGAAACAGAGACAGTACTTTTAATTTTTTCATGGCTTCACCACCTTTACTTAAAATCGTTCATCCCCAGCTGCAGAAAATGGTTGAGTGCATACGCTACCCCATGCTCCTCATGATCTTTTGTCACAAAATCAGCGGCTTCTTTCACTTTATCCTCCGCATTGCCCATGGCAACGCCGATGCCTGCTTCTTTGATGATCTCATAATCATTCATGGCATCTCCAATGGCCAGAATCTCTTCTCTTTGGATGCCCAGCTCCTTAGCTACCGCCATAATGCCTACATATTTGTTCACATGTTTTCGCATGATCTCCAGATAAATGGGCATGGTCTGCACCACATGGAACTCTTCGCCCAATGCTTCATAAAGTCTTGGCGCATATCCGTCCAGAATCTCTGGATCATCGAGAACCAGAACTTTTGTCACCACTTCCTCATCTGAAAGTCCTTCCGGATTTTCGATGAAGAGTTCTACTCCATTGAGTTCTGTTTCTCTTCTGGAGTGCACATTGTCTCGAGGTGTAAATGCTCTTCTGAAAGTATGCACCGTATAATTGGCTCCAAGGTCATCACAGATTTTCGTGATGGCTTTGGTCTCTTTTCCGGTTAGACAGTTTTCGTAAATAAACTCTCCACTGGCAGATTTCACTGCCCCTGCTCCATTATAGCCCACCACATAGTCTTCTTCTCCATAAAGATCAAGTTCTTTAGTGAAACTGAGAAGATTCTCGATGGTTCTGCCGCTGCAGAGCACTACTTTAATTCCCTTTTCTTTGGCCAGGGCTATGGCCTTCTGGTTGATTTCACTGACGGTATGCTCTCTGGAAAGCAAGGTTCCGTCCATGTCTATGGCTACTAATCTGATCATTCTGTCCCTCCACTGCTAATTGTATTCATTATACCCCACAATATATATAAATACGTTATACTTACCATTAAATTTCCATTAATTATTGCACAGAGGCTGATTTTCCACTTTTTCTTCTGGAAATTTAGTAGTATAATCCTTGAAAATCAACTATAATATATAATTGGTCTGAAAAAGACATGAAGTATGAAATGGAAGCTCCTGCATGTTCGGCAGGATTTGCATAGATCGTAAATTTGGAGGAAAACCGTGGAAGATTTAAGAAAAGAAATTGAGAGACGTAGAACCTTTGCCATCATCTCTCACCCGGATGCCGGTAAAACAACCCTGACTGAAAAACTGCTTCTTTACGGAGGCGCCATCCGTTTGGCTGGTTCTGTAAAATCTAGAAAATCTAAAAATTATGCTGTGTCCGACTGGATGGAGATTGAAAAGCAGAGAGGAATCTCTGTAACCTCCTCCGTGATGCAGTTCAACTATGACGGCTACTGCATCAACATCCTGGATACCCCAGGACATCAGGACTTCTCGGAAGACACTTACCGTACCCTCATGGCAGCAGACTCCGCTGTGATGGTGGTGGATGCGGCAAAGGGTGTGGAGGATCAGACGAGAAAACTCTTCAATGTCTGCTCATTGAGAAACATTCCAATCTTCACCATCGTCAATAAGATGGACCGTGAAGCAAGGGATCCTTTTGAACTCATGGAAGAGATTGAGCGGGAGCTTGGCATCAAAACCTATCCCATGAACTGGCCCATTGGATCTGGAAAAGACTTCAAAGGAGTATATGAGAGAAGCTCCAACAGCATTCAGGTGTTCTCTTCTGGAAATCATGGACAGACAACAGTAAACTCCGTGAAGGGATCTGTTGAGGACCAAGTGTTTGTAGACCTCATCGGAGAAGATTTCCACAAACAGCTGAAAGATGATATCGAGCTTCTTGATATAGCTGGAGATGAGTTTGATATGGGAGCGGTTCTTCGTGGAGAGCTCAGCCCTGTATTCTTTGCTTCTGCTCTGACAAACTTTGGTGTGGAGCCATTCCTGAAGTCCTTCCTGGAACTCACTTCTTCTCCACTGCCTAGAAAAACCAGTGAGGGTGAGGAGATTGATGTGATGAGCGATGACTTCTCTGCCTTTGTCTTCAAGATTCAGGCGAATATGAACCCTCAGCACAGAGACCGGATTGCCTTCATCAGAATCTGCTCCGGTAAGTTTGTGAAGGGTATGGAAGTGAACCACTATCAGGGTAAAGGAAAGGTGAAGCTTTCTCAGCCGCAGCAGTTCCTGGCTCAGGACAGAGAAATGGTGGAAGAAGCCTATGCTGGAGACATCATCGGTGTTTTCGACCCAGGCATCTACTCCATTGGAGATACCCTCACCTCCACAAACAACAAATTCCGTTTTGAAGGTATTCCAGCCTTTGCACCAGAGCATTTTGCCAGGGTGCGGCCTATGGATACCATGAAGAGAAAGCAGTTTGTCAAGGGAATCACTCAGGTGGCTCAAGAAGGAGCCATCCAGGTCTATAAAGAACTCCATATCGGCATGGAAGAGATCATTGTCGGTGTAGTGGGTACACTGCAGATGGACGTTCTGGAGTTCAGACTGAAGAATGAATATGGTGTGGATCTGAAAGTTGAAAGACTTCCTTTCCGCTTTGTGCGCTGGATGGATCAGGAAGACATCAACCTGGATGATCTCGACATCACCTCTGACACGCGCCTGGTAAAGGATCTGAGAGACAGAAATATCCTTCTGTTCCAGAATGAATGGGGCATCAGCTGGGCACTCAGCCACAATAAGGGCCTTACATTGACGGATGTGGGTAAAGTGGATTAGCAGTTTGGCAGATCGGAGTTCATCTCAGGTCTATCAAGCAGCAAAAGCAGTTGAAGAGAAACTTCAGCTGCTTTTCTATTTTAAACTATCTATTTTACAAATTTTACAGTATGCTTAAACTATATTCCGTATCATCAGTATAGAATCAGAGTGCAAATTCTAAGAATAGGACATATATGATATCCTCATGATTCTTCACGAGACTGCTTACTTTGAAATCACCTGGTGAGAGCCCTTTATGAAGAATTACTGTAAACTCCCGCTCTGATATATACAAGGTTTTTACCCTGAACATCAAAAGGACAATTGGCAGTAAGGCTACTATCGCAATATACCTGAATCGAAAGGATGGATGTTTTTGAAGAAACAAGAGGAACATATGAAAAAAGTCTTCGTAGGAGCAGCATTTTACGCTTTGGGGATACTTGCAAATTATTTCTTTGGCGCAGAGCGATACAGACCAGGGATTGGAATGGAACTATTTGGTTCTATCACTTTTATGGATGGGTTCATCCGCGGAGTACTCCCCAAAATCATGAAAAGAAACCATCAAAAAACAGAGAGCTAAAAGTGGTTGAAATTCTCCTTATCGCTTAAAAAGACTGGTATCCCAGTCTTTTTTTCGGCTCTGTATATAAACAGTATTGTCATGGTTGCAGCTTCAATTTATCATAGATTTTTATATCATTCTTTCGGAGATACAAATTGATGGATTCATAGTC
This sequence comes from Proteiniclasticum sp., assembly GCF_003514505.1. GTDB lineage: Bacteria > Bacillota > Clostridia > Clostridiales > Clostridiaceae > Proteiniclasticum. The sequence continues at coordinate 160,745 of NZ_DOPX01000026.1, forward strand.
CTTGTTCTCATACGCTTCTCTGTTGTCTTTGATCACTTTATCCATTATTTCAGGTCTGATTGCAATTCTTTCACCAGCAAAGAGGGCCTTCATCTCTTTTTCAATTGTTGTAACTCGATAATAATTTTTTCTTACAATCAGGTATCCATTTTCTTTGACTTTTTTTATCATGTCTTGCATTTCCTGATGAGAAGGTGATTTCTCAGCAAGAAACTCCTGTGTCAGATCTTCACCATTATGATTTACAATGATATACTCTTCGGTTCCAGGCAGATTTGCAATGGTGTCATTCCATATTGAAGAAAGCTTGCTTCTCATCTGCCCTTCATCTTCTGCATTATAAGTCAACGAGCTCTCATAGAATGGTAACACAATGCCATCCACCACTATGTTTCGGTTATAAAGTGTTTGTTCTTCTTTTTTACATCCGGAAATGACCATTATGCTTAGCATAATTACTAGTAGTGTGGCGTATTTTTTATTTTTCAAATCTGTCCTCCTCAACGTTTACTCTCATTTTAATTTGCTGCTCATTTCACTTTAGATGAATACCGGGCTCCTTATACAGAGCTTTGTTTTTGATGATCTATGGAATTGGGGTGAATGAGTGTGCAGAAGGCACCTTGAGTTCAATGACGATAGGCTTATCGAACACCACTTTTCTTCCTGAGTCCCTGGCTCTTCTTAAGACTACTTCATCCGACAAATTTTCATCTATCACATAGCTCCACTTGGTCCTGTTCTCTCCGATTGTTTGAATTCCAGGATGAGGCAATCTTTTCTCCTCCGCTGATGCTGAGGTTTTATAGGTGTCAAAGGGATGTATATTACTTTCAGTGATGAAAGTAAGCGCAGAGCGTTTTCCAGCTGACGCCATTTCTAGGCTTATTCCCGGAATAGGATGGATCATCTCTTTCTTCTGCATGTCAATTGTAATATACTGCTGATCTTTCGGTAGAAGTATCGCCTCTTCAAGAACAATTTCCACTTCTCCCCCCTCAGGAATTTCTTCTCCATTCAGATATAATGCATGTATTTCCCCTGTTTTGGTGGAGTAAGACACCGTTATGTCTTCATCGATGATTTTTTTCGTCTTCCCGTCTCTCATATACCCTGAAATTTCGGTGATGATGTCTTTGTTGTTTTTTGGTTGACTAACCACGATATCCAACGTCTTCAACCCTCTTTCCAGCTGATCAATGACTAGAGTATTCCCGTCAATCAGCACCTTTTTTCCCACACGTTCCAGAATCCTCTTCTCCATCTTCTGCAGCTCCACATCAAATCTGTACTCTCCCAGTGGCTCATCCTCTGCACTTCTTGTGCCCCAATGATCGTAACTGACATTTCTGGCCACATTGGCCCGAAATGCAATGTGCAGCTTTTCTGGGAAAGATAAGTCCATCCCTGCGGGTATGAACCCTTGAATCACAATATAACCATTGTTTGATGGAGGCATACCGGGATTTAAGTTTTTCATGAATGTCATCGAGTAGTCCTTTTTAGTCACCTGATCGTATACATCTAACAGTTCTATATCAAGATGATCATTCTCCCGAAGCACTACTTCTTCAGGAAACTGAAAATAAAGAAATACTCTTTTGTCTTCTGATAGTGCATACTGAAGCCGAACATCATATTTCCCGCTCTCAGAAAGAATTCCAAGCTCTTCAAGGCTTTTCTCTTCAGCTGGACTGATGTCCATGGCGGTTAAAAATTCTTTTAGGATGGGAACGCTTCGGAGTTTATCTGCAAAAACGGATTCAGCATTTGCCGTATAGAACAGAAGACCGGAAAAAAGGAGAGACAGCATCAAAAACAGTTGGGCCGCTTTTTTTCTTCTCGTTCCTCTATATCGGGCTAAAACCCGCTCTTCCAGTGTATGCAGCGTATCAGGTTCCATAATTTCATCACCTAGACATCTTCTGACTTTCTCATCAAACGGATTCATGTTCTGCACCTCCTTCCCAGAAAATCAGCTTTTCTTTTAACATCTCCAATGCTTTCCTTGTTCTTGTAGCCACGGTCCCTTGGGGGATATTCAGTTCTTGTGCCGTGTCTTTCACCGTCAGATCCCCAAAATAACGTAGTATGATGACCTCCTGAAGATCCTCTGGCAGCTCGCCGATGGCTTCTCTCATGGTAAGAGAGACCCTCGATGTCACTTCCTCGGTTTCAGGCAGCTGCTCTGTAGGAATATCCTTTTTCCGAAGCCTGAGCAGACGATGGCATTCATGGATGAGGATTTTTGTCATCCATGGTTTCAGCTTATCCTCTTCTCTCAGCTGGTGAAGTTTTGACAGCCCTATGTATACCGTCTCATCCACAGCTTCCATGGCATCACTCTCTGCCTTTAAATATCCTAGCGCAATCCGGTACATGGTTCCTTTGTACTCATGCACAAAAACAAGATACCTTTCTTTTCGTAGATTCTTCTTTCCAAACAACCCCACAGTCACCCCCCTTTACTTATATGAGTACTCAGCAGCCTATTTTTATTTTCAATCAAGATATTTTTTTATAATTTTATAAATCATCTGTTTGATGTGGGTTTTATACTTCCCTTCAACTCCATTATATAGCATGACCCTATTGAGAACTAGACAGCATACTTTACCGATAATAATCGGAAACTCCTTATGCAGACTGCTTATGTTTCCTTTCGATTCACCATGTCAAAATTTATCAATTTAAGTTGCATGCTATGGCAATTTACAAAATTTAATTTATACGGTATACTCAGTTCAGGAAAAATTGAACGGAGAAATGAATTATGAATGAGAAAAATTACCGCGTCCTGCTTTACTATCAGTTCGTCCATATAGAAAATCCTGAGGCGTATACAAAAGAGCATAAAGCCCTTTGTGAGTCCCTGAACCTGAAGGGCAGAATCCTTGTGGCACAGGAAGGCATCAATGGAACTCTATCGGGCACTGTGGAAGATACTGACGCTTATATGGACCATATGAAAAAAGATCCCAGATTCGCCACCATGGTTTTTAAAATCCATGAAGAGGACCATAACGCTTTCCGGAAGCTCTATGTAAAACTAAGAGACAGCATCATCACTCTTCTCCCGGAGGACGATGTGAACCCGAAGGATCTTGTGGGCACTTATCTGAAACCAGAAGAGTGGCACGAAATGATGCAAAAGGAAGATGTGATCATCCTCGACGGCAGAAACGGTTATGAGTATGACCTGGGACACTTTAGAGGAGCCATCCGCCCTGATATCACAAACTTCAAAGAATTCCCCAAGTGGATCGAGGAAAACCTCAGCGAGCACAAAGACAAGAAGGTCCTTGCGTACTGCACTGGAGGCATCCGTTGTGAAAAACTTACAGGTGTGCTCCTCAATCAAGGGTTTAAAGATGTCTATCACTTGGAAGGAGGCATTGTCACCTATGGCCAGAACGAGAACACCAAAGGCCGCTTATGGGACGGAAAATGCTATGTCTTTGATGACCGCATCTCTGTAAAGATCAATCAGGAGGAAGATGTCATCGTCTCAAAGTGCGTGCACTGCAAAGCCCCAACGGACAGGTACATCAACTGCACCAATGATGACTGTCATCTCCAGCACTTTTCCTGTGAGAACTGTGAGGAAAAAGAAGAAGGTTTCTGCAGCACAGCATGCAGGGACTATATACTTAAGAACCCCCATAGAGATGCCCGCGTAAGGCTGAAAGAAAAAGCGAAGCTTTACTCCCTCTATAGACAGGATCATAGAAAAGCAAAAGAAACCTTGGAAAAAGCCAAAGAAACAGGTCTATTCTAGAAACCAAAAGAACCTGAATCAGTGAAAAAATTCATCTACTGATTCAGGTTCTTCTTATTGGGCTTATTTACGTTTCACTTCTGCCACAATGGTTTCTGCTTTGAAGGAAAGTTCCCCTTCATTCTCCACCATCTGTTTTCCATAAAAGTCCAAGGTTTTCCCCCCTGTAAAGGTGATGGAAATCTTATACAGGTCTTTGATGAACTCGTAAGGACGGTAATTGAGAAGTCCATGGGTGATTCTGGTGCTTTCATAAATCATCTGGTCTTCCACTTTGTCATATTCTCCAGGCACTTCTGAAAGATCCACTTCCACGAAAAGCGCATTGCCCTTTGCTGAAAGGTTTTTCAGTCCCTTTCCTTCTTCATAGAAACTCTCTATAAGAGGCTTCACTTCTTCTGCATAAGCGACCACTTCTTCTTTGTCTTGAGCATTCTCCTGGGCAGGATCCAGATATACCGATGGATCTTCAGCCTTTGGAACGGATGCGCATCCGGATAATAGAGCCATCATGGTTACGCCCATGAGAAGACCCGCTACAATATTTCGCTTCTTCACTATACCAACTCCACATATTTACTAGAATCATTGTACATAAATTCCTGATGAAAGAAAAGACAAAAAAATGTCAGTTACATCAGATTGAAATATACCGCCAGGGCTTTTGTCAGATACAGATGATCCTTGACGCCTCCCAGCTCTCTCACAGAATGCATCCCCAGTAGAGGATTCCCAATATCTATGGTTCTGATGGGCAGATGTGTGGATCCGATGGGTCCAATGGTGCTTCCGCCTGGAAGATCGCTTCTGTTCACGAAGCTCTGGCATGGAACTCCAGCCGTCTCACATAGATTTCTGAACACCGCCAGAGAATCTCCATCAGAAGTATATCTCTGGTTCGCCGAAATCTTCATCACAGGACCTTCGTTGATCAGCGGACGATTGGTTGGATCATGCATTTCACTGTAATTTGGATGCACACTGTGGGCGAGATCTGCTGAGATCATGAAGGAAGACTCCAGACTCTTCAGGAAGTCTTCTCTTGTGCCTCCCAGAGCATAGAACACCCTTTCCATCAGATCTCTCAGGAGAGTGGAATCTGCTCCCTGCTTCGATGCGCTGCCACATTCCTCATTGTCAAAGAAGGCTCCCACATTGATGCCAGAGAATTCCTTAGCTTCCAGCATGGCCTTATAGATGGCGTGAACACTGGAAAGATTGTCCTGTCTCTTGGATGAGATGAATTCTTCCTGAAGCCCCACAAGACTTCCTTTGTCCGCTTCATAGACAAACAGATCAAAATCGAGGATTTCCTCTGCACTCACTCCGAGCTTCTCTGCCACAAGTCCTTTCAGGAATCCTTTCTTATTGAATCCTTCTTGAACCATGGTCACCACAGGCAGCACATGTTTCTGCTTATGGATTTCAACACCTTCATTGACCTTACGGTTCATGTGGATGGCAAGGGATGGGATATAAAGAAGAGGTTTTTCAAAATCCACCAGCATGGTCTTTGGCTTCAGCGCGCTTTCTCCTTTGAGAAGAACTCGTCCTGCCACAGACAGTGGTCTGTCAAACCAGGTGGAAAGAATAGGCCCACCATAAGTTTCCACATTCAGTTTCAAGTATCCGTCCTGAACCATCTCTGCATCCGGTTTGATTCTGAAGGCAGGAGAATCGGTATGGGCTCCCGCCATTTTGAAGCCGCCTTCCAGCGGGTTTTTTCCGATCTGTATCATAAATAGTGCCGAACCATTTTTTGTATAGAACGCACGGTCTCCCTCTTGAAGGGACCAGGAATCTTCTCCCAGAAGCTCTTTATACCCCTTGGACAAAAGTTCCTTTCTCATCACATCCACTGCCTGAAATGCAGTAGAGGATGCGTGCAGAAAATCAATCAGTTCATATGCAAGCTTTTTCTCTTCCATGACTAACCTCCGTAAATTATAAACTCAGGTCTATTCTATCATGTTTTCCCCTGCACTGCCCACATTTTCACTCTGTTGATATCTATACACCACTTATGTATCTCGGATGATATGTTATGTGTCAAGTTGGAGTAACCACTCTTCCTCATAAATTATTCAGGAAATCTGTGTGGATGATATGGTATAATGAATTCTAAAATTCAAATGAAAAGCATCAGTTATGAAATGAGGAGACGTTATTATGATCAGCAAATTAGTGGACAGAATCATCGATGGCAGAGACTACCAAAATGGAAAAGAACGGGAACGGGTGGGCACCATCTCCGGTGTATTAGGGATCGTCCTGAATTTCCTCCTATTTTCCATCAAGGGACTGCTGGGTCTTTTTACAGGTAGCATCTCCATCATCGCCGATGCCTTCAATAACCTCACAGATACCGCCTCCTCCATCATCACCATCTTCGGATTCAAGCTCGCAGGAAAAGAGCCGGATAAAGAGCATCCTTACGGTCATGGCAGAATCGAATACCTCACGGGTCTCACCATTGCGGTCCTTGTCATTGTGGTAGGGTATCAGTTTGTGGTCTCCTCTTTCAAAAAAATCATCAATCCCGGTGTCGTTGAAACCTCTCCTTTGATTCTTACCATTCTTTTTCTCTCCATGAGCGTGAAGCTCTTTATTTATGTCTTCAATAAAAATCTTGGAAAGAAAGTGCAGTCTGGAACGCTTCTTGCCACTGCGCAGGATGCCATTGGTGATGTTCTTACGACCTTTGTGGTGTTTCTGGGGCTGCTCTTATCTCCACTCACCTCTCTTCCGGTGGATGGCATTGTAGGCGTCCTCATTGCGCTCTATATTATCTACTCAGGCATCAACCTGTCTCTAGAGACCATCAATCCCATTCTTGGTCAGAAACCAGATAGAGACCTTGCAGAAAGGATTAAAAAGAAGATCCTCTCCTACGAAAATATTTATGGAGTCCATGATCTGGAGATCCATAATTACGGCCCATCCAAAACCATGGCAACCATCCATGTAGAGGTGCCACACAACATGGATCTTGTAGAACTTCATAATCTCATCGATAAAATAGAACGCCATATACGGGAAGAATTCCATATCTCTCTTGTGATTCATATGGATCCTGTGAATTATCAGGATGAGAAATATCTGTCGGTGAAAGAAACTGTAGGTAAAATCGTCCACTCTGTAGTAGGGGTGGTCTCTTACCATGATTTTCGGTATACAGGTCTCAGTGAACACGAGCTTCTTATTTTGGAAGTGGTGGTTGACAGTAAAAACACCACAGAAGAAAGCCGTGAGAAGATCCGAAAGGAACTGGAAGAAAAACTCCATGAAGAGTTTAAGACCGCCAGGATCATGATCACCATAGAGCTGGATGTGACGGTATTCTAAGAAGAAGCAGGTTACATTTTGCTTTAATTATATTTCCCATAATAGAACGAACCCTACTATTTCTGCTCTTCTATCTTCAAGTACATCGGACATAATATACTGTTCAAATAGATGCTCTTATTCAAGAATCAAAAGAAAACCAAACTAAAACCATCCAGTTCAAAAAAGCGGTATGCTTTGAGCTGGATGGTTTTTTTATTTTGAACTGGTGAACTCTTCCATGATTGAAATTATGTCTATATCTGTCGTATACTCTATGATCCCAGAAACAAATCTGTTCTTACCCTTTGTTGTGATGTCTCTTGTTCTTCCATTGTCTTCGAAAAAAATCATATACCGATATCCGCTTGTCCAAAGATGAAATCCGGATATTTTTGGTTCTATTTCTGATAATTTAGCCATGAATTGATCTTTGTTTTCTCCAATAAGGATCGTTTCTTCTCCAGTGGTCCCATTTCTAATGATTATTTTTTGAGGATCCTGTTTCAAAGGATTTCTTATAACAAACAAATATACAACAATCCCCATAATTGCTGCTGCAATCATGCCATATCTTACTTTTTTCGTCATCTTTATCCTCCCTCGGAATCTTCCATCACAAACAACAGCATCATTTCAGTTAAGATCTTACCTTATATCTATGGATGTTAGTACATAGAATGAGATTGCTCTATTTAAGGTGACTTCCTCAAAACTCGACCGCACTGAGTTTTGACAGATATCTTCAGTAGGTCCAATAATCTTCAGATTTAACAATTCATCTTACGGATTACTTTCATCACTTCTGGCTTTCACTATTTTGGAGATAGAGACCTAAAATCTGCAAAATACATAGGATACCAAAAAGACCCATTCCAATGTAGTCTCCTCTGCTGTAAGACCTGATCATAGAACCCACTGACACGAAAAACCCCGTAAGAAAGATTATTTTTCCTATATTCTTGTTTTTCATAATCTCTCCCTTTGCATTCTGTTCATCTGCAATATCCTCTACTCTGCATCATCCACAGCTTCTTCGCTTCTCTCCACAGTTTTTTTGTATGCGATGTTTGCAAGATACACCATCACCAAAGAGTATCCATAGAAGACAACGAACTGATAAAACTCAAAATCCATGAAAAACACCATGATCAGTGTTGGCCATATACTGTAAATGAAGAACTGGTTGATGAACGGCAGAGGGTTTTCCTTCACAGCTGGATCTTTTTGCTGTTTTTTCTTTTGCTGAATCAGAACAAATAGTGCTGCATATAGTGCAAAACTGATGAAAAGTGGTAGTATTACCTGTTCCATCCTGTTACCTCCTCTGTTTCCATAGATATTTCATTGATTTCGTTTGAAACTTCTTTCAGGTGAAATCCAGGTATGACGTACAAACTTCCAAGGAAAAGAACGCCAAGTGCAAGGAGAAGTATCAAACTCAGTATAAAATCTGAAACAAATACCGTAAGAAACTGAGCTGCAATCATCACTGGAAAGCTTATTCTATACCAGAGGCTCTGGTGGATTTCAAGAAGCGTCCCGTCTGAAATGACCTTTTCTTTGCTTCTGATCCCAAGCTGGGTCACTTTCACTGCCGCCTCATTTTTATCCACCGGAAATTCCATGGGAGAGCTTCCATATACTTCTCCTCTTCTCACTCCATCAATCTGAACATGAATCTTTGACCCTGACCCCAGCCATCCCGTCTTACGCACGATATATATCGCCATAGCATTCTCCTTTCGATTGCACACCATTTCGCATGCATACTCCAGTACTAACAAACTATCTCCAGACATTTATTGAGATTATTATACTATATATCAAATGATGTTCCTACTTCTAATTCAGATTTTAGATTTCTATCTTCTTTCACTCAAATGTGCCCAAAATGCTGAAAAAGCTCCAGACACGCCATTGCGTCTGGAGCTTTACTAATTTGTTCTAATAGATCATAGAATCCGCATAAGTCAGTCTTGTGAGTCTATGCAGAGCTCGGGTGGCCATGATATAGCGGATCAACGCCTGACCTTCCTCGTCCTTTTTCTCCACCATGACTACGCCATCAAACTCCAGCCCCTTGGCAAAGTAAGAAGGCATAAGGTAAAGATCTCCTTTTAAAAGGGCATCCTCACTGTCTATGAGTTTTACATTGATTTTGTTTTTCAGAAGCTGATAGAGCTCCCTGGTGGTATTCATGTCCTTTGTCAGGATTCCTATGGTGTCCAGATTGTTTTCCTTGTAGCTGTTCACCGTCTCCACTATCTTTTCCAAGGACTCTTCCAGTGAGAGGTCTCCAAGATCCTTCACCGGTTCACCATTTCGTACCAGTGGTACGATTTTCTCTTCTCCAAGGAAGGAGTTTGCAAAGTCCATGATTTCAAAAGTAGAGCGATAGCTCTTCTTGAGGTCATAATGCCTGATATCCGAGAACACAGAGGAAAGATCTCTCATGGCACTTTCTCCATGGAGAATCATCTGGTTTGTGTCTCCCACAATGGTGAAGGACTGGGTGCCTGTGATGTCACGAAGAGCTTCATAATGAATGAGAGAGTACTCCTGGGCCTCATCCAGCACCACATGAGCAACCTGATAAGGAAGCTTCAGTCCATGCAGCTTATGCTTGAAATATAGAAGCGGTGCAATGTCTGCTTCTGTATAGAACTCGAAAGCCTTGAGCTCCTCGTAGCCCTTCAGATAATTGCCCTGGGACAGATCCCGGAACTCTTCTCTTTTCAGTGCAACCAGTCGGATGAGGTCTCTGATTTCAGATCTTCTCATATTGGCAATGGTATTTCTGTCGTTTCCATCTTTACTCATGGTGGCCTTCATGGCCTCGTACTTCTTATCGATGGCAAACCTCTTCTCATTTCTCACTTCTTTCATTCGGGTGATGAGAATTCTCTTCAGCCTTGTGGCTCTTTTGAAGAAGGGCATATACTTGAAGTCTTTGAGGAGAATTCTCTCCATTTCCTCTTCGGTGACCAGTGTCTTTCCTAAGAACTCATAAGAACGGAATGGGAAATATGTTTTCTCCACTTCCTCGACTTTTTCCAGAAGGACCTTCTTAAAGTCCTCACTTCTCTTCTTCCTGGCATCTTCCACCAGTTCTTCATCCCCGCTTAAGAGCGCTTCCACATAGTCTTCGCCCATAAAGATTGGCTCCTTGAACTCCATGAGCTCCAAAGCCAGATCCTTGAAGGTGTTATGATGGACACCGCTTTCCCCTAAAGAGGGCAGCACTTGAGAGATATAGTCCATAAACATATTATTGGGTCCTAAGATCAGGACCTTGTTTTCCAGCATCTTGCGGTAGTTATAAAGAAGATAGGAAACTCTATGGAGAGCAATGGTGGTTTTACCGCTTCCTGCCACACCATTGACCACAAGAACGCCTTCCCGCTTTTCACGGATGATCTGGTCCTGCTCCTCCTGAATGGTCATGATGATGTCCTTCAGCTTCTTCCCTGCATTGGAGGAAAGCACCTCCAGAAGGATTTCATCCTGCACATTGCTTTGGGTATCAAAGACCCCTTTCAGCAAGCCTTCTCTGATCAGAAACTGTCTTCTAAGAAGAATGTCCACAGGCATTTCTCCCATGGGCGCTTTATAGGAATCCTTTCCCACGGTCCCCTTATAGAAGAGGGACGCAATGGGCGCTCTCCAGTCTATGACCAGAGGCTCATAAGCCTTCTCATCCACCAGACCGAACTTGCCGATATAGATGTCTTCTTCCTCCAAACCTTCTTCTTTGAAGGTGATTTTCCCAAAGTAAGGGGTGCTGTGAAGTTCTGTGAGCTCCAGCAGCCTCTTTTCCACTGCCTTGAAGGTTTCTTCCTGCACATAGCGGTTGTGGTCAAAATAATCGATTTGCTTGTCCTCATCCGAGCGGTACTCATCGATGAGGGTCTTTCGGTATTCTACAATATCGTCATATACCAGCTTTTTCCGCTGGGTATTATATAAGATTTCTTCCAAAATCAGAGCTTCCACACGCTCCAGATAAGCATATTCTTTTTCCAGCTCTTCTTTTGGCAAGTCCAAATTAAATTCTTTCATGGGTCCTCCAAAGGTATAGCCGCAACCAAAAAAGATATGGTTACGGCCATAGGTTATTCGTCCAGTTCTTTACTTTCTTCTGCAGGAACGGTTTCTGAGGGTTCCTCATCCACATGGATGACTTCCATTTCGTCATTGGCTTTTTCTGCCTCTTCCTTTTTGGCTCTTTCTTCCATTTCTGCCTTGGTCAGACCGAAATCACTTCCCATGGTGCGTCGCACCACTTCCATGAACTCCTGACCGGTGATGGTTTCTTTATCCAGAAGCACCTCAGAGAGTTCTCTCATGAGGTCCTTATGCTCTTCCAGAATTTCAATGGCCTTTTTATGGCATGCCTTGATGATGCTGAGTGTTTCTTCGTCGACTTTCGCCGCCGTTCTGTCACTGACATTCATCACGGTTCTTCCATCCAGATACTGGTTTCTTACAGATTCTGAAGCCATCATATCAAAGGTATCGCTCATGCCGTAAAGAGTAACCATTCTTCTCGCCATGTTGGTGGCTCGTTCAATGTCATTGGACGCTCCGGTGGTGATGGACTTAAACTCCACTTCCTCCGCGGCTCTTCCTCCGAACAAGATGGTGATTTCAGTGAGCATCTCTTCTTTACTCATGAGATATTTATCGTCTTCCGGTACCTGCATGGTGTACCCCAGGGCACCCATGGTACGAGGTACGATGGTGATTTTCATGACAGGATCTGTATTTTTCTGCATGGCTGCCACCAGTGCATGTCCAATCTCATGGAACGCCACGATTCTCTTCTCTTTCGGAGACATGATACGGTCTTTCTTCTGCTGTCCGGCGATGACAAGTTCTATGGATTCCTGCAGGTCTTCCTGCATGACATAGGCTCTGCCATTTTTCACCGCTCGAAGTGCCGCTTCGTTGATCATATTGGCCAGGTCCGCACCGACAGCACCCGGTGTTCCTTTGGCGATTTCCAGAAGATTCACATCATCGCCCATTTTCACGTCTTTGGCATGAACTTTGAGGATCGCTTCACGGCCCTTAAGGTCCGGCGCATCTACAATGATTCTTCTGTCAAATCGGCCTGGTCTCAGCAGAGCTTTATCCAGCACTTCAGGACGGTTGGTCGCAGCCAGAAGAACAATACCCTTGGAAGAGTCAAATCCATCCATCTCTGCAAGAAGCTGGTTAAGTGTCTGTTCTCTTTCGTCATTACCGCCGTATCCGCCGGTTTCACGGGACTTACCAATGGCGTCGATCTCATCGATGAATATGATACAAGGCGCTTTCACCATGGCCTCCTTAAAGAGGTCACGAACTCTTGCGGCACCCATACCAACAAACATTTCTACAAATGCGGAACCGGAAAGGGAGAAGAAAGGCACTTTAGCCTCTCCAGCCACAGCCTTGGCAAGAAGGGTCTTACCCGTTCCTGGAGGTCCAACAAGCAGAGCTCCCTTCGGAAGCTTTGCACCGATTTCCACGTATTTTTTAGGATTATGAAGAAAGTCCACGATTTCCACCAAAGACTCCTTGGCTTCTTCCTGACCGGCCACATCACGGAAGGTGACTCCCGTATCGCTCTCATAAAGCTTGGCTGTGTTCTTGCCGAAGGACATCATCCCGCCGCCCCGTTTGTCCATACTCTTCATGATATAGTTTCCAAGGAAGAGCAGAAGTCCTAAAGGCAGCACCCAGGAGAGAAGGATGCTGAGGATTGGATTTGCCACCTGCACCGTCGCTACTTCAAATGGAATGTTCTTTTCCTTGATAAGCTGAACAATCTCTTCATCGTTGGGTATGTATCCGGTATAGAGCGTAAAGCCTGCCAGCTCATCCCCCTCCACCATGGTATACTCAAATTTTCTCTGGGACTCATCCAGCTTGATGCTCTTGACACGGTCTTCTGTAATGGCATTCTGAAATTCATTGTAATTCTGCTTCTGATTCCTGATGTCATTGGCAAAGTAATTGAATACCGTCACCATGACGAGGACGCTGAGAAAATACACGATATAGAATTTGATATTCTTATTGCCTTTCCCAGGCTTATTGTTGTTACTGTTCATGTTCTGCCCCCTATTTTGCCAACTCCACCATGGCATTGGCATAAATTCTGGCACAAGTCATCAAATCTTCGATGAGAATATATTCATCCAGCTGATGGAGGGTGTCTTCTCTTCCTGGAAGAAGCGGTCCAAACGCCACGATGTTCTTCATCATTTTCGCGTAAGTTCCACCACCAATGGCAAGAGCTTCTCTCTCATCTCCAGTCTCTTTCGTATACACGCCCATGAGTTTTTCAATGAGTGGTGTATCCTTCGGGAAATACAGGGGGCCGTCATGTGCCATGACGTCAAAGGTGAATCCTTCTTTTTCAAAAAGTTCCCTGATTCTCTCTGTGACTTCCTTTTCCTTCACGGTAACTGGATACCGGATGTTGATGTATGTGTCCAATGTGTCTTCTGTCAGTTTGATTTTACCAAGATTCAGAACTAGCTTTCCTGAAGGTTCATCTTTAAAGTCCACCCCCATAGCTTTTCCGTCCAAATCCTTTGCAAGATTATACTCGAGCACACTTAAAGTGTCCTTAAGGGATTGAAAATCCTCATTTTGCACCATATGGGAAAGCAGCATGGAAATAGCATTCTTCCCTTTGTGAGGTGTGCTGCCGTGGGCAGATACGCCTTCGAAAGCAATGGTCTTCTCTTCATCACCTTTTCTATAAGTCACTTTAGCAGCATCCGGCACCATATTCACAGCCTGTCCGCCTTCCAGTGAAAGAATAGAATGGTTCTCCAGCTTTTTGGAAAGCTTGATCACTAGAATCCCCATCTCCGCATGAATGGCTGGAAAATCAGCATCCGGTGTGAATCCTGCCACGGGCTGTTTTTCTTTTTTCAGATATTCTTCAATGTCCGGTCCACCGGTTTCCTCACTGGTGCCGAATATAAGACGGATCTTATGCTTCAGAGGGATACCAGCTTCTTTGATGGCGATGAGTCCATGAAGCGCTGAGACCATAGGTCCCTTGTCATCCATGGTGCCTCTTCCGTAAATACGATCTCCGTGGACTTCTCCCAGGGGATTCTTGGTCCAACCGTCTCCCACTGGAACCACATCCAGATGTCCAAGAACAGCCACATAGTCTTCTCCGTCTCCATACTCCACAACCCCTGCATGTCCATCCACATGGAAGGTCTTGAAGCCATAGCCTTCCGCCATCTCCAAAGCTGCTTTGAGCGCTTCATGCACCGCTTCTCCTTGAGGCATCCCTTCCTTCACTTCGCCTTTTACGGACTCAAAAGACACAAGTTTCAGCACATCTTCAATGAGTCTGTCCTTGTTTGACTCGATTATTTTCCTAAGTTCCATTGCAATCCTCCATTAATCTGCATTCCTATTTTTTCACTGCACTCTATTTTAAAAAACCAAAATCCTCTAGAGGCAGAATCCGAAGTCCACCTTTTCCAATGACCTGATCCTCATGAATATAAGGCTGCTGCCAGTATCTGGCGTCATTGGAGGTTTTTCTGTTGTCCCCAAAGAAGAGCAGATGATCTTCAGGTACTGTGAAGGTTCCGGTAAAGCTGCTTTGATTCACCACATAAGGCTCTTCCACCAGATATCCATTGACATATAGAATCCCTTCTTTCAGCTCCACCACATCTCCAGGAAGCCCGATGAGTCTCTTGATGAGAAGCATCTCCTTCCCGTCTTCTGTAAACAGTTCTTTCGATCGGAAAACCAGTATATCTCCGCGTTCGAACTGATCCTTATTGTATACTTTTCTTACAAAAATCTTATCATCCACATTGATGGTCGGAATCATGGAGCCTGTGGGCACTTCTATGCGGAACACCACAAAGGTATTGATAAGAAAAGCCAGCAGCAATGCCGTCACAATGGGAATCACCCATTCTTTCACCACGTAACTGATTCTGTTCTCTGTTTTTTCTGCCATCTAAAAGACCTACTTTCAAAAATTACTACAAACTCATTGTAAACAACATTTCTCAAAAATCTATTAAAAACATCTGGGAAGAAGAATTCTTCTCTATAGTACAGTATAGCACAGGGCACTCTCTTTTTTGGCATTTTCCGGTGGGTACCACAGTTTTTTTCGGAATTCTATCGATATAGCTTCCACTTCTTAAAAATGCATGGATGCTAGAGAAGTCAGCCCCAAAAATGATTCCTCTCCTATGTAAAAACTATGATATGATAAATTCAGGAGGTGAAAAAATGAAAAATTTTCTAAAAGAATTTAAAGCATTTGCTGTGAAAGGCAATGTGGTGGACTTAGCTGTCGCTGTAATCATTGGAGGAGCTTTTGGGGCCATTGTCACATCCTTTGTCAATGACCTGGTCATGCCCCTCATTGGCGCAATCTTCTCAGTCCCTGATTTTTCCACATTATCATTCACAGTCAACGGCACAGCCATCATGATCGGACTCTTCATCCAGGCAGTGGTGAACTTTCTTATTGTTGCTTTATCCATTTTTATAATGGTCCGGGCATTGAACCGATTCAAAAAGAAAGAGGAAGCAGCACCTCAAACTCCACCTGCACCGAGCAAAGAAGAGCTTCTACTGACAGAGATCAGAGACCTTCTGAAAGAAAGAAGATAGCACTTATGACATCCATTTAGAGCATACGGTAACTGTATGCTCTTTTTCCTGCAGTAAAATGTCTTTATTCTCTATAGAGAATATCTGATTCTTTTCTGATATATGCCCTGGTTACCTTTACTATAGCACTTCATTTTGTTATATTTTAAACATGAGCAGTGTATCACTTGATCCACTGCGTTGATCTAATTTTCACGGGGAGGAAAGCAAAAGCAGTGCTTTTGTATGAAACAGCATGATTGAAATCAAAAACGTCACAAAGGTCTATGGCGGTAAAGTGAAGGCCGTGGATAATCTCAGCCTGACACTGAAGCCTGGTGAAATCTTCGGATTTTTAGGGCCAAATGGCGCAGGAAAAACCACCACCATCAAGATGCTTACAGGCATCACCGATCCTGATGGCGGAGAGATTCTCGTAAATGGCATCGACTTGTCTAAAGATCCCATCCGTTATAAGAATCAGTTCGGATTTGTGCCGGACAGTCCGGATATTTTTCTCCGTCTGAAAGGTATTGAGTATCTCAATTTCATGGGCGATATCTATCAGGTGGACAGCACTCTACGAAAAGAACGAATCGAAAGCCTCGCAAAACGGTTTGATATGGAGAATGCTCTTAATGACTCCATCTCCAGCTATTCCCATGGTATGAGACAGAAGATCATTCTCATGGGCGCTCTCATCCATGATCCAAGTCTTTGGATTCTCGATGAGCCCATGACAGGACTTGATCCAAAATCCTCTTTCTATCTGAAAGAAATGATGAGAGAGCATGCCGACAAAGGAAATGTGGTTTTCTTCTCCACCCACGTGCTGGAAGTGGCAGAAAAGGTCTGTGACCGTGTGGGCATCATCAATAAAGGAAAGCTTATGTTCTGCGGAACCATGAATGAACTTCGGGCAATGGTCAGTGAAAATGAAGGTCTGGAGCAAATCTTCCTGGAGATGACGAATGATGAAGAATAATCTCATAACTCTCACGAAAACCATGTTCAAGAACGATGAGACCTTAAACAACCTGACCAGTAAGGGCTCCAAAAGTTCTTTCCTGAAATCCAAATGGATGATGATTCTTTTTGTTCTGGGCATTGCAGTTCTCATGGGGCTGTCCTTCGGTTTTATGCTGGCGGACCTATATGATGCTCTGGCCGCTGCAGAACTGTCGCATCTCATTCCAAGACTTCTTGTTCCTGCAGCAGGCATCATGGTCTTCATGTTTGGTATTTTTTATGTGATGAATGTGTTCTATTTTTCCAAGGATGTGGAAAATTACCTTTATCTTCCTGTACAGGCAGGTGAGATTCTAGGTGCAAAATTCCTGGTTTCCCTCATCTATGAGTATTTCATCATCCTCGTTTTCTTCCTTCCTCTGCTTACTGTGTATGGCATTAAGGATGGAAGCGGGATCCTCTACTATGTCTATATGCTGGTTTCTCTCATTCTGATTCCTGTTTTCCCCTTGGTTGTCGCCTCTATCATCTCTATGCTGATCATGAGGTACAGCAGCAAGTTTAAGAACAGAGACCGGTTCAACATGATCGCAGGAATCCTCAGTCTTGTGGTAGCTTTGGGCTTCAACTTCGGACTGCAGTTTTTCACCCAAAGATTCACCGGAGACCCTAATTTGGCCATTGGAGACATATCAGAGCTTCCGGTGTTTCAGATCACTTCCTGGGTGTTCCCCACGAGCCATTTTGCCACAGAAGGAATCCTTGCGTACAACTCTATAAGCGGACTGTTCAGCATTCTCATCCTTCTTTTGATCACTGTTTTATCCTTCTTCTTGTTCTATGTCTTGGGGAACCTTCTTTATTTTAAAGGGGTCATCGGCATCTCCGAATCCAAGGCCACACGAAAAGCGCTGTCCAAAGAAGAGATGGAAAAGGGTTCAAGAAGAAAGCCCATTCTCTTCTCCTATGCCCTGAAAGAGCTGAAGCTGATTTTAAGAACTCCAGTCTACTTTTTAAACTGTGTGCTGATCAGCCTCATCTATCCCCTGTTCATTCTCTTCCCGTTTCTCATGGGATCTGGAGAGGATAAGGCAGAGCTTGAAAGTGTCTTTACCATGCTTCAGGGATTTGACAGAGGTTCCCTTCTTCTTGGAATAGTGGGTGTGGGATTCTTAATGGGTTCCATCAACATCATTGCTTCTTCTGCCATTTCAAGGGAAGGCAAAAACCTGTACTTTCTGAAGTACATTCCCGTTCCATACATGACGCAGATCTATGCAAAGATTGTCAGCGCCTTTTATGTGGAAGCTGCCGCGCTTGTGATCTTCTACGGAATTGTTTTTTATCTGTTCCGTATCGATCTTGTATTCTTTGTGCTTTCTCTACTCATCGTCTTTTTGGCTTCTCTAGTGATCAATCAGATTGGGATTTTTCTCGATATCACCTGGCCGAAGCTGAACTGGGATACAGAGCAGAAAGCGGTGAAGCAGAACTTCAACTCCGTGATCCATATGTTCCTGGGGTTTGGTCTGGTGGCCCTTATGATATTCCTTGCAATGAAAGTGCAGGTATCTTTATATGTGGCCTTCATGGCAAGCCTTTTAGGTCTTCTTATTCTTGCACTGGTTCTCCATTTCCTTCTGACCAGGCATGTGGAAAAACGCTTCAAGGCTCTTTCCTGACATGGAGAAAAAGCTGCGTAGAGATCTGATGGTAAAAGGGCAATTCAGAAAAGGGAACAAAGACGTATTTGACATCGGCAGCCGCTCCTTCACCATCTCAAAAGAACTGAGAAGAAGCTTAAGAATACGCGATGTGCTTCTTGGTTTCTTTACGGTGATTTTTACCTTTCTATATTTCAAAGCGGGAGAAAAATATCAGGATATCCTTCTGAAAGAAGCTGGTGGAAAAGTAATCCTGGAAGGAATCAGCTTAAGCTTTATGTTTCTTTTCGCACTTCTTCTGATGTTCTTCACTGTTTCTGCATTTCTGATTCCAAAGAATCTTCAGGAGCATCTTACGGAGTACGAAGAGACCTTCTACTGAGCACATCAAAACCCAGGCCAAAAGAGACTGAAAATGTCCTTTTCGCCCGGGTTTTCCTGTTTTTCACCTTATTTTAAAGATTCCTCTTGACTGTGAAGCCCCTCGACACCCTACAATAGTGACAAAGAACACCACTGGAGGTATACATGAAGATCAAAGAAATCGAACTGCGCTCTGGGATGGACCGGGCAAACATCAGATATTACGAAAAAGAAGGACTGCTTCAGCCTGAAAGAACGGAGAACGGATATCGGGAGTACAGTGAAAAAGATCTCCAGCAGCTGCTAAAAATACGGCTCCTTCGAAGTCTTCATTTCAGCCTGGAAGACATCAAATCTCTGATGCAAAAAAAGACAACGCTCTCCTTCCTTCTGAAAAACCAGATCCGTTATCTGGAGTCTGAAACTGAGGATGTGCTCTATGCAAAATCCCTCTGCGAATCCATTGTTTCAGAAGGTGCCACCTTCGAGACCTTGGATGCTGAGAAGCACCTGGTAAGCATAGAAGACGTAACCTCAAAATCTTCTTCAGAGTACTTCAATGTTGATTTTGAGATTCCACATGTCTTTGAACCCATAAGACGTTTTGCAGCAAGAACTCTGGACATGGCACTGTACGGTACCCTTATTATTTTTCTGAACTATTTCATTCGAGGTGAATATTCTCCAACTGACAGCTTAAGCTACACCTTTCAAAATATCCTCACCATCCTTGTGATGATTATGATATTGGAGCCTATACAGCTGAAGCTGTTTAAACGAACCTTCGGAAAATGGATCATGGGTCTTTATATAGAAAACCTTAATGGTAGCGCGCTTTCTTATGAGGATTCTTTCAGAAGAACCCTTCATGTCCTTGTTAGAGGTATGGGACTGTTCATTCCTCTGGCCGATCTCATTTCTCTTGGAAGCAGCTTTGACAAGCTGAGAAAAGGTGAAATCCTAAGCTGGGACAGAGGACTTGCTTACAGAATGAAAGACAGAAAAATTTATCGGTATATCATCGCATTTGTGCTCTTTTTCTTCATCAGCATTTCAGTCATCATCATACCATTTTTGCAGAATATCCCCCCTAACACAGGTGCACTGACTGTAGAAGAATTTTCTGAGAACTTCAGATACTACCAGAAGCTTCATGACATGGATTTCGATAATTATGTGATGAACAATTTTGGAAAGTGGGAAGAGAAAGAGGCGGATGATCGTTTGGAATATCTTCCAGATGCAGTAAAATACCCTCATTTCCGTTTTCGTATGAATGATCATATCGTGAAAGAAGTGAACTTTAGTGTGACTTATGAGGACAACCCGTTCTGGGTTGAAAACTATAGAGATATGATGATTCTAGCAAGTCTCTCCTTTACGAATGCTGATGAGTCCATGAACATTGTTGAAAGAGCTCTATTATCTGGTGAGATCATCATGAGATTTTACGCTGAAAACTTCAAGTCACACACCTTCGCTACAAAAAACGTAGAGATCTCCAGCATGGTAGAGTACGATGGATATGAGAAATCCATTGAGATTCTAGAACCAATAAACCGGGAGAGAGAAAATTATTACCATCATGAATTCTTTGTCAGGAGAACAGCACCATAAACCTAATCGTCTTAACAGTGAACTTGAATAAGGATTTCTAATGAGAATCTATTTCGTATGGATGCTTTTATAATTCAACTTCAAATCGTAGTGACTCAACTGCTTAATCATTAGGGGGAACACAATTATTGATATTATTGTATATTTGCTTCTAGAAGGCCTTATTGAAGCAATCTCCTACGCTTCAAAGCCTAAAGAAACCTCTAGAATTGTAACTATTTCAATACTTGCTCTGATTATCACGACCATGATGGTATTCCTGATTCTCTCTTACTTGGCAAGAGCTGATCAGGAGAAAATGATTGTATTGCTGCTATTAAGTGGTTTAACCGCTTTCACCGCTTATGATTTTCAAAAGGAAAAGAAAAAACAGAATGCATTTTGATACCAACTGAGTACAACAAAACCCAGGCTGAAAGAGACTGAAAATGTCCATTTTAACTCCGGTTCTTACAGATCATTCACTCTTACCTTTCTTGCAAATGAGGAGATGTAGCGATGAGGCAAAAGAATAAACAAACGAAAAAGGATCTGGCTCTTGATATTCTATACATCTTTATAGTTTTTTTCTGGATATATGGAGTTTGGACAAATAAGTTTGTTCAAGATGGAACAAATATCTTTCTTGTATTGATTGGAGGCGCTTTTTTCCTTCAAGGTGTTTTCGGAATCAGAAAATACTATTTGCAGAATAAACCATAAAAATAGAGTCGTTTCAAAACTAGGTATCTAGTTTTGAAACGACTCCTTCCTTTTATCTGACAATAAAAATCTAAATTTTTATGTATTACAGAATAAATGAGTAAATTTCTATTTTGCTCTTAGTATAAGACTTAATATAGATGTTCCCGAAATCTCTTCAAAGTTAATCAAATTATCGGGTTGTCATTTCAATCATTTTCAAAAATTCATCCGTTCTAATTGGAGCATAATCTCTTAATTTGACCCCGGTTGATGCTTGCTGAAATAAATGCCCTTCTCTTTCGACAAATCTTCCTTGGTATGCACCAACAATATAATATTTCTGGTTATATTGAGTTAGAAACAACACATAGGATAGCTCATCGTTTAAATAAGGGATCCCTCCCAAAACTTCTTCATCGCCACCAACTTCTTCAATAATTTCTATCCTATCACCAGATTTAAGGTTTCCTTTGACTGCGGATTGAACTTCAACCAAGGTATGTACTTGAGGATATCCATCAAGCATTTCTATACTGTTCCCTAATACATTCACTTTTATTATATCATCAGAGTCAGATGTAATATCCTTTATGCTCCTATATATTGTTTGAAGTTCTCCAGGAGTGTCAGGATAAGTTTCTTCAAAATTTATTTTACGAATTGTTTCGTCTGATACATCATATCCTTGCTGTTTTGAACATGCCCCTAAGAAAACCATAAATAACAGTATCATCGTAATTACGAACATTTTAGATTTCATAAATGATAACCTCCATTATGTTTTGAAACATCCTTGAAAGTACATGATTGTGAAAATTAAATACTATTAATATATAGACCTAATCCAGGAAACATCATCGCTTTGCGGGGTTTTTAGAGACGTATACCGAGCTGAGTATTCATACATTAAAGGTTCACTTACAAAAACATGCTTTAGCCCGAGAATATGCCCCTTAACATTTGACCTTCAATCTAAATAATAGTGAGAAGTTTATTTTTTTGCTTTCAGTTCTAAGAGCATTGGAGCGATATTTAGTACTATAGATATGAGCGTCAATACGGATAGCAAAGTCACCATGGTAGGCACCACATCTAATAACGCAGACCAGTCTTCCTTCTCTACCCACTTGAACACTAGTCTGTACTCAGCCCAAAGTGTCGCTGCTGTAAAGGACAGTCCCATAGCCATCGCAAATTTATACTCCTTACCTTTCTTGTACAGATAAAGATTTATAAAGGTTGCTGCTGCAGCCATAAGTCCAAATATCATCCACATAATTTTCCTCCTTATCTATTTATTTCGTTCTACTTCTTATCCAAATGTGACACAACGAACCATCCTCTATCCATGTACTACTATTTTTCATTACAGGATTCGTGTTGATCCTTATTTTTTTACTTCAAACTCATTGGAAACACTATACACTGCACTCTCATTAAATGACTTTCCTGGTTCTGATAATATTTTGTACATTCTGAATGTCCCTTCTTCTGTCTTTGGCCAGTTATTTAAGTCCACAATATTAGTAAATACTTCTCCAGGTAGAATCGTAAATGATTCATCCGCATATGCGGCAATCTCAAGAATATCGTACCAAGAGCCATTGATTTTTTTCTCCAGATAGATGGAATACCCATATTCCATCTCTTTTTCACTTTCATTGGATAATACTGCTTCCACTTTTCGATCCTCTTTAAGGGTAACCGTTAATGTCATAGCTTCACTGATGACAATATTTTCTTCTTCAAGAATGCTGGGATTTAAACCTTCTGTACTTTCTGAGCATCCGGCAAATGACAGGAAAAAGAATAAGGCTATGAGAAAACCAGTTTTTTTCATAACTACCTCCCGATATTTTGATATATGAATAGATTTATTTCTTCTAGATACTATGTTATCAGAACATAAGAACAAATAGTTTACAAAAAAAACATATATGCACTGATTTATAGAAGTGACGTTCTTTTCAACAATGAAAAGACAGGCTTATCCTATACTTCCTGGGGGCAGCTGATTCAATTTTTCAACTTAAGCGCTCTTCTGTACCAGACTCCAAAAAAGTAATGGACTTCCTATCACAATCCAGTTCCACTTGAATACCATACGGCAGGATTCCGATGGGCCGTGCGTGGCCAAAATTCACATTATAGAACACTGGCAGATCATGAAGCTTCTCCTCTATCTTTACAACTTGAAGAATCGCCTCTTTGTACTCCTCGTAGTATGTTTCATCTTTAGGTTTACCCACAATGATTCCTTTCAAAGCACCGAGAATTCCCTGGGCAGCCAAATTTCTTAATGTCAACCTGACAAAATCAGGTGAAGGCTTCTCTTCACTGGTTTCCATAAAAAGAATGGCATCTTTCCATTCTTCAGGACCAGGCCAGATGGAGGTGCCGATGATCATCATGAACACATCAAGGCAGCCACCCAAAAGATGTCCCTGAACTTTACCCCTGCCACTGATCACTTCATACCCTTTCGGATCGTGTTTATACATGATCGGAATTTCCATATTTTCTTCCTTCCAGAGGGTATGATCGTCAGACCAGACCGAGCTTGGCAGCATCTGATAGGGTTCATCCCCACCGAAGAGAAGATCCTCCACAGCGTTTTTTGTGTACTCTGCCATCTTCACATACTCCCCAAACTCTACCATCACAGATGGGCCATAATAGGATATGACTCCTGCCTTATACATCATGAAATGATTCACTGTAGTATCGGAATATCCCATGAATATTTTCGGATGATTTCTCAGAACATCAAAATCAACATAAGGCAGGATCCGGATGGTATCGTCTCCTCCAATGGCCGAGAATACTGCTGAAATCTGAGGATCCTTGAAGGCATCCATGAAATCCTCTGCACGTTTTTCAGGATGCTTCGCCACATAATCTGAACCTTTCAGCGCATGAGGCATGGCAATGACCCGAAGCCCAAACTCTTCTTCCAGTCTTTTCTTTGCTATATGAAACAGATGGAGATAACCTTCATCCCCTAAACCACCCCAAGATAGACTCACCACCGCCACAGTATCCCCTCTTTGTAAGCGTTTTGGCTTAATCATTATATCCCCTCCAAAATTAATAACAGCATCTCAGTATGGAAGAACTCCTAATGAAACAGAGATGGACTTTCTTGAAACCTAGTATTCCTTCAGATCATCATAGAGCTCACGAACCAACTCTTCATCGGAAAAATCATCCATGAGCTTGTACAACCTCAGCCCCATTCCCTCTTGCCTAAAAAAAGACTGAAACTTCTCCGGCTCTTTTTTCATCATCTGATGTATCTTATTGATGAGGTGGGCAAGAGACGGATCTGGATTCTCACGAAAAAACAGGTTCTGGTTCTGAAGCACAATATAGGCATCCCGGGCAGCCAAAAGACTGGCATACTGCATCATGAGGCTTTCCGGTTCAAGACTCCCAGCCTTTCCTATAAATTGGTCGAGATTCCGCTCTACAGTTTCTGTTAACACCTTTTTCGTATGGGTTATTTGGTACTGCAAAAGTCCAAAGACGCCAAAAAGTACCATTCCTGCCAGAACCAACCCCAGAACTTTTCTTTTCTTGTTCATACTTCTCCCTTTCTCACTGCATCACTACACTTCTTCAACAGATGAAAAATCCACATCTTCACTGCTCTATTCTCGAAAAACCAAGGGTTTCCAAAATACTTTCCAGTGAATAAATGAAATCCTCCTCTGCACCCCAGGACATCTTAAAGAAAACTCCTTGTCCTCCTGCCGAACCAATGATATCCACAAGGATTTCTCCCTCCTGATCCATGAGCACTGCAGTAAGACTGGCCCGGTTGGAAGAACGCATGAAGTATTTCTCAAAAACTAAGGTGTAGACTGTCACGCCATGAAACGTCCTCTCAAAACTCTCCAGAAGCTCCACCGACATCCCTGTCTTCAGCATTTCATCTCCCAGATACTGCACAATCTCTCTGCTGTTGCCTTTTCCTTGCATGGTAATTCTAGCCATTATTTTTTCCTCCTGTCTGCTATAAGTTCTGCCACTTTACTGGACTCTGACCGGTCTTCAAAAGAAATTCATTGGCCTCACTGAAGGGTTTGGACCCAAGAAAGCCTCTTCTTGCCGATAATGGACTTGGGTGAACCGATTCTATTATTCTATGCTGAGACCCAATGAGTTTTTTCTTGCTGATTGCGGCATTCCCCCACAAAAAGAACACCACAGGCCTTTCCTGTGTTCCCACTTTCTTTATCACATGGTCTGTAAAAAGCTCCCATCCTTTTTTCTGATGACTGTTGGCTTTTCCCTTCTCCACCGTCAGCACTGCATTAAGAAGAAGGACCCCTTCTTCAGCCCAGGACAGAAGAGAGCCATGATCAGGGCTCTTTATCGCCAGATCGCTTTCAAGCTCCTTATAGATATTTCTGAGAGATGGTGGAATCTTCTCTCCTTTTCTGACGGAAAACGCAAGGCCTTCTGCCTGGTTCTCCCCATGATAAGGATCCTGTCCAAGGATAACCACCTTCACCTTCTCCACAGGCGTCGTCTGAAATGCACGAAAAATCTCCTCCTTCTTTGGGAAGACGGTCTTCTCGGCATATTCTTTCTCCAGAAACTGAAGAAGCTTCTGAAAATAAGGTTTCTGAACTTCCTCCTGTAAAAGCTCATCCCAACTGTTTCCAATTCTAATCTCCACGATGTACCCCTTTCATGTCCGAATTCTTCACCGACTTTTCTCCATTGTATCAAACTTTAACAGAATGTTTGTAGGATTTTATCTGAAAAAACTGTATATTCTATAGTATACCCATCTCATCCGAAGGGAGAATCCTATGAAAAACAGACACTTTATCATTGTATCCTTTGATGCCCTGTCCAGCAGGGACCTTATAGACCTTAAGCATCTTCCAGGCTTTCAAAGACTGAAAGAAAGCTCTTCTTACTGCCTGAACGTATCCTCTGTTTACCCGAGCCTTACCTATCCCTGCCATACCAGCATCTCCACAGGGATGTACCCAAAAAATCATGGTGTGGAGTCCAATACGCTGCTTCAGCTGAACAGAACCTCTCCGGACTGGAACTGGACCCGGGATTCCATCAAAGCTGACACCTTCTATGATGCAGCATTACGAAAAGGACTTTCTGTATGTTCTCTCTTGTGGCCAGTGGCTGCCAAATCAAACATTACCTGGAACCTTCCAGAAATCTTTGCCAACAGACCCTGGCAGCATCAGATCCCCGTCACCCTGGCCCACGGGACGCCTTCTTTTCTTCTGGACATCAACAGACGCTTTGGCCACTTAAGAAACGGCATCAGGCAGCCTCAGCTGGACCTCTTTGTGGAAGCCTCTGCCCACTATGCGCTGAAGACCAAAAGACCACAGGTCATGATGATGCACTTTGTGGAGCTGGATGCCATGCGCCACATCTATGGCTATGACTCAGAAGAAGCAAAAACTGCGCTGAAGAGCTATGATATGAAACTCCAGAACCTTTATACACTGCTTGAAGAAGAGAATCTACTTGAAAACACAACGCTCTTTGTCCTGGGAGACCATGATCAGATTCCAGTACATACAGCCATCCATATGAACAGCATTTTTAAAGACAAAGGATTTCTCAGCGTGAAAAAAGGAAAGATCACAGATTATGAGATGTACTGCCAGAGCCTTGATGGTTCTGCCTACCTTCATTTCGGAAAAAATGTTTCTGAAGAGAGAAAAGAAGAGATCCGCCTCCTTCTTTACAGACTGCGGGACAGAGATGATTTTGGCATAGAAGCCGTCTATGATAAAGAAGAGATGCTCTCTCTGGGCGCCGGCAGAAAAGCGGACCTGATGCTGGAAGCAAAGAACGGATTTTATTTCCAGGATGCCCATGACCGGCCTGCTCTTTTAAAGCGTGATGAGAAAGCTTTGGGAACAGACCATCATGGAAGATCCACCCATGGTTTCGACCCACGGAAAGAAAACTACCAGACTGTCTTTTTTGCTGCAGGAAAAGGCATCCGGAGCGGGATCATCCTTGAAAAGATGAGCCTCGTAGATGAGGGACCCACCTTCGCCCATGCCATGGGAACGGTGCTCCATGATACCGACGGGAGAGTTCTCACTGAGCTCTTTTTATAGAAGTGAGGAAAGAAGGATGATTTCATGTTCACTATAAAAAAGGCCTCAGTTTCCGATGCAAAAGACTTGGGGCTGATTCATGCCCTTTCGTGGAAAAAAGCCTATGAAGGTATCGTACCAAAAGAAATCCTCCATAAGATCACACCAGAGAAACGAGCCCAGTTCTTTGAGAAAGCGCTGACGCTTCAGTGGGAAGAAGACTATCTGCTTACAGTAGATAATCTCCCAGCAGGTCTTCTGTGCCTTGGAAAAGCAAGAGATGAAGACTGTATGGATGCTACTGGTGAAATCTGGGGAATTTATCTTCATCCTGACTTCTATGGTCAAGGCTACGGGAGGATTCTCCTGGAATACGGTCTTTCGGAGCTTCGACATAGAAGCTTCGAAAGAGCAGTATTGTGGGTGCTGAAAGAAAATATCCACGCCATCCGGTTTTATGAGCATTTGGGATTTCGAGAGGAAGGAGCCGAGAAAGAGCTCTTCATTGGAAAACCACTTAGTGAAGTCCGCTTCATCATTGAGTTATAACCGCAAAGGGAAACGGACCTCCACTTCACAAAGAAGCAGGAAGGTCCGTTTAGGGAAACAGTATATTTAACAAAGGGTAGGGGTATGACTACCCTTGTATGGGAGCTAATTGCTTAGCTTGATAACATTGTAGCATAGAAACTAATATTTGTTAATTAACAAACTTAAGAAGTCGATATTGTACCAAAACTGTACACTTTCCCCCATGAACTTCCATTTCTTCATCCTATTCTCTCCTTAGTTGATGCCCATTTTCTTCAGTTTCTGATAGAGAGTATTTCTCCCTATTTCCAGTTCTTTCGCCATATTGCTGATGTTCCAGTTGCACCGTTTTCCTGTCTCCAGAATGGCATACTTCTCATAATCTTCCAGCGTCTTCAGCCGGCAGGACATGGCGGCCATGGTCTGTTTGTCTCTCATTTCCTGATAACGGGTCATGAAAATCTCCAGCACATCTTTGAAAAGCAGATCTGCGGTGCACTCCTCGTGGAGGCATCCGTCTGATGCATATACGATGCCCACAACACCAATTGGTTTCTTATGTCCCATGACAGGCAGCGCTAAGAGACTCTCATCCTTGCTTAAATGTATTTTTTTATGTTTGCCGGATTTCAGCACATCCTTCATCGCAATGCTCAGTTCTGGATGCATCCGGATAAACTCCTCCACCTTGCTTCTTCCAGTTCTGTCATTTTTCAGGTCTTCTTTGGACTCACAAAAGATGGCATTCAGTTTCCGGTCAAACACCGCAAGACTCTCAAGACAGGTAATCTCTTTCAGATCCATGGAAATATAGCACATGAGATTCACCATTTCCTGAAGCTTCTGAAGATCATCTGATCCTTCCAAGTATTCTCTTGCATTCACCATGTTACACCACCCCTTCTCTTTGATAATATATTAACATGTTCTGTTTATCAAGGAAGATTCCTTATCCTTTTAGGGATTTCAGGATTTCGTGATAATGTCCTCTCTTTCCTGAAGAAGTGGTGAAAATTCTCTACTTTTCTTTTGAATTAAGCTATAATGAAAAGAAGTCAAAAAAGATATAAAGGAGTAGATGGATAATGAAAAAAGGCGAAGTCATCAAAAGTGGCATCACCATGGGCACAGGCCTTGCCATGGTCATCAGCTGGAGCCTCAATCAGTCGGTTCTTTGGGCCATCATACATGGGCTACTCAGCTGGGTGTATGTCGTTTATTATCTGCTGTTTCTAAACTGAAGAAGAGGTGTATGAATTGTTCGGAACTGTTGTTAATGCTTTTACCATTCTCCTTGGCAGTATAGTGGGGATTGTATTCCATAAAATAATCAATCAGGACATTGCCCACAGTCTGTTTAAAGTACTGGGACTCACAGTGATTTACCTTGGGATCGCTGGCCTTGTGAAGGTGGAGAACCCCATGGTCATCATCCTGTCCATGGCTCTTGGCACCCTCCTTGGAGAAGTCATCAATATTGAGAAGAAACTGGAGCTTCTCACAGAAAAGATTGAGACCATGGTGAACCGCTACTACAGTGGAAAAATCAAAGATGGACTCCTCACGGCATCTCTTCTTTTCTGCATCGGCTCCATGGCCATCATCGGCACCATAGAGAGCACCCTTTCCGGAAATCATGATACTCTCTATGCAAAATCCATCCTGGATGGCATCACCTCGGTGATTTTTGCCTCCTCCATGGGTATCGGTGTTCTATTTTCTGCTTTCTCCGTACTTTTTTACCAGGGAAGCATCTCTCTTCTGGCCACCTTCATCCGGCCTTTGGTCATCGCAGTGCCCGAAACCATTCCCATGATATCGGGAGTCGGCAGCCTCATGATTATGGGTCTTGGAATCAATATGGTGTTCAATCTGAAACTGAAGATCTCCAATATGCTTCCAGCCATTCTGGTTCCCATTCTTTATGCAGCAGGACTCCTCGTTTGGAAGACTGTCATCACCTTTTAAAAGCAGAATAGCTCTCATACAAAAAGTGCCAGGAATGCTTACGCTTCCTGGCACTTTTTGTTCTTTCCTTCTTATGGATTCACACTCTCCGTTGTCCCGACAAAGAGCGGCAGATTGCTTTGACGGTCCACAATCATATAGGCAAAAGGTCTGTCCAGATGGACAATCTTAGGCTCCATGGGTCCTGCAGACTCTGCTACGACTTCCACGGCTGTGACTGCTCCCGCCTTGGTTCCTCTTTCATTGACATCGATAAAGGTTTTATGGAGCACTCTGCTGATATAAAGATTTCCAATGGGTGATGTGCCTAAGGCTCTCAGATTGGCTAGATCTGCATCGAAGGCATCTTTGATCCCCATGGACTTGAACACCTCTGAAAGCTCCACTTTATATTCTGTCTTGAACTTCGGCATCATGGTTAACACAGAAGTGGACTCCACAGTGCTCAGCAGCTCATAGAGGTCTTCCCCCGTAAGGCTATTCACATACTCTCCGATGGTCTGGTTCTCATCCTTTGGGAGAAGCGCAACAAAGACATACTCTCCCTCTGCATAGGGCTTCATGAACCCTACCGTATTTTCATTCTCCAGATAGAGGGATTCTTCATTCCGCATCATTTCCACCGTTTCTTCTTCTCCAGAGCCGTTTTTGAAAACACCATCCTGAATCTGGTCTTCTGAATAGATGTCCTGCCATTCCCCTTCAAAGGCCAGAGCATTGATGAGATACATCACGGCGTCCTCTGGTATCTCATCGAGGATTTCAGGGATCATCTCCTTCGTCTTCTCCTTGACCCAGAGATTGATATCCTTCAATGTAGCTTCATCAAAAGGAGCGCGGTATATGGAGGCATCATAGTAGTTGGCATTGGTCTGAAGAAATTCTTCTTCCACATCAATGGCTCCCCCTTCTTTGAACCAGATGGAGTTTGCCACATGAATCTTCAGCTTCTCTTTGTCCGGCAGGCTCTTTCTATAGAGATACAGCAGATTGTTGAGATCCTCCATCTTCATGCCGAAAACTTCTTCCATCTGGGTCCTGGTGTTTTCCAGAGCGCCATTTCCCGTCATGCCCATGGCTGAAAGGATGGACACAGGAGACATCAGTGTGTTCTTTTCTTCCAGACTCTTCTGGAAAAGATGTAAAGAAAAAGAAAGGGCCGCCTGAAGATCTTCTTCACTATAGCCCTCAGGCACCTGGACCTCCTGGGAATCAATACCTTTCATCAGATCTTCTCCAGACACCTTCTTTGCACAAGAGGTGCTTGTCATAAGAAGCGCAAAAAGCAGCGCCACAGAAAGCAGTGTGATCCATCTGTTGGTTTTCATCTTCCTATCCCCCCAGTTCATCATTGTTCTGATGTAGACTTTCATTTCTACTTTTATCCTATCGCCGCACCCACTGTTTTTGGTAACAATTGAGCAACAGGTTGGAAACAAAAAAAATGTCAAACTCCTTATGGAGCCTGACATTTTTAACACTATCCTTGATTTTTCACTTTATTCTGATCTTCCCTGTTCACAAGAACAATCCCGATGACAATGGAAATCAATGAGATCAGCACTTGAATCGTGATCTTCTCTTTCAGGAAAATCGCCGACAGGATGGATCCTGATACAGGAATCAGAAAGCGGAACATGGTGATTTCTCCTGGTTTGTTGTACTTCAGAAGGGTATACCATAACGTAAAGGCAACAGCTGATAACAGTGCAGAGTAGACAAGAAGTCCACCTGCCAGAGGAGTCATGGTCAGTGTATCATAGGTTCCATTCAGTGATATGAGGAGCATCGCGGCTCCACCAAAAAGAAGCTGATAGGCGGACAGCAGCATGGGATGAATGGTTCTTGCATAACTCTTCACCATGAAGCTTGAAAGAATGGCTGTGATGACGGAAAAGAACATAAACCCTTCTCCCATGAGCTTGAACCCTCCAGTGAGGCCTCCATCCAGATTTACCACCACTACGCCAATAAGGCCAAAGACGATACCCCAGATTTTATTTCTGTTCAGCCGATCATTCTTGTAGATAAAATGTGCCAGAATGATGATGAGAAAATTCGACAGGGAACTGATGATGGCTCCTTTTGAGGCTGTGGTATTGGCTAGACCAATATAGAAGAAAAAGTAGTTCAGTGAGGTCTGAATAAGGCCCAGAAGTAATACACGGCCGAAGTCGCGAAGGCTACGAAGCTTCACTTTCTCCCGCATGGTTACAAATGCATAACCAAGAAGAAGGACGCCTGCCAGAAAGAACCGGATTCCCGCAATGAGAATCTTTGAATAAAGATCGTCTCCAGCCATACTCATCTCACTGTATGTGATCTTAAGCACGGGAAAAGCGCTTCCCCATAAAATCGATGCAATCACCGCAAAGGCTATGACAAAGGGCTTCCTCTCAAATATATTCTTTGTTTTTTCAACTGTATTCATTAATTAACCTCCAAATAAATCCATAAAGACTATTATACCCTGAAATCTCAGAATCTCCATATGAATCCGAAAAAATTAATGGCATCAAATTTAATTTTTGTGAAAATTAAACCCCCCAGAGGTATTTTCCTCCATTCTATGTTACAATAAAAAACAAGAATTTCTAAGTTCCTGAGGGACTTACAGGAGGTTATGATGAAAAAATACAGCTTTATCCTATGGATTCTGCTCTTAGCCCTGGTACTGGGCGGTGGATATTATTTTTTGGAGAATTACGGAAAAAATGCGACGCCACAGGAAGTGGTGGATGGTGGCAGTGGCGGTGAAAGTGCGGCCCCTTCCGAGCCATCCGAGACACCTGCTGCTGAGGAAACCCCTTCCGACACAGAAGAAACTCCGGTGGCACTGGATGCCATCGATAAGCTCAAAGTGAAGAAGCCGTTTTCACCAGAATTCACCATTTATAATGGAGAGAATGAGGAAGTGACGCTGGCGGACTACAAAGGCAAGAAAGTGATCCTCAATTTCTGGGCCTCCTGGTGTCCTCCTTGTGTATTCGAGATGCCGGAGTTCCAAGCGCTTCATGAAGTTCTGGACCCGGAAGAAACAGTCCTTCTGGCAGTAAATCTCACCGATGGACAACGAGAAACGAAAGCCCTGGCGGATAAATTCATTGAGGAGAATGATCTGACCCTGAATGTGCTCTATGACACCACTGGAAGCGCCTTCTATGAGTTTAAAGTCTCCAGTATACCTCAGACTTTCATCATTGATGAGGAAGGTACTGTCCAATATGCCATCATGGGCATGACCGATAAAAAAACCTTGGATTCAATTCTGGAAAGGATGGAGTAAATGGATTTTGTAGTACTTGGTCTTCTCTTTTTTGAAGGCGTCCTGACTTTTATTTCCCCTTGCATTCTGCCGATGTTCCCAGTTTTTCTCATGTATCTCAGCAATGAGAGCCAGAAGAAGGGAAAAGAGCTCCTTGTGAATATCCTGGGCTTTATTCTAGGATTCACCATCGTCTTTGTCACTCTAGGGGCCACCGCTACAGCCTTAGGAAGTCTCCTCAGCCAGAACCGAGTGCTTCTTCAAAGAATCGGCGGCATTGTGATTATCCTCTTTGGTCTCAACATGGGTGGATTTGTGAAGATTCCTTTCCTAAACTATCAAAGAGGTCTTCAGATGAAGAAAGAAGGCAGCGGGTTCTTCAGTGCCATGATCTTTGGTATTGTCTTCTCCTTTGGGTGGTCTCCCTGCCTTGGCACCTTCCTGGGAGCGGCACTGATCCTTGCAGCGGATGCAGGAACCCTGGGTCTTGGCATGTTCTACCTCTTTGTCTTCTCCATGGGACTTGGTCTGCCTTTTCTCATCACAGGCATACTCTTCTCCAAACTGGAACAGGCTTTCCATTTCATCAAAAAGCATTATACCCTCATCACAAAAATATCAGGCATCTTCCTGATTCTTGTGGGTGTGCTGATGGCTTTTGATCTTTTTGGTTATTACCAGAGATTCTTCAACTTCTAGACCTATTGAACAGCATAGAAAAACCCGTCTGAGCAAAAACTCAGGCGGGTTTTTCAACTGCTTTTAATTCATGTCCACAATGCTGTCATAATTGACTTCCAGCGCTTCAAACTTCTCCAGCACAATATGTCCGGATTCATAGGTCTTGCCATCGATGGTCAGCATCATTTTGCTGACACCATAATAGTCTCCAATGGTATTGGCCAAAGACTGAAGAATCAGCCCTTCATAGCCAGCGCCCGCATTCATTTCCTGCAGGAACTCCTTGGTGAGATCCAGATACACCCTTCCGTCCTGGTTGAGATACAGGTAATTCACCTTAGTGTTCTTTGTAAGCACTGGTACAGCTTCCTTTGGAAGCTCTTTATAGGCATTGATGATGAGGATCTTTGGGATGTCGTTGGTCGTAAAGGAAATCTCTTTTCTGTAAAGGAAAATCCTCTCGTCCTGGGCATTGGGGTAATAGAAATTGACAAATCTTTTACGGACGGAGTTTCCTTCCATCTTGGTTAAGGTTGCACTGACCTCATAATCTTTCCCCGTATCTATGACTTTCACAAGTCCCATTCCTCTGACATAATACTCCACTCTTTTTTCTGATTCCTTGCCCTTTGTGACTCTAGTCACTTCCAGCGCTGTAAAAGTGCCAATCCCAGTTTTCACTTCCACATCCACACCAGTAACCGTTGCAGTCTGGCCTTCACTGTCCCAGCTGGCATCTAAAGTAAGGGGTTCTTTTAATAAAATCTTGTTTTCCTCCGGGTCCTTATCCAGAAAGTTTTCTTTATAATAGGTTTCAGCCTTGCTGATGATTTCAACAAGCATACCGTCTTTCTTTTCCAGGACACTGACGATCTCCGTTCCGCCATTGTTTCTTCTTAACTGAATGCGGCTGTCACTTAGAAAATCCACATATTCATCGTAACCAGCAAACTCATTGCCCATCCCTTCATAAACACGGTAGACATTCTCTTCAAAAGGATACAGTTCGTCCACGGTATAGGTGACTCCATCTCCTTCCTCAGAAGGTGTCTCTACTTCTTCTGCCGGTGACTCCGGTTCCATCTCAGACTCCCCAGGAGACTCTGCTGGCGCTTCCGGTGCCCCGGACTCCGGTGTTTCTATGTTACTTTTATTACACGCTGTTACCATCATGAGGACCACCATAGCAAGCGAAACCCACGTAAGCTTTTTCATTTGAAAAGCACTTCCTTCTCACACAATCTATTTGTTTTGTACTTAAATTCTACCTTTTAAAGCGTTCCACCGGGTTACATGAAGATGACAAGCCGGTGAAAAGAACATGACGAAAAAGGCTAGTCTTCATCCCCAAAATACCGATGCACCTCAGGAATGTAGTAAAGAGAACCCAGAGCGCAGATGATGTCGTCTGGTTCTGCCTCATGAAGTGCACTGTCCACTGCTTCCTCTACAGTAGAGAAGCACTCTTTTTTCACATAGGAAACTTCTTCAAAATCAAACTCTTTTTTTCTTTTTTTCTTTTGAGATGCTTCCTTCGCTGCGCTCTCTTCATGGATTTCCTCTTCCACTTTGCGTATTTCTTCTGAAATCATCTCAGCAGAAAGTGCTCTCTCACTATTCACCGTAATGAGCTTGAAATTTTTGGCAAGAGGAAGCAGTTCACGGATCATCTCCCTGTACATCTTATCTTTTAACACACCGAGGATCATGGTGATTTTCTTCCCCCTGTAGTACTTCATAAGATTGCTCTTCAGCACCTGGACTCCTTGAAGGTTATGAGCTCCATCAATGATCACAGTAGGTTCATTTTGTAAAATTTCAAAACGTCCTGGCCACTTCGCCACAGACAATCCCCTTACAAGGGTCTCATGAGGCACTCTAAAGCCATGTTTCTCCAAAGCATACAGCGCTTCTATGGCAACCACCGCATTCTTTATCTGATGCTCCCCAAGTATAGACAAGCGGTACTCTTCTCCTTCATAGGAAAACTTCTGATAAAGTCCATCAAACTTCAATACCCGGCTGTCTCTGAAGCTGACTTTATGCACCGGAATCTGAAGCTCTTCCGCTTTTTTCAGGATCACCTTTTCTGCTTCTTTTTTTTGGGGGTATAAAACAAGCTCACTGCCAGCCTTGAGAATCCCTGCTTTTTCCCCTGCAATCTCCTCCAGAGTGCTGCCTAGAATGTCCATATGATCATAGTCAATGGGCGTGATCACTGACACCAGCGGTGCGTCAATGACATTGGTGGAGTCCAGTCTGCCTCCAAGACCCACTTCCAGAATCACAAGGTCACAGTTTTCCTCATAAAAGTACACCAGCCCCAATGCTGTGATGATCTCAAACTCTGTAGGACTTTGAAGGCCTGAAAGAACCATCTCATCAATATTGTACTTGATGCGGGTCATGATTTCCGCCATTCGGTCCTCATCCATTTCCTCTTTGCCGATTCGGATCCGATCTGTAAACCTGAGGAAGGATGGAGATGTATACATCCCCACTTTATAGCCTGCCTGAGTCAGTACACTCTGCATGAAGGCGCAAGTGGAGCCTTTTCCATTGGTGCCTGCCACGTGGATGAACTTCAGTTTTTTCTGGGGATTGCCCATCATTTCCAGGAGCTTTGCAATCCTCTCCAATCCAAGAATGCTGCCAAATTTTTGAGTGTTCTCTATATAACTTAGTGCTTCTTCATAATTCATAACACTTCTCACCTCACATATCTTCCTCTCTATTATAGACAGAGAACTCTCCAAGAACAATGAAATCATGCATCTACGGCATCTTTCCGGGTATATTTTGGGCAACTTCACAAAATCGTAACATAAGGGACCGAATTAAAAGAAGAAGTTATTGTATACTAATCCTATAAGCAAAAGAACCCTATGAAAATCCGGAAAGGTGGCCATCATGGAAAAACAGAAGTGGAGTCTCTTTGTCTATATCGTTAACCATAAAAATGGAGCCCGAGTGGCGAAGCTCGCCAGCCGTTACGGAATATCTGATGCTGCCGTATTCATGGGGCATGGCACCATCGACAGCAGCATGCTGCAGTTCATTGGTGTATCGGATATACGTAAGGAACTGGTCCTTTGTGTTTCAAAAGATCAGGAGGGCCAGACTGTGATGGAGAAAATCATAAAAGACCAGAGGCTGGATAAACCTAAAAACGGCATCGCGTTCACCTTGCCCATCAGGACCATCCGAAGCGCATACCGTATAGAGCCTTTACTAGAGGAGGATCGAGACCCTATGATAAATTATGAAGCCATCTTTACCATAGTCGACCAGGGAAAAGGACAGAAGGTCATTGATACTGCGAAAGCGGCAGGTGCCTTCGGAGCTACACTCATCAATGGAAAAGGCTCAGGCATCAAAGAAGAGAAGCTTCCCTTTACCATGACTGTAGAGCCTCTGAAAGAGATCATCCTGATTCTTTCTCAGCACTGTCATACCGATGATATTGTCCTCGCTGTATCGAAAGAGCTGGATCTTGAGAAGCCCGGTCACGGAATTCTTTTTACGGTGGATGTCACCCGTACCGTGGGGCTTTATGAAGGGGAGTGCGAGAAAAAGTAGCACTCATCCATTCTGTTTTTTATCCTGCTAAGCAGTCTCATTCCTATCCACCATCTCTTCAAAAGGGGGGAGATTTTGATGAAAAAACTTACTCA
The DNA here is from genome assembly GCF_003514505.1 of Proteiniclasticum sp. Taxonomy (GTDB): domain Bacteria; phylum Bacillota; class Clostridia; order Clostridiales; family Clostridiaceae; genus Proteiniclasticum. The sequence continues at coordinate 198,001 of NZ_DOPX01000026.1, forward strand.
GCTGATGCTCCTTTGTCTTTCACTATTTCTGTTTTCTGCCTGTTCCGGTGAGAACCCGGATGATTTCTATGGCACCTACCGTTTTAAAAAAGCGGTGTATCTGTCTCCACTTTCCTCCAGCATGCTGGAAGTATTTGACAGCACCATGGATGGAGCAGAAGTGACCATTGAGAAGAATCTTTTCAAGATTCTCAGTAAAGAGTTCCTCGTAGAGCTTCCAGATCCTCAGTACATCACTGTGGAAAAAGTTGACGATGAGCTGTTCGAACTCTCAGAAAGCACTTTCCCGCTGGATCAGCTGGAAGGAATCTATGCCGTCCATGAAGCTTCTGGTGAAAAAACAAGCTGGTGGATCTATCATACAGACACCCAGCTCTGGATTGGTGAAACCATTCCTACACCTGTGGGTAACAAAGATCATATCATGACGATTTTCGAGTTTGAAAAATAGCATGATGATCAGTATGTGAAAAAGGACTGCAAAGTCCTTTTTTTTGAAGCAGCCCCTGAAGAGATTCTGAAAAAGATCTAAAATATACAGCTCTGTACAGAAAAAGAGCAATTAAACTGCTATAATACTACTATCAGTAAAGTTTTAGGAGGAAAGTATGGGGAATTTTAAGCACCGCATTGTCTATCAGATATGGCCACGCTCTTTCAAAGACAGCAATGGAGACGGGATTGGAGATCTTCAAGGCATCATCGGAAAGCTTGACTACATAAAAAGCCTTGGTGCAGATACCCTCTGGCTTTCTCCCATTTATGCCACCGGAAACAAAGATTATGGCTATGACATTGATGATTACTATAAAATCAATCCGGAGTTCGGATCCATGGAGGACTTTGATGAACTGCTTCATAAAAGCAAAAACATGGGCATTGATATCGTCATGGACCTTGTGGCAAATCACACTTCCGACCAGCATCCCTGGTTTCAGGAAGCTGTAAAAAGCAAAGACTCCCCTTATCGGAACTATTATATTTTCAAGCAAGGGAAGCGAAACAAAAAAGGAGAGCTTCTGCCACCAAACAACTGGCTCAGTGCCTTCGGTGGCAGCGCCTGGCAGAAAGACCCGAACTCTGATGAGTTCTACCTGACTCTGTTCACCCCGAACCAATGTGATCTTAATTGGGATAATGAGAAAGTCCGGGAAGGAATCTATGAGATCATGAGATTCTGGCTGGATAAAGGAATCCTTGGCTTCCGAATGGATGTCATCAATACCATCGCCAAGAAAGAAGGGCTTCCTCCAGCGGGTAAAGGAAAAAAACTGGACTTTCCCTTTGAACATATTGTCTCCTTGCCTAAATCCCATGAGTACGTGAAAGAGATGCACGAGAAAGTACTCTCTCACTATGAGGATGTGTTCACGGTAGGAGAAGGGATGGTCACAAGCCTAGAGGATCTCAACGCCTATACGAGACCCGAAGAGAAGAAGCTTCAGATGATGTTCCAGTTTGATGTGCATCTCATTGGATGCGGACCCCTGGGCAAGTTTGATTTCAGAAAAGGATACCGCTGGACACCAAAGGAACTGAAGGATCTCATCATCCGCTGGCAGATTGGTGTAGAAAAAGGCGGCGGATGGCTCGGAAACTTTTTAAGCAACCATGATCAGCCTCGGCAGGTCTCACGATTCGGCCATGATGGAGCCTTCAGACGAAAATCAGCCAAATCTCTGGCACTTCTGAACTTCACCTTAAGAGGCACACCGTTCCTCTATCAGGGAGAAGAAATTGGTATGACCAACTGTCATCTGGACGAAGAAGACTGGAGGGATTTTGAAGCCATCAATGACTTCCGAGTGCTGCAGGAGATGATGCATCTGCCAAAGCCTCTGGCAAGAAAGGTGATCCAAAAAATGACAAGAGACCATGCACGTACGCCAATGCAATGGTCTGAAGAAAAAAATGCAGGATTCACCACAGGCACACCGTGGATGAAAGTAAACCCCAACTGCAGCTATATTAATGTGGAAAAAGAGCTGAAAAGAGAAAACTCCATTCTCTCCTTCTATAAAAAACTCATAGAAATCCGAAAGAGTTCAGAAGCGCTAAGCACTGGGAGCTTTGTTCCTGTGGATATAGATAATAAGAAAGTGCTGTCTTACCTGAGACAACAAGGTGAAGAAACCTATCTCATCGTCATCAATCTGTCCGGTTCCCTGGCAGAAGCAAACCTCATGGATGTTTCTGCTTATAATTTCAAACCTGTGCTTTGCACCTATGATACTCTTCCCTTCATGCCTTCAATAAAGCTTCAGCCCTACGAGGGGAGACTTTATAAAGTATAAGACAAAAACCCTGCAGTTCCATGGTGTTGCCTGGAAACTGCAGGGTTTTCTGCCGTCATTCACAGTAGACGTTCTAATGGATCTTTGAGAAAACAATAGGAGCTGAACATCTTGTCAGCTCCCTTGAAAACCTATGTTTTATGCAGCTTTTTTGAAAATGGAAGGTTTCTTGAATCCACCTGAGTGCATCAGCTGAGGAAGGAATCCTACGATAATTCTTAATCCCATGATGATACCCAAAACCATGAGCTCATCTTTTGTATGGATAATAATGGTTTTCAGCACCTCTGCTGATAGTAGAAATTCCAAAGACATACCCAAGCCTTTTGAAAAATCTGTTTTGATCTGGTCGTCTTCTATATGCCGTGACAAAACACCTTTCAGATAAATTCCGAACGCTTTTGTTGCAGTAATCACAATTACAACAACACCCATGAACTCCAAAAGATAGATGACGACAGGTAAATAATGGTCGAAAAATGAAGCTAACATAATACACTCCCCTGTTATATGATACTAGCCTCATGATAATTGAGAGCCCTGCAAAAATCAACTTGTTTGTGAATTAATTATTACTTCTTCAAGCTTTCGTCAGTTTCTCAAAACAAAGGATAATAAACCCGTGTTTTATTCCCAAAGTCATTCTCACTTCTGACTCTATTTATCCGGAAAATACACATCTATGAAAAGTTTAAACTTGGGTCTGAAATGAATAATGGCGGAGCCGGTACTGTTTTTGATCCGAAGTTTGGAAGAATCTTTCTGACTGGAAAGGATCTCCACGGAAAAGTCCCCCGTAAAATCCAGATAGGCCATACGTTCTTCTCCTGTGAAGACTTCAATCTTCAGATCCTGACTAGAGGGCTGAAGCCTAACAGAAAACCGTTCCTCCACTTCATTTATAAAGTCATAGACAGCATCATTATAGAAAAAGGGCACATCCTCATCAAGAAGAATCGGATCGCATTGAAATAGCTGTAAAAAGTCTAACGCATCCTGCTCAATCATCGAGACTCAGTCCTCCTTTCATCTATGGTTATTGCGTCACCTCAGTTGGTTCCTTCCCGCTCCACAAGATCCTCTAAAATCTTTCCGTAAGTTTTTTCATCAATGATGTATTTTTTCTTGTACAGCACAAAGCTGATGACAATGAGAAGAAGCGGAAGGAGCATCATGGCAGACTTCATAATTAGAAGACCTTGAGCGCTCAGCATTTCTCCCTCAGTAAGGCCATTGATCCCTGAAACCACAAGGGTATACCCCACGATCCCCTGAGCCACGGCTGCGCCCATTTTATTGATGAATGGCTGGATGGCAAAGGACACGGATTCATTTCTTTTTCCAAGCTTCCAGTGGCCATACTCGATGGTGTCTGCAAGAAATACCAGCATCAGAAGCTGTATGAACGCCTGGCCCACAAACAGCATGATTCCCGATATTCCAATAAAAATCATATTGGCAGGGGAAAAGAAGAACAGCACATACCCCAGAAGAATGAGAAGAATTGCTCCACCATACAAGGTTTTCCGGTCATATCTTCTGCTGAATCTAGGAAACAGAAGAAGTGCCGTGATCTGGGATACACCAAGGACAAGAGCAAAAATACTGTACATGGTTTCATCTAGATACACATATTTGAAATAGTACACACCAAAACTTGTGGTGGTCATATAGCCAATCATGAAGAGAGCCATGGCAATGGCAGTCACCATCAGCTGATCATTCTGTGTCAGCGCCCGGATCATCCCCTTCAGAGTGGTTTTTTTGAAATCATGGCCGCCCAGAACGGGAGGCTCCTTCACAAAGAATACCGTAATCATCTGAAAAAGAACCATAACGGCCACAAGGAGCACCGCAAAGACAAAGTATCCGCGCTTCAGACTTCCAGCAGCCTCCCCTAGCGCATTGGTCAGTGGAATCACAGAGGCCACCACAAAGAACAGACCGAGGTTTGCAAAAATACGGGCGAGGGCCCCAATCTCCTCTCTCTTCTTCTGGTCATAACTGAGGCTTGGCATCATGGACCAGTAGGAGATGTCATTCATGGTCCAGGCCATGCCCCATAAAAGATAGATAAAAGTGATATAGAACACAAAAGAATTTCCTGAAAAGGACGTGTCCAGAAACAGGAGGACTGTCAGGACTCCTGCAAGGAGCACCCCCAAAAAGATCCAAGGCTTGTACTTTCCATATCTAGAACGGGTATTGTCTACAATCACCCCCATGATGGGATCGTTGAACGCATCGAAAACACGGATAAAAATAATAATGGTGTTGATGGTGAGAAGTTCTCTGTTGGATACCCCCACCACTTCCGTGATGAATACGATGAGGTACATGCTGACCAGAGAATAGACCATATCTCTGCCAAAAGTGCCCATGGCAAAGGCATATTTGTTCTTTCTGAATGATGGTGATGATTCCATTACCTTTCCTCCTTCAATTCGCCCACCATGAGCTGGGAACCAAAGTCCCCAAGCATTCTGGTGTCTTTTTGATAGCCTGTTCCCATGAACTGCTGATGGATCCGGAGCCCTTCTAAAAGAAGGTCTCCCTTTACGGTATACTCCTCCACATTATGAGGGAGACGGTAGAGCTTTCTGGCATTTCTTAAAATCAGACCTCCGGGAGACAGCTTTATCGGCATCACGTGTTTCAGGAGAGAACCGAAGGCTTCAATGTCCATGGATGCTTCTCTGGTTCTCACCACATAGGTGTTTTCATGATGGAGACCTTTGAACGGCATCACATCAAAAGGAGGACTGGGTTCCTGCATTTTTTGGAAAAACCCTTGAACCGTCTTCTTTTTATCCTCAGATACCACCTGAAAATTTATCCGGTTCTCCCGGACGCTGTCAAACCGGTAGAACCTGCCAAACTGCATGAGGCTTCTGTGCTTTTTATACCAGGCAATCTGCTTTTTCACTTCTTCTTTCTCTTTCAGATTGAGATGGGTGAGTTCAAGCTCATAGCCCAGGACTCCAAAGGAGGCCACATGGAATCTCGTCTCCAAAGGGGTTTTTCTTAAGGTCTGCTGATGGGGACTTTCTGAAACATGGGCCCCTATGGTGGATAATGGATAAAAATAGCTCAGTCCTTCTTGAATGGTGAGCCTTGAAATGGGGTCTGTATTATCCGATGCCCACACCTGGGGCATGTAGGAAAGCATTCCAAGATCAAAGCGGTTTCCTCCACTGGAGCAGGATTCAAAAAGCACCTTGGGAAAACGCTCCGTGAGGATTTTCAGCACCCGGTATAGCCCAAGAATATGGCCATGAAATGCCATCCCCTGATGATTCACCGCTTCACTGTAGACATCGCTCATATGGCGGTTCATGTCCCACTTCACATAGGAAATGTCACAGCTTTCAAGAAGACGGGACACTTCTTTGATGATATAGTCCTGAACCTCTTTGCGGTTGAGGTCCAGGACCAGCTGATGCCTTCCTTTGGACGGCGTGCGTCCTGGTACGCGAAGGGCATACTCTGGGTGATTACGATACAGATCACTGTCTTCATTGACCATTTCAGGCTCAAACCAGAGGCCAAAATCAAGCCCCATGGCTTTTATCTTTTCAGCCAAGCCTTTGATGCCGCTGGGCAGTTTTTTCCGGTTTTCCCAGTAGTCGCCAAGCCCTGCTCTGTCACTGTTTCTTTCTCCAAACCATCCATCATCCAGGACAAACAGCTCCACACCCAGTTTCTTCGCTTCCCTGGCCAGGGACAGAATCTTCCGTTCGTTGAAATCAAAAAAGGTGGCTTCCCAGTTGTTCATAAGAACGGGTCTTTCCTTATACTGGAATTCTCTGGAAATGATGTGTCTGTTGATAAAATCATGAAAATGATGGCTCACGCCATTCATCCCCTCCATACTTACTGTCATCACAGCCTCCGGAGTTCTGAAAGTCTCTCCAGATTCCAGCATCCAGCAGAAATTATGGGGACTTACGCCCTGATGGACGCGGACCAGCCCATGGCTTGTCTTCTCCACAACGCTCCTGTGGTTCCCGCTGTATAGAAGATTAAACCCGTACACTTTTCCAAAATCTTCAGTGGCATTCTTTTCCATGAGCAGAAGCCCCGGGTTATGCCGGTTGCTGCTGCCTCCCGTTCTGGATTCCTGAAGGAAACTTCCCACAGGAAGTCTGTGCCTTTCTTTTTGCGCCTCCCGGATCCAGCCCCCGGAAAGGGTCAGCACTTCTGGATGATCCATGAGAAGATCCAGCTGCATGCTCATGAACTTCAAAATCTCCACCGGCTGATCTGTTCTGTTTTCGATGACTGCTCTACGCGTGATCACATCACAGTCTGGAAAAACAGTATAAATCAGCATCATTTTCAGTGGAAATAATGTGTCAGAAAGATGGACGACAAGAGTCTCCGCTTCCTCTCCTTTTGCTGTAGGCATCTCTTCCATGGGGAGTGTACCCGCAAGGATCTCATGGGACTCGTACTGAAAATCACACACATAGGATCCGTCCGGCATCTTTATCTCCAAGGGCATTTCCCGGAAATCGCCTTTTCCATTGAAAGAATACTCGAGCGGAAGAAGATCCAAGGTGTATCCTCCCTCCTCATAAAGAACACTGCTTCCCACTCCGGCATTCTGCTTCATATAAAGCCCTTGAAAATCCTGCCAGGCAAGAAGTCGCCCATAATGGAGATTTTCAAGATGCCCCGTTGGCAGTATCCGAAAATGGTAGCTGGTGCTTTTGGTACTGAGTCTGAAGACTTTCTGACGAACTTCAATCATAGTGGTTTCTCCTCTTCTTGAAATCGATTGTATTGATTCTATTCTATCATGAAAATGATAATCCATATATCTCAATACTATTTTCTTTCTCCAAAGAAAAAGGATCCAGGAAAGCAATGCCTTCTGGACCCTGTTCTTTGAAATCAGGATAGATGTATATCCTGCTGATGTATTTTCTTCTGTTTCAGTACTGCCACCTGCTGCTTGGTATGTTCCCTGTCATATACCATCGTATCTTCCCGGTAAAAGATCACCTGGTCCAAAAGACTGGTGAAGTTCTCTAAAGGCTCAATATCCGGAAGTCCAAACTCCGAGGTGCGGTAGTGCATGGGGATGGCGATATGAGGATTCAGTTCATGGATCATATCCTTTGCTTCTTCTGGAGAAATGGTATAAAAACCGCCCACAGGAAGGAGAACCAGATCCAAGTCTTTTAGAAGGTCTTTCTTCTCAGCTGTCAGGCTTTCTCCAATATCTCCAAAATGGGCAAATCGGAGATTTTCGCCCTCAAAAAGAAGAATGTCTGTCATTCCTCTTTTTCTCCCACCCTCTTTATCATGGGCACAGGTGATTCGGGTGAGCTTAAAAGGAGAAGGGACTGCTTTGTCTTTCATTTTGACAGCGCTTCTAGCATTATGGTCAAAATGCTCATGGGTGACAAAAACATCATCTGCTGTCAGATGCAGTGGGGGAAGTCCTGGAATGCTGTTTTCCCTGTAAGGATCGATGATCATCGTATAATCGCCATAGGTCACAGAGAAACAGGAATGTCCATAATTTGTGATGGTCAGTAATGGCTTCATGTCGTTGCCTCCATTTTCAATATACTTTGTTTTACTCAGTATATCTAAGAGGTTTGGCAAAACTCTAAACAAATAGAGAACTATCTGAGAATCTAAGGTGTTCTTTCATATCCTTCCGGATACTTCACTTTACCAAATCTCGGCATTTCAAAATGAGGCATGTCCCTTTTCCCCTCTTCCCAGTAATATCCAGGTGAGAGCCCGATCTCTCTTCCGATTTCTGCGCATCTTCTGAAGAACTCCAGATCGCTGTACTCTTCTCCCGGCACATTCTTTGCAATATCAAAGGCATTCCGCTTGGTGTGGTTGGAGTTTTTGGTCCAAGTGACCACCTGTCCTGGTCTTGATCTTCCCTGCTCATATAGATACTCCTGTCTTTCCTGGGTGCGGTAGGTTTCTGTGATGAGTACGGATAAACCCTCCTCTTCTGCAATCCTTAAGAAAAGCTCTGCTGCCTCTCTCGTCTTATCATTGAGTTCTTCCAGACTGCTGATTCTCTCCAGTGGATTTCCAGAAGATACATTCTGCTCTGCTCTGCCAATGTTTTGTAAAAACAGAAGCAGGAGCATCAGCACAAAGAGGACCATCATCCCCAAAAATGCTCTTCTTTTTCTGTTCCGGCTGCGGATTTCTCTATTCCTGCGCTCCATTTTTACTGACTGCATCTCTCTCACCACCCTTTATACCAGTATCCCTTGAAAGCTTTTACAGAATCCGCATTTCCTCTGTCTTTATTCTTAAGACTTCCGATGAAAAAATTAAGATGAAAGCAAAAAGCGCCAGGACTTATTGCCCTTGGCGCTCTGTTTCGATTTTCTGGAGAAGCTCTTTAAGCAGCTCCTCCTCATATAGGGCTTGCCCTTTGAAAGGATAGTGCTCTCTCATCGCCAGTCCCTTTTGGGCCAGCGTCTTGGCTTTCTCAGCATCTTTTTCCATGATGAAGGCATAGTAAGCTTTCACACGCAGTCCATTGATGTCCTGATCCTTCATGAGGATCTTCCCTGCTTTTTCATGGTACACCTTTGCCTTTTCCAGATCTCCCTTCAAAAGAGAGCAAAACAGGATCTCATAATAATACGCTGGAAGACTGTATGGGGGGACTTTATGGAGATTTCTCTCCACATCCTGAAGATATTCTTCTGCAGCATCTCTATTTCCCTTGTCCATCTCCTGAAAATAGAGATAGAACGCCTTGGTCAGATCATGCATGTCCCCGATGGTGTCAAAATCCTTCAAAAGACCCAGATCTCTTGGGCGGATACCAGAAGACAGTTTCTTGGTCAGGAGAGAGGATTCATAAAACCTTTCTGCCATGGGACTGTTTCTCAAGATACTGAAAAACATCATCCCGTCTGTAGGCTGATTCATGGAGAAAAATGGAAATCCATTGACGATCCCTAGAAGAATAGAGGCTCCACCAGTAAGAATCGCCGCCATTTTCCAAATACTGCCTGGCTCCATGAAGGCAGAAAGATAAAGAAACAATCCTCCAGTAAGAAGATTCATGACAATCCCGCCCAGAGAGTACACAGCATATTCCTTCATGGTGGCATCTTCATCGGGAATCATTGCACAGAGTCCTCCGTAGCCCACATTCTTGATGATGGAAAACCGAAGTTTTCCATTTTCTTTCTGTATGGAGAATATTCCCGCACGAAACATAAGAAACTGGTATCCCAAAAGCTTCCCAAAGAGAAGATGTCCCAGTTCATGCAGATTGATGGTCAAAAATAAACCAACATAAAAAAGAATAAAAATCGCCACAAAGTCTGACCATGAATAAACATCCAAAAAGCCCATATCCACATCAAGCACTGCCAGAATTACTCCTATGGGAACCCCTATGAGGAAGATCCAAAGATAGGAAAGTCCTTTTTTCTTTTTCTTCTTTTCAATTTTCACTGGATTCTCAGCCAAATAGTCCTACCTCCCTAGTGCCACATAAATCAAGAAATCCCCAGGAAAACTCCTGCAAGGAAGAAATAAAAAATCAAAGACAGCGCATCCACGATGGTTGTGATAAGCGGCGCCGCCATGATGGCCGGATCCGCTTTCAACAGCTTCGCAAAGAGGGGAAGAATTCCACCCACCATTTTTGCGATGACCACGGTGCCGAAAATGGCAAAGGAAACCACGAACATGATTCTCTCCTGCCCTGGATAGGTGATGATGAGACGGATGAAATTGATCACCGCCAGAAAGAGACCTGCGATGAGACTGACCCGGAACTCTTTCCAGAGCACCACAAATCCGTCTTTTAAGGAAATCTCATTGAGCACCATACCACGGATGACCAGTGTGCTGGCCTGAGAGCCTGCATTACCGCCTGTGTTCATGAGCATGGGAATAAAGCTTACAAGAACTGGAATCTGCGTAAAGGCCTCCTCATATCTGCTTAATATGCCTCCGGAGATCATGCCAGAGAACATGAGCACGGTGAGCCAGACGATTCTGTTTCTTGCCAGTTCCCAGGAAGGGGTTTTCAGATAGGGTTTTCCCGATGGAATGGTAGCTGCCATGAGCTCAAAGTCTTCTGTGGCCTCCTCTTCCATAACGTCAATGATGTCATCCACGGTGATGATACCCACAAGACGCTCCTCTGAATCCACAACAGGTAAGGATAAATAGTCGTATCTCTGGAACAGATAGGCTACTTCTTCCTTGTCATCTGATGTATGTACTTTTACCACATCCGTCTCCATGAGATCTTCCACCAGCACATCGTCTTTGGAAAGCAATAGGGTTCTTAAGGAGACCACGCCATCCAGTACTCTGTTTTTATCAATGACATAGCAGTTGTAGAGCGTTTCGCTGTCCGCACCATTCTTCCGAAGGTACATGATCGCTTCCTTCACCGTCATTTTAGGCCTGAGATTTGTATACTCAGCCGTCATGATGGTTCCTGCAGAGTCTTTTGGATACTTCAGGAAGGCATTGATGACCCCACGGGTCCCTTCATCTGTATTTCTCAGCACTCTTTTCACAATGCCGGCAGGAAGCTCTTCCAACATATCCACCAGATCATCTACGAACATCTCTTCCAGAACACTTTCCAGTTCCTTATCCGTAAACTCATGGATCAGCCGTTCCTGCACATCCAGCTCCAGATTGGAGAACACCTCCGCGGCGAGATCTTTGGGCAGCAGCCGGAACACAATAGCAGCTTTATCTTTGGGCAGGATTCCAATGAATTCTGCAATATCCACTTCATTCTCTTCTATCATCGCTTCCCGAAGAGCTTTATAGCTGTTCTCCGTAAGAAGCTTCTGAAGATAGAGGACAGTCTCTTCGTTTTTCATAGGACTCCTCCTTTCTCTTTCGTCAAAAATATTAAAGATAGCACTTATCTATTATAACGTAGGATGGGCAGAAGGACTAGAAAAGCCTGAAAAAAATCAGAGAATTTCCACGGTCAGAAGCACCTTCATCTTAGCTTCCGTATCTTCTGGCGTCATGGAAAGATCCATGGCTTTTAGAAGTCTTGGACTGCCTTCCACCTGAGAATAACTTCCGTAGGATTCGGACACTTCCTCCACAGAGATTACATGGCCTATACTGAGTCCTAAGGTTTCTGCGATGGTCGCTGCTTTTTCCTTGGCATTCAACACCGCTTCCTTCATGGCCTCCTCCAGCACTTCTTTCTCCTCTTCCAGACTGAAGGTCAGTCCCACTTGTGGTGTTTCTCCAGACTCGGAGAGAAAGCTGAAAATTTCAGACAATTTGGGAAAGGATAATGGAAGCCGAAGGTTCAGGACTGTGGATATCTCAAAGCCTTGAAACACCTCACGGTACACTTTTCCATCGTATTCCTGGTCATATCTTGGATGCACTGAAAAGTGAGCTGTTTTGATCTTCTCTGTGGGCACTCCTGCTTTTTCCATAGCTTCCAAAAATCTGCTGTAGCTTGTTTCAAAAAGCTTGAGCACTTCTTCATACTTCTCCTTCTGGAAATGGTAGGTGAAGGCCAGGTCCATTCGGTCCGGTTTCCTTTGGACAGCCGCATTTCCTTCTACTTTTATGGTTTTGTTCATCTCTTCACACCTCTATCTCTTTTTTGGATGGTTTATTTCTTCCGTAGATCTCATAAATCAAGGAGGATCCCAGAATAAGACTTCCTCCGACCAGCATCGTCCAACTCAAGGGTTCCTTCAGAAACATCACAGAAAACAAAATGGCAAAAAGCGGGTCCAGATAGCTGGCCAGAGCCACTTCCTGGGCTTCCAGACGGCTGATGCTGGAAAAATAGAGCGCATAAGCGATGCCTGTATGGAGAAATCCGATGAGAAGAATCTCCGGAAGACTGGCCATGGGAATCCTCATCTCTTGGAAAGCTCCAGTGAAACCCATGTAGAGGCTGAGAACCGCCAGAGATATGAAGAGATTCAAAAAGGTTCTATGAAGTCCATCCACTTTATGGATGGATCTTCCTAAAAGCATCACAAGCGCATAGAAAAGCGCCGCTGAAAGCCCAAAAAAGACACCACTCCGGTCTGCATTTCCAAGAGTGAACACACTGCCCTGCAGTACATAAAGACCAAGAAACGCCAGTCCGATGGTCACAATCCGAATTCTTGTAAATCTCACCCGATAAAAAACAGAGCTCAGAAGAAGAAACAGCACTGGTGCCATATAGTAGGCCAGGGTAGCGCTGGTGATGGTGGTTTTTTGGAAAGCTTCAAAAAGAAAAATCCAGTTTATGCCCAGAAACGCCCCTGAAAAGAGGAGCTTCCCTCCTTCTTCTCTCAGAAATTTCTTAGGAAAGGGTTTTCTTGTCAGTAAAAGAAGAGCCCCTAAAAACACGCTGCCAAGAAGGCTTCTGAGAAATGCGATCTCCAGAGAAGCCATGGGAATCCTCCGGACAAAAAGACCAATACTGCCAAAAAGCACCATGGAAAAATAATACTGCATCCGCGCACTAAAAGTTTTCAAAACCATCCACCTCCGCTCACTCTTTTGGGATTAGAACCTCTCATTCTTTTTTAAGTGGACCCTTAGACATTTCTCGTGCTGAGGACCTTCTCTTCCATGGCATAGAGCTTCTTCAGCTCCTCCGGGGTCAGATTGGATAAGGTTTCTTTTCTGTAGGCCATGGACAGTCCTTCTCTTGTGGCTTTTTTATCTTTGGTCATATCCCGCCAGGATACTTTCTTTTTCCCCATATACAGATCGTAATCCACAATCCTTGTACCGTCATCCACATATTCCATGCTCATGAGAATCTTTTTGATATATTTCGGCTCATAGAACGTGAAGAAACGCACACTATACACATCTACGGCCAGAAGCATTTTCGGATAGTCTTTGGACCAGGTGCTTCCAAGAACAATTCCCATCTCAAACTCCGTGAGCACATTCATGAGGCGCTCATAATGCAGCTGAAAGTGCGCATACATGTCATAGATCCGGATGTCCATCTCATACCAGACTTTATTGCCAAGTCCAATGTTCAGATACTTCAGTGCATTGCTTCTCAGCTCTTTGAAGATGGTGAAGTAGTTCTCATTGACATGAAGACATTTCTCCATATAGATGTCTCCCAGAGTGACCTGACGGTTCAGCGACTTGTCTGTGAGAGCCACAATAACCCCACTTTCCAGGTTGCTGTTGATGAACTCCATAATGCTGCCTTCTTTGCCGCCGTAGTCTTCCTTCAGTTCCTCAAAGACCTTTTCCATGTCTCCCATGGTCCGCATGATGATGGTCCTGGAGACGATGCGGCTGTGATACACAAGTGAGCTCATTTTATCATTGAGAAACTCCGACAGGATCACCGATGGGCTTTCTTTGAGAATCAGGGCATTCTTCTCCTCACTCTTCCGGTATACATCTGTTTGTGCTGGGGTCAAAAGCACAATGGTTTCCCCTTCCGTTCCACTGCTGAACGCATCCATAAGACTCAGAGGCTCCTGAGGTTCTTTTGATAAAAAATAATCCTGTAGTTTCTTCTCTTCCTCTGTCTCCAGAAGAAGAATGCCTGGCCCGGTTCTTAACAGCTCCACCATATGCCAACTGCTCCTTTTCTCTTTATTTTAAAGCCTGTACACAGTCTATTTCATATGCTTTCCCAAGATTATAGCAAAAGTGCCTGCCTCTATAATCCCCGTTTTCTTCTGCGGTATCTGTAATCGTTGGTTCCCCAAGGATATCTAAGAATATGCACCTTCCCTGTATCTTTTTCTATGACATGAATACCCTCCACGCCATTAAGATACCATCGGGTCCTTCGCTTTTCTGTCTTGTCCTCCAGATTGTGTCCTTAGAGATTAAAGTCCTTAGGATCTGCCTCCACATCCTCATAATAGTGGGACAGGTGATAAGTGTACTCTCCAAAATCCAGCACCGCATCCATTTCATGCAAGGTGCTTTTCTTCACAAGAGGCTGAAGTGCTCTGTATTTGTCATGGTTTCCCATGGTGATGTGAATTTCTTCTGCGGAGGAAAATTCCATGATCCGTATGAGTTTCACCACATCATGCAGAAACTCCCCCATGAGATTCTCGTTGTTCTCCAGTTTGATATGGTCGCAAAGATCTCCCGTATGAAGGATCACCTGGGGCTTCAATTTCCGTAAGAGGCCTCTTAGGGCTGGATATATGGCGGAAGGGGTATCTGAAATATGAAGAATCAGGTTCTTCTTCCCCAGGAGCTCATCTGGAATGTAGATGCGTCCGAAAACGCTGTAGACTTCCTGCTTGAATTTTTTCATGATACACTCCTTTTTATATTATTCCTCTTTCATCATAGCATAGGAGAAAGCACTTACAAGAAAAAAAAGAACGCCCTTCCTTATGAACATTTCTTGATTCTGTAACCATGCCCCAAAAAATGAAAAGACAGCTTCTGCTGCCTCTTCTTCGCTATTTAAACCAGTTCCAGGCCATCTCTCAGCCACACACTGATGGAAGCTTTTTCTGCCGGAAAGTCTCCGTAACCTTCCCCATCAATTTCCACCTTGTCTTCACAGTTTCCCGTATAGTCCGCAAAGATCACGCCCTTAAACTCTTCTCCCATATGCATGCGGATGGTCTTTTTCTCAAAAAGGGAAATCACCACTGCCATCTTCTCCGGATGTTCTTCGTCTCCATGTCTGACCCAGCCAATGAGATCCCTGTCGGTAAAATAGTTTTCTTCATCCCCATAGACAAAGGATTTTCTCAGTATGCAGAGCTTGTCTATTTTTTCTTTCATCGGTTCGATCATATACGGACCGCCAATGCCATAGTAGTCTCCGTAAAATACAGTCGGATAACCATCCCGTCTTAATAAAATGAGACCATAGGCCATTTCCTTGAACCAGGGCTCCACATAAGACTCCAGCGCCTGGCCAGGTTCTGAATCATGATTGTCCACAAAGGTGACACTCATGGGCGGGTTCACCTTGGTCACAGTGCCGTCGAAGACTTTGCGAAGATCAAAGTCTTCCGGATTTTTGGATATGGAGAACAGATTGAAGTGGAGGGCCACATCAAAAAGGTCCATCTGAAATCGGGTGTTCTTCATGAATTTTTCTTTGTTCTCAATACTGTAATCCCAGTATTCTCCCAAAAGATAGAAGTCTTTTCCTTTTCTCTCATGGATTTTTTCAGCGAACATCTCCAGAAATTCATCGTCGATGTGCTTTACGGCGTCAAAACGGATTCCGTCAATGTTCAGTTCGTCGATGAACCAGTAGATCCAGTTCAGAAGTTCCTCCTTCACCTCAGGATGGGCATGATCGATGTCTGCAAACATCAGGTAGTCATAATTTCCATTGTCGTGGGATACACCCCAGTTCCACCCTTTGTTCTCTCCTAAAATCCTGAAGATGCCTTTTTCTCCCGTGAGGGTGTCCAGGTCCACTCCACTGAAATGATGGTGGTGCCAGGTGAAATCAGAATACTTTCCTTTTCTTCCAGGAAAGTCAAACCCTGTCCATGCCTTGATGGTCCTGGGCTCCTCGATGTCCTTCATGCGGTCGTTCTGATCCACTTTTACTGCTTCAAATTCCTCTTCGAAATCTGCCGCGGCTTTATGATTCAGCACCACGTCCGCATAGACCTGCATGCCCTCTGCATGAATGGCTTCGATGAGATCCAACAGTTCTTCTTTGGTCCCATATTTGGTTCGAATAGACCCCTTCTGGTCAAACTCACCCAAATCATAGAGATCATAAATCCCATAGCCCGTATCTTCGGGGCTTGTGGCTTTGCATACTGGCGGAAGCCAGATGGCTGTCACTCCAATTCTCTTCAGGTCCACCAATTTCTTTTTTAGATCCTTGTAATAATTTTCCTCTGCAGGCAGATACCATTCAAACCCTTGAAAAAGAAGTCCGTTCACCAAAATTAAACACCTCTATTCATCTTCTTTTGATTCCATATTTCTTCATTATACAGTCTAATTGTTATTTAACTCTGAACGTAGTTGGGGCTTTTTTGTAAACAAACAGCACCGCTGCCGCCACATAGAAAATGGATACTAAGATGATCACTGGAAGCATCCACTGGGCTGGAGCATCAATTTGAATGGCCAAATAGGACAAGAGATAGACCAGTCCATTGATGATATTGAATATAGGACTCTTCACTTCCATGGAAGAGGTGTAGGGCTGAAAAACATAGTACATGAAAAGGTAGTGCACCGAGAAGAATATGGACAGTGTCAGCACCATGGCCATCAGCGGAAGAATTTCACCATAATCTTTCCGGTCGGAGAGTGCAGTGAAAAGAAAGAGTCCAAACAGGAGAATTCCTGTGGGAATCAGATTCCCTAGAACAATTCTTTTCAGCCGCAGGGAGAACATGCTAAGGAGCGCTTTAGGCTCTCTGTAAAATCCATACCGGAGCATAAAGAGATCACAGTTGTAGAACATGGCTTTGGTCTCCCGGTTGGAATTGGTCAGCATATACATGACAAAGATCATCATGGTGTAGTTTTTCGAAAGCTCTGGTCCCATACCATTCATAAGATCTGGATCCACAAACAGATACAGAAGGAAGAGACCCACGAAGACAGCGGCAACTAAAATAGACTTCACAAGAATGGGCTTTCTGAAAAAGCGCCGGTGTCTTTTGAAAAAAAGTGCATTGAGGTAAGCAAAGCCTTCCTTTTCTACACCTTCCACGGGAAGAAGATCCTCTTCCCTGAAATCCTTGTCCCGCATCTTCACATCCGCCACCATGGCTTCTTTCATTGCATTCTGAAGCTTATTCATCTTCTCATAGCTCGTCACATGATTCATAGCCTCTATGTAATAGTCATATCGCACAATATAGCGCAGGGAAAATATTGCCATCATAATAAGCGCTGCCCCAAACAGTGGATGCTTAAGGAGCAGTCCTCCGTCCAATTCAGGAAGGAAGAAATATAGAAGGTATCCACCCGCCATCACCGCAAGGAGAAGACCTATAAGCACAGCATTATGTTCTTCTAAGAGAAACCGTCTTTTTTTGAAGAGATAAAGGTGCAGTGCCTCAGCCGCGAACCCCATGAGGGTGGCTGCCCCTGATAGAACCAGCGCTTCCAGGGGACTCTTAAAAACGCTTCCTGTGAGAAGAAGAAGCCCTATGCTTCGCCCCACCAGTTTGAAACTTTCTTTCTTCACGAGATATGCCAAGGCGTACTCTCTGGAATCCATCTTCAGCTCTTTCAGAAGAATGAACTTCGTCTGGGTCAGTTCCAGAAGGTAGGGAAGCAAAAGCCTCATGAGAAAATAGAGAAAAAGAACCAGCGTCAAGGGCTTCGCATCCAGCTCGTCCAAAAACAGTCCGGGAACCAGAAGCGCCCCCAGCGCAAGAAGCACTCCTTTCAGGCTGCTCCATATAAGCTGATAAAGAAAGGCAAGCACACCCAACCCTTCCTTCAGGGTGAAAAATCCGTAATGACCTCTATTGGCCATTTTTCTCACGAGGGGCAGCTTCCGGATAAAATAAACAAGTCCGTTGATGAAGATAGAGGTCTCCAGCTTCATCATGAGAAGAATCTTATGCCCCATGGCTCTCCTCCTTCAGCAGACGGATGATCTCTTCCTCGAAGGTCTCATCTCCCAGTCTATCATGATCCAGCATGGACATCTTTCCATCATGAAGAATGGCAATCTCATCACAAAGATCCGTGGCCAGCTGAAGAATGTGGGTGGAAAAAATGATGATATGGTCTTCTCTGATGCTTTTGAGAAGCTTCTTCATCTCCAGTGCCACCACCACATCCAAAGAAGTCAGGGGTTCATCCAGAAGAATCACCATGGGTTTTGCAATGAGAAAAAGAAGCATCTGAATCTTGTTCTTCATGCCATGGGAGTACCCCTTCATAAGCCTGTGCCGGTCTTCTTTCTCAAACTGGATAAGATCAAAATATGTGTCAATAGGATGGAGATGGTCCAGATCATTTTTATGAAGATCCACAAAAAACTTGATGAACTCGTATCCTGTGAGAAAATCCGGGAGCACAGGAGTGGAGTAGACATAGGAGAGATCCTTGGGTCTGATGGGTCTTTCCTCCTCCTGTACGGTCAAATATGCTTTTCCCTCTTCCGCTTTGATTTCATCTGCCAAAATATTGAAGAGCGTTGTTTTTCCCGCTCCGTTCCTGCCTAAAAGTCCATAGATTTTCCCTTTTTCAAAGGTGAAATCCAGCCCTTTCAGTACCTCTTTCCCATCAAAGGATTTTTTAATACCAGCAAGTCTCAGTTCCATTCTGTCTACATCCTTTCATCATAAATCATAGTCGTTATGCGGTATATTATACCATATAAAATGATAATTTAAACATCTTTATTGTTTTTTTTGCATTCTTTGTCTGATATTTTCCCATCAATCCATACTTATCATACTTTGTTGCACCGGATGTTTCAATATCATTCCGATAAGCCTCCTAAATCTCTCAACGCACCAGATATAAAAAGTGGAAGAATCCACATAGAGACCCTTCCACTTTTTTCTTTTTCTTATATCATCATGCATTATCTCCTGAACTTCAGCGGAGGAAGAGATCTTCCCGGGACAGAATATTTTCCAGGGGACCATACTTTACTGTCAGTTCTTCTCTTGTGAACTTCAGACTCCCATCATAGGAACTCTTTTCGAGCTTTCCCTCCGATGGGGCATTCTTCACCTTGAATGTAATTTCATCAGCATTCTCCACCAGGGAGAGCAGCACCAGGGCGTTTTTCTCCATGACCCTATAGATCTCATTCATAGGCTCGGCTTCAGGATACTGAAGAAGATTCGTCAGTTCTACTTTTGGTTCATAGTATACTGTAATGCCATAAGGTTCTTTTTCTGTCTCCAAGGAGATATATCTTTGTACGTAGCCACTGCCTGGAAGTGGAAGAGCTGAAACAATTTCTGAAACCTTACTTGCATTCCCCACATAGGGAGTTTTCAGTGTGCGCAGTTTCTCCACATCATATTCCACCACGTCCACCTGCACTTCCAGGCCATACACTACATCTCCTTTCTCCAGATAGTCCACCTGGAGACTGTACACAAAAGTGCCACTGTTTTCTGGTATAGTAATCACCGCTGCATCACCATGAATGGTGAAATCCAGCTTTACTTCAGTTTCCGGCTTTCCCTTCTCACTGACTGCAGCGGAGATGATTTCATAGGGTACTTTCTCACTTTCCACAAGAGGCGTCAGATAGAGTCTTTGACCGCTGCTTGCTGTGATTCTGCTTTCTTCTGTATAGGTAAAATTCGCCGGATGATCGCTGTCTGCGATGACACTGCGTCCTAATGATCTCCATTCATAGGTGCCCATCTGTGCTTCTTTCTGCATCTCATCACTGAGAAATGCCCTCAGCTCCGGTGGCTTTGTCGCCATCTGGCTTTGCAGTTCTGTATAGAGATAAATCCCTCCCAGTACCGCTAAAATGAGGACCATATATACAATACCTCTTCTGTTTCCTCTCATTTAGCTATCCTCCTATTTTCTGTCCTTGTTTTAGTATATCTGTAAAGAATGAAGTGGACCAAAGAATTCCCTTAAGATTTTCTAAACCTATGGCGCATCGAGTTCATACCGTTTTCAGATATTCCTCTACTTAGGACAAAATTAACGTCTTGTTTACGGTTTCCCTTGCTTCCTGTGATAAAATAGATGTAACTTTCAAAAAGGAGATCAAGTGTCTATGACTGAACAGGAACTACTGGAAACGGGATACCGGAAATACCACGGCGATAAACTCGATATCTATTTCAAGCGCTCCCTATGCACACACTCCAGGGTTTGCCTGAAGGGCAGTCCAAAGGTTTTTAATGTGAGAAACCGCCCTTGGATTGACCAAAGAGAAGAACCGGATCTCAAAAAACTCATTGCGGTGCTGGACGCATGTCCAACCAAAGCACTGCGGTATATCGCACACAAGGAGGAAGAAAAATGGAACTCAAACAAGGAGAAGGCAGGCTTTATCTTCATACTGAAGAAGATATGGAGGCAGGTGAGATCATTTATGAGGAGTTAGGAAATGAGCTTCTCATCATCAAGCATACCTACACCCACGATGGATTCCAGGGACAGGGAGTGGGAAAGAAGCTTCTGAACGGTATGGTAGAAAAAGCCAGAACAGAAGGAAAAAAGATCCGTCCCATCTGCGAATTCGCCAAGGCTGTCATGGAGAAAAATGAAATCTACCATGATGTGCTGGAAAAATAGGAACAGACAAGAAGACAGCAAAGGAGAAGACTATGTGGATTAGAACACAGGACAAGAAAGAACTTGTAAAAGTCATAAGAGTGTATACATCGCGGATTTTCGGTGAGAAAAAGGGAAAACACATTCTATGGGGGCAATTTGACGGCACCAATCTATTTGGTGAAAATAAAGCAACCCTCGGGATCTATCCCACGGAAGAGCTTCTTATGGAAGAGCTCGCTCTCATTGAGTCTGTTCTGAAAGAGAATCCAGACGGATTCTATGAAATGAGATAAAAAACCAGGTAACCTTTTGCACATCACTTTGCATGGTTACCTGGTTTTAATTTTATTTGTTTTTCTGAAGAAGCGTTTATGACACCCATTCCCTTGATCTTTGTCTCATCGCCCTTTATCTATTTCTAATTCAATGTCTATTTTTTCTTCATCTTTAAATAACGGAGATACGTTTTGTGGCCACCGGACAAGTTGTAGACGTGCTCCACCCCACTGTTGAGAAAGATATTCTGCACCGCATTACCCGTGGTGCCTTTATTGCAGTAGGTCACAGTGATGGTATCCTTCTCCAGGTCTTTCGCAAAGGCTCTTGCAGCACTATGCGGCACGTTTATGGCATTCTCCACATGACTGGCTTCATACTGCTTTACCACTCTGGCATCTACAATCCTCACCTTTTTTCCTGAAGATGCAAGTTCATCCAGCTCTTTGATTGTCATAACAGGTCGATTGCCATAAATGGCATTTTCCTGGATCATCCCGGTATACATCACAGGATCTTTTGTTGTTGAAAAAGGTGGTGCATAGGCAAGATCCAAATGAACAAGATCCTGAACCTTCGCACCAAAGGTGATCAGTGCTGCGAACACATCCACCCTCTTGTCTACCCCTTCGGGTCCAATGATCTGTACCCCAAGGAGCCGTCCATCTTTTTTATCTGCAACGGACTTGATGACCATTTCTTTACCGCCCATATATTCCGGACGGTTTGGCTTGATGTTGTGACTGACTGAAATTTCATACCCTTCTTTCAGCGCTTCTCTTTCTGTAAGCCCTGTTTGTGCCACGGCAAGATCAAAAATCTTATAGATTCCTGTCCCCAGAACGCCTCTAAATTCAAGGTTCCCTCCTGTGGCATTGTTTCCAGCCATTCTTCCGGTCTTGTTGGCTGTAGAACCCAGAGGTCTGTACACGGGCTTTCCTGTAATACTGTGATACTGTTCTATACAGTCTCCCGCAGCATAGATATCTGCTACTGACGTTTCCATGAACGGATTCACCTTTATAGCGCCTGTTACGCCAAGTTCAATGCCAGCTTCTTTCGCAAGCTCCACATTAGGGCGTACACCAGTGGCTACAATGACAAGATCACCCGGGAGCTTGCTTTCGTCAGAAAGGATCACTTCATTCTCAGTGATTTCCTTTGCTGATTTTCCAGTAATGACCTGCACACCCTTTGCGGCTAAATGTTCTTCTACCAGAATGGCCATATCTGCATCCAGTCCCGGGGATACCTGTGGAAGAAGCTCCACCATGGTGACATCCATGCTAAGATGCTTCAGGTTCTCAGCCATCTCCAGTCCGATGAAACCTGTACCGATGATCACTGCTTGTTTGGGACTGTTGTTGTCGATATACTCCTTGATTCTATACATGTCATTTATGTTTCGCAAACTGAAAACGTGCTTGTTCTTCACACCTGCAATAGGCGGTACAACAGAACGTGCTCCTGTGGCTAAAATCAGCTTATCATAGGTGTCTTCAAAAACCTCCGATGTTTCCAGATTCTGAACCTTCAGTATTTTTCTTTCTGCATCGACATGTAAAACCTCATAGCCAGTCTTAATATCCACATTATATTTTGATTTAAAGAACTTGGGGTCTCTTGGTGTCAGGTCTTCTCCATTTTCCACTTCTCCGCCGATGTAATAGGGCATCCCGCATCCAGAATAGGAAATATAGGTATCTTTCTCATAAATGATGATTTCTGCTTCTTCGCTGTTTCTTCTTGCTTTTGCAGCCGCTGAAGTTCCTGCAGCCACGGCACCAATGATCCGTATTTTCATAAAACTCTCCTCTTCTATTTATTAAATTTATACACTTTCATTGTACTAAACTCTTGTTAACTGGATGTTAATTATGCGGAGAAAATCTGATGAATATTTGATGATCGATGACCTGAACCTCGGAAAAGTTATTTTCTGTCAATCATTGACACGAAGAAAATCCAAGAGTAATATAATCATATTCCCATATGAGAATATGTGCATTTATGAAAGGACGTGACTCCATGAATGAGCTGACGAATATTTTTAAAACCCTCTCAGATGAGACCAGACTGAGAATTATGATGCTTCTATACCAAGATGAGCTCTGCGTTTGTGAAATCAGCGGAATTCTCAATGTGCCCCAACCGACGGTCTCAAAAGGGCTTTCCAAACTTAGAGACCTGAATCTTGTGGTAGATACCAGAAAAGAGAAATTTGTTTATTATAAACTGAGAGCTGACCATGATCTTCTGAACAGTATTCTTTCAGACATCCTGAACAGCATCGGTCAGTATCCACAGCTTCAGGATGATCAGAGAAATATCGCCACCAAATGGCAGTACAGTGAGTCTGCTGGTCTTATCAGCAAGAGTTTTACTTTATAGGATAAAAGGAGATTATTATGGTTATTTTTCAATGGATCAACAATCAGCTGCTGAAGATGAACTGGCTGTTTGAGCTGGTCGAAAGCCTTGTGGTGAAAGTATTTGGCCTAAGTATGGACACAAGGCTTGGAGCCAGTATTCACTTTTTCATCTACGATGTTATTAAAATTTTTATACTGCTTTCCGCACTTATTTTTGTGATTTCATATGTGCAGAGCTTCTTCCCACCAGAAAGGACAAAGCGGATCCTCGGAAACTTCAATGGAATCACAGCCAATATCCTTGCCGCTCTTTTGGGGACTATCACTCCCTTCTGTTCCTGCTCTTCTATCCCACTTTTCATTGGGTTTACCAGTGCAGGGCTGCCCATCGGCACAACCTTTTCCTTCCTGATTTCCTCCCCTTTGGTGGATCTTGCCTCAGTGATTCTTTTGGCCGGTATTTTCAACTGGAAAATCGCCATTGCCTATGTCATCGTTGGCTTGGTTCTTGCCGTCATTGGCGGAACAGTCATCGGCCATCTGAAGCTTGAAGCACATGTGGAGTCCTTTGTATTCCAGAACAATTTGGAGATGGGGGATGAAGATCCTCTATCCATACAAGAAAGGATAGAGTTTGCGAAGGATCAAGTTCTAGATATCATCAGGAAAGTTTGGATTTATGTGCTCATTGGTGTCGGTATTGGTGCTGCAATCCATAACTACATCCCAGAAGCCTTCATCACCTCTATCTTAGGTGCAGATAAATGGTGGTCTGTCCTTGTCGCAACCATCGTTGGCATTCCCATGTATGCAGACATCTTCGGAACCCTTCCCATCGCCGAAGCTCTCATCGCCAAAGGGGTAGGCTTAGGCACCGCACTGGCCTTTATGATGGGTGTGACTGCTTTGTCTCTCCCTTCCCTGGTCATGTTGTCCAAGGTAGTGAAACCAAAGCTTTTAGCAATTTTCTTTGGTATTGTTGCCGTGGGTATTGTCCTCATCGGCTATAGCTTTAATGCATTCAGCTATTTATTCATTTAGTTACCCAAAATTATATATAATTCATCAAAAAGAGGAGAGATATTCATGAAAATCAAAGTATTAGGATCCGGCTGCAAGAACTGTGTGACACTTACAAAAAATACAGAAGAAGCCCTAAAAGAAATGGGCATCGAGGCGGAGATCATCAAAGTCACAGACTTCAAAGACATTGCTTCCTACGGCATCATGTCCACCCCTGGGCTGGTCATCGACGAAGAAGTGGTTTCTTATGGAAAAGTGCTGAAACCAAGCGCCATCAAAGAGATTCTGGAAAAAAGATAATCTTTCAGTGGTCTGGGAATATGATGATTGCCAGACCACTATGTTTTTGATAAAAAAACTAAACGCAAATGAGGGGTTTAAAATGAATACAGTCTTATATGGTATCACTGCACTTCTCCTTATCCTCTCCTATCTGAAAGACAAAGGAAATACAAAAACAGCACTGAAAAAAGCCTGGAAAGCATTTGAAAACATCTTGCCTGAATTTATGACGGTCCTGGTTTTTGCAGGCATACTGCTGGCCATACTTTCTCCCGAAACCATTTCCAGATACATTGGAGAGTCTTCCGGCTTCTTTGGGACACTTCTGACTGCGCTGATCGGGGCAATCACGCTGATTCCTGGATTCATCGCCTTTCCCATGGCAGCACTTCTATTGAAAGAAGGGGCAGGCTATATGCAGATTGGTGCTTTCATTTCCACTCTCATGATGGTGGGCGTGATCACCCTTCCAGTAGAAATCAGATACTTCGGTAAAAAGAGTACGTTCTTACGAAATGGACTGGCATTTTTTCTGTCTTTCCTCATCGCCTTTATACTAGGAGGTGTCATGAATCAATGATGAAACTGCTGAAAAGATACAGATACGCGCTCATTGCTCTCACAGCTCTTCTGCTTCTTTGGATATTCTCCAAAGAAACAGGAACAAAGGCCCTCAGTATCACAAAGAACTCGACCCTGGAGATGATTCAGGTGATCCCACCCATCTTCATACTCATGGGACTTCTTGATGTATGGATCAAAAAAGACACCATGGTGAAGTATATGGGCGAAGGTTCAGGATTAAAAGGCATGTTTCTGGCCATACTCATTGGCTCTGCTGCTGCGGGTCCACTCTATGGGGCCTTTCCAGTTGCGGCAGTATTCATGAAAAAGGGAGTCAAATTCTCGAATATCCTTCTTTTCATCGGTGCCTGGTCTACCACAAAAATCCCCATGTTTCTATTTGAAATGGCTTCCATGGGTAAGGCCTTTGCCGTCACAAGACTTCTCATCAATCTGCCGGTGATCTTTTTCATTGCACTGGTGATTGAGAAAACGCTCGCCAAAGAGGACATCGATGCGCTCTATAAAAACGCGGAAAATCTATAGGTTCTGGAGCTAGAAACATCACCAAGCGATCTTTATAGAAAACAAAGAATCCGGACTTCCAATGGAAAGCTGGATTCTTTGTTTTTCGATGATTTGATTCAACTCTTTCTCAGTCCTTTAGATCTTCAGGATCCACCTGGCAAGGAAAAAATAAATCAGCAGAGAGGATGCATCCACGATGGTTGTAATCATGGGTGCTGCCATGATGGCCGGATCCGCTTTGATCTTCTTTGCAAAAAAAGGAAGAAGTGCTCCCATGAGCTTTGCCATAATTACTGTGGCAAGGATTGCTAAAGAAACCACGAGAACAATAAGCGGTTTATCCGGATACAATAACCGGAGCCTGATATAGGTGAGGAGTGCCAAGACCGTACCAGTCATGAGAGATACCTCAAACTCCTTGATGAAGACCTTCACAATGTCCTTCATTTCAATTTCTCCAAGGACCAATCCACGGATGATGAGCGTACTGGACTGGGAACCGGAATTTCCTCCGGTGTCAGTAAGCATCGGTATAAACGTCACAAGAACGGGAATCACAAGAAACGCATCTTCAAAGGACGTCAGGATGGCGCCCGTCAATATACCCGAAAGCATGAGAAAGGTAAGCCAGCCCATTCTATTTTTCGCCAGTTCCCATACGGAAGTCTTGAGATAAGGCTTGTCTGATGGCACAGTACCTGCCATCTTCTCAAAATCTTCTGTATCCTCTTCCAGGATGACATCCATGATATCATCCACCGTGATGATGCCCACAAGGCGGTTTTCTTTGTCCACTACAGGAAGTGTCATGAAATCATACCGGCTGAAAATCTCCGCCACTTCCTCCACATCATCTTCCGTCTGCACACCGACCACTTTCTCTTCCATGAGGTCTTCCACAGAAAGATGATCCTGCGCAAGAAGAAGGGTTCTCAACGTGACTACACCCAAAAGCACTCTTGTATCACTGACCACAAAACAGCTGTACAGCGTCTCGCTGTCCTGGCCGTTCTGCCGCAGATAGTCAATGGCTTCCGGCACCTTCAGGCTCTTTTTGAGACTTGTGTATTCAGAAGTCATGATGCTTCCTGCCGTATCTACTTTATACTGCAGAAACCGGTTCAGCGTAGCCCGGTCCTCTGGATGTACACGGTCGAGAATTTCTGCCACCAAAGAAGCAGGGAGCTCCTCTAACAGATCCACCAGGTCATCCACAAACATTTCTTTCACCAGATGATCGATCTCTTCTGTTGTGATTTCAGAAAGAAGCGTCTCTTGAAGATCAGGATCCATTTCAGAAAAAACATCCACCGCAAGATCTTTGGGCAGCAGCCTCATGGTGAGGATTCTCTCATCCTTCGTCATTTCTTCGATGAGTTCCGCCAGATCCACCGGATTTTCTTCTTCCAGCTCCTTTCTCAGCTGCATAAACAATCTGTTCTGCAGCAGCATTTGGAGGTGTTCCAGTTTTTCAGTCATAGCCACCTCTCCTTTCTGTATTTTCTTCTTTCAGTATAAATCATCTTTTTTTTATTTCCACCCCAAAGCAGCAAATAATTCAGATTCTTCTCTCCAAGGTTCTTTATCAGGACAAGACAGATTTCAAAAAGCTGTAGAATCTTTGAAACTCCATATTCTGGAGATTTTCAGGCTGAGTCACAAAGCTGAACTCCCGGACCATTCTTAGGTTTTTCACTGAAATTTCTTTCAGTCTGCCAGATGAAAGCTCCGAAAGCACTGCGTCCTTGTACATGAAGCTGATCCCAGCACCTTGCTCTGTAAGTTTCTTTAAAAGGCCGATGTTGCCAATGTCTATGACCCTCTCAAAGCCTCTGATAGAAAAATTGATGGTGGACAGTCCTGTTTCCAGAACCTTTCGGGAACCGGACCCTTCTTCTCTCACCAGAAGGGTTTCAGAAAGAAGTTCTTCCATGGACACTTCTTTTCTTCCACTCAATCGGTGCTCTTCTCCCACCACCAAAATAAAGGGTACTTCTTTTAGAAGTGTCACCTGGTAAAGCGCCTTATCAACAATGCCCTCAATGAGTGCAAAGTCAAGGTGGCCCGTTTGAAGTTTTGAGAGGAGCACCTTGGTGTTGTCCACCATCAGAGAAAACTCCACATCCGAAAAGGTATCATAAAAGCACTTCAGATGAGGAGCCAAGGTATATTCTCCTAAGGTCAGCGTTGCACCGAAATAGTACTTCTTCCTCTTCTTTTTCAGATTCTCCAGTTCCTTCTTCATCATTTTTTCCTGATACAGCAATGACTCAGCATACTTTCTGAAAACCATGCCTTCTTCCGTGAGACTGATTCTTCTGTTCTCATAATGGAAGAGCTTCACATCATAAATCTCTTCCAGCTGCTTCATTTGGTGGCTCAGCCCTGGCTGTGTCATGGAAAGTCTCACTGCGGCCTTGGTATAGCTCTCTTCTTCTACTATGGCAAGAAAAGTGAGTAATCTTGGATCCAGCATGATTTCGCTCCTCATTTATAAATTTTATGAATAGATAAATAAATATATATAATTATATTTTATAGTTTAAACATGTTAAAATCAAGACATCATATGAAACAGTGAGGACATACAATGAAAAACATGCAAAAACTGGTTCCCGGAATTCTATTGTCATTACTTCTCGCCCTAACGGCAAATCAGCTCCAGAAGATCATCCCTGGTCATCTCATCAGCGCAGGTGTCTTTGCGCTCCTATCGGGTATGGTTATCAATCTGTTCATCTCAGGAAACAGGAACTTTTCTTCTGGCATTCAGTTTACATCCAAAAAGATCCTGAAGTTCTCCATCATCCTTATGGGACTGGGGTTGAGCTTTTCTCAGATTTTCTCTGTTGGTAAGTTTTCTCTGGTGGTCATGACCTTCACTTTGGCATCTGCCTTTCTTGGTGGATACCTTCTTGGTAAAGTCATGGGCCTTCCCTGGAAGCTCTCCAGCCTCATCTCAGCGGGCACAGGCATCTGCGGTGGCTCTGCCATTGCCGCCATCGCCCCTGTCATTGAAGCAGAGGATGCCCACATCGCTTATGGCATTTCTGCAACCTTTCTCTTTGATATCCTCATGGTGATTCTATTCCCCATCATGGGCAGATTTTTTCAGATGAGTGATCATGGATTTGGACTCTGGTCCGGTACCGCTGTCAATGACACCTCCTCGGTGGTGGCTGCTGCCTATGCATTCTCGGATGCCGCAGGACAGTACGCTGTCATTGTGAAGCTCACCAGAACCCTTTCCATTGTTCCCGTGGTACTGATTTTCTCCTATATCCACGCAAGGGTGGAAAGCAGAAAAACTGCAGATGCACGCACGGTGCATGCACGAAATAAAGTGGATCTGAAAAGCATCTTCCCCTTCTTCATCCTGTTCTTCCTGCTCATGGTGGGAATTAAAAGCACAGGACTTGTACCTGATGCCTTCAGCGCACAGATCACCTCATTGAGCAAGCTTCTCATGGTCATGTCCTTAGGTGCCATCGGCCTTAAAACCAACTTCAGTGAAGTCACCAAATCAGGCTTTAAACCCATGGTTCATGGGTTCCTCATTTCGCTTCTGGTGGTGGTGGTTTCCTTCCTGGTTCAGCTGATGATGGGCCAGATTTAGAATATACGTTAAGAGTAGTTGAACCCCTCGCAGCGAAGTGCTACATCCTTGGCTCACGACTAAAGAAGATAAAGTTCATACCTCACTAAAAACTCCTATATGTATGTAAAAAAGGGATTCACCTCGAATCCCTTTTTTCTTCGCGTATTTTCATGAATCTCTGAAGTGCTGTATCCAATCCCGATACTCTTGCTCCATTCAAACTCTCACAGACGAGGAAAGAAGCAAACCATCTTCAAAGGAATCCTTCCTGTCATTATTGATATATACCATAGGTTTCGGCAACATCCTGTACAAATATGATGCCATTTCCAGGCTCATCTATGGAAAGCTTCTTCCGGATATTATCAACAATTCCTCTCATAGCTTCCTTCTCTGTTAAGATGATCACCATTTCTTTTTCTGGTTCAATAT
Source organism: Proteiniclasticum sp. (assembly GCF_003514505.1). Classification (GTDB taxonomy): domain Bacteria; phylum Bacillota; class Clostridia; order Clostridiales; family Clostridiaceae; genus Proteiniclasticum. The sequence goes on from NZ_DOPX01000026.1 coordinate 227,541, forward strand.
CCATATTGAACAGCTTCATGGTTTCATGAATACCGGATCCTCTTGCATTGACGATGGTACCGCCTTTAGAGCCTTTTTCTTTGGCTGCATCTATGACATCCTCTGCCAGTCCACGGTTTACCACAGTAATTATTATCTGATACATAAACTTTTCAACCTCTCTTTCAATCCCATCATGGCGCACATTGCAGTTGGAGCCATAGACATCATATGCAGGTATGGAGAACATGATCCCATGATTCGGTTTTTCAAAATGAAATTTTTTATCCAGCTTACTCATGACTTCCTTTGCAAGAGTCTCCTCTGCGCCCAATAAAATGATCTCTTTTCTTTCTTCATAAAGAGACAGAAACTTGAGCAGGCTACTGTTTGCAGTTCCCTTTCCATGGAAAACTGTTCCACCAGATACGCCCATCTTTTTTGCACTTTGGAGCACCTTGCTCCCTAAACCATAATCGACGATGACATAAATCAGGTGAAAACCAAGAATATCTTTGATGGACTTCATATTACTTCACCGCTCCTTTCTTCTTTGCTTTACTCTGGAATACCAGTCCCAGAAGCTGTAGTGTAATAATGGGTGCCATGGCCACCATGGCGATCATTCCAAATCCATCCACCAGCATATCTGCTCCTTCATGAGCATGTGCTGCTCCCTGAACAAATGCTAAAATGAATGTTGCGGTCATTGGTCCGGTGGCAACGCCGCCTGCATCAAATGCAATACCCACAAATAGTTTCGGCACTACGAACATGAGTCCCAGTGAAATGATGTACCCTGGTACGAGATAATGCATCAGCTGAATGTCAGGAACAAGGATCCTGATGACAGAAAGCGCCACAGCAAACCCAACACCAAGAGAAAGAGGCACAAGAACCGCAATTCTTTTCACATACCCGCTGGTGACCTCTTCAATCTGATGGGTTAAAACATGAACTGCAGGCTCTGCAATAATAGTTACCAGCCCGATGATGAATCCAATGATTACGATGGGCACCTTATTATCCAGTAAAGCCAATGCTGTTCCTATGGAAGTCCCCACATCCATGAACCCGCCATTGACACCAATAAGAAAAATCACGAGTCCAATGAATCCGTAAATAAATCCATTGACCATCTTCCGGAACTCTCTCTTTTGCAGTTTAAACACCGCTGCCTGAAGCACAAGAAGAATCACCACCAGAGGCGACATGGCAATGGTGCTTTCAAACAGCATATCCGGTATCAGTGCAATGAAAGGCTTTAGGATAGAGTCTGAAACTGTAACTACGGATTCAATATCTGCATTGAAGGAAGTATTCTTTGTAAACAAATCAAGCAGCATCACACCGAGAATTGCTCCGGTGGAAGCGATGGCCACAAGTCCGAAACTATCCTTTTCAGATGCCTTGCTGTCTTTTTTCATCTTAGAAATACCCAATGAAAGAGAGAGAATAAATGGTACCGCCAGTATTCCTGTAGTTGCGCCAGAAGCGTCAAATGAGATGGCAAGAAACTCTCTGGAGGTAAAAATAGAAAGACCAAAAATAAGAACATATAAAACCATCAGCATCTTATAGAGCGGATAATTGTAAAAAATACGAAGAAAACCAAGAGCCAGCATCAGAGCAAGTCCAATGGACACAATCATGAGAATGCTCATGGAGCTGATCTGTCCTGAAGTGACAAAGTCCACCTGATTGGCCAGAACCAGAAGCCCTGGCTCAGCAATGGAGATAAAAAACCCCAAAACTGCCCCTGCGATGAGTACAATCCAGAGTTTATTGGATTTAGCCAGTGCTGTTCCAGTATAATCTCCAAGGGGTGTTACCCCAATATCCACACCAATGAGAAACAGCGTGAGGCCAATCATAATGAGACCTGCACCAAGAAGAAAACGCCAGATCATGGGTCCTTCCATGGGTGTCAGTGTAAAGTGAAGAATCAGCACCATCACCGTGATGGGCAGTACCGAGGTCAGCACCTCCATGAATTTAGATTTAATTACATACAAAACCGTCATCCTTTCTCTAGTCAGATTTGCCTAACAGGCAGCTGGCTGGGTTACATTCAGCCGGGTAGTTTCTGATATCTCTGCTGATGGGAAGAAGTCTTTTCCACCGCCTTGACCGGAATCTTTTCTTTATGAACTTCATGCAGAAAAAGTGTTCCAAGAAGAAGTCTGTCCTTCACTGGAATCCTGTTCCACTCATATCCTTTGAAGAGATCTTTCACTAGGAAAATCTCCTCTTCCTTCAATAACTTGATTTCAGAAAGTGCTCTTTCCAAAAGAACATCCACATTCATTATACGCACCTTACCTTAAATATTCTTAACAATGTTGTTATCCCTATTGTATACCACAGAAGAGGTTTCTGTCCAAATTTATAAAAAAAGACTCCAGATTTCTCTGAAGCCTGTGCAGCTGTTTCTTCATTATTCAACACCTCGATTCTTGCACTCCAGGAGAAATGCCGCCCATTTCTTCTCTTCTATGACCTTTGAAATCTGATGCAAATAGTCATACATACGGATCATATAGAAGGCTAGAAACAGTGACACATAATGAAACCTTACAACAATGAAGCTCAACACACATGCTGCTGCGGTTAGCATCGCCGCCACCATGATTAGAACACGATACAGCAGGAGCATTTCTAAATCCGCCTCGTGAAACACAGATTTTTCCTCTACATCTTCTATTAAGTACAGTTTCCTGAACTTTTTTTCGATCTTCATCCTGTGGAATCCATCATAGAGGGCGACTCCTGCGCTAATCAAAAGCAGCGCCACCACGAGAATCCACCCGTCATAGAAGACTTCCTCAGCTGCTGCAACCAGACTGATTCCGCCTAATAGAAATGAAAAATATGCTGATTTTTTATTGGAAGACATGGTCCATCCACCTTTCACCATAGTTCACACTCTTCGGAACCTTCGTCAGTTGCCTTCTTTCATTCCATTTCGATTTCTCAGCCACTCACTTCCCGATTTGAAAAACAACATAGTAGGGCACGAGTTCGATACCACCATCCTCTTTACGCAGAATGATTTTCTTCTCCAGCTGGTAGATCCCTTCTTCAAGATCTCCATACAGCCAGACCCATTCCACCTCATGAAAGACCTTTTCTCCCTTGGGAAGTCCATATCCGATATCTTCAAACCCATAGTCCCCTTCAATGACCACCGGAAGATCCTCATACTGATTCTGAACAAGTTTTCGAAGTATGAAATCCTCCCCAAAAAGAGCTTCTCTGTCTGTTGTGTTCAGAAATTCCAGTTCCAGGCCTTGAGGGGACACCGTACCTTCCGCAAGCTTCATGGTGATGCCCTCTACAATCTCTTCTCCTTCACCTGCCAGAGGAAGTGAAGTTGGCGTTTCTGGCGTTTCACCAGATGGTTCCATCTGCTTTGGACCATTACATCCAGTAAACAGTAACAGTACCCACAGACATAAAGACAGTATGATGAAGTTCTTTTTCATTTAAATTCTCTCCTAATCCTGCGCATTAGTTGGAAGCAGCCGCACTGGCCTGAGCAATCACCGCATCAATGGCGAGAACCACCGCAAGAGCATATCTTTCATCCACGTGGTCTGCAATATCAATCACATAGCTGTCACCCCAGGTGAACCATTCTTTAGAGATAGAGACCACAAAATCATTTCCTTCGTAAATCTCATACTCATGATCCCAAAAATCACCGGATACCCTCCAGTTGAGTCCCTCAATGCTGTAGGAAGGTTTGAAAAATGTCAGTACCTTGACGATTTCAGCCACTTCCTCACCATCTATATACACATAGAATCGAGGCAGAAAACTCCATACTTTCTGCTGGATAAAAGCAGCTTCCTGACCGCTCTCATCATAGACATGAAGCTTTTTCCCCCAGGAGAACAGCTCCCCCTCCACATAGTAGCGGTCTCTTCCTTCCTCATCTTTGATGTAGAACCTGTCTGCGAAGGAAAACACCTTCTGTTTCATATAAAGCTTCATTGTTCTCTCCTTTATGTCTTCTCAATTTTTATTACTATAAGCTCTTGTATCACTTCACCTGGCTGGTTTCTTCCTGGGTGGTGATACTTTACCATCTTACCTGTTGTGACGCTTGAACCGGATGAGTCCCCGAATCCCAAACCCGACGACTAAAGCAGCCAGGAACACTAGAAAAACTGCACCAGAAAACAGAAAAGCGTAGAGATTTCTTGAAAGAAATCCTTCCGTCCTGTCCACCAAGGTGATTTTCTCTTCCCGATACATGGTAAAAGTGAGCTCCTTCTCTGGAAGGGTGTCAAAGACGCCAACATATTCACCGTTCTCTTTTTTATCCAAAGGCAAACTGGAGGAAATCACATAAGGGTATCCTTCAGAGGGCAGCACGCGAAGGGTGAGGTTCTTGAAATCTTTGAAGTATCCTGCCGGACTCAAAAGATATTCAAAAGTATAGGTTGGATCTTTTGAACTGCGGCGGTCCATGGATCCACCAGCCTCATAGGAGATGGAGATGGTCTTTTCCTCTCCCGCCTGAAAAGGTGTTTCGTAGTACAGGAAAATCAGCCGCTCCTCGTAGAGAAACTGTGCCAGATCATCCTCCGTCACAAGTCTTTCCAGGCCAAAAGCATCATCCAGATTCTTCAGGAAAAAATTCCTCTCCGTCTGATTGTTTATGACAAAATATCCCAGATACTCACTATCTGCAACCATCTCTTCATAATAATCCTGAAAGAGCATGCTTTTCTTCGTAATTTCCACCGTATAATCCTCATTCTCTGTGAGCCCTTTCCCTTCAAAGGTGTGCGCCTCTGGTATGAGATCCAGCGCTTCTCCCAGGAAAAACAGTTCCATGGTGTCCTGATACCGGACCGAAGTGCCGATATCATAAGAGTCTCCCGAATACCCATAACTGTTGAGATTCTTTGCAAATACCTTTTCTGCTCCTTCTAGCGGGAAAGACACCTTTCCTGTAAAGTGTTCACTCTTCAAGTTTTTAAAGGTGACCTGATAGAGCACACCAGGTTCATTCAAACTGAAATTCTTAGGCTCATAACTGCCTGTCTCCACTTCTTCCAAAGCAGCTTTCAGATCAAGCTTTTCCTCTTCCAGATCTTCCTTCCGATAGGAATCGCCATAATAAAGGGTATACGGCACAGGGCTTCCATCCACAAGTACTTCGCCACCAGGTTTTCTGTTTCCTGAAAAATTCCCGAAGTAGGGAAATACCATGGATGATGTGATTTCATTCTCTGATGTATTCTTCATGGTATACTCTGCAGTAACTTTGGCCACGATGGAATAATCCTCTAACTGGTTTTCACTGAAATCAAAGGTCAGATTCTCTTTCAGAACCGTGATGGGAGAATCAGCCTCCACAATCATCACATTGGAAGATGGTGACGCTTCCCAATAGACCGGAGCTGAATTTGCCCATACAGGTATGCTGCTTAAGAAAAAAAATAAAATTAAAACAATCATAAAAGTTCTTTTACGCATATAATCTCTTCACCTCTTTCTATCATTTTATCATACTCTTTGTGTCAGTCTTAACAAAATAATGAAGATCTCTGACTTTCTCTGATTATTCTCAAAAAAAAACGGCCAAAGTACTCCAGAAAGAAGCTTCAGCCGTGTGATTTTATGTGGTTTTTCGTTTGTTTTCCTTATCCAGCATGATGCCAAGAATGATCCGGTCTGCTTCTTGTCCGCCTTCACAGCTGAGAATCCCCAGATTTTCTATGGTTTTCTCCGCATCTTCCTCGATGATTCCCTCCTGGCACCCAATGGCGATGCCGCTTAAGGCCAAGGTGGAAGACATGCAAGCTGCACTGGTGCAGGTGGCCACTTTTAAGGCGCATCCGCCTTTGGCTCCGTCACAGATCATTCCTGTGACGTTCCCCAGCATATTTTGGATGGCACCATGGATCTCCTTTTTCTTCCCGCCCAGAAGATACGTAATCCCGCAGCTGGCTCCTGTGGCGGCAATGGTTGCTCCGCACAGCGCCGACAGCCTGCCGAACTTGGTTTTCATATAGATGGTGATAAGATGGCTAAGAGCCACAGAGCGCAGAAGAAGCTCTTCTGACAGATTCATTTTCTCCCAGTAGGCAATGACAGGTAGAGTCGCTGTAATCCCCTGATTGCCGCTTCCGGAGTTACTCATGACGCTTAACGATGAACCAGCCATTCTTGCATCAGAACCACCTGAAGTCAGTGCCATGGCATAATTGATGGGATCATTGGACTGGTGACCCTTTTGCATGGCTTCAAAAAGTGTTTTGCCAACCTTCAGTCCATACTCTCTCCGGATTCCCTCTTCTCCAATTCTCTTGTTGATTCGGATGCTTTCTTCCACTTTACCCAGTTTCTCCACTGGGACGCTCTCGATGAACTCCAGAATCGTCTCCATATTCATGAAGCTGTATTCTTCCTCTTTCTGAAGAACCTGTTCCTTGAGATTAAAAAGCACCTCACCGTCTGCTTCAATATGTGTGATGTTGGTATGCCTGTCTTCGATGATGACTTTTGAGTAGCCCTGCAACGATGTTGCACGCACCTCAATATATAGTTTTTTAACTGTATCTGCCTTCTTGATTCTGATCCTGCCCGCAGAGATCATACGTGTGGCTTCCAGAATATTGTCTTCACTGAGGCCAGACAGAACTTCAAGTTTTCTGTCCGCATCCCCTAAAGACCCTAGAGCTGCCGCCAGATTCATCCCAGTTTTCCCTGTGCCAGGAATGGACACACCCATGGCATTTTTGATGATGTTTCCACTGGCATACACCTCAAGAAACTCCAGTGGCTCTTTCAGATGCTTGCTGGCAACGGCAGAAGCCAGCGCGATGGCAATGGGCTCTGTACACCCCAGAGCAACAACAAGTTCCCGATCAAGAACTTCCAGAAAAGCTTGTTCATACATAAAATTATCCCCCAATATTTCCCCTTTGTTACTTCCCATTATAACGGCGAAGAGAGGAAAGTTCCACCGGATTTTCCTTGAAACAGAATGAAAACCACAGGAATCCCAAAGATTTTCACCTGGCGCTACAAATCATTCTCACAGCCTGAACACCAGTCGCTCCCCTGTGTACATCAGAGGTTTTTCAAGGTCTCTTTCTGGAGAATCCGGATACGGTTTTGTGGAAGAGAAACCATGAGACCTTTCTCCTCGAACTCTACAAGTTTTCTGCTGATGGTTTCAGGAGTCGTCCCAAGAAGTGATGCCAAATCCTTCTTCATCATGGGAAGCGTGACGGTATCCTTCTGATTTTCCTCCATGAGACTCAGTAGGTACAGTGCAATCCTTGTCTCCACTTTTTCAGTGGCAATGGCTGCTGTCTGCCTTTCCTGGGCATCCAGACGCTTCGAGAACTCACTGAGGATTTCCATGGAGATGGTAGGATACTTCAGAAGCAGCCTTTGAAGATCCTCTCTGCGGATGCTGCAGATTCTTGTGTCTTCCAAAGCTTCTCCATAGGAATCATGGACCTTTTCATTAAACAGCGCCAGCTCCCCTGTAAAATCTCCTGGCTGAAGAATCCTTAAAAGCTGCTCTTTCCCCTGCTCTGAAAGCCTGTAGATCTTCACCCTGCCCTGGCTGATGATATAAAGGGCATCAGAAGATTCTCCCGCCTGATACACCAGCTCCCCTTTACGGTAAGACAGGCTTTCGATGAGCGCGGAGATTTCTTCCATTTTATCTTCCTCCAGGTGATTGAAGATGGGCACCCTGCTGATGCAGCTTTTCTCGCTGAGGCCATGGCTGCAGCCATGACCACAGGTTCCTTCACTCATACTGCTCCCTCCCTCTTTTTATTCTTTCACTACCTATTATACTCCAAATCCAATAGATGTTGTTTTAGAAGTATATTCTCCCTGTTTCCCTGAAAGATGAATAAAACCCCGGTTCCCACCGGGGTTTGCTTATCTTTCTTTATGCTAAGAGGACAGTTCTCTGAAACCATTCCCTGGTTTTTCTTTTGTGAGCATCTCCAGAGCTTTCTCCTTCTCCAGGGGCATGCTGATATAGTAGCCTTGGGCATAATCACACTGATGCTTCTTCAGAAAATCCAGCTGCTCTTCAGTTTCCACGCCTTCTGCCACCACCATGAGCCCCACACGATGGGCCATGGAAATGATGTCTATGGAAATATAGGAAGGTTTTTCATTCTCTTTGATTCTGCTGATGAAATGCCTGTCCAGCTTCACGGCATCTATGGATAGCTCTCGAAGTCTTGCAAGGGAGGAGAATCCTGTGCCGAAATCATCCATGGATACTTTAATTCCCTTCTTTCTGATCTGTCTCAGCTTCAGGTTGATGAGATCAAAATTGTCAGAAAGGATGGATTCTGTAATCTCAAACTCCAGCATCTCCGGATCCGCTTCATACTCTTTCAACACTTCTTCCACATGGGATATGAATTCTTTTCTTAATAGCTGCAGCACTGAAATATTGACAGCCACCGTTAGGCCTTTCCTGCCCGCTTGATCCAGCTCATTCAAAAAGCCACAGGCTTTTTTCAGGATCAGAAGCCCCAGATCATAGATCAGATGGTTTCTTTCTGCTATGTCAATAAACTCCAAAGGAGGAATCATCCCATAGACTGGAATCCTGAATCTTGCCAGAGCCTCAAAACCCATGATTTTTTCAGTCTCCAGACTGATCTTTGGTTGAAAGTGCAGGAAAAAGATGTCACTTTTGAGGTCTTTCTCCTCAAGGAGCAGTCTGAGATTTCTCAAGATGCTTCTTTCCCTTTCCGCATGCTCTTCCATTTTCTCGTCAAAATAAGGAATGCTCTCCACATCATGCTGGGCATTCTTTCCAACGGCAATGGCCGCTGCTTTCAGGAGCGCCGCAGAGCTTCTGAACTGGCCAGTATCAGGCACAACGCCTATCCTCACCTGCAGTCTGTCTCTTTCATCTCCTGTGGAGAAATCCTGAGAAAAGAGATTCTGCAGATTTCTCAAAAACCCTCTGTTGCCTTCATGGCTGCAGGTTTCGCAGAATAATCCCAGATACTCCCCATCCAGAAAGAACAGCTCCTGGTCTGTCCCCATTTGGGTCCGGATTCTCGCTGAAACTTCCTTCAGAAGAAGCTCACCGTATTCATAGCCATAGGTGTGGCTGAGCATGGCAAGGTTTTCCAGATGAAGCAGAATGAAATCTTTCCCCTGGAGCCGATGATTGTGGATTTCTTTATTCACATACTCTCTGAAGAACTGCTCATTGGGAAGCCCTGTTCTTTCCTCATAATATGCAATCTCATAGAGCTTTCTGCTCTTCTTGAATGCATAGTACAGCGTCCCAGTGACAATAAGAAAGATCACAATGAATATGAGAACCCCGATAAAGATGATCTTTTCCACTTCAAGATCCATCCCTCGAAGATCCCAGGCCAGTAGAAGAAGACCTTCCTCCTCTTTGGCTGACACCGGAGTCACTGTGAGAAAAACAGGTATGCCCTTCATTTCTGTTCTTCCAGTTCTGTAGACAGTTTCCATATTCATCTGAAGCGAAAGCTCAGCATACTTCTTTCCAATATATGAAACCTCACTGGAGGCCCGGACGGTCTCATCCCGGTCTAACAAAAGCACAAGATAAGGATTATGTTCGTCATAGATTTGATTCAAAAGAGCCTGGGAATCAAACTGGGCCATGAAGCCATTGATGCTCTCTGCAAGGACCCCCAGCTGATAGAAGTATCCATCACTTCTTCTGATATAAACATATTTATAATGAAGTTTCGATTCTGTATCCTGGCGGATGTTTTCCTCCAGATAATAGTCTCCACTTTTTTGGTATCTCTCCACAGGATGGCCCGGCGAAGGGCTCCAGCCCACAAACTGTCCATCCATGCTGCTCACAAGAGTTCCTTCCGGATCATACAGGTAGATGGCATCCAGCTGCAGTTTCTCTCCAAGAACCTTCAGATTCTCCTCATCTGTGACGCCATCATAAAACAGCACCGATTCCGCAGCAGCTCTCATTTTTTGGCCAAGGATTTCTTTGAACATACGGTACGCTTCTGAAGAGTTTTCTATGCTCGCTTTATAACTTCTGGCAAGATTTTCTGAAGAGTTCTCAAAGGTCTCATACTGATTCTTGACCCGGTTCTTCACAACAAGGTACGTGGCGGAAGTGAAAAGAACAAACAGCAGCAGACAAGGCACCAGAAAATATAGAAAATGCAGTCTTTTTCTTCTATTCTTTCCCATATATTCACCAACTTCTCTTTTTAAAATTATTTAATCTTAATTTAAATTTATCAACTGACTATTAGGTTGTCAATGAATATTATGAATGTTCTGTTTCAAGGAATAAACTAATCAGATTCGCATAAAATAACAAATTATTCTGTGAATTATTGCATATACTTCGAGAAACGTCTATTCAATCCAACAGCATAACATAGTTCTTACTGAAACTTATTGTTTTATACATAAATGAATAAAAACTCTATGAATACACTATTTATAAATCGGCTTAATTTTCTTGTTTTATTTTAATTTTTACAATACTATATTTAACAAAACAAAAATACATCAGTTGCCCCTTTTTCGACATGAGTCCAATTCATGCTAGATCTTATGCAAAAAAAAGGAGCATCCTCATTTCTAGATACTCTTTTTCATCATCTCTTCAAAACATCAAATTTGAGCAGCTGGAAGATGGGGGTACCCCATCTTCTCTACTCTTTATCACTGTTGACTTTTTAGCCCAGGATTCTGCGCATCACTTTCTTCTTCGCAATACGCACCTTTCTTTTGAGCACATTTTTCACGATCAGTGGTTTCAGCTTCGGAAAATCCACCCCAACGGCATCGTAGACTTTCTCCATTTTTATCGCATCGAACTTGCATCTGGTGGAGCATGCACCACAGCCTACACAAAGGAACGGATCCACCACAGATATCCCACAGGACAGGCAGCGCATGGTCTCATTCTTGATCTGTTCTGGCGTTAAGATGCCTCTTGGATCACTGAACCCGAAAGTCTTAGTCTCTTCTCTTACCGTATATACCCGTTCTCTGCTTACAGTATCATAGCCTCTGAAATCCACAGCATTCTTATCCACGGATACGAAGACTTTGTTGCTTCGTCCATAGACAAGGCTCTGGCCTCTATGGACAAATCGGTGAATAGAAATGGCTGCCTCTTTGCCATGGGCGATGGCATGGATGGCGTACTTGGGTCCTGTGGCTGCATCTCCCCCTGCAAAAATGTCCTTGATGCTGGACTGAAGAGTCTGTGGATCCACAGCGATGGTGCCATTTGGATGAATCTCGATTTCCATACCATTAAACATGTCTCCCCAATGGATCTGTTGTCCTACAGACAGAAGGATGGTATCCGCTTCAACGGTGATGCAGTCCTCTGGATCGAACAGCGGACTAAACTTTCCATTGTCATCCAAGGTACGTAAACACCGCATAAACTCAATGGCATAAGCCTTTCCGTTTTCAGTGAGAATGCGTTTGGGACCGTAGCCATTCATGATGGCAATGCCTTCTTCTAAAGCTTCGTGCACCTCATCCTGTAAAGCAGGCATCGAGTCCCGCTCTTCAAGACAGAACATCTGAACCCCCTCATGATGGAGTCGGGAGGCCGTTCGGGCCACATCAATGGCTACATTCCCGCCCCCGATGACTACGGTTTTTCCAAGAGGAGCTGCAGGTTCCTTTTGGGATACTTCTCTTAGGAAATCCACACCTTTAATCACGTTAGGCGCATCCTCTCCATCCAGAGACAGCTTCTTTCCTTTCTGTGCGCCAATGGCCACATAAAATGCCTGGAAGCCCTTCTCCCGAAGCTCTTTTATGGTGATGTCCTTCCCCACCTCTACGCCGGTGATGAACTCGACGCCCAATGTCTTTAGGATCTCGATTTCAGCTTTTATGACATCTTTCTGGAGCCTGAACGCTGGTATACCGTACCGCAGCATCCCGCCCATCTCCTGTTCTTTTTCAAAAACACTCACCTGATATCCTTCCACCGCCAGATAATAAGCACAGCTGAGTCCTGATGGACCTCCTCCTAAGACTGCAATCTTCTTATCATAGCTTTTCTTGATCTCCGGGATGAAGCGCCGGTCATTATGAAGATCCTGCTCTGCAATGAATTTTTTGATGTCATCTATGGCAACAGAAGCATCAAGACCGTTTCTCGTACAGGCATTCTCACAAAGGGCTGGACAGATGCGGCCGCAGACCGCCGGGAAAGGGTTGTCCTTCTTGATCATGGCAAGAGCTTCCTCAAACCTTCCCTGAGAAGCCAGCTTGATGTAGCCGGGTATGGAAATATGTGCCGGACAGTCTGTTTTACATGGAGCCGTGCCCGTTTCCAATGTCTCTTTTCTATTGGTACGGTACTCAGGGTTCCATTTGTCCGGTCCCCACTCTGTATCGCTTGGATACTCCGTGCGAGGGGATACCTTCACCTCATCCTTGACACACAGTTTATGTCCCAGTCTGATGGCATTGGTGGGACAGACCTCCACACATTCTCCGCAGCCCACACACTTAGTCTCATAGATGGTGCTTATATAGTTGGAGCGCACCATATCGGGATTATTGTACATACTGGCAGCCCTGAGCGCGTAGCAGCTGCAGCCGCAGCAGTTACAGATGGCATGGGTATGACCGTCTCCTTCCGTATTGGGGATGGAGTGCATAAGGCCGTCCCGCTCTGCTTTTCGGATGATCTCAAAAGCTTCTTCTTTGGTCACTTCCCGCGCCCGCCCCGTCCGGATGTAGTATTCCGCGGCATCGCCCAGCTGAATGCACATATCCTCTTTCAGATGTCCGCACCCCTGATTGAGCTCTTCTCTTGAAGTTCGGCAGGAACAGTCCGATACGGACAGGATCCGTGCTTCATTGATGTACTTGGATACCTCTTCAGAGGAAGCTCTTCTGGAGGATCCGTCTATGGAGGACTCAATGGGAATCACCCGCATAAGCCCCAGTCCCACGGGGAAATTTCCAGCAGCAATAGGATTTCTCATGAGACCATAGTCATCGAAGGCTTTCCCGATCTCCGGATACTTGGCTGTATTCTCCTTATTGTTCACGACCATTTCAAAGATTCCGGGGACCCAGGTTTCATACCAGTAGGTATCCTCCTCCCCTTCCCGTTTCACCGTAGCAACGCCTGCCATGGCCAGCTCCCAAAGAAGCTCCTTGGTGCGCTCCAGTGGCTTCTTGCACTTTCTGGAGATCTCCTCTGCAGTTAAGTGAACCCGATACTCCAGAGCCAGGGCAACTTCAGCCATTTCTTCTGTGACAATCTTCTCCAGAAGCTTGAACCTGGGATCTGTTTCGGTGACTCCATTTTTGGAGCCCATTTTTGTCATGGATACTTTATTTACGAATTTCAGTAAATTGATCTGAGTGGTCAATGGATTTCTCTCCCTTCCATCTGTCTAGTAGGCATAGTATTTTTCAGAGTATTTCAGAACAGTCTCTTTCTTCCGTGCTTTGGAAAACACATACAGAACATAGATGATATGAAGCGCAAAATTCACGATTCCCCAAATTCTCAGAAAATCCGCACTGAACCAGGCACTGGAATCCATCACCGGCGTGAAGATGTCATAAGAAGCACGGATCAGAAGATGAACCGCTAAAGTGTATACTCTTGCCATGAGCCAAAGATCTACGCGTTTTTTAAAGAACATCCAGATCTGAGGAACAAGAAGGATGCAGAGACTGGAGGCAAAATAGGAAATGTTCTCCCCATACACAAAAGCCGCATTCCAGGTCACATAGAGCAGACACCAGGCAAGAGGCAGATCCGCAAGAATCTCTGCAAAAGTGTTCTTCCCATCATTCTTACCCACTCTCCAGTGTTTCGTTGGCAAAGGTATTGTCACGCAGAGCATCAGTCCGCAAGCTGCATTAAAGTAGTACCCTGAAGATACATCCTGAAGCATGGCTTCAATGATGTTCAGCATGAGGATGGCGTAGAGAATCCACATGGGCCACTTCTCTTTCAGCCTCATAAGGCTTTTCTCATGATGTCCATCGTTGGAAATCCTGATGTAATTGAAAAATACCAGTGGGATCAGAATGCTGATGGTTTTCACCCATCGGAACCAGGAGTCGATGTTTAGGAACCAAAGAGGAAAAGAGCACAGGGCAATGATGGAAAACCACTTGTAGAACTGCTGCTTTTCTCTAGAGTATTCCAGAAAGAGAAACAAAAAGAGCATGTAGAAGACCATGGAAACAAAAATACTTAATAATGGCATGATACTCCTCCTTATATTGTTACTGAATTAACAATATAAGATTCTATGGATTCCTACAATACATATAGACCGAGTTTACTCAGCCTAATTGTCATATTTTTAACAGTATGCTAAGATGAGCTAAAGTATGGAATGACTGTGAGGTTCCCATGGATCAGAACTGTAAAGATGTGTTTGAAGTCTACAATCTGCCTTTTGAATGCTATTTCAACGCCAGCATGAATCATGAAGAAACTGCCCATGATGAGATTGAGTTTGTCTGGCTTTTGGACGGCGAAGCCACCGTATGGTGTGAGGGGAAGGAGTACACTCTTTTGCCGGATACCGTGTTTATTTTTTATGTGAATCAACGACACGCCATGAGGTCGGAGGGGCCAACCTATTCGGCTTCTTTCCGGTTCAAGAGAAAGTATCTGGAAGATTTGAATCTCTATTTCGAGCGCCTCCCCTTTCAAAACAGAGTCTTCACCTTTGATGAACTGGCACACAAATATCATGAGGTGCCCCTCATCATGTCTCAGCTCATTCTGCTGATGAAGTCCGGCGGGTCCACTGTGAATATCCGCTACAAGCTCATGGGATTTTATAATATGTATGTCTTTGACCTGTACTCCGTTCGTCTTCAGCAAAAATATCTCGACATCAAAAAGAAGAACTATGACGAATATCTTCTCCGATTTCAGAAAATCAGCACGTATATAGAAGAGAATTACCATGAAAAAATCACCTTGGCTGCTTTAGGAAGCCTTACTGGAATCAGTCCTACAAGACTCTCCCACTTTATCAAGGAAATTCTGGGTATTTCCTTTCAGGAGTATCTCCATAAGATTAGGCTGGAAAAGGCGATTTTTGCTTTGAAAAATACAGACATGCCAGTGAGAGAGATTGTCAAAGCCTCTGGCTTCAGTGATCAGAAATATCTCAATGCCATCATGAAGGATCTTTTTCACTTGACCGCCCATCAGTACAGAAAAATCATGAAAGATGAGGTTCATTTTGGGGTGGAGGATTTCAGCTATCCTGATATGATCCATGAGTTCTCCCATAAGCTCCATAAGATGAAAACTTCTGCTTTTCCGGTTTTGGACGTCTAAGTGTTCTGCAGCTTCTCTACTGTGCAGAGCTATTGAAGGGGATGAAATCGCGCCAAAAAAATCAATACAAAACCGGTGATTTTCCGTATACTGATATTATGTAGGATGTCCACAGAACCTTTAACATATCTATGTGGATGAAGAAAACGCCCCAATGAAAGGATGTTACTTATGAGTTTAATTCTTACTCCCCTCTCCACGCAAAAATTCACCCTGAAGAACAGGCTGGCACTGCCGCCCATGGCCACTGCCAAAGCAAAGGCTGATGGAGCTATGAGTGATGAGATCCTAAGTTATTATGATGAAAAAACACAAGATCAGAACCTGGGCCTTGTAATCGTGGAGCACAGCTTCATTTCTGAAGAAGGCCGTGCCAATAAAAATCAGCTTTCCGCCTCCAAGGACCATCATGTGGAGGGTCTTCGGGCTCTTTCGGATCTTCTTAGAAGAAATGGAGCATTCTCCTGCCTTCAGATCAATCATGCCGGAATGTATGCAAGGCCCAATGACGCATCTGTAGTGCCCTTTGGGGTATCCAATCATCCGGAGAAGGAAGTGCGGGTGATGACGGAAAAGGACATAAAGAAAGTGATTTCCGATTTCAGTGCTGCTGCCAGAAGAGCCAAAGAAGCCGGGTTTGATGCAGTGGAAATCCATTCTGCCCATGGATATCTTCTCAATCAGTTCTTCTCTCCCCTGACCAACAAAAGAACCGATCACTATGGCGGATCTCTTGAAAACAGGAGAAGGATCCACCGGGAAGTGCTGAGGGCTGTCCGCGAGGCTGTTGGAGAATCCTACCCCGTCTTTCTACGGCTTGGGGCTTCTGATTATCAGGAAGGTGGCACCACCATCTTGGATTCTGTGGAAACCGCGAAGATTCTGGAAGCAGAGGGACTGGATCTTCTGGATGTATCCGGAGGGTTTGCAGGATATACTAATCCCCATGAAAACACACAAGGCTATTTCCGGGATCTCACAGGAGAGCTGAAAAAGCAAATCCACATCCCTGTACTTCTTACGGGAGGCATCACGGATCTTCATGCCGCTGAAAAAATTCTTGTCAATGAGGAGTCCGATCTCATCGGCATCGGCAGAGCCATCTATAAGGATTCTGAGTTCTTAAGAAGAGAGCTGGAACATTTTAGGAGAGGATGAGATGAGTGCAGGTAAGAACCACTACGATCCGAAAAAGCTTCCTCTAAAAAACGGAGAACTCCTGACCCTCCGAAAACCTGAACAGCAGGATGCAAAGAGTATCCTCTCCTACCTGAACCAGGTGGGTGGCGAAAGTGACAATCTTCTCTTTGGCGAAGATGAGTTTCCTCTGACTGAGGCACAGGAGATTTCTTATCTCAAGAGCCTTGAAAGCCAGCCAGGTACTCTGATGCTCCTAGGCCTTTTGGATTCTGAGATTGTTTCCGTGGCACAGATCAGCAGCTTGCCAAGAAAAAGAATTGCCCATAATGCCGAGATTGCCCTCTCTGTGAAAAAAGCCCACTGGCAGAAAGGTATAGGCCGTCTTGTGATGGAAGAGCTTCTTGCCTTTGCAAAAAACTCAGGCACCATCCGCACTGTGAGCCTTGGTGTCAAAGCGGACAACGAAACCGCCATTCGTCTTTATGAGAAGCTGGGGTTTGAGAAGACTGGTGTCCATAAAGACTATTTCCACATACGGGGTGAATACTTCGATGAACTGCTCATGGATCTTCGCATTTCGGAGTAGTGGAAAAAAAGTGCTAAATGATTGAAAAGAAAGAAGCTTATCCGTCTCACTTGGATAAGCTTCTTTCTTATGGTTTATGTTCATTTTCTTATAGTTTGGACAAGAATTGCTGCTATTTTCCAAAGTACTCTCTCAGTATCTCTAAACTCTCTTCCCTTAAAACACCTGCTGTCACCTTAGGCTTATGGTGGGAATGGTGAAAAACAATCTCCGAACATTTGGATCCTTCCCCACCTAAGATCTCTTCTAAATCCATATTGCTGGCAGCGTAGTGAAGTTCTCCAAGCTTTGCCCAAACCATGGCTCCACTGCACATGAAACAGGGTTCGCAGCTAGAATAAAGGGTATATTCAGAAAGGTCCGTGATCCCCGTTTCCTGACAGAACTTGCTGATGAGTCCTGTTTCTCCATGGAGCGTCGGATTTGTCATGGTGTGGATCTGATTTTCATAGGTGCAGACAATCTCTCCATCTTTCACAAGAACTGCCCCAAAGGGCTCATTTCCGTGCTTCATCGCCAAAGCGGATAGGTTTATTGCTTCTTTCATAAAGTATTCATGATTTGACATAATATCGTCTCCTTCGTTTATATCGTTAGGCTTTGATGCCATCTCATCGTGCAGCAAAATGCTTATGGATATTTTTTTGCCCATAGCATTTTTCTTATCTCTCAGTTTATCCTATCCGGGGGATACTTTGTCCTGATTATTTCTAAAGTTTATATGAACATTCAGATTCCGCTGATTTTACAGATGCTGGTCAAAAAGAACCCTGAAGTTCTAATGCAAACCTCAGGGTTCTATAAAAGGGGAGATGTGATGATTACTTTATGGCTGCATGGCTCCGAAGAGAACCAGCCAGGCCAGGATGGATTTTGCCACCAGGCTTAAAATGATATAGACTCTTTCTCCATAGATGTAATCTTTCCACTTACCGATGCCTTTATACTGAAGCACCATGTTTACCGGGAAGGTATTGAAAGCTACAAAATAGGTTCCGATAATTGCCCATACAAACCATGGCACATCGCTGAAGTTACCGGTACCAAACATATAGAGAAGAATGGCGATCCATGGAGCGATACCTGCAATGGATCCCCAGATAAAGGGTCCCCAGATGACCTTGTCCTTTTTACGTCCTGCGTTCAGCTGCTCCATGACAAGTCCAAAGAGGTTCATAGATGCATTGACAATAAAGATCAGAACCAGGGAAGCAATGTCATAAATACCAAAAAGTGTGGAGATCAGAACGATCATGATGGAGGAACTCAAGGAATACTCAAACCATCTGAACTGATTGATGCCTAATTCCAGATCTGTCCCATACTTCTCATTGAGCTTTTTAGGAAGAGAGATGAGGAAATGAGCCGCAGCGGAAATGAGAAGGAATGAAGCTACAAGGATTCCGAAGGGCAGCTGGAAAAGTTCTTTGGACTGAAGCTCCAGGCTCATGGTTTCTGTATTGAAAGCCAGGAAGTTCTGCGTGATCACCGGTGAAAACTCTGCGATCTGCTGAATCACTGTGGTGGCCAGAAACAGCATCGCCACGCCCTGCACAAAATGAAGCACCCCCATGATCAGGTTAAAATTTCTCAATTTCTTTAAAGTGATGGGTTTCATAAATTTTCTCTCCTCTCGACTTATTCACATATCGTGTTCATTGATATCATCCTAAACCTAATATTCACATTACGAAATATATTCTGTTGTAATGAACCACTAAATCACAATGTGTGATTATTATGAGAATACAAAGCCGGCTGAACATACAGCCGGCTTTGTATTCTATAGAGACTCAATTATTTTCCAGACTTTTTCTTCTACGGGAATCCCCATTCTAAGGTTTTCTTCCCGTCGCTTTATGGTGGACTCCCCTGGATAGTATACTGCCCCTCCCTCTCTTAAAGGTTCCGAATCTTTGGTGAAGGAAATAATACGTTCTGTCATTTTTCCAATCTCTTCCACACTGGAGAACTTTCTGGGATCTATGTCCAGAAGAATCTGAGACAGTCCTTTTTCTTTCATGGAGTCGCTGGGAATCTCAGAAACACTATCCCCTCCAGCTAAGATGGAAGCGATCATATCAAGAACCAGGGAGAATCCGCTGCCTTTCCAGAATCCTATGGGAAGCACCTGGGAGCTTTCCAGGATCTTTCCAGGATCCTTGGTAAGATTCCCGTCTCTATCATACCCGCCTGGAACCGGAAGCTCTTTTCCTGCAAGCTTTAAGGTCTCCATTTTTCCGTAGGAGAACTGGGAGAGTGCCATATCCACCACAATATGGGCTCCATCTTTTCCTGGGACCGCCATGATAAATGGATTGTTTCCAATGCGCAGATCTTTCCCGCCATAGGCTGGCATATTGGGCATGGTATTGGTCCAGCAGATGCCGATATACCCTTCCTCTGCCGCCTGCCATCCAAATGCGCCACCTCGAAGCCAATGGTTGGTGTTTCTTAACGCCACCAGTCCAATGCCAAACTGATCCGCCAATTCACAGGCTCTTTTCATGGCTCTCTTGGCGTTGAGATTTCCAATGCCAAGCTGTCCATCCCACCTCTCCATGGCCCCAAAGGACATCTCGCAGAGGGCTTCTTTATCCACCTCTATGATACCCGCATCAATCTGGCTGATGATCCTTGGGAAGCGGTTGACCCCGTGGCTGTAGACTCCATCGAGGCTTGTTTTTGCAAAGTTCTCTGCGGCTTCGTAGGCTCTTTCCTCTGAGAAACCTCTCTTCAACAAAATCTTCTTGAAGGTTTCCAGCATATCGTCATAGTAAATCCTCATAAGTAAACTCCTTCACACTCCATTTTACTTTTAGTCTAACACATCTCTTCACCATAGCGCTTCCCCATTCCACAAGTTTTACTCTTATGCACGCCTTTTTTTCTAGAGACTGCCCAGTTTCCCAGTCTGTTCTTCGAAGCCGATTGATTCTATCGTCAGACCTCTTGCATGAGTAAATCTTCTGAAACCGTTGAAATTACATTCCTTTCAATCACTTGCAACCATTGGTTGCGAAACTTCAAGCCCTTCTTTCTGGTTTCGCAACCAAAAGTTCACTATACTGAAGATATCAAAGAAAAAGAGGTGGAGCTATGAAACTGAATGAAAAGATATTCTATCTTAGAAAAAAAGAAGGCTATTCCCAGGAAGCCCTGGCAGAAAAACTAGGGGTTTCCCGCCAGGCTGTAAGCAAATGGGAAAACGGAGATGCGGATCCTGAAATCTCTAAACTGAAACTGATGGCGGATGTCTTTGGTGTCACCACAGACTGGCTTCTTTCTGATAAAGGTATCGAGACGAAGAGCAGCACATACTCCCATGCTCTGCCCTCTACCGCTTCCTCCATGCCCTCCTGGGTGGAGAACCTGCCGAGCATCATGGGAAAGATGATCAAGAGATACGGATGGATTGTTGGCGTCTATGTGGCTTTTTCCGGAGCGGCCATCGCAGGCTTGGGCTTTCTTGCACGGTTCATGACAAAAAGGATGTTTGGACTTTTCGGATCTCCTGGTGATGATCTATTTGGTCAAGATCCCATATTCATTGAGTTTGCCACAAGAAATCCTGTGTCTGTCATGGGCTCTTTCTTCATTCTCATTGGCTCTGTTCTCTTTATTTCTGGCATCCTCATCGCTGTAGCCTTAAAAAAATATGCCCAGAGAGAGAATCAAGAAAAGCAGTAATCCTTATGAAAGAACACTCTAGAGCTGAACATTCACTGATTCTTACATGAAAAAGAGGAACCTTTTACACAATATACTTGTGTGAAGGTTCCTCTTTCTTGTTTTCTGTTAAAATGAGAAACAGTCCCAAAAGAAGCGTAATGAACTCCACCAACGGGATGGTGAGCCAGATTCCATTGATGCCTAAGACCGGCGTAAGCAGAAACAGTGCAAAGGGAATCAGCACAATACCGCGAAGCATGGATATCATAAAGGATATCCTGGCTTTTGCTTTGGAGGAGAAATAAGAGATGATCATGATATTGACGCCAGCGAAAAAGAAGGAGGTGAAATACAGCGCCATTCCTTCTTTTGCGATGGCGTAAAGCTCCAAATTGTTCTCCGGATTGAAGGCTCTGATGATCTCCTCTGGAAAAGCCATAAATACGAAATAGAGTGCAATGCCCAGAAGGAAAGAAAAACCAAGTCCAAGCCTTAATGTGTGCCTGATGTTCCCTTTATTCCCCTGTCCATGATTATAACTTACTATGGGCTGAATCCCCTGCCCTGCTCCTGAGAACACGGCTATGAGAATCAGCGCAAGATTTGCTAAGATTCCATAAGCAGCAACCCCAGTTTCCCCCACATACTCCAGAATCACGAGATTAAAAAGAAGAATCACAAGGCCTGAGGAAAGCTCCGTGATAAAGGATGGCACTCCGATGGAGAGCACTTTTTTCAGCTCTCCCGGTCTCCATGGGAACCGGATGAGATGAAACGTGTTCTCCTTTTGGATGAAGTAAGGAAGAAGCACCAGAATGCTGATGATGGGTGCAATACCTGTGGCCAGCGCCGCTCCTGCCATGCCCTTGTTAAGAGGATAGATGAATATATAATCCAGAAGGATATTGGACAGGCTTCCCGCCATCATGGCGGTCATGGCAAGCTTTGGTCTTTTGTCGTTTCTCACCATACTCACCAGCATACTGCTGATCATAAAAATGGCGGAGAATGGAAAAACCATGGTGGTGTATCCTAAAGAGAGATCCAAAATCTTCCCTTCTGCCCCAAGAAGCATCACGATCTCTTCCGGGAAGAGAAGCCCCAGCGCAGTATAAAGAAGACCAATCCCGATGCCCACAAGGATCATCATGGTATACATCTCACTGCCCCGCTTCTGTCTTCCCTCACCTTTGTAGATGGAAAACATGGTGCCCACCCCATTGCCCAATAGAAGACTTGTGGCATAAATCAAGGTATAGGCTGGAATCACAATATTCAGTGCAACCAGGCCATCTTTTCCAATGCCGTTGGCAATGAAAAAAGTGTCTGCCAGGATAAAGGCAGAAAACCCAATCATGCTGAGCACGTTGAGCGATACATATTTAAAAAAGGTTTCATAGAGCTTTTTCTTTTCTCTTTGCCCTTTACCCATAATTCCTCCAAAAAAGAAGGCCATCTCAAGAAAGCCCATGCCGTAACAAGAACATTTTTTCCATCCTATCTTACCCAAAGTTCCCCTATTGGTCAAACCCATGAAATTTCAAAGTTTTTCAATGGCTCCGTGGCCAATTTGACAATCTGGTGATTTTGGATAAAAGCTTCTATGAGAGTGTATGATTTTTCTCCCTTTTCACCTGTTTCTCATAGACTTTGAGAAAATTAAAATTCTAGGAAAAAGAGAAAAGCTGTGTTACGATTTAGCAATGATAAATAACGTGAACAGGATGGTACAGATATGTTTATAGGCGAAATCGCGGCACTTCTCACAGCCTTCTGCTGGGTGGGGTCTTCCGTCTCATTTGAATATTCCGGGAAGAAAGTGGGATCTCTTGTGCTGAACCTCATGAGACTGGTCATTTCACTTCTGATCATTACAGTGATCAACTTTTTCATCACAGATGGATTTAGAAATCTCTCCGTCTCTCCCGAGGCGTTCCAGGCTCTTCTGATTTCTGGTCTTGTGGGCTTTGTCATCGGTGATATGTTCCTATTCCAGGCTTTTGTGGAGATTGGGGCAAGAATCTCCATGCTCATCATGGCTTTGGCTCCGCCCATCACTGCGGTGCTCAGCTATTTCCTTCTGGATGAGACTTTAGGTCTTGTGCAGATCCTCGGTATGATGCTGACTTTCCTTGGCATCGCCATTGTCATTATGGGCAAAGAAAAAGGATCTCAAAAAATCGTGGTGAAGCACCCCATCAAAGGCATCACCTTTGCTTTTCTTGGCGCTGTGGGGCAGGCGCTGGGCCTTATTCTTTCCAAGGTGGGTGTCGCAGAGCTCAATCCCTTTGTGGCCACGGAGATCCGTATTTTTTCAGGAATTCTTGGCTTTATTCTCATCATCACCTTCACCAAGAAGTGGCCAAACTTCTTCTCCGCCTTTAAGAACAAAACAGCCATGGTGGGTATCACCGTCGGATCCCTCTTTGGACCCGTGGTTGGCGTTTCCCTGTCTCTCATGGCCATCAAATACACCTCCACTGCCATTGCATCAACACTCATGGCCATTGTGCCTATTCTCATCATTCCAGTGACCATTTTCCTGTTTAAGGAGAAAGTGAAAACCAATGAGATCGTTGGAGCCATTATAGGCGTCCTCGGTGTTGCTGTGATCTTTATGGGATAGTGTCTGCTGAATAAATCAAGAGGAGATTTCTCACAATGCTGTGGGAATCTCCTCTTTTTTACTTACTCTTCAGTTTTTTCTTCTGTATACATCTTCTCGTCAATTTTTCTTAAATCCGATTCATCGTAACTGCCAAACCAAACCTTCAGTCTCTCCTTGGCTTTCTTTTTTGTATCCTCGTTGATGTAGAACGCAACCATCACAATCGCTGCCATGAGTGCAGTCAGGTCATCTGTATACCCTGCCACTGGGATGAAATCCGGAATCAGATCCACCGGGAAGATGAAGTAGCCAAGGGCTCCGATGATGACGGACTTCGCCTTCATTGGGGTTTCAGGCTGCTGCAGTGTGTAGTATAGAAGCAGTGCCAGATAGATGACTTTGATTCCTGCTTTCTTTGCAAACTTCATAATTTTGTCAAACAGCTTCTCTTCGGAATAGGCTTCTGTATACTTCTTCTCTTCCAGTTCTTTTTGATCAAAATCCATGGGTTCATCTCCTTTTCATCAATAGATATTTGATTATTCATCAAAATGTTTCACCAGTCAGCAGTGGAGATGAAGCGCCTGCTTCACTTAATACTCAGAGGCGAACATCATCGTCGCATAGTCTCCATCATCAATGACATAGATTTTTTCATCCTGATGAATGGAAGGATGATCTACTTTTACTGTATAGGATACAGAGTAGTCCGGGTTCTCTTGCTGATGGGTTAGCTTAAGGTCTTCTTCCTTCATCTCCAGCTTGAACACCTGGAGATAGTCTTTTTCCACATCCAGACCGTCAATGAGATCCCATAATAAGATCTGTAGATCTGGTCTCAAAAACGTCTGAATGCCTTTGGTCATGTAGCGGTTTCCACTGAACATTTTTCTCTCCATAATACACCTCTTTGCTTTGATAAGAGTATTATGGAATTTGAAAAAGTTCTTAATCGCTTCACAGCTAATCTGCTATCTTTTCTTGCGTGATATAATCATACAAATCATCTCTAACCGGTACATCAAGCTTATATCTTATTTTAACGACATTCACATTCGTACCTGGCATCTTTGCTTGGACCGGACTTCCAACCGCATCAATCTTACCAAGGAAGTAAAACTCCTTCGATGTTTTATCTGTTTTATCCTTGCGGACAAAAAGTAAAATATCAACACCTAGATCCTTAGAAGAATATATGGTTTGAACATCATCAGACTGGATTGTTCGACCTGATTTACTAAAGGCTAGGAACTCTGAAGGTGAGAAAAACTCGTCATGATATTGTATTGTCTCACTAATATCATCGTCCTTATGATAATTGATAAACACGGGGAAAGTCTTTGTCTCTTTATCAAACTTATAGCCACCAATGTTTAGAGGAACCTCGTTTTTACTCCAATCTAAAAGCCTACATACATCTTCATAAGTATACTTTTCATTGAGCACAAAATTCGTTTCTCGATAATGATTACTGTATCTCTCTTCATACTTTCTCAGTCCAATATTTAGAAGTTCTGTGACCATTTGTAGAAATACAGGGTTCTGTAAACAACGAAGAAACGCACTTGATCTTTTATACCCTTGTCCTTCTTTCTCAATGAAGATTGCTTTAGCAAAGGTGTTTTTTGATGAACCTGTAGCAAAATTTTGCGTCATTTGGTTTATCAAATTGATTCTTGTATTCTTATTTACTTCGATTCTATACTTTTCAAATAACAAATCATCGAGTTTATCAAGAACTGCAGATTCTTCGTTCAGTAGTAGTTTAATGAACTCTAACTCATGTGGTCGCTTTCCATTTGCGTACTTGAGAGAAATAAATTCAATAAATTTTTCTTCTTCAGAAGTAAGTGCACTCTGATAGTCTTTCTCGTATTTACGAAGAAAGTTATGATATGAACCCGTTCTTGCAAAGATTCTTTCAATATCAATGACATTATATTTAATAAACTCAGCCAGTAACGGAATTCTACCCAATCTATTCTTTAAATCCTGATAAGATTCTTTAATTATCTTCAGATCATTAAAATCTGCATGATCAATAGATTTATAGATTCTCTCACGCGTTATTTTGTCAAAATTTATCGTAGAGCAGCCATAGATGATTCTGTTGCTTTCAGCAACATATCTACGAATATTATCTTTGTTGTAAGACTGGTCTCCAGACAAGGCGATGGGGATTAAATAGTTGGTATCATAGTTTCCAATAAAATCCAGTACAACGACATATTCCTTTCCGAAAACTTTTCTTAGGCCTCTTCCAAGCTGCTGAACAAATATGATAGCAGACTTCGTTGGTCTTAACATCACCACTTGGTTAATTTCCGGTATATCCACACCCTCATTAAAAATATCCACTGTAAAGATATAGTCCAAGGCACCTTCATTTTCATCTTGTCCTAACCTTTGAACGGCTTCAGCTCTTTCCTCTTGTGAACTCGCACCACTTAAAGCAACTGTTCTATATCCAATATCATTAAATTTCTGCGATAGATTTTGCGCCTCTTCGTTTCTACTGCAAAACACAAGCCCCTTAACTCGGCTTCCAGAATATCCATAAAACTCAACCTTTTCTTTTATATATTGAACTCTAGCATCTGAAACCAAATGATTAAACTGTGTCTGATCATCAATGATTTTTCCTTCGACCGTTAATTCTGTAATGCCAAAATAATGAAATGGACATATGAGATCTTCTTTCATGGCATCATTCAGTCGAATCTCATAAGCGATATTATGATCAAATAGTTCAAATATATCGAATCCATCTGTTCTTTCAGGAGTCGCGGACATACCGAGTAGAAATTTCGGCTGAAAATAATCAATAATCGTTTTATACGATTTTGCCCCTGCACGATGGACTTCATCAATAACAATATACTCAAAGTCATCAGGCGAGAACTGCCTATAAATATACTCTTTTGAGAGTGTCTGGATTGTTGTAAAAATATAATCCGCTTGAAAATCCTTATGATTTCCACTTAATATCGACATTGTTTTTTCAAAGCCTATAACTTTTCTGAAACTCTTCAATGCTTCTTTAGCGATTTGCTCCCGATGAACTACAAATAGAAATCTCTTTGGATTAAATTTTTTAACATCGAATGCTGACAAATAGGTTTTTCCTGTACCTGTAGCTGAAATGATTAATGTTTTTTCATGCTGTCTATTTCTTGTTGCTTCCAGTTCTTGCAATGCATTAACCTGCATTTTATTTGGTTTAATCGCATTGAGGTACAGTAGTTTACCGGATAGATGATCTTCTATGGTTTTTTCTGCAGTACTATTAATATTTCTTTGAAGTTCATATATTTTTGAATACGCATCAATCCAATTGAAATCTACGATTGTGGCGTGAGCAAACATACTATTGAATTCTTCAATTGTATTTGAAACGATGGCTCCTTCTTTTGAGGACGACACTTTTAAATTCCACTCTTTGTTCTCACATAGCGCACTTTGTGTCATATTGCTACTACCAACTATAATGGAGTACTCCTCACCTTTTCGAAAAATATAGGCTTTCGTATGCATTTTAGCCGCTTCTTGAGTAACAATTCTTAGCTCAACATTCTTTAATTCTAAGAGTTTTTTTAAAGCTTTAGGAGATGAGAAATTCTGATATTGAGAAGCAATTATTTTCCCCTGTATCCCTTTTTCTTCTAACTCCTTAAGTGTATTTAGTAGGACCGTTACGCCACTTTCTGTAATAAATGCCACAGAAA
The DNA here is from genome assembly GCF_003514505.1 of Proteiniclasticum sp. Lineage (GTDB taxonomy): Bacteria > Bacillota > Clostridia > Clostridiales > Clostridiaceae > Proteiniclasticum. Next base: position 254,588 of record NZ_DOPX01000026.1, read on the forward strand.
AATAAAACGCATCACAATGAGAGAGTTCTTGAATGATACTCGTAAGTACCTTTTCTCCTCTCTCAGGATCATTAATGATCAGACGTGGTTTATATGATTCTAGTGCAGTCTCTGTTCTATCCAGAAAACCGTGGACTAAGCCCTTACTCAATTCACAATTTGCTATCATTTAAATCTCCTTCATTAGTTTCTCCACTATAGGTACATCTGCTGGTGCCCAATCAAGCAGTAATAGATTCTTTCTCTCCATCCATCGGAATGCCCCGTGGTCATTTAACTTAAACTTTAAATCATCAACTTCAATCAAATATCCATGCATGATAATTCTAAAATCAGGATAGGTATGGTCTACGGTCATGAAATATTGATCCTGTGAAACTGAAACAGTTAAGTCCATTTCTTCAAAAAGTTCACGCTGTAAAGCCTCTTCTCTCTGTTCTCCTAGTTCGATCTTCCCACCTGGAAACTCGAATTTTCTCGATATATAATCTAGAGGAGATTCATTTCTTTGCATACATAGATATGAATCTCCTCGCTTAAATATTGCAGCTACAACTTCTATTGTTTTCATTTGATTTCCATTCTTTCATCTTTAATTTTTATGAATTTAAAACACGCTGGTTCTTGCAAACTCATCCTTACTTAAGTATATGCCACTTTGAGCCAGTCTTGAAGATCTATCTTCATACAATCTCGACATCATTTCAAATCGATCTTCTACTATTCCATAATGAAGTCTCCGATGACACGTAGGGCAAAGACAAACAATATTAGCATATACATCAAGACTCACTGAGAATCTTGTCTGATGTCTCAAGGGAATCGCATGATGACCTTCCATATATGGCTTTTTCGTCTTCTCTGCTATAAAACTTTGATGTGAAGAATCGAGTTCGCACTGATAACCCGCCAATTCTAAGGATTGAGTTTTAATGATCTCAGACCTCTGCCACCTGTATACTTCAGATCTTTCTCTGAGATTCATTTCAATCGGAATATCTAGAAGTTTAACCTTATCTTTTAGTTCGGAAAATGAATCACCACAGGCAAACCGATAATAATTATTTAAGCCCGCACTGTACATTTGATTCCCTCTTTTATCTTGAGCTTTGAACTCTTCATCCCTAAATAGAATCTCACGAACTTCAGATAGCCTTTCAATTTCACCAATTTCATAAATATCTTCTTGTACTAAACCCATGCTTTTCAGCTTTCTTGATATGTTGTTCAGGGCATCGAAATAATGATTGACCGTGGATTTTTTTAGTCCCCTAATGTCAATCAAATATCTTGAATAATAATCTTTTAAGATTGATACTTTCGACTCACTTCGAATTTGTTCTTCTTCGCGATTCCTATTCAAATCTTTCATCCTCTCAAAGTTTTATAAAATCATTTTGAGTTAAGGAAATCTATTTATTGTACTTCCAACCCTCATCCCCGTGATAAATCATACGCTTACTCATACCTCCATCCACAGTTATATTTTCTGCATTGATAAATGAAGATCTTTCATCACATAGAAACAGGACTGTTCTAACAATATCTTCCGGCACACCCACTCTTTCAGAAGGATGCTGCTTCCTATCCGCCTCACTGAAATTCTCTTCATCCCCAGTATCAATCCATCCAGGAGCAATGCTGTTCACTCTTGCAAGTCCCTGTAGACTCATGGCCATGGCATGGGTCAGCGCAGTAATCCCGCCTTTCGCAGCGCTATAACTTTCCGTATCCTTCTGGCTCATGAAGGCTCTAGTGGATGTGATGTTCACAATAGAAGCCACAGGATTCAAATGCTCTTTCAAAAGAAGCGTAAGATAATACGGAGCAGATACCCCCACCCGAAGAATCTCATTGAACTCTTCATAGGTGCAGCCACTGAGAAGTCCCTTATGGCTGAAACAGGCATTATGGATGAGGACATCCACTTTCCCATACCTTTTCTTGATTTCTTCCGCAAACTCCATTAACACAGATTCAGAAGCAAGATCTCCCTCAAAAAAGAAGTGCTTCTTCTGATCTTGAAATGTGGAAAGAAGATCCTTCCCAGCTTCTCCATCCCTATCTATAAATGCCACCGACGCCCCCTCATTCACAAGGGCTCTCACCAAGGCTTTTCCAATACCATTGGCGCCTCCGGTGATGACACATACTTTTCCATCCAATTCTCTCACCTCATATTAAACGGTTTACACTAAGCCTAGTATATCAAAATTAACTGTATATTTGAATAATTTACAGAATTATGTATAGAATCTATTCTTATTCGCATACTATTGGATGCATCTAACTGGAAAGTACCACAAAATATATCCCAATGTCAGGACAGTAAATTTACATTTTCCAGAAGTCAACTGTGATAAGTTCTGTTCTGTGAACAGGCAGCTCTATCAGTTTCTACAGCAAAGTAAAAAAGACCACATTGCTGCAGTCTTTTCAAAAACTATTCTGTAATCTTCAGTGCATTGGACATGGAGAAGAGAAGAAGAAGCCCCGTGAGAAGTACCGCCACAGCCGCTGACAGAAGAAAATCTCCTGAAGAGAACATCTCCGTCATGAGGTTCACGTTCTCAGAAACCAGCGTCATGGGATTATAGGGTTTAAGATCCGGGAACAGCCCAAGAAGCGTTAAAATCATTGCTGCTCCTCCCGCAAGAAGAAGCGCTCCATATACATTCTTAAACATCAGCCCGCCAAAGATGACCATGCTGAGAAGAAGCACCCCGAAAATCCACATACCTATAATACCCAAGAGTAAGTTCGGCAGCTCCATTTCTTCAAAAAAGTACAATGTGTACCCTAGAGTTATGAGAGTGGACGCAGCGTAAGTCATCGTCCATTGAAGCACCGCTGAAGTGAACTTCGAAAGCACCACCACTTTTCTTGAAAGACCCTTGGTCACCATATGGATGAGGGTTCCCTTTGAAATCTCCCCCGCCATGATCCCGCTGAAAATCACCGTCAGGACGATCATTCCCGTCTGCGCTCCATTTTTAAAGAACTGCATCCAGGAATCTATGGCTTTGGGCTCTTCCAGTGTAATGGTCATACCTTCCGGCAGAACACTTTCAAGAATCTCCGGCAGAACCTTGGCCATGACAGGATTCAGAAATCCGAAGACCACAAAAATCAGAAACAGAATCATAAACTTATAAGTCCGAAGACTCTCCATGATCTCTTTTTTGGTAAAAGCCACAAAACTTCTCACTTGACCACCTCCAAGAACAGATGCTCCATGGTGGGCTCCAGAAGCTCGACTTTCTGCGGAACAATCTGAAGAGTCAGCAATACCTCATAGACATCCTTCTGTATATTTTCCATGTTTCTTCCTGTTACAAGAACACTTCTTCCATCTCCATCCCGTTCCATCTCATAAGATGACAGCTTCTCAGAAGCCATGAAGGCATGAAGATCTTTTTCCTCTTGAAACAGCACATCCAGGCCTTCTTTTCTGTGCTTCTTCTTGATCTCTTCCAGTGGTCCCTGAAGCACCAGATGTCCTCCATGCAGAACAGCCACATCATCACAGATCCTTTCCACATCCGAAAGGATGTGGGTGCTGAAAATGACTGTGGTCTTTCCTTTCACAGACTGGAGAATCCTAAGGATCTCCATACGGCCCATGGGATCCAGCGCCGACGTGGGCTCATCACAGATGAGAAGCTTCGGCTCATGTAAGAGCGCCTGGGCAATGCCAAGTCTCTGTTTCATGCCCCGGGAAAATGCACCGATTCTTTTTTTGTTCATTGGCAGTCCTACCAGGGACAGAAGCTCCTCGCTTCTTTTTTTGATCTTTTCCTTTTCCATCCCTGTGATCTCACCGCAAAGGCTGAGATATTCCATGGGGGTCATATAGCTGTAAAACTCCGGCACATCCGGCAGATAGCCGATATAGCGGTTGGTTCTTGTCTCTCCGTATTTTACCGGCTCTCCGCAAACATAGATCTCTCCCTGGTCCTTCTCCAGAAGTCCCAGAATCATCTTCATGGTGGTGGTTTTTCCTGCACCATTCTGGCCGATGAACCCAAAGATCTTCCCCTCTGTCACAGAAAGATCAATGCCCTTAATCACTTCAGAAGACCCGAAAGCTTTTTTCAGACCTTCAATCTTTAACACTTCCATCTATTCCTCGCCTCTTCCAAAGATAAAATACACCACTGGCCCGATGAACTGCACAAAGCTCAGAACCACCCATAAATTTCTGTTTCCGAATTTATAGTTTCTATGGGTCAGCACATGCCACAACGATGCTGCAGTCAAAGCAAATTGCACCACAATAAGGGGAATCAGCACCGGCAGATATTCTCGTAATCCTTCTAGATACATCTTTATTCCTCCGATCATTTTTTATGTATTAAAGGTTTTCCAGCTCCAGAAGGATGGACCGGAAAGCCGGCTCCTCCTGAAGAGGCTGAAAAAGAGGGTATTCTCTCACTGCGCTCAGCATCCCTTCCTTGATGAGCTTGTCACCTCTGGGGGCACTGTTGCCAAGATCCAGCTCCTCCAGCCAAGGAAGAACCTCCGTAAAGAACTCATCTCCCTGCAGCTGAAAAGGGAACTTGAAATTATTACAGGCCTCTGTATAAAGGCGAAGCATCTTCAGCGCTTCCTCCTTCTGTCCATGGACCATATAACCATGGGCACCAGAAAAAGCAATCTGTCCCATGACATTGGGATGAAGGGTCATGATTCCCATGGTATCCGCCACTGGAAGGATTCTTTTCAATGCTTTCTTAAAAACCTCCAGATCCCCGGACACATGCATGAGATACGATGCGCCCACGGAAAGGTAGTTCATCATATGCTGATAAAGACTCACCTGAAGCACCGATGCTGCTTTCTTCGCCTCACCCCGCATGGCATAGGCACTGGCAAGCACCACCTCATCTCCGGAAATGGGCAAGAAACTCGGCTCCAGAAGCTCCAGCACTTCCAGAGAATCTCCCAGGATCATCTGGACCGTGGCCTCTAATGAAGTTGCCTGTTTCATGAGCCAAAGATCTCCACTTTCCTCCCTGACCCGCCGCAGCAGCTGAAGGGCCTTTTCCAGCACTTCCCGCTGCTCCTCTTTCTCCTCCAGCATATAATGGTTGAGAAGAAGAATGGACATCTGGAGTAGACAGGGAAAACAGCTGTAATACTTCTCTGTGATGGTCAGAACATCGCTGTACACCGTCCGGAACGGTTCCTTCCCAAACCGGTCACTGAGATCTTTATAGACTCTTCGGATCTCAGCTTTATCCATCTGAGGCAGATAGCCGATGAGCTCATCAATAGTGATGTTAAAAAAGGAGGCCAGGCGCGGCAGAAAGGTGATGTCCGGAAAGCTCTGCCCCGTTTCCCATTTGGATACGGAGGCTTTGGTGACCCCCATGTACTCTGCCAGGGCATCCTGGGTGAGGCCTTTCTCTTTTCTTTTCTGCAGTATGATTTTACTGATCTGTATTTCCTTCAAAGCCATCCCTCCTTGAATATGTCTTTACCATGATTATCCATTTTTATTGAGAAAAAAACAATGGATATAAAAGATACTTTGGTAAATAAAATCAACCAATAGGATACTTTATCTAAATCATATCTGACATCAATTGTCTTAGAAATGTCACGAAAAAGCGGTACAATCTGATAAGATGAAGTTAGAAAAAAAGAAGTATGAAAGTGAAAGGCCGGTGCAAACATGTCTAAGAAAAGAAGCCTTCTGGGCATCCTCCTCCTGACGGTCCTTCTCCTTGTCAGCGGATGCACTAAGAGTAAACCGCAGCTTACGGAGGACAATGAAAAAGACCTGGCAAACATGATCACTTATCTGGAAGACCAGGGCTATGAAAGCAGTGTGGAAGAGGCAGATTCCGATATCTTTCCAGGTATCCGTATGCGTATAAAAATTGAATCTGAAGTTTTAGAGGTTTACCTCTACAAAAACCCGACGGTTCTGGAAGAGGTGGCATCGGGGATAGGAAAGGACGGCTCCTCATACCAAAATAAGTCCAAGACCAAAGTTATTGAAATCTCCTGGGTCTCCGAGCCTCATTTTTTCAAGAGAAACACCATGATGGTGCAGTACATTGGAGAAAATGAGAACATCTTAAAACTCCTCACCGCTTATTTAGGTCCCCAGTTTGCAGGATTGTAGAATAATACTGAATTTATCAGAAAGGAAAATTTATGGAGAACTTCAGACGTGCCACAAAAACAGATGCGCCACTTCTTGCCGGTCTTCGGGAAAAGGTGTGGAAGGAAACCTATGAGGGCATTTATCCAGAGGAAATGTTTCATTCCTTTGACAGAACCCTGCATGAAAAAAAGTTCCACAGCCAAATCACTGCACCAGACACCCTTGTGTATATCGCAGAGTTTGATGCTATCCCCATTGGATACTTCTCCTTTGGAAGACCCCGCAAAAAGGAAGAGCGGCCAAAAGACCTTGCACTTCACTCCTTGTACCTGCTGTCCAGCCATCAGGGCAAAGGCATAGGAAAAAGAATCTTCCGTTTCATCCGAAAATACGGTGAAGACCATCAGCTGACAAAGCTCTACTCTTCCTGCAATGCCCATAACCAGAGTGCCTTGGCATTTTACGAGAAGATGGGCGGGAAAATCCTTTTTTCCGATGTGGGTCATGAAAATCCTGCAGAAGATTCAATCTACCTGGAATTCGACATAGATATAGAGGTATAGTTCTCATAGTAAAAAGGCATCCATTGTGATATGCTCCCCTTATAGTAG
>NZ_DOPX01000030.1 GCF_003514505.1 Proteiniclasticum sp.
ACAAGACTAACTTCCACTTCATTATTTTTCTTTCTTCCAACCGGAAGTTAGTTTTAAAATTAAGGATTCAAGAAATGATTCAAGAAATTGTGAACAAGTTGTTGACATCTTATTCTAAGGGTGTTAGAATAACCAATGTAGCCTGTTTGAGGCGCTATAAGGTTTAGGGGTATAGTTCAATGGCAGAGCAACGGTCTCCAAAACCGTAAATCTAGGTTCGAATCCTAGTACCCCTGCCATGATGAATCGGTCTAGTACGATGTACTAGGCTGTTTTCTTTTTTTACGGAGATTCTTAAGGATCTCCTTTTTTGTTTTCCTGAAAAAAACACCTGTAATATTAAGGATTACAGAATATATTGGGGTTATTCTATAAAAATCTTAATATATTCTGTTTTATTTATGTTTATGTTAGTTACATATCATAAATCGGTGAAAAGTTCATATAAAATGAGATAAACACAGGAAAACATAGGTAAACTCCAGTATCTTCAAAAAGACATGGAATACGGCTTTGATTTTGGATGTGACTCATACTAAAATACATAGATGGGTTCTGAGCCAATATATGGCACTAAAATGATTGAGAATTAAAGGAGTTTTCTATGATTAGCTTAAGACAGGATATTTTTATGGAGGATGCTTTGAAAATCGCTGATTGGCTGGAAGATCAGGATATCATCGCACACCTTAATGAGGATACCCAAATGAGCAGGCAGATTCGCTCATTGGTGGAAACATCAAGAATGCCTCTGTATAACCAGGTTTTTAACCAGAAAGGTCTATTTTACCTGATTTGTCTACAAGATGAATCCATTGGCTATGTGACCTTCATTCCCAAACCCAATGGGCATGAAATCGTCATAACCATCGGCGAAAAAGAACTTTGGGGTAAAGGCTACGGAAAATCAGCATTAAAGAAAGCACTCTGTGAAGCATTCTTTTCACTTCGCACAAAAAAAGTAAATGCAAAGATCAAACAACTCAATAAGCGCTCGCTATCTCTCTTTGAACATTTCGGATTTGAAGGAGATATGGTAAAGCAAGATCTGTATCTGCTCAGCATGGATTTTGATACTTTTCTGAAGAAAGCGGCTTAAAGAGGTTTAGCTTACCGGTGAGATTTCTTAGTTCTCGCTGGTAGGCTGTTTTTCTTTTCAAGTTTCTTTTCCTGCGTTATAATGTAGAGATGTAAATTAGAATAGGAAACAAGGTGAGAAGATGAGTACATTTATCAAAAAATCATCCTCTGTGAAAGAAACCATGGAACTGGGACGAAAGCTGGGAGAAAGTTTGGAAAAAGGAACCACGGTCTGTCTGACAGGAGATTTAGGAACTGGGAAAACACATTTTGCCAAAGGTCTGGCAGAAGGATTAGGAGTCAAAGAGAACATCACATCCCCCACTTTCACCATAGTCAATGAGTATCATTCAGGAAGAGTGCCGCTGTATCACTTTGATGTGTATCGTGTGCATGACCCGGATGAAGTGCTTCAGGTTGGATTTGAAGAATATGTATATGGAAATGGCGTTGCTCTGATCGAATGGGCAGACCTCATTGAATCCATATTGCCGGATCAGTTCCTTCAGGTGAAGATAGAGAAAACAGATGTGGAGGATGAAAGAAAGATTACCTTTCATGAAGTCGGCAAAGCCTATCCGTTTTTGGAGGTGCTTATATGAATATTTTAAGTATCGATACATCTTCCAGCAACTGTACAGCAGCAGTGGTAAGAGATTACGAAACTTTAGGGGAAATCAGCATTAATTTCAATTTGCAGCATTCGGTTCTTCTGATGCCTCTGGTGGAAGAGCTTTTAGAGAAGCTCAACATGGCTCCAGCTGAGCTTTCTGCCATAACCGTATCTGTAGGCCCTGGTTCTTTTACCGGGCTTAGAATCGGCCTAGCGGCTGCGAAGGGCATGGCATTGGCTTTAGATATTCCTATCTATGCATCGGATTCTCTGGCGGTTTTGGCATATGGAGCATTCGGGTATCAGGGACTGATAATCCCTATGGTTGATGCATTGAGAAATGGCTATTATACTGGAATCTACACGTTTATCCAAGGTAAGCTTGTGACCCTAATGGAGCCTGCGATATTAACGCTGGATGAAGTCATGGAAAAAGTTTCCAATGAATCAAGAGAAATCATGATCATGGGAGATATTTTATCCAAAATATCCGCTGAGGAGCTTCAGTCAAGAAACAATATTATCCTTGCCCCTCAGAACCTGAACATTCCGAAAGCGTCCACCCTCCCCTATCTTCTTCGTGAAAGAATTGAGAATGAGGAGAAAGAGGATATTTACTCTTTGGTGCCACTGTATATGAGAAAAAGCCAAGCTGAATACGAGTATGAGAAAAAACAAGGAAGGCTCCTTTAATGGAAAGAATTATCATCAAAGAATTTGAGCCCAGCCATGTGGATGAGGTCTATGAGATTTCGAAAGAAGCATTCCCCCTCCCCTGGGCGAAAGAAGAACTGATAAGAGAGATTGTGAATCCCCATGCGCTGAATCTTGTGGCGCTGCTTGGGGATGAGGTTGTGGGATATGTTCAGTGCTGGTATACATTCGAAGATGCGGATATTATAAATATCGCTGTGAAAAACAAGCATCAGAGGCTTGGCATCGGAAAAACAGTGCTGAGTGAACTGATCCGGCAGCTGAAAGCGAAGGGCATACAGAATGTGTTTCTCGAAGTGAGGGTGTCGAATCTTCCAGCTCAGAAACTATATAAATCCTTTGGCTTTATTACGCTCACAAAAAGAGAACGTTATTACATCAATGGAGAAGACGCTCTTGTGATGAATCTTCAAATCTGATGGCGGATTACAAGAGATAGTATTATATAAAATGTGAAAGCCTCTCTGCAAACTGCAGAGAGGCTTATATATTGTATTAACTTGCTTTATGAAGCTTCTTGTACCTTTCCTGGAAGATTGCTTCACGGTTGATCAGAGAAGCTACCCTATCATAGAAGAGAATACCTACACCAGAGATGATGGCACCCTTAATGAAATTGAAGGCTGGGATTCCATAAAACATATAGGAACGGAATGCTTCAGGTTCCATACCACCTGGGAAAAACATTGGAATGAGGATAAAATAATTCGCAAGCATGGCCAAAGGAATCATAAGGACAGATCCTAAGAAAGCGCCAAGGATTGCTCCTTTTCTTGTCTTCATCTTCTTGAAAACTAAGGATGCGAAGAATACATAAGAACCAACAACAATGATGTTAGCCAGCTGTCCTACACCGCCGGTGGTGCTTCCCTGAATGACGATAACAAGGACATTTTTCAGTATTTCGACACCAACACCCACCAGAGGACCAAAGGCGAATCCTGCCAAAAGTACAGGAACAGCAGATAAGTCTACTTTAAGCCAAGGAAAAGCAGGAAGTACAGGAAACTCGAAATAAGTGAGGATGAATCCCAGCGTCATAAGAAGTGCAGCTTTGACAACGATGTTGGTTTTTTTTGATACGTTTACCATGTGTAAACCCTCCTAAAGATTATTTGCAACCTCCAGAAGATTGTTTACGTAAAAAAGCCTTGATTCCATATAAATATAGAAATCAAGGCGTGAACGCAAAAACAATCATTCTTCTTCCATCCAGACTTTAACTGTCGGCTTCGGAGTTACACCGAATCAACCTTGCGGTTCGTGGGCTATACCACCGGTGGGGACTTACACCCCGCCCTGAAGATGCTATTTAATTTACAATATGAGAATACCACGTTGTTAGAAAAGTGTCAATAGGAACCAACCTGTGGTATAATGAAATGGTAATTTAGCAATAAATCATCAATTCATCTGTCAATTTTTTCGATCAAAGGTGGAATATGAAATGAATGTCCAAGTAACCCATGAACTTTTACAGGAAGCGTATGAACTCGAAAAGACTTTTACCCTCTCCTATCCCTTTGGGATTTATAAGGATTCCCTTTATTCTACCACATATGATGAGCTGACAAAGTGGCTCCGAAAAACCATCTCCTATCTGAAAAATCATCATATGGAGTATGAATCTCTATCGTTATACCACTACCTCAACAGTTTCCGAGGAAAGCTTGGAAACATTGATCAGCATGAATTTAAAAAGATATTGTCCGTCCTGGAACAGTATTTTCTTCACAACTAGATAGAGAAACAAAATGGACACAGAGGCTCTGTGTCCATTTTGTTTTATCACTGCTTCAAGTTTTTTTGATCTTTATTGAGACCCTTCATGGTCAGACTGATTCTGCTTCTTTTTTTATCCACTGAAAGCACCTTCACTTCTACGACATCTCCAGAACGCACGAATTCCAATGGGTTTCTGACGTACCGGTCGGACAGTTCACTTTTATGGACCAACCCATCCTGATGAACACCGATGTCAATGAAGGCTCCGAATTCAGCCACATTTCGAACGACTCCAGTTAGGATCATGCCTTCCTCCAGATCTTTCAGATCCATGACCCCTTTTCTGAAGACTGGTTTTGGTAAATCTTCTCTAGGATCTCTACCTGGTTTTTTCAGCTCTTTCAGAATATCCTTTACAGTAGGCTCTCCCAAGGAGGAAATCTCGCAAAGCTTGGAAAGTCCGAAAACCTTGGCCCTTTCTTCAATATCCAGAAGTCCTTCTTCGCTTAATTTCTTCTTATTGTACCCAAGGGTTTCTAAGATTGTATAAGCTGCGCTGTAGGACTCTGGATGTACACCAGTGTTATCAAGGAAATCCTTGCCTTCACGGATTCTCAAAAATCCTGCACATTGCTCAAAAGCTTTATCTCCAAGTCTTTTCACTTTTTTCAGTTCTTTTCGGGAAGAGAATTTCCCAGATTCATCCCGATAGGCAACAATATTCTCAGCGATGGTTTTATTGATGCCTGCCACATAGGCCAGAAGAGATGGAGTTGCCACATTGAGGTCTACTCCAACTGCATTTACTGTATCTTCTACGACGCCCATGAGTGAAGAATCCAGCTTTTTCTTCCCAATATCGTGTTGGTACTGACCGACACCAATGGATTTTGGATCAATCTTCACCAATTCTGCCAAAGGATCCTGCAGTCTTCTTGCAATGGAGATTGCACCTCTGATGGTGACATCCAGATCTGGATACTCATCCCCCGCCAGCTTGGATGCGCTGTACACAGATGCACCAGCTTCATTGGTGATGACATAGGAAACATCGATATTCTCCTTTTTCAGCTCTTCTATCAGTTCCATTAAAACCAGCTCAGACTCTCGAGAAGCTGTTCCGTTTCCTAAGGAGATGATCTTAACATTATATTTCCGGATAAGCCTTTTCAGCACGTTTTTTGTGCCCTCAATATCTTTTCTGGGTACTGTGGGGTATACCGTCGCATGGTCCAGATACTTTCCGGTGTCATCCAGAACAGCCACTTTACAGCCGGTTCTGAATCCTGGATCAAACCCCAGGACACTGTATCCTTTTACCGGAGGCTGAAGCAAGAGGGATTTCAGATTCTCTTTAAAAACGATGATCGAGGAATCTTCTGCTCTTTCGGTCAGGGTATTGCGGAGTTCCCTTTCCAGTGAGGGCAGGATCAGTCTTTTGAAGGAGTCTTCAGAAGCATCCTTCAGCAGTCCGTTGCAGTCCGGATTCTTCGTGATATAGCGTGCGGTCATCGCCTGCAGGGCTCGAACTTCATCGACAGTGATACTGACTTTCAGAATACCTTCTTTTTCGCCACGGTTGATCGCAAGTGTACGGTGACTGGGCATGCGAAGCGCAGGCTCCTTATGGTCATAATACATCTCATAGGGCGTATTTTCCTGATCTCCGCTGGTTTTTATTTCGGCGGATCTCACAACGATGCTGCGCAGCTGTCCTTTCAGATCCGCATCCTCAGAGAACTCTTCAGCGAGAATATCCAGGGCGTACTTCAGTGCCTCTTCTGCTGTTTCTACGTCTTCTGTGACAAATTCAGCAGCTTTTTTCTTTGGGTTTTCCCCGCCGGAACGGATATAGTCCGCCAATGGGGAGAGCCCCTTTTCCCGGGCGATGGTGCCCCTTGTCCTCTTCTTTGGGCGGAACGGCAGGTAGATGTCGTCAAGTCTTGTGACTGTTTCTGCCTTTTCAATCTCTTTTTCCAGCTCTTCTGTGAGCTGTCCCTGCTCTGTCAGAAGCCTCTTGATATCTTCTTTTTTCTGAAGAAGCCCTCTCAAGTATTCCAGTCGTTCTGAAACAGAACGGATCATATGATCCTCCAAGGAGCCTGTGGCTTCTTTTCTGTATCTTGCGATAAAGGGAATGGTTGCGCCTTCATCGAGAAGTTTTACAGTTCCCTCCACCTGATCCTTTCGGATACTCAGCTCTCGTGCAATTTTTTCTATTATATCCATTCTACTTACTCCTACTCTGCCCGAAGGCTTCCGTTACTCATACTCTTGAGATAGGCGCTGATGAACCTGTCCAGGTCCCCGTCCATCACAGCATCCACATTGGCGTCCTCTTCCAGTGTTCTGTGGTCCTTCACCAGATTATAAGGATTGAAAACATAGCTTCGGATCTGGCTTCCCCAGCCCATATCTTTCATTTCACCTGTAATATCTTCTATTTTTTCTTTGTGGAATCTTTCTTTCAGCTCTACCAGTTTTGCCTTCAGCATTTTCATGGCTGTTTCTTTGTTCTGAATCTGGCTTCTTTCATTTTGGCAGGTGACGACAATTCCTGTGGGGAGGTGCGTGATTCGAACAGCAGAATCCGTGGTGTTTACATGCTGTCCTCCAGCACCGGTACTTCTGTAGGTGTCAATTCTAAGTTCATCATCTTTAATCACCACTTCACTGTCATCTTTGAGAAGAGGCACCGCTTCTACAGAGGCAAAACTTGTCTGCCTTTTGCCGGAGGCGTTGAATGGAGAGATTCGAACCAGTCTGTGGATTCCTTTTTCCGCTTTCAGATAGCCATAGGCATAAGGACCGGTGATCTTGAGAGAAGCGTCTCTGATGCCAGCTTCATCTCCATCCTGGAGAGAAAGAAGTTCCACCGAAAATCCTTTCTTTTCTGCCCATCGGGTATACATACGAAGCAGCATGGAAGTCCAATCCTGTGCGTCGGTACCTCCCACGCCGCTTTTCAAAGTCAGAATTACATCGTTGTTGTCGTATTCACCGGATAGAAGAACTTTCAGATGCATGGCTTCTACGCCTTTTTTCAAATCTTTTACTTCTCCCAGGAAGAGGGTCTGCATTTCTTCGTCTTCATCGGTGAGTTCCACCATATCCAAAGCATCCTCCACTCTGGAGCGAAGCTCTGAATATTCTTTGATCGTAGATTCTATGGATTTCTCTTCTTGTGTCACTTGTTTGGCTTCTTCCAGATTGTTCCAGAAAGAACCTTCCTGCATTTTAAAAATCAGTTCTTCTCGACGTCTGGACAGTGCATCGATGTCAAAGAGACACCCGGATTTCTTCCAGTGATTCTTTGAAACTCTTCAGTTCCGTTACCGCTTCCTGTATTTTTGGCAACATAGATCTCACTCCTTCGCATCTTTTATTTTTGACTTTAAAATAGACTTGGTTGCCCAAGTCTATTTACAGCTTTTATTGGCCAAGACCATGACAGTTCTTGTATTTTTTACCGCTTCCACAAGGACAAGGAGAATTTCTTCCTACTCGTGTATCCTTTTTAACAGGCTGTTTTTTCAATGTATTATCCTGATTGGTGGAAGTTTCCTTCGCTACCTGTTCGCGTTCGATGGGCTCTTCCTTACGTACTGTGATTTTTAAGATGTATTTGATGGTATCAAAGTTGATGGAACGAATCATTTCGTCAAACATCTCAGAACCTTCAAACTGATAAGCCTGAACAGGATCCTGCTGCTTGTATGCTCTTAATCCGATACCACGTTTCAGATGATCCATATTGTTGATATGTTCCATCCACTTGGTGTCTACCACCTTCAAGAGGATCACGCGTTCAATCTCACGGATCTGCTCACCGATTTCAGATTCTTTTGACTCATGGATGGATACACCGATATCATAGAGCATTTCTTCGATCTCATTGTTCTTCATGTCACGCAGCTGGTCTACAGTGATGCTGTTGTGTGGAACAAATGCATCTTCCATATAGGTGATGAGGTTCTTTAGCGCTTCTTCTTTGTCCATACCATTGGATAAATGAAGATCTACTGCTGTGGAAACCACATTCTGGAGCATTGCACGGACATTCTCTTTAAGGTCCTTGCCCTCCAGCACCATCTGACGCTGACCATAGATGACTTCTCTTTGCATATTCATGACATCATCGTAGCCAAGAAGAGTTTTTCTAGTGTCGAAGTTATTTCCTTCGACTTTCTTCTGTGCGTTTTCGATGGATTTTGTCACCATTTTAGATTCAATAGCATCTTCACCAAGACCGATGTTGTCTATCATACCGAAGAGTTTTTCTGATCCGAAGATTCTCATGAGATCATCTTCCAGGGACAGGTAGAATCTGGACTCACCAGGATCTCCCTGACGTCCGGAACGTCCCCTAAGCTGGTTGTCGATACGTCTGGACTCATGCCGCTCTGTACCAATGATCTTCAGACCACCTAGATCCACCACGCCTTCGCCCAGTTTGATGTCAGTACCTCTACCGGCCATATTGGTGGCAATGGTGATAGACCCAGGCTCACCTGCGCGGGCTACGATTTCAGCTTCCTTCTCATGATACTTTGCATTCAGCACTTCATGAGGTACACCGTTCTTTTTAAGAAGCGCAGAGAGATATTCTGACTTCTCGATGGAAGTTGTTCCAACGAGCACAGGCTGTCTACGGCTGTAAGCTTCTTTGATTTCCTGAACGACGGCTTTATATTTTGCCTGGACCGTTCTATAAATAAGGTCAGGCTGATCCATTCTGCGGATTTCCTTATTGGTTGGAATGACCACAACGTCAAGACCATAGGTATGTCTGAACTCGTTCTCCTCTGTCTGTGCTGTACCGGTCATACCGGAAAGCTTTTTGTACATTCTGAAGTAGTTCTGATAAGTGATGGTGGCAAGTGTTTTGGACTCTCTCTCCACTTTAACGCCTTCTTTGGCTTCAATGGCCTGATGGAGACCATCAGAGTATCGTCGTCCTTCCATGAGACGTCCGGTGAATTCATCGACAATAACAACTTCTCCGTCCTTCACCATGTAATCCTTATCTACTTTAAATAGATAGTTGGCTTTTAAAGCCTGAGTCACATGATGCTGAAGTTCCATATTTTTAGGCTCTGCATAGTTTTCCAGATGGAAAACAGACTCGGCCTCCTTAATACCTTCCTCAGTGAGCACTACGGACTTTGCTTTCTCATCGACAGTGAAGTGTTCTTCTTTTTTGAGACGCTTCACAAAGAAATCTGCCACTTTATAGAATTCTGTAGATTTATCTCCCTGGCCAGAAATGATCAGAGGTGTTCTTGCTTCGTCGATGAGAATGGAGTCCACTTCGTCGACAATGGCAAAATTCAGTTCACGTTGCACGCGTCTTTCTTTATAGACCACCATGTTGTCTCTCAGATAATCAAAACCAAACTCATTGTTGGTTCCATAGGTGATGTCTGAAGCATAGGCTTCTTTTCTCTGCTCGTTGGTCAGGCCATGCAGAATTACGCCACAGGTGAGTCCTAGAAACTCATAGACCTGTCCCATCCAGTCCCTATCTCTGGAGGCCAGATAATCGTTGACGGTAACCACATGGACACCGTTTCCGGACAATGCGTTGAGATAGGAAGGTAGTGTTGCTACCAGAGTCTTACCTTCACCAGTTTTCATTTCCGCGATTCGTCCTTGGTGGAGAATAAGTCCACCTATGATCTGGACACGGAAATGCTTCATGTTGAGCACTCTGTAAGACGCCTCGCGCACGGTAGCAAAAGCTTCAGGAAGAATATCATCCAGTGTTTCTCCGTTGGCCAGTCTTTTTTTGAATTCTTCCGTTTTCCCTCTTAATTCTTCGTCGGTGAGTTTTTGAAACTCTTCATCCAGGGCTTCCACCTGATCCACAATTGGCAGGATCCGTTTTACTTCCCTTTCACTATAGGTTCCAAAAACCTTATCAAATAATCCCATTTTTTCAACTCCACATTCATATTTCAATGACTCGATTAATGCTTCACCAGACCTGAGCTTTTCAATTTACTGAAAAGATAGAATGGCACAAATAATATTATAGCACTTATCCACAAAATATATCAATATATTAGGATCGGCCTAATTTTCATCCTATTTAGTTTACAACGCAAACATTAAACATACATTAACACGGAATGAACTATTTTTCATTCAAAGACACTTAAAAATGGAGCACTTTCGTGCTCCATTCCAAATTCCTATATTGTTTTTATTCCTCTTCTCTTTCAAGAAGCCCGTAATTTCCATCCTTTCTCTTGTAGACCACACTGGTTTCTCCATCTTCATCTTCAAATACATAGAAGTTGTGGCCAAGAAGTTCCATTTGAAGCACAGCTTCTTCTTTAGACATAGGCTTCATGGATATTTTTTTTGTTCTTACAATCTTTGGTGCATCCTCTTCCTCTTTTTCTTCTGCTCTTGTAAAGGCAGTTTCATTGAATCTGACGGAAGTGTCTCCAGCCTTTCTCTCAATTTTTGTCTTATATTTTCTGATCTGTCTTTCCAGCTTATCCTGCACCAGATCAATGGATTTGTACATGTCATCACTTGATTCTTCAGCTCTCAGCAGTACATTTCCGAAGGGGATGGTCACTTCAAAGGTTTGATCCATCTTAGTGACACTAAGAGTAGCTCTAGCCTCCACAGGCTGATTGAAGTACTTGTCTAGCCTGTTCAGTTTGTTTTCTACGGCCTCCTTTAATCCATCTGTTAATGTGATGTTTCTTGCATAAATGTAAGTCTTCATACATTTGGCCCCCTTGTTGATTACTGTTTGATGTTACTTATATTTTAATCGAAAAACCGCATTTTATCAAGCTTTTTACGCTCTTTGACGAAATTTTCAATCAATTGCAATTGTGAATAATCCAACATAATTACAAGATATTCACAGATTCTAGATTAGGGATAAATTTACGTGCATCTTCGATGGTTTCCAGAATACGGAAAATATATCCGCTTTCCTGTGCAGTCAGATGCTTTTTCCGGGTAAGAATGTCTATGGACTCTGGTGTGGATACTGTTTTTTCAAACCACATGACGAGAATCCCTTCTGCGTTGTAGAGGACTTTGGAAGTGTTTCTGAACAGTCTGTTCATGCCCACACCACGCCAACGGAAGGTTCTGTTTTTTTCGTCAGGAATCTCAAATCCTTTTTTTACTTTCATTTTACCGTTTTTTCGGTATTCAACCTGTTCCTTCAGAACCAGATCCTCTCCTTTGTGCATCAGTTCAAAGTCAAAGGAGATGGTATCGATGCTTCCCTTCTTCCATAAAGGACACCCAGAATACTGGAGGAACCAGCGTCCTTCCATTTTTTGCATTTCTCGGTCTATCATCAGCAAAAACTCCTTCCATCCTTTTTCTTATTGTAGCGGATAAAGACAACGAGGATTTAGACAATATCTGAATAATGTATTAATAGTTTACCATTATTTTGCGTGTCAAACTACATTTTGATATAATTAGAATCATTCAAATCAAACATGAAAGGAGCCTTTAATATGGATACGGGAACCCTAAGACTCTTATTTCTTCTTATTCTCCTGTTTCTTGCCGGAGGAATCTACAGCTTTGTCAGTTCTATTTTTACAAAAAACAAATGGGTTCGTTTTCTTCCAACGCTCCTCAGTCTTCTTCTGATTCCTTATCTTTTATATCAGACGTATTTTGGAAACTTGGAAGGCTTTATGCCACTGGCCTATCTGCTGTTTGTCTTTATGTTGGCTGCAGTAGTTTTTGGAAACCTTGTGGGGAATCTTATTTTTAGAAAACTTCCAGATAAACGAACCCGATCATAAGTTGAAAAAAACCAGAGTTCCGGCTGATGTAAGCCAGAACTCTGGTTTTTTATGTGTTCTTCCAGTGGATGGTCAGAATAACTGTGCCACGAGCTCCCTCTTTGATATCTGCGCTGTATCCAAGCTCTTTGAGCTTCGATGTCAGCGGTTTTCGGAGATCCTCCGGAACATCATCTGCTTCAAAAAAGAAAACTTCTTTTTCTTTGCCCAGAAAGGCAGAACGATTTACCTGCTTTTTGATTTTTTGCAGAACCTCTTCTAATTTTTTGCTTTCATCAGAATAGGGTCTTATAAAAATTTCCAATTTCCCATTTGATAAGTCTTCTGGAAGATCTGGCAGAAGTTTTTTTAATTGGTCTCCATCTATTATGTCACGATACATATGCATTCTCCTTCTCCAAGACTTCAGAAGTGACAAGGTGTGCTTATAGAGAATTCACAATAGAAACACTTGCTGAAAGGCCCAATCTGGAAGCTCCATTTTCAATCATGGCCATGGCATCTTCCAGAGTTCTGATGCCTCCTGATGCTTTCACGCCCATTTCTGGACCTACAGTTTTTCTCATCAGAGCGATATCTTCCTTAGTGGCACCTGATTTTGAGAATCCTGTAGAGGTCTTTACGTAATCAGCACCGGCTGCCTTGGCAAGTTCGCATGCTTTCACTTTCTCCTCGTCGGTAAGCAAACAGCTTTCAATGATTACTTTGGTCAGTACTCCACCAGCTGCAAGGACCACTGCACGAATATCTTCGAGAACATAGTCATAATCCTTATCTTTCAGTTTTCCAATATTGATGACCATATCCACTTCTTCCGCACCTAAAAACACGGCTTCCTTTGTCTCAAAGCTTTTGGCTTCTGTGGTCATCTGACCCAGGGGGAATCCAACCACAGTACAGATTTTTGTGTCAGAGTCTTTCAACAGTTCCTTCGCTTTTTCAATGTTGCATGGATTGACACATACACTGAAAAACTTGTATTCTTTAGCTTCCTCACAAAGCTTGATGAGCTCTGCTTCAGTACCTTCCGGTTTCAATAATGTATGGTCAATATGCTTTGCCAATGTCAGTTTATCCATAGTAAATAACCTCCTAGTTCTAATCACACTTATTTTATCACAGAATCCCTTCTTCCTCCTAGTCTCCTTGTACAAAATAACTGGGCAGATCTATGAATCGGAGAAAGAACTGTAAGTTCGAAGACAGAGCATTAGGTGTATACGGCTCTCAAACACAGATAACTTCTCGTGCTCAGGAACATTCGGATAATTCCTTGAAAACACAAGGAATTTCCCGTATACTTTTTTAGGGTTTATGTTATAATATAGTGTAGCAATCATAGGATAAAGGAGTTTAACAATGGGGTTTAGAGATAAATTACAAAAGTACTATGCGGACAATTATATGAAGAAATATGGAGACAGAATTACACAGGCCTATGGAAGTGTTCTGTCTGTGAAAGTGGAAGAGAAAAAATACCTTTGGCTGTTTAATGTCTTAACTGCAACCATCATCATCAAGCCAGACGGTTCTAAGAATGTTGTGAGAAGTGTTTACAAAGCGAAAAGATGGTTCAAGAAACCGGACTTTATCAACGTATCACAAGGTCATGTGATTCTGATTCAAGCCCTGAAGGGTAAAAAAGGATCTGAGAACAGTGAGGTTCTGGAAATCAAAAATATCCGTAACGTGACAACCAGAAAGGACCTATTCAAGATTGATGCACCAATGCCTAAGAAACAGGTACAGTATAAAAGAAAATAAGGTTTTAAAGTCTGCTACAATTGCTGTTGCAGACTTCTTTTCTACTCTGTGCTGTAGAGCATCTTTTTACATAAAATACAATCCATCAGGAGGTTACCATGAAAGATATCGTTTATATCACAGGTCACAGAAATCCAGATTCTGATTCCATCTGTGCGGCACTTGCCTATGCGGAATTTAAGAATAAAACTGGCAATTTCCAGTATGTTCCTGTACGACTTGGAGACATCAACAGAGAAACCTATTTTATTCTAGCCTATTTTGGCGTAGAACCACCACAATACATTGAGAATGTAAGACTGCAGGTCAGTGACCTGAACATTGATAAAATTGCACCCATATCATCAGACATCACGTTGAAGATGGCATGGAACATAATGCGGATGAACAATATCAAAAGTCTTCCAGTGGTAGATGAGAATGAGACGCTAAATGGCGTAGTTTCTGTTTCCAATGTCACGGAAAGCTATATGGATGTTTGGGATAATATGATTCTTGGAAAATCCAAGGTCACCGTAAACAATCTTCTGGATACCCTGACCGGACAGATTATTCATCTGGATAAAGACAGAAAGCATTATTATGGTAAAATATTCGCTTTATCAGCTTCTCCTGAAGATGTGCAGAGGACTCTGGAAGAAGGCGACATCGTCATTACAGGAAACCGTAGAGAATCTTTGGAAGTCGCCATACAGAAAAGAGTGTCCCTGATCATTGTCACTGGTTCCGGCGAAGTGGAAGAATCTCTTATCGAACAAGCGAGTGAGAATAGAGTAACCATTTTATCCACACCATATGACACATACACCACTTCAAGACTCATCACTCAGGCGGTTCCCGTAAGCTATGTGATGAGCCGTGAGGACATCATATACTTCTCTTCTGATGACTACATCGGAGACATCAGAAACACCATGGCAGAGACTAGGTTCAGAAGTTATCCTGTGGTCAATGAAGAAAGTAAAGTCATTGGTACCATCAGCCGATATCATCTTATTTCTGGCAAAAAGAAGAAAGTGATTCTAGTGGACCATAATGAAAAAGGCCAGTCCGTGGAAGGTCTTAATGAGGCTGAAATACTTGAAATCATCGATCATCATCGGGTGGCAGACGTGGCGACCACCTCTCCTATTTTCTTCCGTAATGAACCCGTAGGAAGCACCTCAACCATCGTTGCCAATATCTTTTTTGAAAATGGCATCAGACCTTCCAAGAAGACCGCAGGCCTTCTTGCTGGAGCAATCATCTCTGACACACTGCTTTTTAAGTCCCCTACTTCCACCAACGTGGATAAGTTGACCTTGGAAAGACTGGCTCAGATTGCAGATATTGACGTCGAGGAATTTGCGCTGGAGATGTTTAAGTATGGTACTTCGCTGGCTGGAAAGACCCCGGAGGAGATTCTGAAGCAGGACTTTAAAATCTTTACTTACGACAGCAGTCGGATCGGTGTTTCTCAGGTATATACCATGGATGCTGAGTCACTGAATGATCTCAAAGGTGATATCATAGAAGCTATGGAAGAAATGACCAGTGATTTTGGTTTCAGCCTTCAAGTGCTGATTGTAACAGATATCTACAAGGAAGGTTCAGAACTGATTGTTGTTGGAAAGCAGAAGGATATTATCAACAAGGCTTTTGGCGTAAACATGAAAGAAAACTCTGTATATATCCCAGGGATCCTGTCCAGAAAGAAGCAGGTTATACCACCCATTTCTTCTGTCATCAACCGGTAGTTCCCTATAGGTATTTTTAAGTTTTTATGATAGAATAAGCTGATTATTAATTTTTTGGAGGAAATCTATGACACATATACACGATGAAAACGGAAGCTGCTGCGGTGGACATGACCACGAAGACAAGGAATGCTGTGGAGGCCATGACCACAATCATGACCACGGTTCCTGCTGTGGAGGTCATGATCATGACCACGAACACCATCACACCCCAGTAGTTACTTTTGAAAACGAAGACGGCACCACGGAAGATCATCCAATCGTGGATGAGTTCGAACTGGATGGCAATGTCTATGTACTTGTTATGAATCAGGATGAAACAGTAACTCCTCTTCGCGTGGAAGGCGAAGAAGGTGATCTGGTGTTCCTGGATGAAGAAGAGTTCAACAAGGTATCAGAGGCTTACGCAGAAATGGTAGAAGCTGAAGAGGATGAAGAGCCGCTTCAGTAAGATAACTGAACAAACTGAAGAAAACCTTGGGAAGAGATTCTCAAGGTTTTACTGTTAGGAGGAATTCTATGAAACTGGCACTTTTTGATGTGGATTTTACATTGACGGGAAAAGAGACACTTATCGCTTTTTATGCCTATCTGACAAAGAAAAACCCCGCCCTTCTTTTGCATCTTCCAAAGGCGATTCTCAGTGGTTTCCTGTTCAAGGTGGGTGTTCAGAAAGAAAAGGCAACGAAAGAAATGTTTCTGACTTTCTTGAAGAATACCTCTAAGGAAGAACTGGAAACACTGGTGGAGGGGTTTCTTGAAGAATCTCTAAGAGGCTTCCTCTATGAGGATGGACTTATTAAAGTTCAGGAACTGAAAGAAAAGGGATATACCATCGTATTGACCTCAGCATCACCTGAATTCTACATTCTGAAACTGAAGGATATGTTTGATGCGGATTATGTTATGGGCACAAGATTCGAAGTGAAAGATGGACACTTCACGGGAAAAATGATCGGAGAAAATAATAAAGGGATAGAAAAAGTGAGAAGACTTTATGAAATGATCCCTGAGCATCAGATTGAATGGAAAGAATCTTATATGTTCTCAGATTCCCTAAGTGATGATCCCCTTTTGAAGCTTGTGGGGAAACCCTATCTCATCAACTGCAAAAAGAAAAATCCTAAATATCCTGTGCTTTATTGGAGGTAAGATATGGAGAATATACGTGGTGCTTTTGCATTGAAAAATCATGAATTTATAAAAGCTGATGAATTTCACTATGTGCTCGAAAAAGACAATGTATATGAGGTGATCCGGATCATTCAGGGAGTCCCCTTGTTTCTTGAAGAGCATTTGGAAAGAATGGAAGCATCGATAAATCTGTTAAATATGCCCTACACATTCAGTCAGTTAGAAATCAAAAGGCTGATGGAAGATCTTTGTCATAAGAATGACTTTACAAAAGGCAACATCAAACTGGTGGTGAATGGTGAAAAGATACCTGCCCTTTATCTGTATTTCATTCCCCACAGCTATCCTGACGCATTCCTTTATGCGGAAGGCATCCGAACAAAGACGATTTTCCTTGAAAGAAGCAATCCCAATGCCAAAGTTGTGCGACTGTCCTACAAAGAGAAAGTAACCTCCTTCATCGAGGAGCACCAGATTTATGAAGCGCTACTTGTGAATAGAGATGGAGAGATCACAGAAGGATCCAAGTCCAATGTGTTTTTTGTTCTGGACGGGACTCTCTTTACACCACCTCTGAAGGATGTGCTGGGCGGGGTGACTCGGAAGAGAATTTTACAGATTGCTGAGGAGCTCTCTCTCCCTGTAAAAGAGGAACCTGTAACACTGTCAGATCTTTCCTGGATGGAGGCAGCTTTTATCAGTGGCACCTCACCCAAAATACTGCCCATTTCAAAAATAGATGAAAAGGAACTTTCCTCCACTTCACACCCTATGGTCCTAAAACTTTTGAATGCTTATAATGATAGAATACAGGATTATATTACTAGTCATCTGTAGTCTACTCCTAGCATATTTTGAATTAAGTTTAATATATTTAATGTTTCAATAGAATTATTCAGAAAATCAAAATAAAAAACGACGGATCCAAAATCCGTCGTTTTACTTTTTATTCTTCTACCAGCAGTTCAGGTTCCAACAAATCGTCTTCAATGAACTCCCCATACTCATTGACAAATGAGTCAATCTCATTTTTATGGTCGGTTACGGTCTTGTAGATCAATGCTCCTGCTGCCATGGAAAGAATCGAAATCACAAGCGCTTTGCATACTTTCATTGTTGCTCAACCTCCTTCTTGTTGTTCGCATATTTCCTTTATAGTATACCACAATTTGAATATAACATGAAGAAAAGCTTTTGAACTGGCGAGGTCACGAGTCTTTAAAAAAATCTTAATTCGCTCTTTTAGTTTAATTTCTTTAAATCTACTTCAAAACTTCGTGGTAAGATTCCCTATGAGGTGAAACAGATGCATACTATACTCATTGCAGGAATGGAAGACAGAGCTATGTTACATGAGGTGGCATCCGCGAATCAGCAGCTTCATGTGATTCTTCCAGAGTCGCAGGAAGACTTCATAGAAGCTTGGAACAAACCACTTGATTTGATGATACTCCCCTCTTCAATATACAAGAGGTATCAGAAGGAAATTGATCTGCTGATTGAAAAGCAGCATAGCATAAAGTTCTTTTTAGTACTCAGTAATTTGACACCTATGGATTTTCATCATAAGGATTTGCTTCTGAAGAAGTATTTTCCGATGAAAGTGAAATCCATGGACAGAACTCTGGTGGACAGAATACTGAATTTCGCGGAAGAAATGGATAACGGCTGTATCTGTGAGGACTTGGTCTTGAATTATAGGGAAAGAACCATCAGTGTTCAGCATGAGGTTTTGCCGCTGACACCATTGGAGTTTGATTTATTTCTATTTTTAAGGCTTCATGAGAAGACAACACTGACCAGGGATGAACTGATAAAAGCTGTATGGGGATATAATTTTCTGGGAGATTCCAGAACCATTGATACCCATATCAAATCACTCCGAAGAAAACTCGGTAAATACAGGTGTCTTATTAAAACCATATGGGGCAAAGGCTACCAGATGGACCTGAACGGAATCTCTTCTTTCTTATCCTTTTAGAAGGAGTGTGCAGCAAAACTGCACACTCCTTCTTATTTTTTATAAATTGCAAAGTGTTTGTAGAAAACAACTTTCAGATCTGTGTATTCAACCTGATGACCTTTCTGAAGCAGCGCATCTCGTATTGGACGTAGTTTATCGGTCTTCAAGTCTCTGATGGTGGAAAGGATCTCTTCTTCCAGCTCCTTTTTAAAAAGATCATCCAGCCTTACTTCCTTCCCAGCCTTATGTTCTTTGAGAAGCCTGTCTACCACGGTTCCAGGCACGATGGATAAAAGGCTTGCAATCTCCTCAATGGAAGCACCCTTCTGATAGAGATAGAATGTATCGTATTCTTTAAAAAGCTGTTCTCCTTCAAATTCCTCAGGAGATTTCAAAAGATCCGTGGTCAGCGCATGTTCTTTGACGAACTTATGGATTTCTTCCAAAAAGAAATGCCCATATTTTGCTGTTTTCACTCTCCCTACGCCTCGAACCTCGGAGAATTCCTCTAGATTGAGCGGCATTTTCCGTACAATGTCTTTCAGATTCTCATCATGAAAAATAATATAAGGTGCAATGCCGATGTTTCTGGACAGCTCTTTTCTCAAATCTTTCAGCCTTTTAAACAGTTCTTCCTGGTACCCTATACGGTCCTGTCTGGCTGATTCTAGAGGATAAAGCTCCATTTCCTTCATGAGCTCCTGTCCCCTCTCTGTCAGCGCTCCCTTCGACAGATAGCCTTCTTTTAGGAACAGATTCCAGTACGCAGTAAAATCGTCGGTGCTGAAGTGTCTCAATATGCCATAATAAGAAAGCTGTGATACATCATCTTTCATCTGTGGGTTTGACTCACCAAGAAGAAACTGCCTGATGGAATCTGGATTCATATCATAGTCTAAATGATGAATTGCCAACATGATCTTCCTGTTGAAATCTGAAAGATCTATTTTACCAAGCTTTACACAGGAAGAGCAGTTGCCACAGTACGTTGTTTTCGAAGCTGTCCCTTTTCCTTTAAAGTAATTCAGAATAAAACTTCGAAGACATTGGGTGGTTTTTCCGTACTCATTCATCCATTTAAGTTTTTCAAGTTCGATGATCTTCCGGTCTTCTGATCTTGCGGAGGAGGCAATGAGCTGTGACTGACGGTAATAATCCTTTGGGCGGTAGAGAAGAATGCACTCGCTGAACCCTTGATCTCGTCCCGCACGGCCGGCTTCCTGGTAATAAGATTCAATATTTTTGGGGATGCCAAGATGAATGACATAACGGACGTTGGATTTATCAATACCCATACCAAAGGCATTGGTTGCTACAACAATCTGAATTCTGTCATAGGAGAAAGCCTCTTGTACAGATTTCCGGTCTTCATCATCCATACCCCCATGATATAGACCTGTTTTATATCCCCTATGACGGAGATATGATTCTACAGCTTCTGTTTCTTTTCTTCTCTGACAGTAAATGATCCCCTGTTCTAGAGGTCTTTTCTCAATCTCCCGAAGAAGATCCTGCTGTTCATGTTCCATGGAGATGACTTCAAAGTAGAGATTTTCACGATTCAGATCACCCATCACTGTAACTGGACTTTTTAACTTCAGCAGGTACAGAATGTCATTTTGGACCATCGCTGTGGCTGTGGCGGTGAATGCCGTCAGCACAGGCCGAGGGTGCAATGTTTCTATAAACTGATGGATGTCCAGATAGGAAGGCCTGAAATCATGTCCCCAGACGCTGATGCAGTGGGCTTCATCCACCGCCACCTGAGCTGGCTGGATATCCCGTAAAAGATCGGTAAATCTCTTTAACTTCAACGACTCTGGAGAGACATAAATCAGTTTGTATTTTCCTTTTCGGATGTTCCGTTTTCGTTCATTGGACTCTTCCAAGGATAAGGAGGAATTGATATAGGTTGCAGCAATGCCTCGATCCTCTAGAGCATCCACCTGATCCTTCATAAGAGAGATCAAAGGAGAAATCACTACAGTAGGCCGCTTGAAGAGAAGAGCCGGAATCTGATAACATAGAGATTTTCCGTATCCCGTGGGAAGCACCCCCAGCACATCCTTACCGGATAAAATCTCTTGGATCAGTATCAGCTGTTCTTTTTTATATGAGGGCAATGCGAAATATTTATTCAGTGCTTCTTGTGGTGTAATGGAAATCGCACCTCCTTCCAAAGTTATTCACTTTCCATTATAGCAAAAGCTGTGTGGAGCCACACAGCTTTTAATGACTATTTCAGAAGCATTCTGATGATTTTTTCTTTGTAGCCGGTCATAGGAGGCTCATTGATACTCATACTGAGGCGGCTGCTGGATTTCAGCACAGCCTTTTTATGTGTGAACGTATAGAAGGAGTATTTTCCGTGATAGTTCCCCATACCCGATGGACCAACACCACCAAAAGGAAGATGAGGAGTGGCGATGTGGAATAAAACATCATTGATGCATCCTCCACCAAAGGACATGCGTTCCAGAATCTTTTCCGCCAGTGGCTTATCCTCTGTGAAGAGATAGAAAGCCAGAGGTTTACCCAGAGGTTTTATGCTCTCCAATGCTTCATTGATATCCTCGTAGACGATGATGGGGAGTATTGGCCCAAAGATTTCCTCTTTCATGGCCTCCATGGACATGCTGTCATGAAGAAGTACTGTGGGTTCCATATAGTTTTCCAGTGTATCGGTTTTCCCGCCCAGAATGATATAGTCCTGATCTTTTGATAGAATCTCCTGGAGACGCTTTAAAGCATGTTTATTAATGATACGGGAATAGTCCTTTGACTTTTGTGGATCCTCCCCATAAAACTTCAACAGGGTCTTTCTGACTTCCAGGAGAAAAGGTTTCAGCACCTCTTTGTGCACCAGAACATAGTCTGGTGCGATACAGGTCTGGCCTGCATTGATAAATTTACCGAATACAATTTTTTTGGCTGCATTTTTGACGTCAGCGCGCTTCATGACAAGAGCGGGACTCTTGCCACCCAGCTCAAGAGTCACCGGAGTCAGATTCTTGGCTGCATTTTCCATAATAGCTTTTCCTGTGGAAGTGCTTCCCGTGAAGAAAATATAGTCAAAATCTGATGTGGTGAGGTTCGTTACTGTTTCTTTGGAGCCCGTTACGACACGGACGATTCCACTAGGGAATGCTTCCCGGATGATTTTCTCCAGTAGTTCTTCTGTGTAAACAGCCTGTTCAGATGGTTTTACAACAGCTACATTTCCAGCAGCGATGGCTCCAATGAGAGGCTCCATCAGCAGCTGGAATGGATAGTTAAAGGCAGAGATGATCAGCACAACTCCATAGGGCTCCCGATAGATGTAACCGTCTGAAAAAATGGTGGCCACATGTTTTTTTGCCTTTCTGGCTTTCGCATAGGACTCTAGATTGTTCATCATATGATCGATACTGGAATATAATATTCCAATTTCAGTGAGAAAGGCTTCTGTGGAGGATTTTCCCAAGTCGCTATAAAGAGCTGTCTCAATCTCTTTTTCGTATTTCCTGATGACATGTTTCAGTCTTTGCAGGAGTCTTTTCCGATAGGTCAGATTTTTCAAAACACCTTTCCCATAAATATGTTTCATTTCCGCCAGAAGTGTCTCCACTTCTGATTTTGTCCATTCCTTGTATCCTTCTGATTTCATCTAATGTGTTGCTCCTCTTCTGCTGTTTTCTATCTTTTCCGAAGCCTTTCTGCCTGCTATATTAAGTGAGTCCCAAACGCTGTTCAGCGGAGGAATATATCCAAAATCCATATATTCCAGATCCTGTACAGTGAGACCTGCATATACAGAGGCTACAAGAGCCTGGATCCGTAGTGCGCTGCCCTCTCTGCCAAAGACCTGTCCCCCCAGTATTTTGCCTGAATTGCGGTCATAAGTGATCTTTACGAAGAACTCTGTGCCTCCTGGATAATATCCGGATTTATTTCTTGTTCTGACCATTACGCTGTCAAAGGGAAGCCCGAGTTCTCCAGCCCGCTGATCGGTCAGTCCGGTCATGGCCATTTCAAATTCAAAGACTTTCAGCATGGCACTTCCTTGGACACCTTTAAAGCTAGGTTCTTTTCCAGCAATGGAAAGACCGATGAGACGGCCCATCTTATTTGCATTGGTTCCCAATGGAAGATATGTGTTCTCGCCACTCATATGGTCATAGATCAGCGCACAGTCTCCTCCTGCGTAGACATCTCCGATGGAGGTTCTTCCGTAGCGGTCTGTTACAATTGCGCCTTTTTCCATGTGAAGACCTTTCCCCTTGAGAAAAGCTGTATTAGGAGTAAGACCAATGCTTTCAATGACAAGTTCCGCGTCATAGGTTCTCTGATCCGTGATAACAGCTTTCACAAATCCTTTCTCATTTGCTTCTGCCCCAGTAACTTCTTCACGGGTATGAATCTTATGTCCCTCCCCCCTCAGTTCTTTCAAAAGAAGATCCGAAAACTCCTCATCATACCGGTTCAGAATTCTTGGCAGAAACTCTACTACCTGGGTATCTACAGCAAGCAGGGTCAGGGTCTCCAGAAGTTCAATACCTTTATTTCCACCGCCGATGATTACTGCTTTTTCTGGTTTTGCTTCTTCTATGTACTTTTTGATATGGTTGGCATCTTCTAAAGTGTTCAGTGGAAAGACACCTTTCATCCCACGGAAAAAGGGCAGCTGCTTCGCATTTGCTCCCGTTGCAATCACGAGCTTGTCATAGGGAAGTGTCAGGTTCTCTTGTAGAGAAAGATTTCGGACAGTAACTTCCTTCCGGTCAAAGTCCACATCTATGACTTCATGTCGAAGCTTCAAATCAAACCCATCTTGAAGAACTTCAGCTGCATTTTTGGCAATGAGCTTTTCTTCTTTTTCAATGAGTCCTTCAATATAGTACGGAAATCCACAAGCGCCGTAGGAAATATCTTCGCCTCTCTCCAGGATTGTGATCTTTGAAGAAGGCAGGTTTTTTCTGATGCTGTAAGCCGCGGTTAGGCCTGTAGCCACCCCGCCAATAATTACGATATTCATAGAATAGAGAGACATCTTCCTTCTTATAGGGAGGAAGAATACTCTTTGCACCACCTTTCGTACAGTCATTGTTTTTGAAATTCATTTCACGGAGGGTTATACCCACCTATGTTTTTGTGAACCCTTTCGATACCCTTTCTTCTATATTAGTACATTCTGACTCAATTTGGTTGAACATTATTTTAACAATTATTCTCACAGGCTCTTAAACGGAAGTTCTCTGTTTACTTTTAAGGAGAACATGTTAAAATACTCTTAGTCAGTATTTCATTTTGAAAACTGAACTTAATTCAAAAACCACAACGGTTCCGAATTATATCCCATCATAGGAATAAGAACGGAGGAAACAACATGCAAAAACAAAGATCAGCCACACGATTTCAGGCAAGACAGCTTGCCATCATCGGCCTGCTTTCAGGAATATCGATTTTCCTGTCAGTGACCCCTTTGGGATTTATCCCAATTCCCCCCATCAATCCAACGATCATGCATATTCCGGTCATCATAGGAGCCATCATTGAAGGGCCTCTGGTCGGTGCTTTTGTTGGAGGGATCTTCGGTGTATCCAGTATGATACGTGCATTTATGACCCCAACCCCAACAAATTTCATTTTTTGGAACCCGATTATTTCAGTGGGTGTCAGAATTATGATTGGCGTTGTATCCGGTTATGTGTACAGAATGCTGAAGAATAGAAAAAGCGGTGTTGCCGTATCAGCTTTGCTGGGAACTTTGACCAATACGGTTGGTGTTTTAGGTCTGGCTTATCTGTTCTATCTGTCACGGTATGCTTCAGCCCTTGGTATTTCTGAATCTGCTGCAACAGCAGCCCTGCTGGGTATTGCAGGAACAAATGGGATTCCGGAGGCGATTGTATCGGCTATGATCGTAGTACCAGTGGTAGCAGCCTATCATAAAATAAAAAAATAAATTCTACGTTTAAAAGGAGATGGGATTCACCCCATCTCCTTTCCTTTTCAGTACAGTTTAGATTGGAAGTCTAGAGCCTCTTGTACTCCACGTGCTCTTCCAGTACTTCTTCATCTGCATAGAGGTAGTCCTCATCCAGTACCAGATCTGTATCCACTTCCACAGTTTCTTCACCCTCACCAAGGAAGAGTACAGAATGGGAAAGGCTAAGGTCGTCAAAGAAGAGAATGCCCTGCTTTTTGCCCATGTTTTTCTTTACAAAAAGCTTTCCGGTATAGGTTTCACCTGGTTTCACCACGACTCTTCCAAGAGTAGTGCCTTCTGCATGTTTTGGCACAAGATAGACAGATCTCTTCATCAGATCATAGAGCTGAAGCTGCATCGGATTGAAGGTATAGTCTTCTTCTCCTTTATTATGGATGGTTACTTTATATTCCACCAAATCTTTCAGATCCACAGGAGGCTTTTCAGCTGTCAGTTTTTCTTTTGCAGCTTCTGCCAGATGCTTGGCTTTTTCTTTCAAGCCCTCTCCTTCTTCTTTTGCTGTGTCTAATACTTCTTGAGCGCCAAAGGGAGCATCCACAAATTCATCTTCTGTAGGAACGAATTCATCATCCTCGCCCGTTGCCAGATCATTTTTCATAAACCCGTCGGTCTGGTCCAAGGTTTCTTCAGCTTTTTCTTCCAGTTCGTCTGCACCTTTGGCCATCTGAGTTTTCAGGTGCTCAAATTTCTTTTTGGCCTCTTCTTTCTTTTCGGAGAACTCTTCCTTCAGCTCTTCCGCTTTAATTTCTGCTTCCAGTTTCAGCTCTTCTGCTTTTTCTTTCACGTTCGGTGCTATGGTATCATCCACTTTGGATTTCATGGCATCAATCTTATCTTCAGCAAGGTCTTTGATCTCCACATATTTATCCTTGGCTTCCATGCTGCCAAGCTTCGTCTGAAGTCTTCCCTCTTCAATCTTCGCTTTGATTTTATCTTTCACCGCAGCGGTTTTATCAAAGAATGCCTTTTTAAGTCCCAGGTCAGCCAGGGGCTCTCCTGGTTCATCCGGATTGAAGGTTTCCCCTGCAGATGGTGCGGAGACATTGACCACAAGATTTCCTACAGCTGCATTGGTACCCATTTTATAGATTTTGTCCGGAAGAAGCTTTACTGGTGTACTCAAATCATCCGTTTCTGTATCCAGCTGTGAAAGATCCAGCTCAGCCCACCGTGTGAGTTTTTCTGAATACTCTTCTTTCAGATTCTCGTTGCGGATCTTATTCTTTTTGTATAGTGCATAAGCCGCTGCCGCCGCTGCAGCGACCGCTACTCCAGCCACAATTTTACCTGTGTTTTTTTTCTCTGTTTTTGAACTGACCATGGAGTTCACCTCTTTCTTTTTGTCGGAAATCAAATCAACAGTTTCTGTTTTCAGATCCTCTTTCTTGTCAAAAATAGTTTGGGCGCTCTGCACACCTTTATCCATCATGCTGCTTAGAGATTCTTTCCACTCTGATGTAGCTTCTTTTACCTTAGGAAGTACATCCTTAGCGATATCTTCTCCTTTTTTCATCAGTTCCTCACTCTTTTTTACTACTTTATCCATTTCGAATTTCATACCAGTTCCTCCAATCTCTTGATTTTCAAGTCTTGAGATAATTATACCTACAATACTCTAAATATTCAGTAATCCTATTAATTGTTAATACACTTTTTACACCACGGTCACGGATATCATAATATATGCGATTTTCCAGGTAAAAGCCCCGATGTCTTCTGTTCTGAGGGTTAAATTCAAAAGTAACTTCC
>NZ_DOPX01000019.1 GCF_003514505.1 Proteiniclasticum sp.
TCTACTATAAGGGGAGCATATCATAGGACTTGGCGTTTTTTTATTGTGTTTTGCAGCTGTTCTGGATGGCATGCTGAAAAGCATACTTGTCCCGAAGATGGGAAAGCAGCTGTTCTAGTGGCCTGTAGAGAAAAATGCCAAGAACGAAGTTAGAGGCACCATGGACCACATCAAAGGGAATACCTCTCAGCCAATAGACAATACCATAGGAGAATCCATAAAAGATTGATTCAATCATGGCGAAGAAAAGACCAAAACAAAGTCCGAAAGTCAGAGCTAGAAAAGCGAACGGCCATTCAGACTGTGTTTTTTTGTAGAGCATTGCACTGAGAAAGATCAGCAGCGGCCACAGGATATAATATCCAATGAGCCATGTCTGGAGTCCATATAAGAAAATTTCGATGGTTGAGAAGATAATGGAAACCAGAAATGTCTTTTTAAAGCCGAAAACTGAAGCATAGACCATAAACAGCAGCGTCACGATCTCGACATTGGGGATAAAGGAAAGAGCCATCTTTCCTGCGGTCAGCGAAGCGCTGAGCAGGGGGATGAGAACAATGTCATGAACACTGAGATTAGAAACCTTGAACTTCAAAGGTGTATTCATCTCCATCATTTACTGGTATTTCCTTTATGCCAACCATGGCATCTTCCCCATTGATTTTAATGCTGTAGAACTCTTTCGTGGCATCCGCTTTGTAGTCAAGAAGTCCTACAAGCATTGGACCGTACTGTGTATCTTCTGTTTCAACTTTCAGTTCCTCTGTATTCTCGTTAAGAAGCTCTTCTACATAAAGGGCGTCAGTTTTGAAAGACTTTGTATAGTCAATATTTTCATTGGCAACAATAATGTTTATGGTGACTTCTTTTGTGCCTTCCTCTCCTTTAGGAAAGAGAAGCTTTGAAAGACCAAAACCACCAACTGCTAGAAGAATGATGACGAGAACGGCTACGAGTTTTTTGTTCATGTTTTCCTCCTTGTGTACGAAACCGTACATTATAATCTAAGAATCACTTTAAGAAAAACCTTAAAAGGTGTACAAGGGGAAAATAAAAAGCACCCTTGAAGGTGCGTAAAAGCATTTGCTGGAGATCAGCCAGCAAAGCAAAATGACACCTCATGACCCGTGAGGGGAGTCTAAAACAATATAGGCAGGTCTTCCGGCTTGACTATGTAAAAGAATTCACCTTCCCAGATCATCTCCAGTGGTGTAGGAATTCTTAAGAGTCTTACGGCGGCGGGACCGCACAGGCTTTTCCTGTTTCCCTCTTCGTGCAAAGCGCATACTTTGCAACCTATATCATTAAAATATTAAATTTTCTTAAAATGGATTCTTATAAGCTCATTATATCACATAACGTGAAAAGTTCTAGATGAAGAGGTGATTTCTTTTTCTACGGTGAACCTGTTGAAAAACCACGCTGAAAGGAGTCAATAAACGATAAAGTTTCAGTCGATATTGATCTCAGAAAGAGTGGTTAGAGGAACCTCTTGGAAGCCAAGGGATTCATAGAGTCGTAATGCATCCAGGTTTTCTGTGGTGACATACAGAAACAGAGAGTGATATCCAAGTTCATAGAGTCTTTGACAAGCAAAACCAATCAGCTGTGTAGCATAGCCCAGCCTCTGTCTGGACTTTCGCGTGAAGGTGTAGGTGATTGTAGGCTCTCCACGGTAAAGACAGGTCAGAAGTCCTGCATAGACCGTTTCATCCTCCAAGTATATAAAGGAGGCTTCCTTCATAAATGGCCCGTAGAATCCCTCATAAACACGCTGTACTTCTTCGATTGTTTGGTCCAGGTCTTCACCTTCGTAATCAATGGTGTCTTTGTAAGCATCCAGCGCGCAAGAAGCAATCTCTTTAAGATACTTCTGTTCTGCGGATAGGATCTCTTGAGGGAAATCATAATCTGTCTTTGAAAGCCGTAAACTCATACGAATTCGTTTTGGCATAGATAACACCTCCTAAGGTTATTTTACACCAAAACAAAGGAATGAACAGACTTATCAGATAATTTAAAGCTGTATTTTCATGAAAAACCGAATCAAATGTCTGAGACAGGAAGAACGTAGAAAAGTTCTGAAATCTTTAATAGAAGCCAGAAATTATGTTAAAATATTTCTAATAGAATCTGGCTAGTAAAAAAACATCTTTATATCAAAGTTGAGTTTTGAGAACCAGGAGAGTTCTGTAACGATGGAAGGAGTTGTATTTTATGAAAATACTTCACATAGCGGATTTACATATTGGCCGCTATTTCAATGGAGTATCTCTTCTTGAAGACCAGCGGGTAATGCTTCAGGATATTCTGAGAATCATCAAGGAACAAAATCCAGATGTTGTGATTATTGCTGGGGATTTATACGACAGGTCGATCCCAAGAGAAGACGCTGTGAAACTGAATGATTATTTTCTTACCGAACTAGTCAGGCTGGGGAAGAAAAATCTGGTGATCACAGGGAATCATGACTCTCATGAGCGGGTTGGGTTTTTAAGCAGCCTGTTGGAGGATAAAGGACTCATTGTCGAAAACACCGTCAGAAGACCTTTGCGATGCATCACACTGAAGGATGAGTTTGGCCCAGTAGAGTTTTACCTCTTTCCATACCGTGATACATCCATTCTGAAAAACATATACGAGCTGGAAAGCTTTAAAGATGACTCCATGGTATATGAGCGGATTTTCAAAGAGAGCAGAAAGGTGAACTCCAATAGAAAGGTCCTTGTCTATCACGGATTTGTGGCTGGAAGTGCTAAGGATGAGATGGAAGAGTCTGACTCGGAGAGGTTACTGTCTGTGGGTGGACATGACTACATAAAATCCAGTGTCTTTGAAGGGTTTCACTATGTTGCTCTTGGACATCTGCATAAAGCGCAATGGGTGGAAAGAGGGAGGATCCGTTATTCGGGATCTCCGATGAAATACTCTTTTTCTGAAGAAAATCATAATAAGAGTGTGAGTCTCATTACTCTTTCTGCGGAGGGAACCGTAGAAGTATCGGAAATTCCAATCTACACCCAAAGAGATGTCGTGACCTTGGAAGGTCATTTCACAGAACTTATGAACCTCCAGTATGAGGGGAATCCGGAGGATTACATCAGAGTATTTTTGAAAGATCAGGAAGAGATTCTTGATCCAATGATGCGTCTACGATCTAAATTCCCGAATATACTGGAACTGAGGAAAAAGAGAGAAGAAGAGAATTTATTTAATGAGCAGGCTGAATTTTCAATGATTCAGCAAAATGATGTGACAGCGTTGTTCCGGGATTTCTACAAACTCAAGAATGAACGGGAAATGGATGAAAACGCAGCAGCTCTCTTTAAGGAGATTCTCATTTCGCTGGAAAGAGGTGAGAAGGGATGAAACCACTGGAACTGAAAATGAAGAATTTCCTTGGTTTTAAAGAGGAGACCACGGTGAATTTCAAGCTTCTTTATGAAGATAAGATTTTCCTTATTACAGGGCCAACAGGGGCTGGGAAAACCTCTATTTTTGATGCGGTCTGTTACGCGCTATATGGAGAAGGCAGCGGAGAAGTTAGAACCAAAGCCAAGTGTTTCAGAAGTCAGCTCGCAGATGAGAAGGATGAAATGGAAGTTTCACTGCTTTTTGAAGTACGAGGAAGACAGTATTTTGTGAAGAGGATTGAGAATGCACGAAGTCTTAATAAGGCTTACTTTACGAAGATGGATGATGACACCGAAGCTTTGGTGAAAATCAAAGAAGTCAATCAGGAGATTGAAAGCATCATCGGGTTAAACCTGGATCAGTTCAAGAAAATTGTGATGATCCCTCAGGGGGAGTTTCGGGAGTTTCTAACAGCAGGAACAAAAGACAAGTCAGAAATACTAAAAAAGCTCTTTGCCACGGAAGAGTACGAAAAGATCCAGCTTCTCATCAAAGAGCGGTTTGATGAGAAAAAAGGGGTTGAAAAAGAACTGGTGATGAGATTTTCTGAGATTTTACGAGAAGCTCAAGTTGAAAATAGAGATATTGAGCTGGGAAAAGATGTCTTAAACGAGACGCTGGAAAAAGAACAGAAGGAACTGAACACCTTAAAAACAGAGAAAGCCAGTAAAGATCAGGAAGTGAAACTCATAGAACAGGAGCTTCTTTTAGGCCAAAAAGAGAACGAAGAGCTTGAGCATTATCTGGATGCAAAGAAGCACCATGCGGAGCTACGATCCCAGAAGAGAATCTATGAGAAAAAGGAGCAGGAACTGAAGCTGCTTCGGAAAATTTCAGGAATCACCCACATCGAAATTCAGATGGAGAGTTTGAGCAGAGAGATTCAAGGGAAGGAAGTGGAAAACCAAAGGCTTCTTCTGGAACTGAGAAAAATTTCAGAGCAGCTGGTTCGTCAGGAAAGGAACCTCCATGATGCCAATAGAAATGCAGAAGAAATTGATAACCTGAAGGAGACTCGTACCAGGATTTTAGATCTTGTGGATAAATCAAAAAGACTGAAAGAGATATCTCAGAAAATTTCAGCCTTTAATGCTGAATTGAATAAGCTTCAAGAGCAGATGAATCATCACAGCAAAAAAGAACAACAGCTGAAACAGTTGCTGGAAGAGGAAGAGCAAGTCAGAAAAGGACTTGCCGAGTCAAATCTCGAAGCTGAAAAACTGAAGAGCAGTCAAAAAGAACAGCAGAATTATCTGAAGGAACTGGGGAACCTTTTTAAGAAGATGGAGAAAATGGAGCAGCTTCAAAACAATCTCACCCAAGTAGACCGGGAGCTAAGTCTGGCTGAAAAAGAGCTGCAGCAAAAAGAATCAAAACTTGCGGAGGAAAGCAGGAAGAAAAGCGGACATTATGCACTGGTCCTCCGGCAGAGTTTACAAGACAATGTACCTTGTCCAGTCTGTGGTTCCTTGGAACATCCGCTGGGCTTAAAAGAAATCCAGGGTTTTGATGAAGAGAGATTTTTAAAAGCAGAAGAAGAGAAAAAACTGGTGGAGAGAAGACTATCAGAGCTTCATGCCACCATTAAAAATCTGAAAGCGAATATCAGTGATATTCATGAAGAGGTGGAGGAGCTTCGTCAAGAACTTAGGATTGAAGCAGAGAATGCTTCATTGACCTTTAAAATCGGACAGGAAGAGAAGCAGAAGTTTATGCTGGGAGAGAAAAAACTGGCAGAATGTCTAAACAAG
Organism: Proteiniclasticum sp.; assembly: GCF_003514505.1. GTDB lineage: Bacteria > Bacillota > Clostridia > Clostridiales > Clostridiaceae > Proteiniclasticum. The sequence continues at coordinate 5,166 of NZ_DOPX01000019.1, forward strand.
GTGAAAGGGTTTTCGACAAAGGACTTAATGCTGAAAGATCTCATTAAGTCCCTTCAGCAGGAGCTTCAGGAAAAAGAGAAAGTAACAGAGCTGTTTGAAAAAAGCAGAAGTGTTCTTCTGGAACTTTCTGGTGAGCAAAGAGGTCTTCTGGAGAGTGGGGTGCCAAAGGAACCCTTGGGACTCATAAGTAAAGCAGAAGAGATAGAAAAGAGAGTTCAGACACTTTATAATATTGCACTTGAAGCAAAGAATGCGTACGATAAATCAAGGCAATATGAAGAAAACCTAAAAGGCAAGGAGAGCACACTTCGTGATACGCTTGAACAAAGCAGAGTCAAATACGCTGAACTGAAACAGCATCTTCTGGAAAGACTTCAACAGGAGGAGCTTTCCGTTGAGGTCTATAATGCTTATCGGGACAATGTATCTCAGATAGACACCATAGAACAGGAGATTCAGGATTTCTTTCAGGCGTACAATAAATCAAAAGGGGTATTTGATGTGCTGAAGGACCGGGGAGAAACCCTTCAGTTCAAGAGTCTTGAACCAATACAAAAGATCCTTCAGAATCTGCTGCAGGAACAGAAAGCTCTGCAGGAACAGGTGGAGGCGAAGTCCATTCTGCTTCATGGACTGAAGAGAGCCCATGAGCGATTGGGAAGGCTCTATGATGAGTATCAGGAGAATAAAAAGGTGTTGGCGCTGTATCAGGATCTTTATGATACAGCATACTTAGGAATGAATTTCGAGACCTTTGTTCAAAGCTACTACTTTGAAGGAATTCTGCTTAGAGCAAATGCACGTCTGAGAAAAATGTCTGAAGGAAGATATCAGCTGAAAAGACGAAATGAGACAGAAAGCAGACGGGAAAAAATTGGTCTTGGTCTGAATGTGTTTGATGAGTACACTGGAAGGGAAAGAGATGTGCAGTCCCTGTCTGGCGGTGAAAGTTTCAAGGCATCCTTATCTCTAGCGCTTGGACTTTCAGATTTCATTGAAAGCCACAAAGGATCTGTAAATCTAGAGACCATCTTTATCGATGAAGGATTTGGATCCTTAGACCAAGATTCTCTGGAGAATGCATTAAGCTGCCTGATGGAACTCAACGTCAGTGGAAGAATTGTGGGAATCATCTCCCATGTAACGGAACTGAAAGACAGAATACCTGGCAAGATTGAAGTGAAAACCACGCCAGGAAACGGAAGTACAATTAAAATAACTGGAGGCACCAAATGGAATTAGTATGTTATGCAAAATGCGGAACCTGTATGAAAGCAAAAAAGTTTCTCATGGCAAATAATCTGGACTACGAGTATCGGGAGATTGTCTCCATGCCTTTGAGCGTGGAAGAACTCCGTGATGTGTACCGAAAGTGTGGTCTGCCCATCAAAAAGCTGCTCAATACCAGTGGACTTGTCTACCGGGAACTGGAGATGAAGGAAAAAGTAAAAACCTATTCTGATGAAGAAATTCTAAAGATTCTCTCAGAACATCCTATGCTCGTGAAGAGGCCGGTGCTTCGTAAAGAGGATGTAGTGCTTATTGGTTTTGAAGAGCAGGAGTGGACGGAAAAGCTTCTGAAGGAATAAAAATTTATCTTGAAATGAAATGAATTAGGATCAAAGAAAGAACCTTTTTTAACCTAAAAATCGAAAAGTCTCCTTCTTCTTAGCCTTCCTCACTCACGTAGTGAGAGCGTAGGTGGGGGATTCATACCTCATCACGTTAAAGTGTATTTGAAGCAGAAAATCTGTGTAGAGTACACTTTTCTACTTGTGGAGATAAAGTGGTACAATGGACATAAACAAAAAGAAAATCAGGAGTACTGGGAGGAATTGAAATGTGGTTCTATTTTTTGCTGGGCACCATCATCATCGGTATGGGGCTTCTTGTCCATAAGGGCAAGGCTTATTTCTTAATATCAGGGTACAATACATACTCCAAGGAGAAAAAGAAGAATGTGAATGTGGAAGCCATTGCAAGATATATGGGATTATACAGTTATCTTAATGGTTTCATCGCTTATTTAGCAGGAATTCTTACTGCACTGGATGTTAAGAACCTTATGGCTCCCGTCATTGTTTTTTTCGTCGTCTCTACAGTCGTACTGCTTGTGAAGATTCAGAAATATGATGGCAATATGTTTGATGAAGATGGGAGATTGAAGAAAGATGGGAAAAAACAGCTGGTTATTGTAGGAATCATCACAGGGATTACTGTGATTTTTGTAGGAGCTGTGATGTTTTTTTCTACAAGACCCACCACTGTGGTTCTATATGAAGATTCGTTTGAGATCAAGGGAATGTATGGAGAAGAGGTTCCATACGAAGAAATAGTGACTGTGGAGCTCTTGGAGCATCTGCCCGCAATCACCATGAGAACCAATGGTTCTGCGGTGGGACCAAAACTGAGAGGGCATTTCAATACAAGAGAGTATGGCGCTGTGAAGCTTTTTCTAGACAAGTCCAGACCACCTTATATTTATATTGAAACTACCAAAAGAAGAATTGTGATGAATCTTCAGGATAAGGGTAAAACATCAGATTTTTATGAATTTTTAAAGAGTAAAGTAGAGTAAAAGGTGGGGATGAAAATGAAAAATATGGAAGTGCTTGAAAAGTTATCCAATGCGTTCGGTCCTGGTGGATTTGAGGAGGATGTGATTGTATCTGTACATGAAGAACTCTCTCAGTTCCAAGTGGAAGTTGATGCGATGAACAATGTATATATCAGAAGGTCAGCTCATGACGGAAATAAACCGGTGCTGATGCTGGACGCCCATCTGGATGAAGTTGGGTTTATGGTTCAGTTTGTCGATTCGAAAGGTCTTATCTCCATTGTTCCTTTAGGGGGATGGGTACCCAATAACTTGCCCGCCCACAGCATGGTCATCAAGAACAGCCGTGGAGAATACATCAAGGGAATTGTTGTATCCAAACCGCCTCATTTTATGTCCACAAAGGAGAAAGCGTCATCTGAACTGACCCTTGAGGGACTGCGCATTGATGTGGGCTGTACCAGCCGAGAGGAAGTGACGGAGCTGTTTGGGATTTCTGCGGGGGATCCGGTGGTCCCTGATGTACAGTTCCGCCGAGAAGAAAGAACAGGGATTCTCTTAGGGAAAGCTTTTGATAATCGAATCGGTTGCTATGCGGTCCTCGAGACGCTGCGCAGACTGGAAGGGCTGGATCTGCCAGTGGATGTGGTAGGTGCTTTGGCTTCACAGGAAGAAATCGGGACCCGGGGAGCCCAGGTCACATCTCAAGTGGTGAAACCTGATATGGCTTTTGTTTTTGAAGGTTCTCCTGCAGATGATATGTATTATGACGCTTTCGAAGCCCAGGGAGTCTTGAAGAAAGGTGTACAGATCAGGCATCTGGATCAGAGCTATATCAGTCATCGCGGATTCATTAACCTTGCCATAGAAAAGGCCGAAGAGAAAGACATTCCTTTTCAGAGCGCAGTAAGAAGAGGTGGAGGAACCAATGCAGGAAAGATTCATCTCTCCGAAAAGGCAGTTCCAGTTCTAGTGCTTGGGATACCTTCAAGATATGTGCATACACATTATTCATTTGCAGCGGAAGATGACATAGACGCAGCAGTAAATTTGGCTGTGGAAGTCATCAAGTCCTTACATCCGGAGAGGGTAAGAGAACTTTACAAATCTGACTTTCTAAAGAGAGAAAAATTATGATGGCATTCAGTTTGGGGATGACGGGTCTCCTCATGGGCACTATGCTGATTTTTGGGTGGATTTTCATCAAGCATCCACCTAAAAACATAAACTCTATATATGGGTATCGAACACCACGATCCATGAAAAATCAAGAAGTCTGGATGTTCGCTCATAAGACTGCAGGCGAGATTTGGCTGAAACTAGGTGCGGTAGGCACAGCAGCTTCTATTCTACTGATTTTTCTGTTTGAACGTTTTGGAGTTCTTGAACGATTTTCACTGTATCTTATTTATGCACAGCTGATACTTCTTTTAGGTGTGATTCCTTTGACAGAAAGGAGAATTGGCAGGAATTTCAATCAGGACGGATCGAGAAAAGAATAAAGACCATTAAAAAAGCTGGCCAATGGCCAGCTTTTTATCATACATTCAGTTTCATATCTCCAGGCTTGATATAGCCCTTTTTTCTCATAATCTCTGAAATAAGAAGGGTCAGAAGAGCGGGCAGGATGATGTGCATCAGGAGGATCAAAAAGAGTGTTCTCGAGTTAGAACCCATAACACTGATTGCATCAAACTGACCGACAAGTCCCGATGTTCCCATTCCTGCTCCTAGCTTAGAGCCCTCCATTTTAAAGACTGCACTGGCTATCGGACCCAATATGGCAGAAGCCAGTGTTGGAGGAATCCAAATTCTGGGGTTTCTGATGATATTGGGAATTTGAAGCATGGATGTGCCAAGCCCCTGGGATAGAAGCCCGCCAAATCCATTTTCCCGGAAAGATGCTACAGCGAATCCTACCATTTGGGTTGCGCATCCGACAGTAGATGCCCCTGCAGCGATGCCGGATAGGCCCAGTGAAACTGAGAGTGCAGCAGAGCTGATGGGGAGAGTAAGCACGACACCCATGACTGTGGAGACGATGATGCCCATGGGAACAGGCTGAAGTTCTGTGGCCTTATTGATGAAGTCGCCAACTAAGGTCATAAAGGCAGTAATGAAAGGAGCAATATAAGCTCCCGTAAGACCACCGACCACAATTGCTGCCAGAGGCAGGATGACGATATCCACTTTTGTTTTGCCTTTCAATAGCTTTGTGAGCTCAGCTGCAATGAGAGAAGCAACAAGAGCTCCAACCGGTTCACCGATCCGTGCGACGGTTTGTCCATCCACTAGGGTGAATGTGCCTGCTCCTATGGCGCCTACGGCAACTGAGGCAAAAATGCCAAGGGGCGGAGCACCAACGCTATAGGCTACAGCCGCACCTATGGCAGGTCCCATAAGAACCTGGGCGGCACTTCCGAAAGTCACCAGTATATCCAAACCAGTTAACGTGCCAATCTGCTTGATGATCAGTCCGATGAGCAAGGAAGCAAATAGTCCTTGTGCCATGCCATTCAATACTTTAATGGCATAGGCTGATATTTTGTTTTTTTCTTTACCTTTTTGTTTCAAATTAAACACCTCAAAGTTATTCTTGTCTCAGAATTCTTGGTGCCTCCGGATCCACATACAAGGTTTTGTTCGTTGCGTATATGACCATCCCTGGTTTTGCGCCAGACGGTTTTTTGATGTTTTTCACCAGGGTATAATCTACGGGCACCTTGGTGGATTTGGAGGCTTTACTGTAATAAGCTGCTAGATTTGCTGCCTCCAGCAATGTTTCTTCGTTAAAATGATCACTCCGGATGATGACATGGGAACCGGGAATATTTTTGGTGTGTAACCATGTATCATGCCTGCTTGCGAATTTTATGGTGAGATAGTCATTTTGTGCGTTGTTTTTCCCCACAAAGATATCAATACCTTCACTGGATTTGAAGTGAAGAGGCTTGGACTGCTTTTCTTTCTTGGATGAATTCTTTTTGAACCTGAGATAACCTGCAGCCATTAACTCCTTCCGGATGTCCTGGACTTCGTCTTCTGTTTCCAGATTTTCCAGAGACAAAAGGATAGACATTAAGTAGTCTTCTTCTTCCAGAGCGAGTATCTTCTGACCCTTTGCCATAACTTCTGCACGTTTTTTCTTGTTGTACTTGTTGTAATACTGCTCAATGTTCTGGCTGATGGTTTTTGAGGGATTCAGTTTGATGCTGATCTTTTCTCCTGTATAGTAATTATCCAGAACAGCTTCATCCATACCATCTTTCAATGCGTAAACATTGGCTGAAAGAATCTCACCTTTAATCTTGAAGTCCTCTTTGTCCAAGGAATCTTCCATGGATTTATCGAGTACTTCAATTTTTTTTCGTACGCGTGCGAGATTGTTCACAAGGATTTTTTGAAGATCGGATGTTTTTGAACGCATCCTGTCTTTCGTGTCTTTCTCTTGGACGAAGGTTTCCAAAGCCAGGGATGGAGAGCTGTATTCCAGATATGTTTCCTTAAAGGGATAGCTGGTTACATCTTCAAAACCTTTTTCCGATTTCAGGATATAGAACCGGTCACTAGAGAGGATCCTCTCTAAGATTTCCATAATAAAAGTGAGAGGTTCACCTTCCCGATAGAGATGGTAAAGATCATGAGAGGTCTTTTTGGACACTCCTGCAAACACAGTGCTGAAGAAGTTTTCTCCAAATGATACAAGTGATAGCTTCTCCCGAAGGTCCTCAATTTCATAACTTGAAGGATTCAGTTTTCCAGAGGAAGGCGGTGCCACGTATTTTTTTCCTGGCAGCAGAGTTCGATAGGAGTTTTTCATTGAGGATACATGCTTGATGCAGTCCACAATGGTTCCTTCCTGGTCTCTGATAAGGAGAATGTTGGAGTGTTTTCCCATCATTTCGATGGACAAGGTGAATGCCTGGTCTTCGCCAAACTCATCATACCCTAGAAAATGCAGGTTGATCAGTCTGTCTCCATCCACTTGTTCCACTTTTGTGAGCTTTGAGCCCACGAGATGTTTTCTCAGAACCATGAGAAAAAGCGGAGCTTGCATCGGATTTTCTCTTTGTATATCTGTAAAGTGTATTCTTGCATAGGAGCTGTTGGAAGTCAAAAGAAGCTTCTTTGTGCCTTCTTTCCCCCGCATCTGAAGAATTACTGTGTCCTGCTCAGGCTGGGATATTTTATTTACTTTCGCATCCTGAAGAGTATCTTGCAGTTCCTTTACAACTGATGAGAAATATAAACCGTCTAAAGCCATAGTACCATTCTCACGGAAGTGAGCTTCCGTGTTTCCTCCTTTTGCCTTTCCTAAGGCAGAGTGTTTGCAATCAACCTATATTATAACTTATTTTCAGACAGACACCAAATATGAATAATTTCTGTTTCGATGCTTATAATATAGTCTGATGAGAAGAAGAGGTTAGGGCTACTTGGAGGTGGTTTGATGAATCTGGAGGAGATTCTAGATAGCAGCAAAGACAGACAGATCAGTGATATTCATTTTCTGCCAAAGAAAGATCATGTTCTTTTGTGTTTCCGGGAAGAAGGAGGAATCGAAGTAATCCATAGGTACTCTTTGGAGATGTATGCACTGCTCATACAAAAAATAAAAGTCCTGGGACGTCTGAACATTTCAGAAAAAAGACTGCCACAGGATGGTGCTTTTGAGTATCAGGATCAAAGCTTTAGAGTCAGCTTTTTGAAGTCAGTCTATGGAGAATCCCTGGTTATCCGTAAATTTGACAGAAGCTTCAGAAGTTTGTTTGCCACTGGATTGTCTATACCTCTTTGTGAGAGACTGCTGAAGCGAATAGAGTGCGTCAGGGGAATCCATCTGATTGCAGGGGAAACGGGCATGGGGAAAACCACAACATTCTATGGGCTCTTGAAGGAACTCACAGATCTGAAGTACAAGGTGCTCACCATTGAAGACCCTGTAGAGAATTATGTGGAGGATCTTGTTCAATGCCAGATCAACTCCTTTTCTGGATTCACCTATGAACGGGCAGTTTTTGCTGCTCTCAGGCAGGATCCGGACTATATTGCCATCGGTGAGATCAGAAATGAGGAGACAGCGAGGATGGCTCTACGAGCAGCGCTCACAGGGCACCCGGTAATCTCTACCATTCATGCATTCAGTTATAAAAGTGCTTATGAGAAGTTGAAGGAGTTTGGTCTCCAGAAGGATGAGCTCACCATGCTCCTATCCACCGTATTTTATCAAAAACTTGTATTTGAGAGAGGAGGGAAAAAAGCTTATGGAAAACTGGAGACCAATCCGGAAGAAACCAAACTTCAACAAGGAGCTGTTTTTCTATGAGAAAAGTCATTATTTAAAGAACGGAATCAGTCTGACAGAGGTTCTGAAGCTCTCTGAAAATCCACAAGAAGCAGCACTTTCTGAGCAGCTTCTTGTGGGGTGGTCTCTTTCCGAGGCCATGGGGACATTGAATCTTTTTAAAACAAGAGAAATCCATCTTGTGAAATTGGCGGAAGAAACAGGAGACTTGGCAGGTGCTTTTGAACGGATAGCACAGTCCTTGAAAGAAGAACGGATGTTTAAAGAAAAAATCATTGGCATTCTGATCTATCCGGCACTGCTTCTTGTCGCAACAGTTGTATTTTTTATTGGTGCGCTCTATTATATTCTGCCTCCTCTGAAGGAAATGCTGAGTACCCTTGAAGTTGAAAATATGCTCCTATCGAGCCTCTATATGTTTCATTTAAGTGTTCCAATGCCGGTGCTTAGTGCTGCCTCCTTAATTCTCATCTATGTTGCTGTCAAAGTGCTTCAGAGAAAAAAGGTTCTTCGCTACCTTGTGTTTGGGAAGAAGTGGGTGGAACATGAAGAAATGACATTCATCAATGAGCTGTACCTGCTTCTTAAGGGAGGTATAGATCTCATGGAAGCGCTTCACCTTCTTGATGAGGGCGGGAGGTCTTGCCTGAAAATTAGAGAAGCCATCAAAGAAGGCAAGTCCCTTACTGAAAGTCTGCAGGAAGGAGGGTATTCGAAATTGCTGGTAAGATATGTTCAGATTTCTGAGGAAACTGGAAACTTGGAAGAGTCACTTCAAGCGTATCTTCTTGTAAGAAAAACTTTCTTTGAAGAATACTTAAGGAGAAGAACCGCATTATTGGAGCCTTTGTCTATCTTTGTTCTGGGGGCTTTGCTCTTTCTGTTGTCTATGGCTGTCATGATGCCCATGATGGATGCTTATGAGAATCTGTAGAGGCAGTACGCTATTTGAAATGCTCATTGTATTGGGACTTTTCTCCTCTATTTTACTCATTGGTGGTGCTCAAGTGCCAAAAGGAGTTACCGGAAGCCGGGAAGAATCCGCGGTGATATATATGGGGGCACTGAATGAAGAACTGAGAACTGCTCAAGAGACTATGAAATCCAGAAAGCTGGGAGCACGAAAAGGGTATCTGCTTCATATCAACCATTTGCAGCAGATCGAGAAGAGAACCTATATGGCACCAGGAAGTGAAGTGTTTTTTCACGGGTACTCCTATCCGGATGCCATGGCCAATACAAGCTTTACTTTCAAGTATTATGGAATTTCGGCCATCAGCGGAAAAGTGTCGTTCTATGAAAATGGGAAACAGCAGCAGTCTCTGATGATTCATCTTGGCACCATGACGCTAGATGTCAGAAATCCTTAGGAAATCAACAGTGCAAAAGAAAGACCATACATGATCATAAGAACTCGCTCAAAAGATTTCACATAGAATAGAGATTTTGAAGGCAGCAACAGTGAAGCGGATTTTACTAGAGGATAAAGAATCTTAAAAAAGGCTGCGCAGATGACAGTAATTGCGCCAGAAAGCCCATCAGACATAATAGCAAAATTGAAAGGAGTGACATCAAGAAGATTGGGACAGGAGTTTTTACACCTGAAGCATTTGCCAAGTCTATGGACACGGAGCTATTTATATCTGCCGCAGGAAATGTAACAAGTGAGATCGTAAAGCGGTATGGCGAAGAACAAAAAACAAGGCAAGGGATCGAAATTAAAAATGCTCCTGTGGCTTCAAAACACATCGTGATCGAGCCGGTGCAATGAATATCATGAAAGCACCTGTGGTAGATGGTAACAGTCTGCCAACCTAAGGTACTACATGTACTGTCTTAGGAGGAGCAATGGCATGCCCTTAGCTTGGGGTCATACTCGTCTGCTAGAAACAGACTGGCGTTTAATCACCCAAGAATCCCATTTATTTACCTGTGGGAGTGTTATAGCGCAGGGTATCTTGCAAATACCTAAAAATAAAGAAAGGAGTATGTTTGTCAAGACAGGTAATTTTATAAAACTCAAATATCAGATCCAATGGCCTCATAGAAAATCAGCCAATGGAAGAAGCAATCCTATTCGCCAGGCAACGAAAAGGACAGTGAAAAGAAATCCGTATAGAGCTGTATCGGAAGAGTTAGCCCTGGGAGTGTCACATCAAAAGAAAGCAGTATATTCTTTCGAATTATAAAATCAGACATGTTGAACAGGGAGTGTTATAGAGTTTTATAAGTTTTGGCAACGGTGAGGCGGATCAATACGAGTAAACATGGAAGAATCCATTTGGTGATGTTGGGTGGTGTATTTCTTTTGCTGCTGGTAGGACTGACATTCGCGGAAGAGCGCGCCCTTCTGAAGGTAAAGCAGATTGAAATGAAGGCTCTTCTTGATTTTGACTATAAACTGGAAGGGTATTATCTGCTTCTATTGAGTGGTGGACTGATGGTTGACGAGGGGGTTTCCTATGGGAGTCTTGAAGAATATGAAGTATCAGAAAAGCCGCAGGGAGAGTTTGTTATTGAATTTCAGAAAGACACTGAGAGAGTGGAGATTGTGGGCTACTATGCGGGGAAGGAAAGACAAAGGTATGTATTCAGGAATGAAACGGGGTACAGCGCTGAGTGACTTTTTAGCCTATATGATGTTCAGCCTCATGGCTGTAATTCTTGCTATGAGGGTGTACATTTTTTCAGTGGAAGACTATAAAGAGCTGCTTCAGTTTTTAAAGTATACAGATTATGCATACCATGCCTTTGAAGTTCTGAAAACTGGATTATACAACAATGTGGAAGCGACTGCATTGTCTGGCAATACTCTTCAGATTGAAAAAAGTGTCTATGTGCCTGGGAATAAAATAGTGCTGACAAAGCGGGATTCAAGGCTCCTTTTTGTGTTTGAAGGGGGGCAGGTTCAAGAAATATGTCATGGTGTCGTCGATGTCAGGATGAGAAAAATAGGGGATATCGTGTTTATCAGGCTTTATTTTCCAGGCGTTTCTTACGAACGGGGGTTTTATCTTGCAAAGTAAACGAGGGAGCATCATTTCTGCAGTACTTCTGCTGATCCTTGCTGGAGGGTTCTCCATCAGAAATCATAGACTGCTTCGAAGTCATATGTATATCGAAAAAGGCCTCTACAGTGTTGATGTCCGTGTCCAGAAGTTTCTTCAGGAACTGGAACTCATTGAGACCGCTCTTAATGAGAAATATGTGGGAAGTGAATTCCTCATTCATATGAAAAAAGGGAGGAAAGAAAAGGTTGGTATCTATTCTATTTATTATGAAGAAGGATATAATGAAGGTACGGTGCATGTGCTGATTGTAGAAGACACGGTACTGAGATATCTGAGAAGGGTAGAGTTGAGGGTGCAGGATGAAGAGATTCAGCTGATCAACAAGGGAGTGTAATATGAAACCAATATACTTGGTAGGTATGCCCGGGTGCGGTAAATCCACAATAGGGAAAGAACTTGCAAAAAAAATGGAATTGGACTTTCTTGATACTGACGAAGAAATTAAAAAAATTTACGGAAGAACTCCAGAGCAGATCATTGAAGAGGATGGGGAGAAAAGGCTGAGAGTTCTTGAACTGGAACTTCTGAACACAATGATGAATATAAAGAATGTTGTGGTCTCTACAGGCGGTGGACTACCGATATTTAATGAAAATATGTCAAAACTGAACACATCTGGCATCACAGTTTACTTGTCATGTTCAGCAGACACTCTCTGGAAGAGACTCAGAGATGATCGTACAAGACCTCTATCCAGAACTTATGAGGAAGTGAAGTCCATGCTGGAAAAACGAGAATCTGAATATTTGAAGGCATCCTATCACGTTCATACTGATGGGAAAACTCAGATTGGACCTTTGATCCAGGATCTTTATGAGATCTTGAGAATGGAGTGGACGAAGTAGAGTCCATTGTGGTTCACCTTCAATAATCTGACTTTCTGCTTGTTCTGAAAAATTTACTCTAGAACCTAAAACCTCTAAAATGTGTCAAAACCGATATTTATTGCATAACTTCAGTCAATCTGATAAAATATCATTGGTAATTTCCAGAAGAGTAATTGATATTTTGTCAGAAGGCGGAGACTTTATTTTTGCCCTTCTGTGTGAAATAAAACCAGGCTCTGCCTGGCAGTTCCTAGGTTTAGGATAGAATTTGGAGGTAAAAGAAATGATTTCAGCAAGTGATTTAAGAAAAGGTACAACATTCGAACATGAAGGCAATGTGTTTGTCGTAATCGACTTTCTACATGTAAAGCCTGGCAAAGGTGCAGCATTTGTTCGTACAAAGCTGAGAAACGTAATACTAGGTGGTATGACAGAAACCACATTCAACCCTTCCACTAAACTGCAGGAAGCAGTGATTGAAAGAAAGGAAATGCAGTATCTTTACAACGACGGAGAACTGTACTATTTCATGGATCAGGAGACCTTTGAGCAGATTCCGCTGAACTATGAAAAGGTTGAAGAAGCCATTAAGTTCCTGAAAGAAAACAACTTCGCTGTAATCAAGTTCTACAAGGGAGAAGCATTCTCTGTCGAAGCGCCAAACTTCGTGGAGCTGCAGATTACAGAGACAGAGCCAGGAGTCAAAGGCAATACAGCAACGAATGCTCTTAAGCCAGCAACGGTAGAAACAGGAGCAATGGTTATGGTTCCTTTCTTCATCAATGAAGGAGACTCCATCCGGGTAGATACTCGTACAGGCGAGTACATGGAGAGAGTTTAAGCCTAAGAACAATATGGAGCTGGGATTTTGGATCTGGTTTATACCAGGTCCTTTTTTTAGGCAGCAGCAGAGACGCAAATGGAGCATGTTTACCACGCTTGGATTTAGCGATTCAATTGCTTATAAAAGTTCAATTTGATATAATTAATCCAAATAGACCTACAGGACCGAGGAGGAAAATATATGAGCGAAAACACAAAGAAGAACCAAGGCTATGGGGTAGTAAAGATTTCCGAAGATGTAGTTGGGGTCATTGCAGGGATTGCTGCCAGTGAAATAGAAGGAATTCAGGGGCTTCATCCAACCCTAACTGGTGGGATTACTCAAGTGGTGACAGGAAAAAGAAATGTGACCAAAGGAGTTAAAGTCACTGTAGGTGAGCAGGATGCCATCATCGATATGGTTGTGAGCATTGAGTATGGGTTCAGAATTCCTGAGGTTGTAAAGAAGGCACAGTCCAACGTGAAAGAAACTGTTGAAACCATCACAGGGTTAAAGGTTTCTGCAGTGAATGTTTATGTGAACAACATATTTGTGAAAGAAAACGATCAGAAGACAAAGGAAAAATAAAAGAAAACCCTCTGAAATCCAGAGGGTTTTTTGAAGTACTATGAGAAAATGAGGAGGGGGCTTTAGCCCTATAAAAGCGTATGAGAAAGAGAACACGTGAAATCGCTATGGAACTGTTGTATCAAAGCACGATGAATGAGAAGAACATTGAGGAGCTTGTGGATGATTATTTTGAAGACAACCATGAGGACCTGCGCGAAGATACAGATCTGAAGTATTTGGAAGAAGTACTAAACGGAGTAAATAACAAAAAAGAACAGCTGGATTCCATCATAGAAAAGTATCTGGTGAACTGGAAGATTCAGAGAGTTTCTAAAATCAACTTAAGCATACTGAGATTAAGCACTTATGAAATTCTCTTTATGCAGGGTATCCCAGAAAATGTTTCGATATTTGAAGCAGTAGAAATTGCTAAAAAGTATTCAGATGAAACCTCTGGAGCCTTTATCAATGGAGTACTGGACAAAATCGCACATCAGGAGAAAGGTCTAGAATAGTATCTTCCTGATCTGGTGCAGAAGGTTTTTCAATACAGGAGGGACAGATGGCAGAGATTATTAATGTTTCAGCGATAGCAAAAACAGAAAAAGAAAAACTGAAGAATCGTATCTTGACATATAAAGCAGATGGCAAACCAGTGCCAACTCTTGCAACGGTCCTTGTGGGAGAAGATCCTGGTTCAGTCTATTATCTGGAAATGCAGAAAAAAAATCTGGAAGCATTAGGCGGAACAATGCTAAAGATCACATTGGCTGAGGATACATCAGAGGAAGATCTTCTTTCGATGATTGGGGAGCTCAATGGTGATGACAAAGTACATGGGATTATGGTTCTTTTTCCGTTGCCGAAGCACATTAATGAAGAACGCGTGGCTGAAAGCATCAGTAAAGACAAGGATGTGGACGGCGTGAATCCTATCAACATCGGATTATTGGCCTCTACATCAGGAGGGGTAGCACCGTGCACGCCGTCCAGTGTAGTAGAAATACTGAAGCATATCCATGGAGAGCTCAAAGGTAAGCATGCAGTAATCATCGGACGCAGCAATATTGTGGGGAAGCCGTTGATACAGCTATTGCTTCGGGAACATATGACCGTTACGGTATGTCACAGCAGGACCAGCAATCTGCCAATGATGGCAAGGTCTGGTGAAATACTCATCAGTGCCATAGGAAGACCTCTGATGATTGATGAGAAGTATGTGTCTGAAGGTGCCACCGTGATTGACGTGGGTACTTCAGAACTTGATGGGAAGATTGTAGGGGACTGCGATCTGGAGAGTGTTCTACAGAAGGCGGCATATGCTACAAAAGTTCCTGGAGGCGTAGGTACACTTACTACAACCATTCTGATGAGAACTCTTTTGGATCTTTATGATGAGAGTTTCCGGAAATAAGATGTCTCCATGGAGGATTCGATGAAACTGAAAACCATGAGTGTGACAGATCTCAACGCCTATATCAAAAGAAATTTTGATCATGATTTTATCTTAAACAATCTCACCGTCCTCGGTGAGATATCCAATTTTAAAGCACATAGTTCCGGACATCTGTATTTTTCGCTCAAAGATGAGCATGCGAAGGTGAACTGTGTGATGTTCCGTCAGGATGCTTCTTCACTGAAGAAACATCCAAAAGACGGTATGAAAGCGCTTCTCAGCGGACGTGTCAGCGTTTATGCGAAGGAAGGGACATATCAGCTCTACGTGAGTAAACTGGAAGAGATAGGCCTTGGTGAAATCTATCAGGAATTTGAGGAAAACAAAGAAAAGCTCCAGAAAGAGGGGCTTTTTCGTGCTGAAATTAAAAAAATGCTTCCTGCGTATCCCGAGAAGGTTGCGGTGATTACATCTGGCACTGGTGCTGCTGTGCAGGACATCATCAATGTATCAAGAAGAAGAAACAACACTGTGGAGCTTCTGATATTCCCGACACTGGTGCAAGGGGATGCTGCAAGAGGAGCACTGCTGGAAACGCTTCAAGCAGTGAATAGGAGAAAAGATGTGGATGTGATCATTCTGGCAAGAGGAGGAGGTTCTTTTGAAGACCTTTCTTGCTTTAATGATTTAACTCTTGCCTATGCAATTGCCGCTTCCAAGATTCCAGTTGTTACAGGCATTGGCCATGAAGTAGATTTTACCATTGCAGATTTTGTTGCGGATTATCGTGGAGCTACACCATCTCAGGCTGCAGAAATTGTCATTCCCTCTCTTTCAGAAGCATTACGTTCGTTGAAAGAAAAAAGCGCAAGACTCGAGATGGCATATATGTCCAGGATCCGTCATGAGAAAACTGTTTTCAGTTCATATCAGGGAAGGCTTCAGAAAAGTCATCCAAACACAATTCTTGCGAACAGTTATTTGGATATAGAACAGAAAAGAAACCGTTTAGATGGTATAATTATGCAGAGGATGGGACGAGAGCGGGAAAGACTGGAGTCCTACTACAGTCTGCTTCAAGCACATAATCCCCTCAATATCCTGGATAAAGGGTATGCATTGATATTTAGTGAGAAGAACCATCTCATACGAAGCGTAGCAGAGCTGAAAACATCGAAGGCACTTACGGTGAAGATGAAAGATGGGGAAGTCAAGATGGAGGTTCGTGTATATGGCGAAGAAAGTGAAAAATTATAAGGAGCTGACTGAACAGCTGGAAGAAGTACTCAATGAACTGGAAAGCGGGGAGCTTTCCGTTGAGGAATCGATGAAGAAATACGAAGAAGGTGTTTCACTGACCAAGGAACTGCTGCAGATTCTTGAAAAGGCAGAAGCCAAAGTCAAGATGATACAAAGTGATGAGGAAACGGAGTTTTGAAGATGATAGAACTGAAGAATCTGATGGATAAAGAGATTCTGAATTATTTCAGGCGGTTGCCGGATAATACAATAACAGAGGCCATGACATACAGTATGTCCATAGGAGGGAAAAGACTCCGTCCTGTTCTTTGCCTTCTCACCGGAGAAATGTTTGGAAAGAGCAAAGAGGATCTGATTCCTATGGCACTAGCCATGGAAATGATCCATACCTATTCTCTGATTCATGATGATTTACCTGCCATGGACAATGATGACTACCGAAGAGGCAAACTCACCAGTCATAAAGTGTTTGGAGAAGCGAATGCGATTCTCGCAGGAGATGCGCTTCTTAATGAAGCCTTTACGGTGCTTTTGGAGAGTTATGCAGTACACGGAGAGCCAGGCGCTAGGGCTGCCTTATATATTTCCAGGTGTTCAGGAAGAAATGGCATGATCTTAGGGCAAGTAATGGATCTTCATCACGAAGCGTATTCCGCCACCTTCGAAGAATTGAGGCTTTGTCACCATAAAAAGACAGGTGCACTGATTACAGCAGCGGTTTGCGCCCCGGCTGTCTATGCAGGTGCTATGGAAGAAGAGATAAAGCTTCTGGAAGAGTATGCGGGAAACCTAGGTCTTGCTTTCCAGATTCAGGATGACATTCTTGATGTGACTTCGACCAGAGAAGTGCTCGGGAAATCAGTCGGAAAAGATGAACAGTCCAACAAAACTACATATGTGGGACTGTTTGGCGTGGATAAAAGTAGAGATATGGCGAAGGAAGCCACTGAGGCATGCCTTGCGGCACTTTCAAAACTTCGCCGTGACACGACTAAACTGGAGGAACTCACAAAGAGCCTCATGGAGAGAACCTATTAGGAGGGGTAAGTATATGGGTATACTGGATGATAGGTATACTGGACCGGAAGACATCAAAAAATTAACTCTGGAAGAACTACGTGACCTTTCCCATGAAATCAGAACATTTTTGGTGGAGTCCGTTTCCAAGACCGGTGGGCATCTTGCGCCCAATCTAGGGGTTGTTGAACTCACAATCAGTCTGTTCAATGTGTTTGATCTGGAGAAAGATAAAATCATCTATGATGTTGGACATCAGAGTTATGTTCATAAAATCCTCACTGGAAGAAAAGGTGAGTTTCATAGTCTTAGACAGTTTGGAGGCCTCAGCGGATTTCCTAAAAGGGAAGAAAGCAAATACGATGTCTTTGATACAGGACATTCCTCCACATCCGTCAGTGCGGCCTTGGGTATCGCAAGAGCCAGAGACCTGATGCAAGAGGATTTCCAAGTGGTAGCTGTCATCGGTGATGGAGCGCTAACTGGTGGAATGGCCTTGGAAGCGCTGAATGATGTGGGAGACAAGAAGACAGATCTCATCGTTGTGCTCAATGACAATCAGATGAGTATATCTCCCAATGTAGGTGGTATCAGCACGTATCTTAGCCAGCTCAGGGCTTTTCCAAACTACGAACGAGCAAAAAAAGAGGTGCAGGTCATTGTTGAAAAAATGCCTCTTGGAAAGAGCATCAACCGTTCTATGGATAAAGTGAAGGAGGGCATTAAATCGATGCTTCTCCCCGATATGCTATTTGAGAATATGGGACTCACTTATCTCGGGCCTGTGGACGGACATAATATCAGAGAAGTGTCGAAACTTCTAAAGATTGCAAAGGAGATTAAAGGTCCTAAACTGGTTCATGTGCTGACGAAAAAGGGAAAAGGGTATCATTCCAGTGAGCAAAGACCAGATAAGTTCCATGGCACACCACCATTCAACAAAGAAAACGGAAAAGCAAAGGATTCGGCAAGTCTCAATTACTCTAAAATGTTCGGAAATACATTGGTCGAAATGGCCAAAAATAACAAGAAAATTGTTGCTGTGGTGGCGGCGATGCCTGACGGAACAGGCCTTGGAGGATTCAGGGATCTCTATCCCAGCAGGTTATTTGATGTGGGCATTGCAGAGCAGCATGCAGTCACTTTGTCAGCAGGTCTTGCGGTTGGTGGGATGAAGCCGTATGTCGCGCTTTACTCTACTTTTCTTCAGAGAGCCTACGATCAGGTGATTCACGATGTGTGCCTTCAGAAGCTTCCGGTGACGCTCTGTATAGACCGTGCTGGATTGGTAGGAGATGATGGGGAGACCCATCAGGGGATCCTTGATCTGTCCTTCTTAACCCCAGTGCCAAATCTGACGATTATGGCACCTAAATCCATGGAAGAACTGCGGCAGATCCTCTACTTCTCGGAAACATTTGATGGCCCTTTGGCCATTCGTTATCCAAGGGGAGGCGATGAGAAAGGGATAGATCTTCCACCTCTGAAACACTTTGAGCCGGGAAAGTTTGAGGTGCTCAAAGAAGGCAGAGACGGGTTCATTTACGCTACAGGAAAGATGGTTGCAAGAGCAATGATCCTTTCTGAAAAACTGGAAGAACAAGGAGTCCTGTATGGGGTTGTGAATGGTGTGTTTATTAAACCTGTAGATCATGAACTCATCAGGAACCATCTGGATAAAGGATATAAAATCATCACGCTAGAGGACAACATGGTTCATGGTGGATTTGGTTCCATGATCCTTGAAAGTGCCATGGGACATTTTATGGCTGGAAATGTTCTTACTTTTGGATTCAGAGATCAGTTTGTGGTACAGGGCAGCGTAGAGAAGCTTTATGAGGTACATGGATTAGGGTATGAAGAGCTGTCAAATAGAATTCTAGCATTTACAGGAGAAAAAAATGAGTGATAAAGAGAGACTGGATGTGCTCCTTGTTGAGCTGGGCTTTTATGAAAGCCGGGAAAAAGCAAGAGCACAGATCATGTCAGGCAAAATATATGTGGACGACCAGAAGTCAGATAAGCCAGGCACCAAAGTATCCAGAACTGCAAATATTGAAGACCGGGGCACGAAGATGCCCTATGTTTCAAGGGGCGGGTATAAACTGGCAAAGGCTCTGGAAGTCTTCAGCATTGATGTAAATGAAAAGATCTGCCTTGATATTGGCGCTTCTACAGGAGGATTCACAGATGTGATGCTTCAGCATGGAGCGAAAAAAGTATACTCCGTTGATGTAGGCTACGGGCAATTTGCCTGGAAGCTTAGAACGGATGAACGAGTGGTATGTCTTGAGAGACTTAATTTCAGATACGCCACCAGGGAAGAGATTGAGGACTGGATTGATTTTTCAGCAACAGATGTGTCCTTCATCTCCATTACAAAAATCATTCCGAAAGCAATGGAGCTTATGACTGAATCAGGAGAAATGGTAGCGCTGATTAAGCCTCAGTTTGAAGCTGGAAGAGATAAAGTGGAGAAAAAAGGCGTCATCAAGAAAAAATCAACGCATATGGAAGTACTCACAGCCATTCTTGATTTTGTGAAAGAACAGGGGCTTTATGTATACGGTCTTGATTTTTCACCCATTAGAGGTCCGGAAGGCAATATTGAGTTTCTCATCTATTTTGGTAAGAAGGATCGAGGCGGAGAAGGAATCTCACCTTCATACGTAGAAAGTCTGGTAGAAAGAGCACATACTCTGTAAATTCTAGGGTAGGGGGACTTACATGCAAAAGATTGGTATCTACAGCAATGAGGAAAAAGATCCTGAGGGGAAGTACCTTGAGGAAACAAAAAATATCATACGGGACACACTGCCTCAAGTAGAGGTGTTTTCTGTGACAGAAAACCACCTTCCTCTGGGGTTGGATCTTCTTCTGGTTCTTGGTGGTGACGGTACGTTTCTGTCTGCTGCAAGACTGGCCTATGGAAAGGATATTCCTCTATTTGGGGTAAACATTGGGAACCTTGGGTTTTTAACCGGAACAGAGCTGAATGAACTGAAATCCAGTCTGCTCCAGATTGAAGAAAGCAAGTATACTATCGAAGACCGAATGATGCTGGAGGCTACACTGCGAATGGAAAGTGGAGAGCGCAGGAGTTTTGTGGCACTCAATGATGCTGTGGTGCATAAAGGTGCATTAGGAAATATCATTCACTTTGAGCTTCATGTGGATGAGGACTTCTCCAACAGTTACAGAGGGGACGGTATCATTCTTACAACGCCAACAGGTTCCACTGCATATAATCTTTCTGCAGGCGGATCCATCATGTATCCAACGGTAGAAGCGATAGGGGTCACTGCAATCTGTCCGCATAGTTTTGGTATTCGGGATTTGGTTCTTTCAAGTAAACAAGTTGTGACACTCAAGATTGGCAAAAGCAATGAGGAATACTTCCTGTCCATGGATGGACAAGTGAATCTCAGGATTACTGGGGATTCTGTCATTCGAATCCAAAAAGCTGCTTCCTCCTGCAAAATACTCAGGCTGGATGGCTATGATTACTTTCATGTTTTAAGACAAAAATTATTATATAAAGCCATAAATACACAAGGGGGGAACGATTTTGAAAATTGACAGACGAAGCAAAATCTTGGAGATCATCTCCAGAAAAGAGATTGAAACCCAGGAGGAGCTGGCAAAGGAACTTAGGGGGGAAGGGTTTCATGTGACCCAAGCCACGGTATCAAGAGACATCAAGAATCTTCAGCTGATCAAGGTGCTGAGCGCTACGGGAAGATATAAATATGTAGCAAATAAAGAAGAAAGCAAAGACGCCATCTCGAAACTTGTGACACTGTTGTCCCACACAATCATTTCTGTAGAGAGTATCGACAAGATTGTCGTGGTGAGAACTATAACTGCAGCGGCATCTACAGCAGCAGAAGCTATAGATCAGCTGGATCTTGCGGAGATTGCGGGTACAATTGCGGGAGACAATACTATTTTCATGTTGGTCAGATCCAATGAGATGGCTGTTGAAATAGTAAAGAAAATCTCCGAACTGGTGGGAAGATAACATGCTCTTACGAATAACAGTGGAGAATTTTGCGCTCATTGATCGTTTGGAGTTGAATTTTGAGGATGGATTCACCATTCTTACGGGAGAGACCGGAGCAGGAAAGTCCATTCTGATTGATTCAATCAACTTTGTGCTTGGCGAAAAATTCAGCAAGGAATTTATTAGGACGGGTTCCGACAGGACTTTTGTCGAGGCTGTATTTACCCTTGAAGATAGTATGAAAGACCTTCTCGAAGCTCAGGACATACCTTTTGATGATTTGGTGGTGTTTTCCAGAGAGACATTCATGCAAGGCAGAAATCTTGCGAAAATCAATGGGAAAACGGTGCTTCTAAACGTTCTAAAAGAGGTTGGAAAAGAACTTTTGGACATTCATGGTCAGCATAACAATCAGAATCTGCTCGATGTGTCAAAACATCTGTCCTATCTGGATAGTTTTATTGATCTGGAAAAAGAGCCTGTGTATAGAAGGTATTTGGACGAGTTTCATAAATTCCAAGGGCTAAAGGATAGGCTTTCAAAGCTCATGGGAAGCAGAGACAGAGAAAAACTCATGGATTATTTGAAGTTTCAGATTGAAGACCTGGAAAAGGGAAAGCTCAATCTTCATGAAGAGAAAGAGCTGATGGAAAAATTCTCCATGCTCAGCCATGCAGAAAAGATTTCAACGGGTCTTACCAAAGCCTATGAACTTATGGATAATGAGAATGGCGTGCTGGAATCCCTGACCGCAGCAATACAGAGCCTGAAAAGCATAGCGAAGCATTTTGAAAAAGCTGAAGCTCCTTTGGACAATCTGGAAAATGCCTATTATTTATTACAAGAAGCTTACCGTGATATCGCTGGATTCCGTGACATCGTTTATTATGATCAGGATGAACTCAATACAATCAATGAAAGATTATTTGTATACAGCACTTATAAAAAGAAGTATGGGGAAACCATAGAAGAGGTTCTCCGGCATTATGAGAAAATCAGACAGGAATATGAGGACCTGAAAGATGCGGATGAGATTATTCTCAAAACCCGTAAAGAGATTGATGCACAGAAAAAAATACTTTTTATGGCTGGAAAAGAACTGCATGATAAAAGGGTCTCAGGAGGAAAAGCTCTCTCAAAAAAGATCAATGAGGAACTTAAGTTCATTGGGCTGGAGAAGGCTGAGTTCGCTGTTTCTGTTGTGGAGACAGAGGAAATCCATGAGTATGGAACCGACGATGTGAGTTTTCTGATTTCCACCAATATTGGTGAGCCTAAGAAAGCACTGGAAAAGATTGTTTCCGGAGGAGAACTCTCAAGAATTATGCTGGCCATGAAAGTTGCATTTATGGAGAAGGATAAGACTCCATCTGTTATTTTTGATGAAATTGACACAGGAATCAGCGGTCGAATCGCAGAGGCCGTTGGAGAAAAAATGTATTCATTATCTAAGAGATTCCAGGTCTTCTGTGTAACACATCTTCCACAGATTGCAGCGTTTTCGGATCATCATCTGGTGGTGTCCAAACATGAAGAAAAGAAGAGAACATTCACCAGAGTGGAAAAACTGAATCTTCAGGGAAAAACCATGGAGCTTGCAAAAATGATTGGTGGTTCAAAAATATCAGATCCACAGCTCAAGAATGCGGAAGACACCATCGATAAAACAGAAATACTGAAGAAAAAGTATTTTCTTTGAAAACGATGCGATGTGAAGTATAATTTGTTTAGTATAAACGAATCTCAAGGATTAAAGAGGTGAACTATGAAAAAATTGATAAAAATACTCATAGCAGATGACAATGCGGATATGAGTGCTCTACTGAATGAGTTCTTAAGTAATGACCCGGAACTTCTTGTGGTAGGGGTTGCAAAAAATGGTATAGAGACATTGGAAATCATGCAGCAGAAAAAACCAGATGTGCTTCTTTTGGATATCATCATGCCTGAACTTGACGGGCTTGGTGTTTTGGAATCCTTGAAGAATATGGAAGACAGACCTGTCATCATCGTCTATTCCGCCATCTCCCATGATAAAGTCACAAATACCGCCATTACACTTGGCGCGGATTATTACATGGTGAAAGGAATTGACCTGAAGCAAATCAAAAAAAGAATCAAAAGTTATTTTCATGAATCCCAGGAGGAAATCATGAAATCACAGGATATGAAGTCCGGCGATTTTCAAGAAGATGGCATGGAGAAAAAGGATCTTGCGACGGAGCTTTCTTCCATTTTGCAGGAAGCTGGCATACTGCCTCATATCAAGGGGTACAGCTATCTAAGAGAAGCCATCATTGAAGTGATAGACAACGTAGAACTGTTGTCTGCAGTGACCAAAGAACTTTATCCGAATATCGCTGCAAAGTTCAACACCACTTCATCCCGTGTGGAACGTGCCATCAGACATTCCATCGAGGTATCCTGGAATAAAGGACAGCTTGAAAACCTGAACAAGATTCAGGGATTTACGGTGAATTTCGAAAAAGGGAAACCAACAAATTCAGAATTTATTGCGCTGATCAGCGACAAGTTTCGACTGGAGAAAGGCCAGGGAGATGAATAAAGGCTCCAGCAATTGTGAATAATATTATAACTTTACATAATATTTCTGTTGTGATCCCTGGAGATACTTATCATTATGAGCGTTTTGTAGTAGAATAGAGATGCAGCAGACACTGCTGACAACCGTTTTGAGACCCCGGATAACTCCCAGGGTCTTTTTCTATCACTGAAGATAAGGAGTTACAAATGTTGTTTCGAGAAGACACAATTTCAAAAGAGGAATTATACAGCGGAAAAATTATTTCCCTTGAAACCCACCAGGTAGAACTAATTGATGGGAAGAGCGCTTTCAGGGAAATCGTCAGACATCCTGGAGGAGTCTGCATATTGGCTAGAGATGAGGAAGGGAGAATTCTGTTAGTGAAGCAGTTTAGAAAACCTATGGAAGAAGCCTATTTGGAACTTCCTGCAGGCAAACTGGAGAAGGATCTGACCCCTTATGAGAATGCCTTGAAAGAGCTAGAGGAAGAGACAGGATATAAATGCAGCACACTAAAAAGTCTGGGGGCTTTTGCCACCTCACCAGGATACAGCGACGAACTCATACATCTGTTCGTAGCAGAAGGTCTTACCTTGGGTAAAATCGGTGGAGACGATGATGAGTTTATTGACCTTGTGAGACTCACAGATGAGGAGTTTCAAGATGGAATTGAGACGGGAAAAATCAAGGATCTTAAAACCGTAGCTTGTTATACATTGGGAAAACAGTATGAAGCAAAACTATCTGAGTGAATATATTGACGAACTGAGAACAAAAGAAAAGTCTGAAAATACAGTAGATGCCTATAGGCGGGATTTGATCCATCTTCTTTCTTTTCTGGAAGAAGAAGAACTAAGTTTTGAAGACTTCAATGAGATTGAAGTATCAAATTTCATTGGTTATCTGCTGGATTTAAACATGTCCAGAGCCACCATCGCCCGTCATTTGGTCTCTATCCGTAATTTTTATAAGTATCTGAGAAAAAAGAACAAAGTAAGGGAAGCGCCCATTCTTTACTTTGAACTGCCTGAAATCAAAAGAAATCTTCCGGAACCGCTCAGTGTGGAGGAAGTGGAAGTGATTCTTTCAGCGCCTGATATCAGTACTATGAAGGGAAAGAGGGATAAGGCGATACTGGAAGTGCTTTACGCCACAGGAATCAAAGCATCAGAACTTATAGAGCTCCGGTATCGGGACTTGGATATGGCCCGGGGAAACCTCTCTGTAAAAGGAAAAAAGAACAAGGACCGACTGGTTCCGTTAGGGTCCTTTGCCATGGACAGCATTGAACTGTATTTATCATCGAGGGTGGATCCGGTGGTCGGGGCATCTGTTTTATTCCCCTCCCATCGAGGAGACCAGATGACAAGACAAGGACTTTGGAAAATCCTGAAAGAGTATGCGAGGATTTCTGGATTGTCAGAAAGCATCAACTTGAATACCTTACGTCATTCTTATGCCGTACATATGCTGAGTGGTGGTGCGGACATCACAACACTTTCTCTGCTTCTAGGGCATAATGATATAAAAGCAACTACTATTTACCTGAAGCTTGTGAAGAATAAAAAATTTAAAGAAGTTTATGAGGATGCCCATCCAAGGGCATAGCAAGGAGGAAAAAATGAAAAGAGCAATACTTGTAGTACTGGATTCTGTTGGTATCGGTGAGATGCCAGATGCGGATCAATATGGAGATGTAGGTTCCAACACCCTTGGCAATATCGCAGATCAGGTCGGTGGAATGGAGATTCCTCATCTGGAGAAACTCGGGCTTGGAAACATCGCACCTTTGAAGGGTGTAGCTGTTATGGATACACCAGAAGGCGCTTTCGGGAAGTCCGCAGAACTATCTGTAGGAAAGGATACCGTAACGGGTCACTGGGAAATGTCCGGAGTCATCTTAGAAAAACCCCTGAATACTTATCCAGAAGGATTCTCAAAAGAGATTATGGATGCCTTTGAGTCCAAAATAGGCAGAAAAACCTTGGGAAATGTAGTTGCTTCTGGTACAGAAATCATTGAAAGACTGGGAGATGAACATGTAAAAACCGGATTTCCGATCATTTACACATCTGCAGACTCCGTGTTCCAGATTGCAGCCCACGAAGGGGTCATTCCATTAGATGAACTGTACCGTTACTGTGAGGTTGCCCGTGAAATGCTTGTAGGAGACTGGCAAGTTGGACGCGTCATTGCGAGACCTTTTGTTGGAGAAGATGGTGTTTATACCAGAACTGAAAACAGAAAGGATTTTGCATTGGATCCATTCAATAAGACCATTCTGGAGTACGTTAAGGAAGCTGGACAGAACGTTATGTGCGTTGGTAAAATATCTGATGTTTTCAATAATATCGGGGTGACCCATTCAGTTCATACCAAGAACAACATGCAAGGTGTGGATGAAACACTGAAGTTCATGAAAGAAGATCTTGGAGGCCTACTTTGGACAAACCTGGTAGACTTTGACATGAAGTACGGACATAGAAATGACTATGTTGGCTATTATAATGCCATCAAAGAGTTTGATGAGAGGCTGCCAGAGATTCTGGAAACCATGACAGAGGATGATATTCTGATTCTCACCGCAGACCATGGATGCGACCCAACCACACCTTCCACAGACCATTCAAGAGAGTATATTCCAATCCTTGTATATGGCAAGAATGTAAAGCCTGGGGCAAACCTTGGCGTGAGAAGAACTTTCTCAGACATTGGAAAGACAGTTCTTGAGTATCTCGGGGTTCAGAATGACCTCTATGGAGAGAGTTTCTGGTCAGATATCAAAGCGTAGAACATTTAAAGAATAGGAGTAAAGTTAGATGGATATTAAAAGAATTGATACGATAGTGAATTACCTTAAGGGGAAAATAAGCTATACACCTGATGTACTGGTTATTCTGGGTTCAGGACTGGGATCCATGGCGGAGCATGTTGAAAATCCTACAGTTGTAAAATACGAGGATATTCCGGATTTTCTGGTATCTACCGTTGAAGGCCATGCTGGTCAGTTTGTCTTTGGAGACTACAAGGGTAAAAAGGTTGCCATGATGCAAGGCCGCTTCCATTATTATGAAGGATACACGATGAAAGAGGTGACGCTTCCTGTGTTCGTTATGAGACGCCTTGGAGTAAAACATCTGATTGTTACCAATGCGTGTGGTGGAGTCAACCTAGGGTTTACACCTGGAGATCTGATGCTCATCGAGGATCATCTGAATTTCACGGGAAACAATCCACTCATGGGTAGAAATATGGAAGAGTTCGGTCCAAGATTTGCTGATATGTCTAAAGTATATAATAGAGATCTCATGGCCTTGGCGGAGAAAATCGGAAAAGAAGAGCATATTGAGCTGAAACGTGGAGTCTATGCCATGTATACAGGTCCCAGCTACGAGACTCCTGCAGAAATCAGAGCTTATAGAACACTGGGAGCAGATGCCATTGGTATGTCTACCGTGCCAGAAGCCATCGTGGCCAACTATTCAGGAATGAAAGTGCTCGGTGTCAGTTGCATTACAAACATGGCAGCAGGCGTTCTGGATCAGCCGCTCAATCATGAAGAGGTCATTGAGGTTTCCGCTAAAGTGAGAGGAAGCTTCACCACCCTGATTTCCAGAGTTATAGAGGAGATGTAGAATATATGCATATGCTGGATTTGATTGACAAGAAGAAAAAAGGAAAGAGATTAAGCAAAGAAGAAATTTATTACATAGTTCAGGGATATACCGAAGGCGAGATTCCGGACTATCAGATTTCAGCACTTCTTATGGCTATTTATTTCCAGGGGATGGATGCAGAAGAGACCAGGATGCTGACCATGGCCATGGTGGAGTCAGGGGATCAGATTGATCTGTCTGCTATTGAAGGCGTAAAGGTTGACAAGCACTCCACAGGCGGAGTTGGAGATAAAGTAAGTCTTGTAGTGATTCCGCTGGTTGCATCATTAGGCATTCCAGTGGCAAAGATGTCCGGAAGAGGTCTCGGCCATACTGGAGGAACCATCGATAAACTGGAGAGCATCGAAGGTTTTGACATCAGTCTTTCCATGGAGAAGTTCATGGAGAACGTCAATACCTATAAAATGGCGATTGTTGGACAGACTGGAGATCTTACTCCAGCAGACAAGAAGCTGTATGCGCTTCGTGACGTGACTGCTACAGTGGACAGCATTCCGCTCATCGCCAGCTCCATCATGAGCAAAAAGATCGCATCGGGTTCTGATGCCATTGTTCTTGATGTAAAAGTCGGAAATGGCGCATTTATGAAAACCCTTGATGATGCAAGAGCTCTGGCGAAAGCGATGGTTTCTATTGGTAGAGGCCTCGGAAGAGAAACTGTGGCTGTGCTCACCAATATGAATGAGCCACTGGGTAAAGAAGTGGGCAATGCCAATGAAGTCAGGGAAGCCATAAAAACACTGAAAGGTGAAGGCATGCAGGATCTTGTGAATGTCAGTGTGACCATTGCAGGACATATGGCTGTGTTAGGCGGAGCATTTGACGCCATTGAAGATGCCGAGAAAGCCATCCGTGAGAACATGAAGAACGGAAAAGCCTTGGAAATGCTGAAGACGCTAGTAAAGATACAGGGAGGAAATGTTTCTCAGATTGAGAATCCGGACTTGCTTCCCACAGCAAAGATCAGTGTGCCTGTCATTGCAAAGAAGAAGGGGTTTGTGCATGAAATTAAGGCAGAAGAGATCGGCACTTCGGCAATGCTTCTAGGCGCAGGAAGAGAAACCAAGGAAGATGTCATCGATTATGCAGCCGGAATCACATTGCAGAAGAAAGTAGGAGATGAGGTAAATGAAGGAGATGTGCTCTGCACCCTTCTGACCAATCGAGAGAACTATCAGGATGCCTACGACAAGGCTCAGGAGGCCTATGACATAGCAGATGAGAGGCCGGAACACATTCCATTTATTTTGGATGTCATTACGGAAGCGTAATTATGACATAAAAGGATAATCGGGGAGACTTTCATGAAGGAAGTCTCCCGTTTCCTTTCAAGGAAAATTTCTGTATAATAGAAGAGGTTTATTTCAACTGTCTGGGGGATTTTATGGAAAGTTTACAGCTGCAGATTTCAAATTTTGAAGGTCCTTTTGATTTGCTCCTTCATCTTCTGAAAATCAACAAAATGAAAATACAGGAAATCCGTATTTCGGAAATCACCAGCCAATATCTTGCTTATCTCCAAGGTATGAAAGAGCTGGATCTGGAAATTGCCTCAGAGTTTTTACTCATTGCATCGACACTTCTTGAAATCAAGAGCCGTGAGATGCTCCCCAAATATGTGGAAGAAGTGGATGAAGAGGAACTGAAGGAGAAGCTGGTACTTCGTATCGAAGAGTATGAAGCCTTCAAGCTCATGGCGGAGGGTCTTGGTGAGCGCTATGATGAGGATCTTCTTATCTTCACCAAACGCGCCGAAACCATTGTTGGTGATGAGGTGTCTTTGGAAGAGCTGCTTCGGGGAGTCACCATTGATCATTTGTATATCACGTATAAGAGCCTGATGAACAGACAGAAAGAGAAGGTGAACCGAAGCGCTCTAAGAACAAAAATCATGGAGCGAGAAGAATACAAGATCGAGGATAAGATGGAAGAGCTGGAACGGTTGCTCTATGAAAACAGAAGAGTGAATTTTTCCACACTCCTATTTCAGACAAAATCAAAATCGGAATGTATTGTCTTCTTTTTGGCGATTCTTGAACTGTCCAGAAACCATCGGATTCGAGTATCTCAATCAGAAGTTTTCTCGGAAATCATCATAGAGAAAGGAGCAGAACATGGAATCGAATCTCTTTAATAGTACTGGAACGGAAGATCCTATGGATATCAGCTACTTTATCAGTGTCCTGGAGAGTATATTATTTGCTGCAGGTGATGCTGTGAAGAAAAAGGATCTGGTACGGATCATGAAAATACGCATGGAGGATTTGGAGAAGGTCATAACCGCTTATGAAAAGGAGCTGAAGGAAAACCATAGAGGAATCCGACTGCTTGCACTGGAAAACAAACTGCAGCTTGGCACAAAAGAAGCCCATGCTCCTTATCTCAAGGAACTGCTTGGAGTAAATGAGAGACAGAGTTTGTCGAAAGGATCGCTTGAATGCCTATCCATCATAGCTTTCAAGCAACCAGTAACTCGAGTGGATGTGGATGAAATCAGAGGAGTCAACAGTGATTATGTGCTCCAGAAGCTGCAGGAAAAAGGTCTCATTAAAGTGGTGGGCAGAAAAGATGCGCCAGGCAGACCAAAGCTTTATGGAACCACCGATGAGTTCCTGATTCAGTTTGGATTCACATCTCTTAAGGATCTCAAAGAGGAGCATCCATTGCCAGAGAAGTTTGTTGCACTGGATGAGAAAAAGAAAGAACTGGAGAAAGAAGATATAGAACTTTTTGAAGAAGAATAGTTAAACCCCTGAAGATGTATCGTAGTGATTTTCTTCAGGGGTTTTTGTCTCGGTTTATGAGCCTGTGTTTCGGCTTTCTTTATTTCTAAGAGCCTCTTCCATAATCTTTTCCATCTCAGGATAAAAGGAAAGCCTTACAGATGAATAGGATTCAAGAGTTTTGTAATAGTTTTTCGATACATAAGTTGGATGTTTACCTACAACACTTTCCACCATCATACGCATACAGCTCCTGATGACGTCGTTCATTGGAACAGGGGAGTTTATTTCTGTTTCATAGGATGCCAGAACGCAGTCAATATACCGGAGAAGTTTTTCTATATATTCATCCAGGTGTGATTCAAGCGGAATACCGCTGTATAGAGTCTGGTGTTTCATTGAGGCATCTTCCATTCTGTCCTGCAAGTCGTCCAGCAGCTGTAGAAAAGTTCCATAACCAAATGCAAAAGTGGATTCATTGGGGGTGAGTTCGCCTTTGACAAGGCACGCATCGGCTAGAACAGAGGCGCCTCCTTTATAAAAGCTTAATTGGAGTATTTCCTGTGGGGGCACTTCTTTTTTGCTCTGGAGGATGCTTTTTGACTGAGCGTCCTGAATATACCAAAGGCTTTCATAGACGGATGGATACGTATCTCTAGGAAATTCTCTCTCAATATTGTCCAGAAGGGCGCATACTTTAGCTTCGTATGGAGTGGGAGCAGAAACAGGATTCCCCAGTATTTTATCGTATATCATATGATTGAAGGAGGACTTCTCCTTACTGGAAGTATTTGGATCGTCCAGATAATTATCTGTATAGGGATAAAGAAGGCTGTAAGAGAATATGGAGGATGTAAGACAGACTGGCTTATGAAAAAGCAGCTGAAGACAGTTCATAATCCATACATTACGAACAGCCTGAAAAAGATCCTCTGGTTTGAACTCTGGTTCAAATAATTGTGATTTCTCAAAAAAAGCTTCAGTACTTTCCAAAAAGCCAAGATTCATAAACTCCATCAGGAAAGGAGTGGAATAGAGCAGCTTTTCCTGATCCAGCATCTTTGCGGTTTCTTTCAGTTTTACTCTCAACTCATCTTTCTCTTCCTTACTCATTTGTCTGAGTAATTCCTCATTCAAATCCGGAAGTTCTTTTAGAGTCTTTTCCAAAAGCTTTCGAAGCTTACGTTCATGAAGAATCTTCTGTAGAATGGATACTTTCGGAAGTGTCCATTCATCCCAAGGATCACAACTGTGATACGACTCTATTGCATCATGGAGCAGTTTCTCCATGGGTAAATTCCTTGTTTTGGCGCTCATCATCATTCTCCTTCTACTGTTTTTCTTCTTCGTACTGATCTTATGATTACACTTATACCCCATAGAGATGAAAAAATGATTAAAATGATAATCTGATGGTATATATTAATAAATTGAATAAAGTGCCGATAGAAGCAGTATCAGTATTATAACTTAAGGAAGAGGAGACAGGAAATGAAAGGGACATTGGTAAGCATCTGGCTGACAACTTTAACGAGACTGTATGGAGAGAGTCAGAAGAATGAAATTCTGAAAGCCGCAGGGTGGAATCCTCAGAGAATCATTACACCGCTGGAGGAAATTGACGATGCGGAAATAAAAGGGATCATGGAAAATTTTGCAAAAAAGCAAGGGATGAAGATTGAAGACCTCTATCGGACTTTGGGGGTAAATAATGTTCAGTCTTTTAGGGAGTGGTTTCCTTCCTATTTTGAAACAAATTCAGCCATGGGATTCCTGATGATGATGGACACGGTACATGCACAGCTGACGAAAATGATTGCTGGTGCGAAACCACCAAGACTGATACCAGAGCCCATTGACGAGAAGAATTTTTTGATGGTTTATAAATCCACAAGAGGGCTGCACCATTACCTTATGGGACTCATTGAGGGAGTTGGAAATCACTTTGGGGAGAAGATTAGCGCAGAGATTTTAGAAGAGACCAAGGAAGGCGCGGTTCATGTAGTCAAAATTCATCTCTCTTTTGAGAAAACACCAAAAAAAGTGAAGAAATATCCCTTTTCTAGAGTGCTTTCGTTTGGGATGATAAAATCCTTGCCCCTGAAATCAGCCATACTTCCTGCGTTGGTAAGTGCTGCAGCAATATTTGCTGTTCAGGGAACACAAGATCTGGTCCTTCTTGCAGGAATTCCAGTTATGGTTCTTATTTCATCGGCGATGGGGAATCATCTTCTTCTGAAGCCTATGAAGGATATTAAAGAAGAGATTGAAGCCATTAAAGTGCTGGATTTGTCAAAAGAGCTTAAAGTCATCACGGCGGATCAGTTTGAAGGAATCCTAGGGAATCTTTCACAAGCAAAGGAACATCTGAAAGAGGAGTTCACCTACTATAGAGGGGGAATGGATGATCTTTATTCCTTCATCGGTAAGTTCTCAAAGGTTGCTAAAAACCTAGGAGATGTTTCTGAGCTCATCGCAAGCTCTGTGGAAGAAGTGGCAGAAGGAGCACAGCATCAGGCCTCGGAAACAGAAGCATCAGTTAGTATATTGGCAGAGAATATTAAAATCCTCAATGAAATCAGCACACAGGAACTGAATGGGAAAAAATCTCTGGAAGATGCAGTAGAGCAGATTGAAGTGTCTTTTAAAGATCTGGAGAAAGTTTCTGGAAAAATGAACCTGGTAAAGGAGAACTTCTCGAGGGTCAATGAAACAGGGAAAGATCTTGGAACAAAGGTGAAAGACATCATAAGCATTGTTGGAACTGTAGAAAGCATTGCGGAACAGACGAATCTTCTGGCCTTAAATGCATCCATAGAAGCTGCCCGAGCAGGAGAAATGGGACGTGGATTCAGTGTAGTTGCGGAAGAGATCCGAAAGCTCGCTGAAGACTCAAAAGAAGCGGTCAGCACCATCAATACAAATCTGAATGAGTTTATACTTGGTGTGAATGACATGGTATCCAAGGTCAATGATCAATATGGAGAATTGGATGCAGGAACAAAAACCATGGAAAATGTCACAGCGGAAAGCAAGACTGCAACAAAGAGAATTCATGCAGTTTCGGGATCCATCGCAGAAATCTCCAACAAACTGTCTATGGAAACAGAAAAAATCAACCAAGTTTTTGATAATGTACATAAATTAGCGGCGATTGCAGAAGAAAATTCAGCTTCATCTCAGGAAATGAGCGCCAACGTCACAAGTTTTGCGGGGGAAATATCCAAACTCACTGAAAACATAGATGAGCTGGAGAAGGTAGTACTGTTCTTGAAAAATGAACTGAAAAGATATAAGCTATAGAATCCATGAAAACATAAAGTTAAGAAAGCTCAGTGTGATGCACTGGGCTTTCTTCATTACAGCAGAAAGAAGTAGCAATCATATTGTTGAACTTGTTAACATAATATTTATTATGGTTAATGAGTTATTGTCAACTAAAATCGCACTTCATGTTAATATCAAAAATACTGCTTCCTTTCCGGTTAAAGTAATTCTATTTATCAGCAGGAGAAAGAATACAGAAAGAGCTGTAACTGTTATGGATATCCTTTACTGCTATAGAGAAACAGAATATAATGAAAATAATTGAAATAAAACCATGAACATTGATGATCCAATAATGGATGTTTGAAAGAGAGGATAAGTTATGGAAGGCAACCGTGATGATCTGATGAGAGTTATCCAGAGCAAATATGCAAAACTGAGTAAGGGGCAGAAACTGATTGCTGAGTTTATACTGAAGCAGTACGATAAGGCAGCATTTATGACGGCATCCAAGCTTGGTGCAAGTGTAGGGGTTTCTGAATCCACTGTGGTACGATTTGCAAATGAGCTCGGTTATGAAGGATATCCAGAACTTCAGAAATCACTGCAGGATATCGTGAAAGTAAAGCTGACCACTGTTCAGAGACTGGAGCTGACGAACAGTCTAGTCAATACAGAGAATGCGCTGAAAGGTGTTCTGAAGGCGGACATGGAGAATATCCGTGCTACATTGGAGAAGATTAATGAGCAGACTTTTGAGCAGATCATTGATGCGATTTTTGAAGCAAGAAATATTTATATCATAGGCCTTAGAAGTTCAAACACGCTGGCAAATTTCCTTGCCTTTTATCTGAACTTGTTTTTGGATAATGTCCGTTCTATCCATCAAGGGTATAGCGATATTTTTGAACAGATGATCAAACTGAACAAAGACGATCTTGTCATCGGAATTGGTTTTCCGAGATATTCCCAGAAAACCATCGAAGCACTGGATTTTGCGAAAAGCAGAGGTGCAAAGGTTAGCGTCATCACCGACAGCCTGCTGTCACCTTTAGCAGCGCGCGCTGATTATAGTCTCATTGCACAAAGTAATATGGCATCCTTTGTAGACTCTCTTGTAGCTCCTCTCAGCGTCATAAATGCTGTGATTGTTTCTGTTGGTATGAGGAAAAAAGATCAAGTGGGTGAGATTTTCAATACCTTGGAAGAGATCTGGAAGAAGCATGATATCTTCAATTAATCATAGCAAATTTGAAATCCATACTCGTTACCCAAATAACGAAGTATGGATTTTTATATTTTATCCCTTCCTTTCATCTTTTTCTTAATGAAATTTATGAAAATATAATTGGTTCTACAAGGATGTAAAGGTTTTAATAAGAACTTAATAAACTTTTTGTAAGCGGGTGAAAAACAGCGGATTTCATTGTAGAATAGACATGTAAGACTAATCACCACTATTACGGAAAACAAATTTGGGGGTAAAAAAATGGCAAGTACAATGCTTAGCTCAACAGAGTACATTGAGAAGATCATTAATGATGTAAAGGCAAAAAATGGTCATGAACCAGAGTTTATTCAGACTGTAGAAGAAGTTCTTCCTACACTGAAGCCAGTTCTTGATAAGTTCCCAGAATATATGAAGATGAATCTTCTTGGTAGGTTCGTTGAACCTGAAAGAATGATTATGTTCAAAGTCTCATGGGAAGATGACAATGGTCATGTTCAGGTCAACAGAGGGTATAGAGTACAGTTTAATGGTGTGATTGGGCCATACAAAGGCGGACTCAGATTCCATCCATCTGTAACACTCTCCATTATGAAATTCCTTGCTTTTGAGCAAACATTAAAGAACTCTCTGACAGGACTTCCGATTGGTGGAGGTAAGGGTGGTTCTGACTTTGATCCAAGAGGAAAATCAGACAGTGAAATTTTAAGATTCTGCCAGAGCTTCATGACAGAACTTTATAGACATATTGGACCAGATGTGGACGTTCCAGCTGGAGATATCGGAGTAGGTGCTAGAGAAATCGGTTATCTTTTCGGTATGTACAGAAGAATCCGTGGCGCATTTGAAAATGGAGTCTTCACAGGAAAAGGAATTCCATATGGTGGATCACTTATCCGTCCAGAAGCTACTGGCTTCGGTATTGTATATTTCTGTAACGAGATTCTCGAACACCTGGGCGATAAGATGGTTGGCAAAACCATCGCTGCATCCGGTTTCGGAAATGTTACCTGGGGCGTTTGTATGAAAGCAACAGAACTCGGGGCTAAGGTTGTTACTCTATCCGGTCCGGATGGATATATTTACGATCCAGATGGTGTAAGCACACCTGAAAAAATCAACTATCTTGTTGAAATGAGAAACTCAGGAAGAGACAAGGTGAAAGACTATGCAGACAAGTTCGGTGTGGAGTTCTTTGCAGGTGAAAAGCCATGGGGCAGAAAAGTAGACATCATAATGCCTTGTGCAACTCAGAATGACATTCACATTGAACATGCAAAGATGATTACAGACAATGCAATCAAGTATGTTTGTGAAGGCGCAAATATGCCATGCACCAACGAAGCTGTAACGCACTTCTTGAACAGCGGAGTTGTAGTTGGGCCATCCAAGGCTGCCAACGCTGGTGGTGTATCTGTATCCGCTCTTGAAATGTCACAGAACAGCATGAGACTTTCCTGGACAGAAGAAGAAGTGGATGCAAAGCTTCATCAGATTATGAAAAATATTCATAAGAACGCGAAAGAAGCTGCTGAGTTCTACGGTTTCGGATATAATCTGGTTGCTGGTGCCAACATCGCAGGATTTGACAAGGTTGCAAAAGCAATGGTTGCTCAGGG
Source organism: Proteiniclasticum sp. (assembly GCF_003514505.1). Lineage (GTDB taxonomy): Bacteria > Bacillota > Clostridia > Clostridiales > Clostridiaceae > Proteiniclasticum. The sequence continues at coordinate 41,054 of NZ_DOPX01000019.1, forward strand.
ACAGTATTAAAATAGAAGAGTACAGAAGGCTTGCATTATTGCAAGCCTTTCTTTATCATAATGGATGAGGATATTCCGGATTGCGGAATGAATGTGTGAGGATAATATATGAGAGTAATAGTTGTTGGTGGTGGCCCTGCAGGCATAATGGCATCCATACGTGCTGCCGAAAAAGGGCATCAGGTGGTTTTGCTGGAAAGAAATGAGAAAATCGGAAAAAAACTTTTTATCACTGGAAAAGGAAGATGTAATATCACCAATGAAAAGGATATTTCTGAGTTCTTTGAAAATATTCCAAGAAACCCTGAGTTTCTTTATAGCGCATTGTATTCCTACACCAACGAACAGCTGATGGAGTTTTTTAGAAAACGGGGGCTTGTTCTGAAAGTAGAGCGTGGTCACCGTGTGTTTCCAGAATCGGATAAATCCTCTGATGTGATTGACGTGCTTCGGAGAGAACTTTTGAAAAAACATGTGGAAGTGCAGTACCACACCTTGGTAAAAGATGTCATTCTGGAAAGGAACAGAATTCTGAAGCTTGTCACAAACAAAGGCAGTATATCTGGAGATTGGTATATTTTCGCTGGAGGTGGGTGTTCTTATTTTGGCACTGGATCAGACGGAACTCTTCAGAATATTTCCGAACGCATCGGACATTCCGTATACCCAATGGCACCATCACTGATTCCATTAGTTACCAAGGAAACTTTCGTGAAAGATCTTCAAGGGCTAAGTCTTAAGAATGTAAGATTTACGCTGAAGGTGCAGAATAAAGAGGTGTTTACGGATATTGGAGAAATGCTGTTCACTCATTTTGGAGTCAGTGGACCTTTGGTGCTTTCTGCATCTGCTTTTTATAAGCCTGGTCATGTGGAAGGTCTGATTGATCTGAAACCAGGACTTCATGAGAATGCCTTGGATCAGAGGCTTCAAAGAGATTTTCTGAAGTATCAGAATAAAGATTTCAGAAACGCACTGACGGATTTACTTCCATCAAAACTGATTCCTTTTATTATCGAACAGTCTGGTATTGATCCAGAGAAGAAATGCAACAGCATTACAAAAGGGGAACGTCTGAAACTTGTCAGGGTTCTGAAAAACATTCCACTCACAGTGGTAGGAACAAAATCTATAAATGAAGCAATTATCACCAGGGGCGGTGTGGTGACAAAGGAAATCGATCCAAGCTCCATGAAATCGAAAATTATCGATAATCTCTCTTTCGCTGGAGAAATGATTGATGTGGATGCTGTGACAGGTGGATTCAACCTTCAGATTGCTTTCTCAACAGGTTTTCTGGCAGGTGATTCCATATGATTGCAATCAGAGGTGCTACAACAATTGATACGGATACACCGGTAAAAATAAAGGAAGCGACAGTTGAACTCATGCGTGAACTCATAGCTCAAAATGGCCTGAAACCAGAAAAAATGATTTCGGTTCTTTTTACGGCAACTAAGGATATTTGTTCAGCATATCCTGGAAAATACTTGAGAGAAGAGCTTGGCATCACAGATGTGCCTATCCTTCACTTTCAGGAAATGGATGTTCAGGGGGCTTTAGGATTGTGCATTCGAGTCATGATACATTATGACGCTTCAGTCCCAGGGACTTCTGTATATCTTCGGAAAGCGAAGTCTTTGAGGCCGGATCTAGCGGGGGCCGCAGAGGATAGTCAACGATAGAAATGAAAGAGAATCTCATTGTACTCTATAGAATTTGTAGCTAATTTTCATGAAATAGAGTATAATATGGAAGGTAATGTTTAGATACGTTGAAATTTATTCGCAAGTTTCGAATAAAATTATGAATATATGTTGAAAGACTTTTTATCACTTGTCTATTTATGATATAATTCATAATGTCAAGAGTACGGTGATTATAAAAGGAGCAAAATGAGAGAAATTATTAGAGCCAATAACTCTGGATTTTGTTTTGGCGTAGAACGTGCAGTAAATCAGTCCTTTGATTTTGTGAGTCCTCAAGGTAGAGTAGTCACACTGGGGCCATTGATTCATAACAAGGATGTGACGCAAAAACTTGCAAATAAAGGAATTCATGAGATTTCAATGGAAGATATTCCAAGTCTGATGAAGGAAGATACGGTCATAATTAGAACACATGGCGTTGCCATGGCGGTCTATGATGAGCTTAAGGAGCAAGGGGTTTCCATTGTGGATTTGACTTGCCCTTATGTGATAAATATTCAGAAGAAGGTCAAATTGCACCATGATAAAGGGTATAAGATTGTAATTCTTGGCGATGCACACCATCCAGAAGTCGTCGGGATCAACGGATACTGTAATAACAGTGCTTATATCACTAGAAGTGGAGAAATTGATTTTCCGATGAAAGGTAAAATCTGCGTAGTTGCTCAAACTACGGAAAAACAATCGAACTGGGTGAAGCTGATTACAAATATAGCTGAAACTGCCAAAGAGTTTGTTGCTTTCAATACCATTTGCAAAGCAACGGAGGACAGACAAAAGTCTGCTGAAGAGATTTCCAAGGAAGTGGATGCTATGATTGTCATCGGAGGATATACCAGTTCTAATACCACAAAACTCTACGAGATATGCAAAAAAAACTGTCCAATGACTTTTCATATTGAAAATGCAGGAGAATTGGACGGAATCAAAGAAAAAATTAAAAATGCAGTGAGAGTAGGGATCACTGCGGGTGCATCCACACCAGAATGGATAATTAAGGAGGCAATGGAAAACTTATGATGGATAATCAAAACATCGAAAACAACGAAAATGAAATGTCAATGCAGGATCTGATGGATCTTTATGACAAGCCAGTAAGAATTGGCCAGATCATCAAAGGAAAAATCATCCAGCTAGACGATAAAGAAGCTATAGTAGCACTTGTAGGAGCCAGCCATGATGGTAAGCTTGTCATCGAAGAAGCTACCGTAGATTCTGAAGGAAATCTGACAGAAGTTCTTGAACTTGGTCAGGAAATTGAAGCTAAGGTTATCAGAAGACCACAGGAAAATGATTCCTTCTTTATCCTTTCTATGGTAGAAATGCACAGAGAAGAAGCGATAAGAGACCTTAGAGCAGCCCACGAAAACAATGAGACTGTCAAAGTCAAGGTGAAGGATGCTGTTAAGGGTGGTGTAGTGGCTACGTACCTTGGACAGAGAGTCTTTATCCCTGCTTCACATCTTGAACTGCACTCAGTGAATGATCTTTCTGTTTACAAGGATCAGGATCTGGATGTTAATGTCATTGAGATTGAAGAAAAGAGAGGCACAACTAGAGTGGTTGCTTCCAGAAGAAAGAAGCTTCAGGAAGACAGAGTCGCACAGGAGGCAAGTGCTTGGGAGAACTTTGAAGTAGGACAGGTACTGGAAGGACATGTGGAGAGGCTTACCGATTTCGGTGCATTTGTCAACGTAAATGGTGTTGATGGACTTCTTCATGTTTCTGAAATTTCCTATGGTAAAGTTGGAAAGCCAAGTGATGTTCTGAAGGTTGGAGATGAGCTGAAGGTGAAGATCATCGCTCTAGACAACGAGAAGAAGAGACTTTCACTCAGCTTGAAGGCTCTTCAGGAAAATCCATGGACAAGAATTGAAGAGAAGTACCCAGAAGGAAGCGTTGTATTAGGCAAGGTTGTCAGATTTACAGACTTTGGTGCATTCATTGAGCTGGAACCTGGCGTGGATGGACTTGCGCATATTTCACAGCTTTCTCATCAGAGAGTAGAATCACCTTCAGAAGTGCTGACCATTGGTGAAACCATCAAGGTAAAGATTCTTGATTCTTCAGAAGAAAACAAGAAGGTATCTTTAAGCATCAAAGCAATAGAGTCTTAAGATTTCTAACTCAAAACCCCGGTTTATCCGGGGTTTTTTTAGTTTTACAGGATTTTCTTCCTGAATCATGTTAAAATGTTGTCATTAGGGTATGGGAGGAAAGAAAATGAACATTAAAAAAGAAACCAGAAACATGATTTTCAGTGCTTTATTTTTAACTTTAGCAGTGCTTATTCAGATTTTGGGTAAGAATATTCCGCAGATCAATCAATTTTTTGTTGGACCCATGGTGAATGCTATTTTGCTTCTTACTGTATATTTTGCGGGATTAAAATGGGCAATTCTCATTGGTGTTTTGACACCTGTACTAGCATTTTTCTCTGGTGTTCTTGCGGTACCCATGGCACCATTTATTCCGTTTATTGCAGCAGGCAATCTTCTTTACAGCAGTATTTTTGCTCTTCTGAAGGACCGAAAATCTGGAGAATTCATTGGATTTATGCTGGCGAGTGTACTGAAGTTCATTTTCCTTTTTGTCAGTGCAACCCGGCTGATTGATCTCTTTGCCATTGGAATCCCAGAGCCAGTAAAAGCAAAACTTGCAGTTGCCATGGGGGTGCCTCAGCTTCTCACGGCCATGGCTGGAGGATTCATTGCGGTGGCTCTTTATAAAATGCTCAAGACAAGACTCCGTGCAGCGTTTTAATCTTCAAGCTGAGAGATGGCCTCAATTCGATTCACATGACATTAAGTGTGTCGAATGATAGCATATGTTTTGCAAGCTATGATATAATTATCATACTTCAGTAAAGAATTCTTACAAGCAAGGAGTTGAAGTATGTATAAAGCGTTGCCACTTCGTGCCAAGGATCTACAATATTACAAAAAAGAACTGCTGAAATACAGAGAGTTCAATGACCTGAATGAGAATCTTTATGATAGATATATGAAGAGTTCTTTATTCAATAAAATACAGTACCGCTCTGGAACAAGAATCATCTGCTATCATGAGGATCCAGTATTGATCCTCTGGTCAGAAACAAGAAATTATAATGTGAAAATGAGAAGTATTGTTCCATTAAAGTCGTTTGCTGAGTTAAAGACACAACCGCTGGCTCAGGTAATGGATGCTTTTTTGGAATCTCTTCCCATTCATTTGGACATCCATCAATTTGAGTACACCACCATAGACAATGAAGAAAACCATATACTTTTGACGGAGATGGGATTCACTTACAGAAAAGGACTTCTGAGGATGAAAAGAAAACTGGATCTTCCGCCGAAAGTTTCACGGGAGGTCGAAATAAAGAGGTTTCAGATAGAAGATGTGAAAGCCAGGGTGGAACTGCAGAATCAGATATTCGATAACAAATATCGGGTGCCATTGTCCGTTACGGATGTTCTTCTTGAAATCTCCAAAAGAACCTATATCCCTGAACTCAGTTTTTTTCTGGTAGAAGAAGGTCAGTATGTGGGCTATGGTCAGATCAATCGGCAGGAGGACTGCTACTTTCTTGTAAACTTTGGTATTGCACCGGACTTTAGAGGAAAAGGAAGATCCAGAGATTTTCTCTATGCAATCCTGTCTAGGGCAAAGGAGCTTGATATTCAGGAGATTTATCTGGATGTCAATGAAGACAACTTCAGAGCCAAGGAGCTTTATCTTTCTTCAGGTTTTCAGGAAGAAAAGAGTACATGTACATGGTTATATTACATAAAATAACAGACGGTCTATTTGTTAGACCGTCTGTTGTTTTATTTCGTATTATATTCTTCAATAGCTAGTTTTAAGATTTCTACGGCAAGTGAGAGATCTTCCTGATTGATACAGTAGGAAAGCCGCACTTCTTTTACACCGAGTCCTTTTGTGAGATAGAAACCTTCGGCAGGGGCCATCATAATGGTGGTGTTCTTATAGCTGAAATTTTCCAGTATCCACATACAGAAGTCTTCCGCATTATCAATGGGAAGCTCAATCATCATGTAGAAGGCGCCAGTTGGCTTCTTTACTTTTACATGAGGAATCTTAGAAATGCCTTCGAAAAGAATGTCTCTTCGTTCCTGATATTCTTTTTTCACGGCCTCGAAATACGACTTTGGAGTTTCGTAAAGTGCAGCCGCTGCTACCTGTTCCAGTGTGGGGGCACAGAGCCTTGACTGAGCAAGTTTCATCATCGCTTGGATAATGGTTTTGTTTCTGGAAGCCACAAGCCCAATTCTCGCACCACATGCGCTGTAGCGCTTGCTGATAGAGTCAATGAGCACCACACGGTCCTCAATTTCGGGAATATCCATTGGGGAATGGACTTCAAGGCCATCATAGACAAACTCTCTATAGACTTCATCTGAAATGAGATATAAATCATATTTTAGACAAAGATCTGCAAGCATACGGATTTCTTCCTTGCTGTATATGGTACCAGTTGGATTGGATGGGCTTGAGATAAGGATGGCTCTTGTTTTCTCTGTAATAAGACTTTCCATCGTTTCCATCTTTGGCAAATGAAATCCATCATCACCGTAGGTTGTAATTGGTCGAACTTTACAGCCTACGATATCTGTAAAAGAAGAGTAGTTGGTGTAAAAAGGTTCTGGAATGAGCACTTCCTCATCAGGGTTCAGCAAAGAGAAAAGCGCAAACTGAAGAGCTTCTGATCCTCCATTGGTGATGATGAGGTTCTCTTCTGTAAACTCAATACCATAATCCTTATAGTACCGTATAAATGATTCGAGTAAGACGGCTTCACCTCTAGATTCTGAGTATTTTAGCACCTTCTCATCAAATTTCTTTATGGTCTCCATAAACTGAGGAGGGGTTTCAATATCAGGCTGTCCAATATTAAGACCCAGAACCTTCAGCCCCTTTTTGCGGGCTGCCTGAGCGTAGGGGGATAGCTTACGGATGGGAGAAAACTTCATCTCGTTGATTCTATTTGATAAGTTCATGTTTTGATCTCCATTCTTTTTTTTATTTATTATACAGGAATCAGTAGTATTTATTAAGTACTTCTGCCAGCCTTCTGATGCCAATTTCGATCATTTCCTCTGGCATGCAAGAATAATTGAGGCGCATATAATTTTTCTTGTCTCCGCTGGCAAAAAAAGATGCACCGGGCACAAAAGCGACATTTCTCGCCAATGCCTCTTCCATGATGAGTTTCGTATCCATGGTCTCTTTTACTTTCACCCAAGTGAACAATCCGCCTTTTGAATCTGTAAAGGTGATGTCTTTATGAAAAGAAGATCTCATAGCATGGATCATCACATCTCTTCTTTTTTTATACACCTTCTTGATCAGCTCAATATGTTCATCCAGATTATACTGCAGCATATAACGGGCAGCAATTCTTTGGTCCAATGACGAAGTCTGAAGATCTGACCCTTGCTTGATCTGTATAAATTTGTGAATAATTTTTGGATGTCCCACAACCCAGCCGATTCTAATTCCTGGTGTAAATGTCTTGGAAAAGGTGCCAAGATAAATAACGCGTCCCTCAGTATCCATAGATTTTAGTGGAGGAAGCTGATTTCCTTCAAGGACCAGCTCCGCGTATGGCGCATCTTCAATGACAATGAGATCATACTGGTTTGCAAGGCTCAGAAGCCGTTTCCTCTTTTCCAGAGACATCGTAATTCCAGACGGATTCTGGAAATCTGGTATGGTATACAGGAATTTCGCTTTTAATCCACCTTTCAGATGTTCTTCTAACAAATCCAGATCCATGCCATCCTCTTCTAATGGAATCTCAACATAGGAAGGAGCATAAGCCAGGAAAGCATTGAGTGCACCCAGATAGGTAGGAGACTCTACAATTATCTGATCGCCTTCATTGATAAGAAGTTTTCCAGTGAAATCCAGTGCCTGCTGTGAACCGGATGTGATGAAAATTTCATCTAAAGTTGCATGGATGCCCACCTTTTCAAGTCTTTGCTTTAGAATAACTTCCCTTAAATCATTGAACCCTTCGGTGGTACTATACTGCAATGCTGTTTTTCCCTCCTGAAGAATCACTTCTTTACTGATTTCTGCAAGTGATTCCAATGGAAAAAGCTCTGCAGCAGGAAGTCCTCCTGCAAATGATATGATTTCTGGTCGTGCGGTCAATTTCAGCAGCTCTCTGATTTCGGAAGCTTTGATCCGGTTTGCTCTTTCTGAAAATTCCACGTTCATCACAACACCCCCCAATTTTGTTACAGAACTAGTATAAACGTTTTCATTAATTCAATCAATAATGACAATATATTAACAAAAAGTCATATCGTGCTACAATTTAATGAAATTTAGCGAATTATTATTGGATTTGTTGACCATTTATGAATTCATGGGATATGTCCAGACTACTTTTATTTAATTGCTATTTTAGCTATAATAGAACTGTTGTGTAAAGCAGAGAACGATTCTTATGAAAGAAAATGTTCTTTTTGATGTATGAAAATAGAAAAGGGGAATATAGATTTGAGCAAGAAATACCTGATTGAAACCTGGGGATGCCAGATGAATGAGGAAGATTCCGAGAAACTTGCAGGAATGCTCCGAAGCATGGGGTATGAGTCCACCATGTTTAGAAATAAAGCGGATGTGATCATCTTCAATACCTGCGCAGTGCGTGAGAATGCAGAGCTGAAAGTGTATGGGAATATTGGTGCTTTAAAAGCGCTGAAGCGTGAGAATCCAGATATGATACTCGCGGTCTGCGGATGTATGATGCAGCAAAAAGGAATGCCAGAAGAGATTTTAAGAAAGTATAAACATGTGGATATTGTCTTCGGTACCCATAATGCCCATAAGTTTCCTGAGTATCTGGAAAGAGCCAAAACGGAGAATGCTCAGATTTGTGAAATCTACGAAAAGGAAACAGAAATTGTTGAAGGTATTCCAATTGTTAGAGATTCAAGTGTAAAAGCATTTGTGACCATCACTTATGGCTGCGATAATTTCTGCACCTTCTGTGTGGTTCCCTATGTGCGAGGAAGAGAACGTTCCAGAAAACCAGAGGATATTCTTTCTGAAGTCAGAGATCTTGTATCCAAGGGATATAAAGAAGTGACCCTGCTGGGCCAAAATGTGAACTCCTATGGATACAATCTGGAAGAGAAAGTCACCTTTTCCGAACTGCTCAGAATGGTGAATGACGTGGAGGGCTTAGAAAGAATCCGGTTCATGTCTCCACACCCCAAGGATTTAAAAGAGGACGTTATTCTAGCGGTGAGAGACTGTGAAAAAGTGGTGGAGCAGATTCATCTGCCGGTGCAGAGCGGATCCACTGCGCTCCTGAAGCGAATGAACAGAAACTACACAAGAGAAAATTATCTGGATATCGTGAAGAAAATCAAAGAGGCTATTCCTGGAGTTGCGTTGACTACGGATATCATCATTGGATTCCCAGGAGAGACTGAAGAAGATTTTATGGAAACATTGAGACTTGTGGAAGAAGTGAAATATGACTCAGCCTTTACCTTTATTTATTCCAGAAGAAAATATACACCTGCAGACAGAATGAAAGACCAGGTGCCTGAAGATGTGAAACATGAAAGATTCAATCGCCTTGTGGAGGCGGTGAACAAGAATTCCATAGAAATCAACAAGAGTTACCAGGATCAGGTGGTTGAGATTCTCGTGGAGGGAAAGAGCAAGAACAACGATGAATACCTTCAGGGCAGAACTCGGACAGGAAAAACGGTAAACTTCCCGGGAGACGAGGTCCTTGTGGGAAAACTGGTTCAAGTGAAAATTACCAAAGCCAGATCCTTCAGTTTGATGGGAGAACTGGTTCAGTAAGGCGTAAGAATCTGGAGAAGGTACGGATATGTCAATTCTCCAGATTCTTATTATATTTTTCAAAGGCTTTTTAGTATAATGGAGTGTACAGACTGGTAAACACAGATCAGGTTCAATGATAGATAAAGAAAAAACACCTGACTTTTTTCTTAACGGAGGATTAGAAAATGGCTTTGACCCCAATGATGCAGCAGTATTTTACAATCAAAGAGCAGTATAAGGACTGTATTCTTTTTTATCGACTGGGAGACTTCTATGAGATGTTTTTTGAGGATGCAGAGACTGCATCCAAGGAACTGGAGCTTGTCCTGACAGGTAGAGACTGCGGTTTGGAAGAGAGGGCACCCATGTGTGGAATTCCTTACCACGCAGCAGCGGGCTATATCGGTAAACTCATTCAGAAAGGATATAAAGTTGGAATTTGTGAGCAGGTGGAAGATCCGAAAGAGGCCAAGGGAATCGTCAAAAGGGACGTGATCCGAATTATTACTCCAGGAACACTTCTTGATGAAAATTTCGTGGACAATAAAAGGAATAATTATGTGATGGCAGTCACTTCTCATGAGGAGTGGTATGGGGTAGCGTTCTGCGATCTCTCCACAGGAGAGTTTCTAGGGACCTATGTACCACAAAAACTTTCGTCGCTTCACAATGAGATGAGCAAGTTCACCCCAAAGGAAGTCATCGTTACAGAAGATTCTCTGGGGGATGAGCTACAGAAAAAATGGAATGTTCTGGTGAATCTGAGAGAACTTGATGATTCCTTGGAAAAAGGCAGTGTGCAGAACTATTTCAAGAGTTTATCAGGAGGATACAATCGTGTGGTAGCTTCCGCATCTGCTCTTTTGCTTCAATATCTGGAGGAAACACAAAAAACCGCATTAACCAATATCACGCATTTAGAGATCTATAACACAGATGATTCTATGGCCCTTGATGTCAATACGAAAAGGAACCTGGAACTTACAGAGAATATCGTGGATAAGAGTAAGAAGGGAAGCCTTCTATGGGTTCTAGATGAAACAGAAACCGCCATGGGTTCGAGAAATCTGAGAAGATGGATTGAAGCTCCTCTTTTGAATAAAGAGCTTGTGGTGAAGCGTCTGGATGCTGTAGAGGCGTTTTATCAGAATCTGAATCTGTTGGAGGATATGAGAGAGGCACTGAAAGGTGTTTTTGATATTGAACGGATTGTTTCCAAGATTGCGCTCAAGTCCGTGAATCCCAAAGAAATGGTGACTTTAAAGAAGTCCCTAGGGAAGCTTCCGACTGTGGAAAGCCTCCTGAAGCAGGTGGATTACGGTGAACTTTCCCGGCTTTCCAGAAAGTTTGACGTGCTTTCAGATGTTCATGCACTTTTAGAAGACAGTATTGAAGAAGATGCTCCACTTGCCTTAAAAGATGGCGGTGTTATCAAGAGCAGTTTTCATAAGGAGATTGAGGAACTGCGGAATCTCAAGCAAAATGGAAAAAGATACATTGCTGAAATGGAGCAGAAAGAACGTGATTTCACAGGCATCAAAAGTCTGAAGGTTGGATACAACAAGGTGTTTGGGTATTACATCGAAATTTCAAAATCCAACTACAGCAGTATTCCGGAAGGCCGCTATATCAGAAAACAGACCTTGGCCAATGCAGAGAGATTCATCACGCAGGAGCTGAAAGACATTGAAGATAAGATTTTAGGGGCTGAAGAAAAGCTCGCAGATCTCGAGTACAAGGTATTTCAGGACATCAGAGAACAAGTGGCAGGTGAGATTGAGCGTCTCAAGCAGACTGCAAGAATCATTGCGGATCTGGACTGTTATCAGTGCCTGGCCAAAGTGGCGCGAAATAATGGCTATGTGAAACCTCAAATCAATGAAGATGGGAAAATTAGAATTCTTGAAGGACGCCATCCAGTAGTGGAGCAGATGATGAAAAAAGGGGAGTTTGTATCCAACGACCTGTATATGGATGGGGACAAAGAACGATTTCTCATCATCACTGGTCCCAATATGGCTGGTAAGTCCACCTATATGAGACAGACAGCGCTGATGAGTCTCATGGCACAGATTGGATCTTTTGTGCCTGCAAAAGAAGCAAGTTTACCCATATGTGACCGGATCTTCACGCGAATCGGCGCTTCGGACGATTTAGCTGGTGGTAAGTCCACATTCATGGTGGAGATGAGTGAAGTGTCAGATATTCTTCTGCATGCTACTGAAAGCTCCCTTATTATTCTGGACGAAGTGGGGAGAGGCACCAGCACGTATGATGGGCTTTCCATCGCCTGGGCGGTCATTGAGCATATTCTCAGTGAGATTCAGGGAGCAAAAACACTTTTTGCCACGCATTATCATGAACTGACTGCTTTGGAAGAGGAACTCTATGGCATCAGGAACTACTCCGTACTCGTGAAAGAGGTTGGGAAAAACATCGCGTTTCTTCGAAAAATCGTGCCTGGAGGCGCGGATGAATCTTATGGTATAGAAGTGGCAAGGCTTGCGGGACTTCCAAAGAACCTTCTTGCAAGAGCGAAAGAGATCCTGGCAAAACTGGAGAAAAAAGAGAAAAAGACAACAAAGGCTACACAGAAGGTGAAAGAAGATCCAGGAATTCTTCAGATGGGGATATTTGATTTCGAGAAAGATCAGGTGCTGGAAAAGCTGAGAAGTCTGGATGTTTTATCCATGAGTCCCTTGGATGCACAGCGCATTCTTTATGAACTGAACCAGGAAGCAAAGGACGTGAACTGATGGGGAAGATCAATCTTCTAACAAAAGATACTTTTAATAAAATCGCAGCAGGAGAAGTGGTGGAACGGCCGGCTTCTGTAGTGAAAGAGCTGGTGGAAAACTCCATTGATGCCGGAGCTACGGAGATTTATGTGGAGATTCAGTCTGGTGGAGAAGAACTGATTAAGATTGTAGATAACGGGGAAGGCATATTGGAGGAGGATCTTAGAAATGCCTTTCTTCCTCATGCTACCAGTAAAATCAGCACAGCCGATGATCTGTTTTCCATCCACACCATGGGATTTCGTGGAGAAGCACTCTCGAGCATAGCTTCCGTCTCGAAAATCCTCACCAGGTCCAAGACTAAAGAACAGGATGGCAGGGAAATCCTCATCGAAGGCGGAGAGATTCGATATGAGAAGTATTCCTCCATGGATCAGGGAACACTCATGGAAATTCGGGATCTATTTTACAATGTGCCCGCAAGAAAGAAATTTCTGAAAACCCCATCTAGAGAGGGGGCTATCATATCCGAGATTGTTTCAAAGATTTCCATGGCTCATCCCTCCATTTCCTTTCGATTGGTTGTAGATGGAAAGGAAATGCTGAGAACTTACGGTACAGGGAATCAGAAAGATGTGATCCGGCAAGTATACAGCAAGAAAGTTCATGACCATGTTTTTTATTTTGAGAATCATTTTGATTCCTTCAGCATCTTTGGTTTCATTGGACATGAAGAAATTTCCAGAGGTTCAAGGGCTCATGAGACAATTTTTGTCAATAAAAGGCTGGTTCAGTCAAAAGTCATCACTACCGCAGCAGAAAAAGCATTCAAATCATTTGCCACTGTGAGCCGGTTTCCCTTTTTTGTCATTAACATTGAAATCTTCCCTGAGCTCATCGATGTGAACATTCACCCGCAGAAGGCAGAAATAAAGTTTGAAGATGATGCTCATATATTCAAAAGTGTTTTCGGTACCATACATCAGTCTCTTCGCGAAGGGCTTCAAGAGACCTTCAGAATTCAGGAGGAAGAAGAACCAGACAGGTATGAGCAGCTGAGACAGCCAGAGACGGAGCCTGTGCGCATAGACATACCCCTCGATCTCACAAAGGATCCAAGGGTGCTGAAGATCGAAGAGGATCGGAAAGCGCTGGATGCCATGAAGAGAGAAGGGACAATACGGCAGCAGGAATCTGTAATCAGGGAGCCCTATGAGGAGTTGAAGCCGGATGCAGTTTCCCCTTTGAGAAGTGAAGAATATACAGTGAAACCCACTGCAAAATTCCCGATGCCAAGGATCATCGGACAGTTCAGAGCCACCTATATTCTGACTGAAATTCAGGATGAGCTGTACATCTTTGATCAGCATGCTGCCCATGAAAAAATAAATTTTGAGAAATATATGGAAGAAATCAGAAAGGGTCATGTGGCTGCGCAAGGTCTTCTAATTCCTGAGATTCTTGATCTTTCCATGGATGATTATCAGCTGTATCTTGAAAACAAAGAAGTTCTGAAGGAAGCTGGTTTCCTGCTGGAGGAGTTTGGTGACCGGAGTGTTGCCATCCGGGAAGTGCCTATTTTTCTGGGGAAAACAGAAGCAGCACCCTATTTCCATGAGATTCTGGATAACATCAGAAATCTGGGAAAAGGGAGCAAAGAGGAAGTGAAGTATTTAAGAATTGCGACCGCAGCCTGCAAAGCCTCGATTAAAGCGTATGAGGAGCTTACCATGGAAGAAATGAGACATCTTATTGAAACACTGCGTTTCATCGAGGAGCCTTTCTCTTGTCCTCATGGAAGACCGACCCTTGTAAAACTTACGGAAAAAGACATGCAAAAGATGTTCAGGAGAATAGTATGAGAAAAATTGTAATCATCGCTGGTCCCACTGGTGTTGGAAAAACTGAAATATCCCTTCAGGCGGCAGAGAGGCTGCAGGGAGAGATCATATCCTGTGATTCCATGCAGATCTATAAAGGGATGGACATTGGCTCTGCAAAGGTCACCAAGGAGGAAATGGAAAGAGTGCCCCATCACCTCATTGATGTGGTATCACCTTTTGATGCGTTCACGGTGTCCGATTATAAAGATCTCGCCGAGGAAGCCATCCATGACATCCATAAACGAGGCAAACCTGCCATTCTTGTGGGTGGCACAGGACTCTATATCGATGCTGTCATCAAGAACCTTTCTTTTACAGAAGGCGGCAGTGATGCTGCGCTCAGGAAGGAACTGGAAGAGGAAGCGAGGGAAAATGGTCCTCTCTTTCTCCACGAGAAGCTGAAAAAAGTAGACTTTGCGGCTGCCACCGCCATCCATCCCAATAACGTGAAACGTGTTGTGCGGGCTCTTGAGGTATATCACCTTACGGGAAAGCCTTTTTCCAGCTTCAAAGATGAACACGGATTGAGAAAGGAATATGAGATTCATTACTTCTATCTCAATAAAGACAGACAGAAGCTTTATGAGGCCATTGGTGAGAGAGTAGAGGTGATGATGAGAAAGGGCCTTTTGGAAGAAGTGACGCGTTTGCAAAAGAGCGGGTTGACTTCTTCCCATGTTTCGATGCAAGGGATTGGATACAAGGAAATCCTGTCTTATCTGGATGGTGTTCTTTCGTTGGAGGGCGCAGTGGATCTTGTGAAAATGAGATCCAGAAATTATGCCAAAAGGCAGCTGACATGGTTCAGAAATGAGAAGTATGCGGAAGAACTGTCGAAAGACCAATATTCTGATGAAGAAATCATAGAGATTCTAGAAAAATCCGGAAGAGAGTAGTACATTTTCTAAAACTGTATTATAATGAAAGAATCATATACAATAACTATGAAAAAGATAAATTGGGGGGAGTATCAGTGAGTAAAGCCATCAATAATTTTCAGGATGTTTTCTTAAATGGGGCAAGAAAAACAAAAATGACAGTGACCATCCATTTGGTGAATGGATTTCAGCTGAAAGGCGTGGTACGAGGATTTGACAATTATGTGATTGTACTGGAGACCGAAGACAAACAGATGCTTGTCTATAAACATGCGGTTACCACCATCACACCACTGAAACCCATCCTGATTCTGGATGAGGAAGAATAGAGCGTGAAAAGACCTGTCTTTAGGGACAGGTGCTTTTTTTTTGCAGAAATCGGATCATTTGAAAGCCAGAGACTTTGTGCTATAATGATAAATTGATTGTATAAATAGTAGGACATTGAAAGGAAGTAAACCATGTATTATAAATCAAAAGAGTATCTCATGAAAGAATACAACATCAGTGAAAAGGCTCTTGACCTTCATGAGAAGGCCATGGAAGCTGTGACGCCTCTCTTCAAAGAGTATGAGGATATTCGGGAATATAACCAGTTTAAGGTGCTCAAAGCATTTCAGGATGAGAAAATCAGCGATTATCATTTCACAAACACCACAGGGTATGGATATGGGGATATCGGCAGAGATACGATGGATCTGGTGTATGCAAGGATTTTCAAAGCAGAGAAAGCTTTGGTGAGACCTCAGTTTGTCAGTGGCACCCATGCCATATCCTGCGTGCTCTATGGCATATTGAGACCTGGAGACACCCTTCTTGCGATCACCGGCAGACCCTATGACACCATTCATGGAGTCATAGGCATCGGACAGACAGAAGAAGATGAAAATACAGGTTCACTTCATGATTTTGGCGTCCAGTATGCGGAGATTGAACTGAAGGACAATGCCATTCAAGTGGATCAAGTCCTGGAGTATCTGAGAAAAGATACATCGGTGAAAATGCTTCATATCCAGAGAAGTAAAGGATATGCAGACAGAAACAGTTTTACCATCGAAGAGATTGGAAAAGCCATAGGAGAGATCAGAACGGAATTTCCTGAAGTAATTATCTTTGTGGACAACTGTTATGGAGAGTTCATTGAAGAACGTGAACCCATTGAAGTAGGTGCAGATATCGTTGCTGGATCTCTCATCAAGAATGCAGGAGGCGGTATATCTCCTACAGGTGGATATGTTGCAGGTAAAACAGATCTTGTGGACCTGGCTTCTTACAGACTGACTGTACCGGGACTGGGAGGGGAATGCGGATCAACATTCGGTGTAATGCGTACATTTTTCCAAGGCCTTTTCCTTGCACCTCAGATTTCCATGGAAGCGCTCAAAACTGCAGTGTATACTGCAAAGCTTTTAGAACTGGCAGGATTTGAAGTGCATCCGAAAGCAGAAGCGAAGCGTACGGATATCGTGCAGGCCATCACCTTCAGGAACAAGGAGAAACTCATTGATTTTGTCAAGGGAATCCAATATGGAGCCCCCATTGACTCCAATGCAAGCTGCGAGCCTTGGGACATGCCCGGCTATAAAGATCAGGTCATCATGGCGGCAGGAGCTTTTATACAGGGCGCTTCCATTGAGCTGTCCTGTGATGCTCCAATTAGAGAACCCTACACTGCATATTTTCAGGGCGGCCTGAGTTTTGACCATGGAAAGATCGGTGTGCTCATTGCTCTCTCAAGAATCCTATAGATTCTCGAGAACTTATGCTATAATGAAATCAGTTTATTTCAAGAAATCTATATTTAAAGGAGAAGAGAATAGGCTTACAGCCTAGAATGAATGTATGGAAAGTGATTTAGGTCCCCAGTTGTTAACCATTGTTTTGCTTATACTTGTCAATGCTTTTTTTGCGATGGCTGAAATGGCCATGGTGTCTGCCAACAAAGTCCGGATTGGTGTGGAGGCGGACAAAGGAAATCCCAGAGCGCTAAAGCTACAGAAGATACTCGAAAGGCCCAGTGATTTTCTTTCAACCATTCAAGTTGGGATTACCCTCGCCGGATTCCTGGCATCCGCCCAGGCAGCCACAGGAATTGCGCAAGAAGTGACAATGCTCTTTGCTTCTATCAGCATCAGAATCAATCAGCAGGTGGCAATTGTTCTTATTACAATTGTTCTAGCATATTTCACTCTGGTTTTTGGTGAACTGTTACCAAAACGCATCGCTCTTCAGAACTCGGAGAAAATTGCCATGACCATGGTGCCGATCATAGGATTTGTCGCTATGATCCTCAAACCTTTTGTGATGCTTCTATCTTTTTCCACCAGTCTTTTTGCGAGACTTTTTGGTATTCATACGGATAAGCTGGAGGAAAATGTGTCTCTGGAAGAGATACGCTCCATCATTGAAGTTGGAAAAGAGAAAGGGGTCATCAATGAGACTGAACGTGATATGCTGGATGGGATTTTTGAGTTTGACAATAAGCTTGCAAGAGAAATCATGACACCAAGAACAGAAGTGGAAATGATTGAAATCTCTGAGCCCACTAATAATGTCATTGCAAAGGTCACCAACGGCAATTACTCCAGAATCCCCTTCTATCTGGATGAAGTGGACAATGTCATTGGCATTCTCTATATCAAAGATTTATTCCGCGAACTGGTCAATAAGGGAAAACCCGGCAGTATCGAAGAGATTCTGCGCAAGCCATATTTTGCGCCGGAAAACAAGTATATTGATGATCTTTTTAAAGAAATGCAGGTGGCCAATGCTCAAATGGCTATACTGCTGGATGAGTACGGTGGATTTTCAGGGATAGTGACCATCGAGGATATCCTGGAGGAGATTGTCGGAAACATTTATGATGAGCATGATGTGATGGACGAGTACATCAATAAAGTCACAGACAATATCTATCTGGTAGATGCTCTGGTCTCCATTGATGATTTTAATGACAGTCTTGGTTTTGAGATAGAATCCGAGAATGCGGACTCCATTGGTGGATATGTCATTGAAAGACTGGGACGTGTCCCCAAAAAGGGAGATTCCGTTTATTACCAAGGGCATGAATTCAAAGTACAGCAAATGGCTGGAAAAAGAATCAAAGTGCTGAAAGTCATCATGAATCAGGAAAAACTGGATAAAGGATATATTGATGAAGAATCATAACTGAATAAACGCCTGACAGAAATTATTCTGCCAGGCGTTTTATTTTTAATATTTTCTGTAGAGGCCTACCAATTTACCGAGGATTTCACATTCCATGACAATGATCGGTGCCATGCTGGAGTTTTCCGGCTGAAGCCTTACATGATTTTTTTCCTTGAAATATCTCTTGATGGTGGCGTCACTGCCAATCATTGCCACTACGATATCTCCGTTTTTAGCACTGCTGGCTTTTTCGATGATGGCAAAGTCGCCATTGTGGATTCCAGCTTCGATCATGCTTTCTCCCTCCACCCTCAGAATGAAGAGATCATTATCGTGCTTCACAAATTTTAGAGGCATCTGGAAGTAATCTTCAACGTTTTCTACGGCCAGGACGGGCTCACCTGCGGTGATCTTACCCACCATGGGGATTGGCACCATTTCGATGCTCTTGTTGATAAGTTCAGGTATCATCAAGGCACGAGGTTTTGTTGGATCCCTCTCAATTTTGCCGTCTGACTCCAACTGATTGAGATAGGAGTGCACAGAGGATGTGGACTTAATATCAAGCGCACTGCAGATTTCTCGGACAGATGGTGGATATCCCTTAGCCTCTGTAAAGGAAAGCAGATATTCATATACCATTTCTTTTTTTTCTTGGCCTTTTTTCATAAGTTCACCCCAAACTGATTTTAAGCCTATTATAGCATGGAAAAGGCTTGAAATCAAACGAATGTTCCTGAATGGGTGTTCTGATTCCTTGAGAATCAAGATTTTTTGGTACGACTCACTTTTTTCTTCTGAACATGTTAAAATAGGAGTGGACACTTACAGATGATACAGCTTCAATCTGTATTGTCTGTAAAAATATGGAAATATGGAGGGAAACCAATGTCAACACATATTGGTGCTAAAAAAGGCGATATCGCAAAAACAATACTGCTTCCAGGAGATCCGCTTCGTGCAAAATACATTGCAGAAACATTCCTGGAGAATCCGAAACAGTTCAACGAAGTACGGGGAATGCTTGGTTTTACTGGAACATATAAAGGGGTGGAA
Source organism: Proteiniclasticum sp. (assembly GCF_003514505.1). Lineage (GTDB taxonomy): Bacteria > Bacillota > Clostridia > Clostridiales > Clostridiaceae > Proteiniclasticum. Next base: position 60,286 of record NZ_DOPX01000019.1, read on the forward strand.
GTATCTGTCATGGGTACTGGAATGGGTATACCATCCATCTCCATTTATGTGCATGAACTGATACATGAGTATGGTGTAAAGAACCTTATGAGAGTAGGCAGCTGTGGCGCCATGCAGGAGCATGTGAAGATCAGAGATGTGATTCTTGCAAGCTCAGCATCCACCACCTCATCCATCAACAAAAACCGTTTTAGAGGCATGGACTTTGCTGCCACTGCAAGTTTTGAACTTCTTTACAAGGCCCATGAAAGTGCAAAAGGTCTAGGCATAGATGTTCATGTAGGAAATGTATTAAGCTCTGACATTTTTTATGATACAACAGGTGCGACAAAACTTTTCATGGACGCTGGAACTTTGGGCGTGGAGATGGAAGCAGCTGCACTATACACAGAGGCTGCTTTGGCTGGTGTGAATGCATTAACTCTTCTTACGGTCTCCGACAGTCTTATCACAGGGGAAGAAACCACAGCCCAGGAGAGACAGGAGACATTTAATGAAATGATGAAAATTGCACTGGAAACCGCTGTAGCCATGGCATAATTCCCTGGCGGTATCCATGAAGTGGGTATTGCTAAAGTGTCCGTTGCGACGGAATCAGAATCGGAGAGGGAGAAATCCCTCTCTTTTATTCGATAATTATTTATTGATTAACAATAAATAATGTGATAAGATATGTTCATAAAGGTAAAAGTGAGGTATCCAAATGAAAAGAATGAGTATTCCCCTGTTCCAGATCGGCGTATTATTTATCACCTTATGTATCCTGCTTCTCTGTGTTTTCTGGCTTCCCGATACCGCGGCATTTTTTGCGGAAGATGCACCGGAGTATGCCTATCTCAGATATCCGCTTCTCTTTGGCATTTATCTTACCGTACTCCCATTTCTCTTTGCCATTGTGGAAGGACTGAAGCTCAGCAGAAGAGTGGCCATCAATGATGCTTTTTCACTCAAGTCTGTGAACCATCTGAAAAACATCAAAAGATCCGCTTTTCTAATTACAGTGATGTATTTTACTGGGTTTGTGGTGCTGCTGCAGCTTGTGGATCTCAGCCCGGGAATCGGTCTCTTGGGTATCCTGATCATGCTGGCCTCTATGATGATTGGTCTTATTGCAGGCATTTTGGAGGAGCTTCTGAGAAAAGCGCTGGAAATCAAAGAAGAAAATGATCTCACTGTGTAAGGAGGGGGAAATTTATGCCAATTATTGTGAATTTGGATGTGATGCTTGCCAAAAGGAAAATGAGCGTCACAGAACTTTCTGAAAAGGTGGGGATCACCTTAGCCAATGTTTCCAATCTGAAAACCGGAAAAGCCAAAGCCATCAGATTCTCCACATTGGAAGCCATCTGTAAAGCATTGGAATGCCAACCTGGAGATATATTAGAATACAGATAACTATGAAAAATATGGATGAGATTCCATGAGTCTAAAGGAAATAGGGAAGATGATGAAAGAATATTGAGCTTTTTCTTCTATTTTTCCTTTGACATTTCATATCGTGATATTCTATACTGGACATAATCAATCAACTGAATAATACATGAGGTGCTTTTGTGTAGCAGCAAAAGCTTAAAAGGGAAAGAGGTTAGATTCCTCTACAGCCCCCGCTACTGTGTACAGGGATGAAATCTTCAATACCCACTGGATCATTGATCCGGGAAGGGGAAGAGAGTAAAGAGATCTGTAAGTCAGGAGACCTGCCTTGTTGTATGGATACTGCGAGAGCTTCGGTGGGAAGTTCGTGCGTTTTTATTTTGCCTGAAAACACACGGATTTCCGTGTGTTATTTTTTTTATAAGGAGGGAAAAGCATGCATCATATGGTCATTGCTGCCATTTCAAGCAGCTCTGGAAAAACTGCCGTAACCATGGGGATTTTGGCAGCACTGAAGGAGAGAGGGTTTTCCGTACAGCCCTTTAAGATCGGGCCGGATTTCATTGATCCGTCTTTTCAGAAAAAAGCATCCGGAAAGGTAAGCCATAATCTGGATCTTTTTATGATGGGTAAAGACGGGATACGCGATGTGTTCCAAAAAGCCAGTGAACATAGTGATATTTCTGTGGTGGAAGGCGTCATGGGTCTTTATGACGGCAGCGGGATCGCATCCATGGAGGGCAGCACTGCATCGGTTGCAAAGCTCTTGTCCATTCCGGTAATCCTGGTTTTGGATGCGAAAGCCATGTCCAAAACTGCAGCAGCGGTGGTTCTTGGTATAAAAGAGTTTGATCAGGATGTGAATCTCAGAGGGGTTATCCTGAACCGCGTGTCTTCAGCCCGGCATTATGAGCTCATCGAAAGCAGCATAGTGGAGAAAACAGGGGTTCCCTGTCTTGGATACCTGCCAGAGGATCCTGTCATGGAATTTCAGTCCAGGCACTTGGGTCTTCAGCTGGATCCCCTTTACGAGCGCGGAATCAGCGAAAAGATTGCAAACATGGGCAGGTTTGTTGAAATGCATCTGAACCTTTCAGATCTTCTAGACCTGACCCTAAAAGAATCGGACGCAATAAAGGCGGAGCATCCCATAGAGGAGAAAAAACAGAAGAAGGATCCGCTGCGGCTCGGCATCGCAGAGGATGAAGCTTTCAGCTTTTATTACGAGGATAATCTGAAACAGCTGCGACATAAGGGAGTTCAGCTGATTCCCTTCAGTCCTCTGAGAGACAAGCGGTTGCCTGAGCGCTTGGATGGTCTGTACTTCGGAGGCGGGTTTCCAGAGCTTCATCTGCGTGAGCTTGTGGAGAACAGCTTCCTACGTGAAGAAATCCGTAGGAAGCTGGAACAGGGAATGCCAGCCTTTGCGGAGTGTGGGGGGTACATGTACCTGACTCAGGGCATCAGAGACAAGGACGGGACCTTCCATGAAATGGTGGGCTTTTTCGAAGGATCCAGTGAAATGACGGATACACTGCAAAGATTCGGCTACACAAGCATCCGCATCGGTTCTTATGAGATGAAAGGTCACGAGTTTCATCATTCCCGGTGGGTGGGACAAGAAGAGAAAGAACAGGAATTCTTATGCATAAAACATTTTGGCAGCCGGGATGAAAGATATCGTACGGGTCAGAAGAAAAACAACTGCTACGGTTCTTATGTGCACATTCACTTACGGAGCTGCAGCGAAATAGTAGAGTCCATGGCACAACACTTAACAAAATGGAGGAATCAGAATGAAAACCCGATCTGCCGTTAACACACCTAAGCATATCGCTCTAGCTGGTCTTCTTATTGCACTTTCCTACGTAGGCGCTTTTCTGAAGCTTCAGGGAACCATTGCCTTGGATGCTCTTCCCGCTTTTTTTGGCGCAATCTTTCTTGGCCCTTTCTACGGAGGCATCATAGGAGCCTTAGGGCACTTCTTTACTGCGCTCTTCAGTGGGTTTCCATTATCTTTCCCCCTTCATGTTCTGATATCTCTTCTGATGATGGGGACAGTTCAAGTGTTTGGGGTACTGTATCAAAAAGGCCAGAGAGTCCTTGCAGCAGCTGCTGGTATTATCCTCAATGGACCAGTATCTCTTCTGGTCCTCTCGGTGGTTTCCAGCTTTATCGGCCTGCCCTTTCACGGGAAATGGATGTTTTTCAGCCTGGTCGTTCCCCTTAGCGCAGCTTCAGCTGTGAATATTCTGGGGGCAATTCTCATATGGAATCTTCTTCTAAAGAGGAAACTGAAGGAGAGAAGCTTATGAAATGGCGGGACCTCACCTTAGTGGATATTCATGAAGACTACTTACTGGCGGTATCCTGTGACAGCGCTGGGGGCATAGGGGATAAAACTCATGATGTAGTCAGAACATCGCCTTTTATTGTGGGCTATCATACAGCAAAAGTTGCGCTGATGGAGCTTCTCTGTGTCTATGGAGAACCGATTCTCCTATCAAGCACACTGTCTGTGGAGATGCATCCCGCAGGGGCTGAAATGATGCGAGGGATAGAGTCTCTTCTGAAGGAATACGATCCCTTGCATTCAATAGAACTCACAGGCAGCACCGAGGAAAACTTCCGGGTTACAGTCACCGGTCTAGGCGTTACTATAGTGGGACGGATAAAAAAGAGTCATTGGCCGCTGAAAAAAACAGAAGCGGAAGATGTGGCGGTTATGGTGGGTGATGCGAAGTATGGAGAAGAGGTGCTTCAGACTGAAAAAGAAAGATCCCTCACCCTCCATCACGTGAAGATTCTTAGAGAGCTGCCCTATGTCAGGGAAGTGGTACCGGGAGGATCAAGAGGGATGGCACATGAGATCGCCCTTGTGGAAAGAGCCTCACAGATTCGGTTTCTCCAAAGAGAGGCAGTGGAGCCTCTACTTTACCGCTCCTGCGGACCTGCAAGTGCACTGCTGGTGACTCTTAGGAAAGAGCACCTCAAAGATCTTCAGAAAACCTTGAACGTTCCCGTTCATGTATTAGGTGTATTCGACTAGAAAGGAGCAGTACAAATGGGGAAAATTACTTTAATCACCGGTGGAGCAAGAAGCGGTAAAAGCACTTTTGCGGAAAGTCTTCTCAATAAAACCCACCCGGTTCTTTACATCGCCACAGCCGTTCCAGTGGATGAAGAGATGAAGATAAGGATCAGGCATCATCGGAAAGACCGGAATCCCTCCTGGGATACTCTGGAGGCATTCTCTTCTTTACCGCAGCGGCTTGCAGAGCGAGAACGCTATTATGGAGGAATTCTTCTGGACTGTGTCACAGTTCTACTGACCAATCTTCTATTTATCAGAAGTGATCTGAATCTGGACTGTTATGAGGAAGAGTTCTGGATGAAGGCGGAAATGGAGATTCTCGAAGACCTGAAGAAGACTTTGGACTTTTTCAGAGGATCCTCTGCCGAATGCGTCCTCGTCACCAATGAGCTGGGACAGGGACTGGTGCCTGAAACAGCCTTCGCCCGAGCCTTCCGAGACCTTCAGGGCAGAGTGAACCAGTATCTTGCAAGAGAGTCTGATGATGTGTATCTTCTGGTGTCGGGCATTCCGCTATGCATCAAGGAGACCGATGATGAATGAGATTCTTCTGATGCTTCAGTTTTTTACCGTGGCGCCCATCCATAAGGAACTCCCTTATGATCAGGTGAGATTTACAAAAACAGCTGTGCTTTTACCGATTCTTGGAGGCGTCATTGGTCTACTGGAAGGAGGAGCCGCTCTTCTTTTGCAGATGTTATTCGGGCCGATATCATCAGTCCTCTTCATTCTGATGATGGATGCGTTTCTGACCAAGGGCATCCATCTGGATGGACTTGCGGATACTTGTGACGGGCTGTTTTCTAGAAGCGACCGCAAAACCATGCTGGAAATCATGAAAGACAGCCGTCTGGGCACCTTTGGAGCGCTGAGCCTTCTTTTCTATCTTCTTTTGAAGGCAGCACTTCTTTTGGAATTTGACAGAGTGATGATCTTAAAGCTGGTGCTTCTTCTTGCTGTCATTGGACGAAGCATGATGGTCTTTGGGGCGTTTAGAAGTGTTTATGCCAGACCCCATGGGTTCGGCGGCATCTACATCGGGAAGATCTCCATGTTGTCCTTGGTCATCTCTTCAGGAGCGGCGCTTCTTTATTCACAAGCACTGTTGGGAAGTAGTGCAGGAATCTCCTGGTTCGCCGTCTGCTTCCTCATCTTTCTGATGAAGCGCTTTGTGGAGAAACGGTTGGGGGGAATCACAGGAGATGTGTTAGGCGCGTTTATGGAAGTTTCCCAAGTGTTATTTCTCCTTGTCTATATGCTGATAGAAAAGTTTGGGGAGTATGTTTTGTGAGGACGCATGAATGCAGAAAGGAGGAAGAAAAATGTGTAAGAAAATCATGCTGGTGGGGACAGCATCTTCGGTGGGAAAAAGCACCCTATGTGCAGGATTGTGCCGGATTCTACAGGAGGATGGACGGAATCCAGCTCCTTTTAAAGCCCAGAACATGTCTCTTAATTCAGGGGTAACGCCGGAGGGTCTAGAGATGGGGAGAGCTCAGATTCTGCAGGCGGTGGCAGCAAAGGTGGTGCCGGATGTGAGAATGAATCCAGTTCTTTTAAAACCCACTTCCAATGAAGGCTCACAAGTGGTGCTCTTAGGGAAAGTCTATGGCGTGGTGGGGGGCGAAAATTACATCTCCATGAAAGAGGAGCTCTCTATAAAGGTGCTTCAGTCCTATAGGGAGCTTGAAAAGGAGCATGACACCATAGTGATTGAAGGAGCAGGCAGTGCGGCAGAGATCAATCTGAGAAAGAATGACTTTGTGAATATGGGACTGGCCAGGATGGTAGATGCACCGGTGCTTCTTGTGGCGGATATCGATAAGGGCGGAGCTTTTGCATCCATCTATGGGACCGTGATGCTGATGCCGGAAGAAGAGCGGAAGCATGTGAAGGGAATCATCATTAATAAGTTCAGAGGTACCAAAGCTCTTCTAAAGCCTGGTATCGATGAGATTGAAAAACTTGTGGGCATCCCGGTGCTTGGAGTGGTTCCTTACCTTCCTTTGAATCTCCCGGAAGAGGACAGTCTCATGGAGTATCCAAGAGTAGAAAGAATAAGAAAAGCGGACATTTCCGTAGGCGTGATAAATCTGCCTCATATCTCCAACTATACAGATGTACAGCCGCTTCTTATGTATCAAGATGTTGAAGTCCATATGCTATCACCTGAAGATTCCTTGGCGGGGATGGATCTTATCATCCTTCCTGGCAGCAAGAATACGCAAAAAGATCTGGAAGCGCTGAGAAGGGCAAAAATGGATGAAAAAATTCTGAAGGCCCATGAAGAAGGTGCTTTTCTCCTGGGAATCTGCGGCGGCTATCAGATGCTTGGGGAATCCTTGGAAGATCCTCATGAGGTGGAGTCTACGCTTATGGTATCCAGGGGATTGGGACTGGTTCCCATGAAGACCATACTGGAACAGAGAAAAAAAACCTCCCTTTTGGAGGGAGAAAGTATTCCGATGGAGTCTCCAGTGAAGGGATATGAGATTCATATGGGCAGAAGCACTTTTCAAAAAGACATGCAAAGACCTTTCCTGAGAATCAGAGAAAATGGAGAAATTACAGAGGAAGGATACTTTCATGAAGATGAGAGAATCATGGGCACATATCTGCATGGGATCTTTGACAACAGCGGATTTACAAGAAAACTTCTCAATCTCATCAGAAGGCATAAAGGACTGGGGGATATGAGCGAAGCGCCCCAAAACTACTGGGAGCAAATGGAAAAGGAGCTTACGCATCTTGCGGATACACTTCGAAATACCCTGGACATGGAGGCGATGTATGAGATTCTTGATGAATACCCCCGTGACTAGCATGCTTTTTGCAGTAGTGCTGGATTTTATAGCAGGCGATCCAAAGAGTCTCTGGCATCCGGTCATGGGGATTGGCAAACTGATCCATAAATTAGAGGGGAAGCTTTACCGGGAGAAAGACACTTCTTCCCTTAAAAAGAGAAAGGGCATTCTTCTTGTGCTTTTTGGGTCCATCACCGTTACAGCCTTTGTGTACATTATGCTGGCCTTAGCATTCGAAGTATCCTTTTGGCTTTACTATCTTCTTTCAGTGTACTTCCTGTGGACAGGTCTGGCGGGAAGAACACTGAAAGAGGAAAGCCTTAAGGTGCATTGTGCTCTATATTTGAATCAGCTGAAGGAAGCGAGAAAAAGGCTCTCTATGCTTGTTTCCAGACAGACAGAAGTGATGTCAGAGGAAGAAGTCATAAAAGCAGCGGTGGAAACGGTGTCCGAGAATACATCCGATGGCATCCTAGCACCACTTTTCTTTGGCGTTCTCTTTGGACCCTGCGGCATGTGGCTTTATAAGACGGTGAATACCATGGATTCCATGGTGGGCTACAAGAATGAGCGGTATGTCGACTTTGGCTGGTGTGCCGCAAAAACTGATGATGTGCTGAACTTTATTCCGGCTCGATTGACGGCCTGGTTCATTCTCTTTAGTGCTCCCTTTGAAGGAAGATCCTTAAAAAGAGCCATAAAGGTTTATAAAAAGTACAAGAACTGTCATGAGAGTCCCAATGCAGGGCATCCGGAATCCGCTGCTGCAGGAGTTCTTGGCATCTCCCTGGGAGGGAATGCCGTGTACTTTGGGAAACCTTTGTATAAACCGGCTTTGGGAGAAGCAGAAAAAGAGCCAGAACCGTCAGATATCATCACGACTGTCAGGATGATGGAGCGTGCCTACATCATGAGCGCGGTGATGCTTATCATGCTGACTGCCGTAGGGAGGTGGGTATTTCGTGTATGAGCATGGAGGCAACATCCATGGGTTTGAGACGCCTATGGTAGACTTTAGTGCCAACATCAATCCGCTGGGAATACCTGAGAAGCTTCGGATTGCCTGGATAGAACAAATGAAGGAGGTGACATCTTATCCGGATCCAGCTTACAGAAAACTGAAAAAAGCCATAGCAGATCATCACCTTCTATCAGAAAAAGCCGACATTCTTTTGGGAAATGGCGCTGTGGATCTCATTCACAGTGTGATAAAGAGTGTCAGACCTCAAGAGGTTCTCATTCCTTCTCCTGCTTTTTCGGAGTACCGCAATGCCAGCATCAGAAATGAAATACCATATCGGGAGGCTCTACTGTACGACAGCTTGGGTCATCTTCAGATGGAGAAGTTTCTAAAAGCGGTGCGTGACCGTTCCCTGGTGTTTCTCTGCAATCCCAACAACCCTACAGGAAAAGCACTGAAGGCTTCTGAGTTGGACCGGATTCTCAAAAAGATGGAAGAAACAGGGAGTTTTCTGGTGCTGGATGAGACGTTTCTTCCTTTTGTGGAAGAAGAAAAGAGACATTCACTGCTGGGAGAGGAGCCGGAAAACGTGCTCTTTCTCCGTGCTTTGACCAAAATCTATGGCATACCTGGAGTAAGGCTGGGCTATGGGATTCTATACAATGAGATTCTGGCAAAGAAAATGATTTCTCTACAGGAGCCCTGGCATATCAATACTTTTGCAGACATCGCAGGCCAGGTGGTGCTGAAAGAAACAGGGTATCTTCTGGAGACAGCCTCCTGGCTTAAGAATGAGAAAGCGTTTCTTTATCGGGAGCTATCTAAAGTGCCTTGGCTTACATGGATTGAAAGTGACTGCAATTTTATTCTGGTGAAATCTTCATGCGCATCAGCAGAAGAAATCCAGAAAAACCTTCTGGCGGATCAGATTTTGATCAGGCTGCCCTATGGGTTTAACGGACTCACCTCTCATCATTTTAGAATCGCTGTGAAAGACAGGTCATCCAATCTGAAACTGATGAACGCACTGCAAAAAATAAAAGACATAACATAAAAGACATTGAATGAAACGGAGTGAATATATTAATGTATAAAAAAAGTAAGTCAACAAAACTCATACTGGTTCTTTTCCTTCTGATGCTGGTATTCAGCGGCTGCAGTGGCAAGAAAGCGGAAAACGGCCCTTCTGTTCCAAGTGTGGAAACGGAAACGCCATCAGGAAACAGTCTTGATACAGCATATCCACTTGTTGTTACTGACAGTACAGGCAATGAAGTCACCATCTCGGAAAAACCCATGAATGTGGTGTCTTTGGCGCCAAGCATCACAGAAACCTTCTTTGCATTGGGCGTAGAAGAACTTTTGGTGGGCAGGACAGAATACTGTGATTATCCATCAGAGGTTTCCGGTATTGAATCCATTGGGACCCTTCAGGAGCCTAACATTGAAAAAATAGCAGAACTGGAAGCAGACCTTGTCATTGCCTCTACGCACTTTAAAGAAGAGGCTCAGAAAAAGCTGGAAGAGCTGGGGATCACAGTTCTTGTTCTTAATCCCAATGATAGCTTCGAAGGGGTTTATGATGTCATCGGAAAAATGGGAACTGTTCTGGATGCTCAAGTGAAAGCCGAAGAAATTGTGGTTTCTATGAAGGAAAAAGTTTCTTCCGTCGAAGAGAAGGTCAAAGAACTTTCCTCCCCATCGGTCTATTATGTGGTTGGTTACGGTGAGTATGGAGACTACACTGCAGGAAAGGGCACCTTCATCAGTGAGATGATTGAAAGGGCAGGAGGGATCAATGTTGCGGATGATGTAGAAGGATGGAGCTACAGTCTGGAAAAACTTGTGGAGCATGATCCTCAGATGATCCTTGTGTCAAAATATTATGAGACAAAAAGCGGGTTTATCAGTACAGAAGGATATAAAGAGCTGACTGCTGTGAAAGAAGATAAAGTGGTGGAGATCGACAGCAATCTTATTGACAGGCAGGGTCCAAGACTAGCCGATGGATTTGAGGCTCTGGCCAAGGCCATACACCAGGATGACTTCAGGTAGGGGGAGCCATGGCATATTATGAGAAAAGAAAGCACTACAGAAGACTTTTCTTCGGGATGCTCTTTCTCCTCATAGCCTCCATGATCTTGGCAACCACTGTGGGTGCAGCAGAAATTTCAATGAAGGACAGTCTGAAAATACTCATGGGAGAAATTCCTTATGTGAAGAAGCTCTTTTCATGGGCAGGGTCTGAAGAGAAGTTCCGTGTGATTGTTCTTTCAATCAGGCTGCCGAGAATTCTTCTTTCTGCAGTGGTTGGGACAGGGCTTTCTGTGGTGGGTGCCTCTTTTCAGGGGCTCTTTAAAAATCCCATGGCAGACCCCTATATCATGGGGGTGTCTTCCGGTGCAGCGCTGGGTGCGGCGGTTGGAATTACAGTTATATCAGGAGGATTTCTGCCGGTGCAGGTTATGGCCTTTATCGGCGCATTATCGGCGGTTCTTCTGGTGTTCCATATTGCAAGAATAGGTCATAAGATTCCAGTTCTACCGCTCATCTTAGCGGGTGTTGCCATCAGCGCCATGTCTTCTGCAGTGATTTCGATGCTGATGATTTTTCATCGGGACCAGGCGGATCAGATTATTTTTTGGACCATGGGTTCTGTGGCATCGGCTTCATGGGAAGACCTGCTCTTGGTAGGCCCCCTTGTGCTGTTGTCTGTAGTTCTTTTAAACTTGTACAGACGGGAGCTGAATCTTATGATTTCGGGTGAGGACACGGCATACAGCCTAGGTGTAGATGTGGAGAAAGTGAAAAAAGGACTTCTGATCCTCTCATCCTTCACAGTTGCGGTCATCGTTTCGGTCAGCGGAATCATCGGCTTTGTGGGACTGATTGTCCCCCATGGTGTACGAATGGTTCTAGGAGGCGACCATCGGGTGCTTCTTCCTTTTTCAGCGGTGGCTGGCGCTTTATTTATGCTCTTTTCGGACACACTGGCCCGTACGGTCCTTGCACCTATGGAAATACCGGTGGGGGCGATTACAGCTCTATTTGGTGCACCTTATTTCATCTTGCTTCTTTACAGGAGCAAAAAAAGTGGAGGCTTTGTATGAGTGAGTTAACTGTATCTTCTCTTCGATTTTCTTATGGAAAAGAGGAAGTGCTGAATGACCTTTCGTTTTATGTCAAGAAAGGATGCTTTTATAGTATATTGGGGCCTAACGGTTCAGGGAAGACCACAGTTCTTCGTCATATACAGAAACTGCTTCTGCCCCAAAGCGGGAAAGTGATGCTGGGTCCAGAAGAGATCAGGCAGATGAAAGTTCGGGATCTGGCGAGGAAAATCGCCACAGTCCCTCAAGAAACCCATGTGTCTGTTGATTTTCCAGTCCTTGACTTTGTGCTGTCCGGTAGAGCTCCCCATCTGAAAAGATTTGAGAATGAAACAACATCGGACTACAAAAAAGCTGAAGAGGCGATGATTGCTACAAATACCTGGCAATACAGCCACAAATCAGTGCAAGAGCTGTCTGGTGGTGAACTCCAAAGAGTGGTGGTGGCAAGAGCCATGGTTCAGGAACCAGAACTGCTTCTTTTGGATGAGCCCGTCTCACATCTGGATCTTCGGCATCAGATCCTGATCCTGGATCAGGTGAACAGCTATTGCAGAAGATATAACAGCACAGTGATTTCTGTTCTCCATGACATCAATCTGGCTATTACCTATAGTGATGAACTGATTCTTATGAGAAAAGGAGAAATTTTCGTAAAAGGGGCTCCAGAAGACATCATCACGGAAGAAAATCTAAGAGAAGTTTATGAAACAGAATGTCTGATCATCAAGAATCCATTGAATGGGAAACCTTATGTGATACCGAAGATCAGCAGAAGGAGAGAGGAAGAATGAGTAGCAAAGGACAGATTCACATCTATACTGGAGAAGGAAAAGGAAAGACAACCGCTGCGCTTGGCTTATCCATGCGAGCTGCGGGAAGAGACAGAAAAGTGCTGTTTGTGCAGTTTCTGAAGGGTCAGGATACGGGAGAGCAGTATCTGATGAATAAGATACCACAGATCACACATGTGAAACTTGCGAATGCACGGACCTTTTTCCATGCCTTGACTGATGAAGAACAGAGGAGCCTAATAGAAGAAACGGAAAAGGAATGGGAAAGCCTATATGAACAGATCTTGAACGGCGGATTTGATCTCGTGGTTCTAGATGAAATCATGGCGGCCATGTATCTTGGCATCATACCAGAGTCCAAAGTAATGAAACTTCTTCAGGAAAAACCATTTCAGATGGAACTCGTGTTGACAGGGCGTAACGCCCCTGATCTGATTTCGAAGGAAGCAGACCTTATAACTGAAATGAGAAAAATACGGCATTATTACGACCAGGGCATTTTATCCAGAGAAGGAACAGAATATTAGCGTTCTAAAGACATCTGCAGTGCAGGTGTCTTTTTCTGTCGAGAACGTTAAATCTACATCATTTCTATAATGACAGACAATAATAAGATTCGTAAGTAGATTGTTTGAGAGCTAAGAGCTAAATTATTAAACTATCATAGTTTAAGATGGGAATCCTTGATTTCATTGAAAATAATACACTTTTACGATAAAGTAACTAGTATAGAACGTTGTAAAACTCAATTTTATCAATGGGTGCGAGGTGTCGGATGGAGACGAAATTTAAAATTTCTCTAAAAAAATCTATGTTTATGTATGTTCTTTTACTGCTTTTCTGGGTTGTCATTGACGGAAAAATAACCGTAGAGTCTGTCCTTATAGGAAGTATTGCCGCCTTTGCTGTAATTATTCTCAATAAGGATTTATTTTTTAATCAGTCCGAAGGCGGACCTCTTACTTTCAAGTATCTCTTAAAGTATGCCAAAGTGATTGGTGTTCTTCTTGTGGAAATAGTGAAGGCCAATATTGCCGTTGCAAAAATTGTGCTGAAAAAGGATATGCCCATCGAGCCTATGTTTATTAAGGTTCCAGCATCTCCTAAGAAAAATTTTCATAAGATGCTCTATGGGAACCTCATTACACTGACTCCAGGCACCCTGACAGTGGATGAAGTCCAAGGAAATTTTATCATTCATGTCATAAACAGAAGTGCGGCAGAGGGGCTAGACGGAAATACCCTTGAGAAGCATGTGCTGGAGCTGGAAAGGGAAGAATCATGAGTACTTCGGTTTTAACAGTATACACAATAATCCTATCAATCTTTGCATTTATATGTCTTTATCGGGCTTATGCCGGCCCAACCACAGCGGACCGCGTGGTTTCAATCAATGTCATCTCCACAAAAGTCACTGTTCTGATTGCTGTCATTGCTGTTTTTACAGAACAGAATGAGTTCATCGATGTGGCTGTGATTTATGCGATGATGGGCTTCATTGCCACCATTGCGGTTTCAAAGTATATCGAAAAAGGGAAAATATATTAGGAGGTGTATCGCATGATTAAGGACATCATCATTCTTCTTTTGACATTATCCAGTTTATTCTTTTTTATGGTAGGCACCGTTGGCCTGATAAGGCTTCCAGATGTATTCAGCAGAATGCATGCAACGACGAAAAGCGATACACTGGGTGCTGGACTTGGATTACTGGCCCTCATAGTTTATAAAGGGCTGGATCCAGTGAGTCTCAAGCTTATGCTGATTCTTGTGTTTATTTTCATTACAAATCCTGTAGCTGCTCATATCATTGCGAAAGCTGCCTACCATAAAAAAATGAGAAATCAGAAGGAGGATGATCATGGAACTGTTTAATGTCATTCTCATTGTATTTCTCATCGTAGCAGCGATAGCGGTGGAAAGAACCAAAGATCTGCTAGGTGCAGTGATCATCTTCACTGCATACAGCCTGGTGATGTCATTATTATGGCTTCTTCTTAGAGCGCCAGATGTGGCAATGACAGAGGCTGCCATTGGTGCAGGAATAACTACAATACTTTTTGTCGCTGTGATCAGCCGTACAGGGAGGATGGAAAAATGAAAAAGATATTTACTTTTGCCATCCTAGGTGGACTTCTTCTTGTACTTCTTTCCAGTATTTCAGAGATTCCACCCCTGGGTGAGGAAAAGAATCCCTCCTATAACGAGATTTCTGAGTATTATGTTACTGAAAGTGTCCAAGACACCGGCGCGAAGAATATCATCGCAGCGATTATCACGGATTACAGAGCATTTGATACCCTTGGAGAGACCACAGTGCTCTTTACTGGAATAGCAGCTGTCAGTGCAATGATCGGAATATCCCATCATAAAGGAAAGAAGGAGGATCAGGAGCATCATGGATGATTTATTTGTCAAACTGACAACCAGAATGATTTTACCATTTATTCAGCTTTACGGGGTATATGTCATCCTGCATGGTCATCTGTCCCCTGGAGGAGGCTTTTCAGGAGGAGCAATTTATGCAGCAAGTATTGTTCTCTACACCTTAGCTTTTGGCCTGGAAAAAGGAAAGGAGAGGATGCCCCATGAGATTTCGTCTAAGATCGAAACAGGAGGGATTCTTGTATATGTTCTTGTTGGTTTATCTGGTATTTTTCTCGGATACACTTTTTTGACCAATATTGAGGCCGGATTTCCTATTGGCACCTTTGGAAAGGTACTGAGTGCGGGATTGATACCGGTGGTGACTTTTGCCATTGGCCTGAAGGTTATGAGCACCATTGTCACACTGTTTCATACGATGTTGGAGGAAGAGTCATGAACTTTAGAATGATCATAGAAAACATCAACTATATTGGAGCGATGATTCTATTTGTCATCGGACTATATACCGTTCTGACCCACTCCAATTTAATCAAGAAAATCATCGGGATCAATATTATGGAGACCTCAATCTTCCTGTTTTTTGTGTCCATTGGGTATAGAAAAGGTGCTGCTGCACCAATTTATGAGTCTATTAGCGGTGAAGGATTCTTTGTGAACCCCTTGCCTGCAGCTCTGATGCTTACTGGTATCGTGGTGGCTGTCAGTATCACTGCATTTTCCTTAAGTATTGTGATTAAAATTCATGAAGCCTATGGAACAATTGAAATGGATGAGATCATCAAGATAAGGAGTGTGGAGTCCGATGAATAGTCCTCATTTACCGGTGTATATCCTGATGGTTCTTCTTATTTTTGCGGTTTCCATACCTCTTTTTAAGAAAGCATATGGCAGATGGTTCCACGTTCTAATGTTGTGCGTTCTTGGCAGTGCGCTTGGACTGTCTCTTCTGGAACTTTTAAAGGTGAATAGGGAAGGGGCATACAGCTATACTTTTGGCAATTATGAAGCAGGGATTGGTATACAGTTTCTCGTAGACGATTTTTCAGCCTTAATGACGTTCATTGTCCTTCTTTTAGGGTTTCTTATCATCATGTATTCTTTAAAGGATCTTGATCATGAAATTGAACCGTCGAGGAGATATGGCTACTATACACTGGTTTTTCTTATGCTGTTTTCGATGATTGGGATGATTTTTACCAACGATATGTTCAATCTGTATGTATTTATGGAAATCTTATCCCTTGTTTCTGTTGCGGTGATCGCGATCAAAAAGAAGAAAGACACACTGATGGCTTCTATGAAATATCTGATGATGGGTGCCATTGGATCGGTAACGATACTCATGGGATTTGCTCTTCTTTACATGGTCACAGGGCATCTGAATATGACATTGATTTTTACAGAGATCAATGAGGTTTGGGAACAGTACCCCAGAAATGTTCTGCTGGCAATGGGGTTTATTCTTACTGGTTTTGGCATAAAGGCTGCCATTTTCCCCCTTCACAACTGGCTTCCAGACGCCCACTCCAGTGCCCCTTCACCATCCAGCGCTCTTCTGTCAGGACTTGTTGTGAAAGCATATGTCTTTGCCATTGCAAAAATGATGTATCGTGTGATCGGGCAGGATATTTCTGTAAATATTGGCATCAACAATTACATCATAATTTTTGCAGTCATGAGTATGATCATGGGATCGGTTTTTGCACTGACACAAAGAGATATCAAGAGAAGACTTGCTTATTCCAGTGTTGCTCAAATTGGATATATTTTCCTTGGATTAGCGCTTGCAACACCCTTGGGATTTTCAGCAGCCTTATTTCATGTCATCTCCCATGCATTCATGAAATCAGCGCTGTTTCTCAGTGCCGGCTCTATCATTTATCTCACAGGACGACGTGATGTCAAGAACCTGGATGGTATCGGCTATGAGATGCCTATTTCCATGACGGTCTTCAGTATTGGTGTGCTTGGCATGATCGGAATTCCAGGAACCAGCGGATTCATGAGCAAATGGTATTTGGGCCTTGCAGTTCTTGATGCAGGACATCCAGGGCTTCTTCTTGTCATATTGCTCAGCAGCTTTTTAAACGCACTGTATTACCTGCCCATTGTCATTTCTGCTTTTCTTCGGGAAAGACCTGGAGTCCCCCTTGAAATGCATAGAGATGGAATACCGAGAACCATGAAGTTATCTATGGTCCTTGTCGCTCTTGGAAGTATTGTGATAGGACTTTTTCCGCATCTTGTGATGGACATCATTGAAAAAGCTGTACCCACATTTATCCAGATGGGACTGTAGTGGAGGATTATGTTGAAAGAAAACTTGAAACGGGAAAATAAACCAAATAAAGGCTGCGGCTGCAAGAAAGGCAAGAGACTTGACTCCTACTGTATCAGCTGCATTGTAGCATATATTGTCTTGGGAAGCCTTTTCGCTGCATTTTTGCTTTTCGCAAAGAATGTAGATAAAAATCAGGTAAGCGGGGTCATGCTTTTCCTTGTAAATCTAGCAGACGGAATCTCAAATTCCTTAAACAACTTCAAAAGCTTACCCCTTATCATAATCCTGATTCCTCTCGTTGGAGGTCCTATAGAAATGTATTTCTTCAGAAGAAGAGAAAATGCAAGAGATATGGCGATTGTGTATACGACTGTCTTAACATTTTTCCTCATTCTGGCGTTATTTCCGCAAGTGCTGGAAGGGACCATGCGTTTTGAGATCCCAAGAGCTTTGGGTCTTGGAATCAGGTTCAAAGTGGACATGTTGGGATTTATTATGCTTGTGGTATCATCCATTTTATGGGTTCTTGTCAGTATGTATGCCCATGATTATATGATGATAGAGAAACATAGAAATAGATTTTTCCTTCAGATGAGTATCACCTATGCTGGAGTGCTTGGAACAATTATGGCGGGAGATCTCATCACCATGTTCCTGTTTTTTGAACTGATGACCTTTGCATCCTATTTCCTTGTTGCGCATAATCAGTCCAAGGATTCCCTGATTGCGGGAGACATCTTCATATATATGGGAGTAGCCGGAGGGTTGGCGCTGCTTCTTGGAATTATTCTCCTTTATGTGAATACAGGAACTGTGGCATTTATTCCTTTGGCTGCAAGAGTCAGTACATTGGGAAATGTGAAATATCTCATGGCAAGCCTGTTTATGATTGGATTCGGAATCAAAGCAGGAATGCTTCCATTACATATTTGGCTTCCCAGGGCACATCCAGTTGCGCCAACTCCAGCTAGTGCACTATTGTCAGGACTAATGATCAAGATTGGTGCTTTCGGAATTCTTCGTGTGCTGACCAGCTTTTTCATGCCTGCAAAGGGAGCCTATGTCTCGTATGAGAGCCCCATTTGGGATCTCAGCATAGAACTTGGTGCTGCCATTATTTGGATTGGGATCTTCACCATGGCTGTAGGAGTTTTTATGGCTCTGCAGCAAAGCAATATAAAGAAGATGCTGGCCTATCATAGTATAAGTCAGATGGGATATATCATCATGGGAATTGGCGTGGCGGCATATCTTGGGCCCAAAGGAGCCATGGGCTTCTCTGGTGCAATCTATCACATGATCAATCATGCGCTCTTTAAAGCTCTCCTATTCATGGTAGCAGGTGTCATTTATTTAAGGACTCATGAGCTGGACATGTATAAACTTGGTGGGATGTGGAGAAAGTTACCATTTACAGCGCTGGTATGTCTTATTGCAGCCCTTGGTATTACAGGGATGCCTCTTTTTAACGGGTATGCGAGCAAATCGATTCTTCATCACGCCATCGTGGAAGCTTACGAATACGGACATCCTTCGTTCCGGTATGCCGAAATGATGTTCACTCTGATCAGTGCAGGAACCGTCACCTCATTCATTAAACTTTTTGGATTTGTTTTTGTCGGGAAAATGCCTGAGAAATATAAAAAAGTCCAAGGTGAAAGTATCATGATGAGTTTAGGGATGGGGGGATTGGCGCTTCTCATCGTTCTGATTGGTTTCTTCCCGAACTTTGTCATGGATCAGTTTATTATTCCTGCAACCCAAGGGTATGCTTACAGCAGCGATTTTATCAAGAAATATCTGATGGACATGAATTTCTTCAATTCACATGATCTGATTACTATGGTCTATGTTTATGGGATTGGTATTGCAATCTTCTATCTGGGGATCCGTTTCCATTTATTCCATCTTCATTTACCTAGGTGGATGGATGGAGATTTTGCCATGAACAAAGGGATACGGAAGAAGACTCTCGCCATGTCCAATACGTTTCTGAATGGAATAGAGACATCTATCATAAAAAGTGATGTAGTAATTTATGCTTTGGTACTTCTTGGTATCATTCTGTATCTGATTACCTAAGGAGGGATTTATGTGAATGCAGTGCGACTGGCTGTACAGCTGTGGTTGCCGGCAATACTTCTTGTCGTGAGTCTTATTGAACTCTTTCTCATTCCTCTTTTAGGAGGGAAGAGAAGAAGAGCAAGAAGAATGACCGTGCGAGGGGTTATCCTGTTAACGTTGATTTTTATGATGTCTATCTTCTCAGAGGTGCTTGATGGACCCATCGAGTACAGAATGGCAGATCTTTTCGGAAATGGAGTTGTTTTCAGGATTGATCTGTTGAGTCTGATTTTCATGATTTTTGCAGCTGTTATTTTCTTTACGGTCAGTCTGTATACAGCGGTTGATATAAAAGGCTGCGGTCGGGAACGTAGTTTTTATATGTTTTTCATGATTACATATATGGCAACCCTTGGAACGTTAATGGCTGGAGATCTACTCAGCTTCTTTTTATTTTTTGAAATCATGACATTTGCAAGTTTTGCGTTGATGGTCCATGAACGAGGTCAAAAAGTCATTGAAGCAGGAAGTATCTATATTTACTTCGGAATTGCAGGCGGACTCTCTATCCTTGCGGGTATACTGGTTCTTTCCGCGTATACTCAAAATTATGAATGGATTACATTGGGAGAAAAATTTGGTGAGATCGGTGCAGTAAAATATGTGTCTGCAGTGTTTTTTATCATCGGTTTCGGCATAAAAGCAGGTATGGTTCCTTTGCATCACTGGGTTCCGGTGGTATATCCTAAATCGCATCTATCAGTGAATGCGCTTTCTTCAGGAATACTGATGAAAATTGGTGGTTATGGAATTTTAAGACTTATTGTTTCAGTGCTTACCAGTACAAAAGGACTGCAAGAGGCGAATGTGAACACGATTCTCCTGACGCTTAAAGATGTTGGTGCAGTGGTGATCTGGATTGGCATCATAACGATGATTTTCGGGGTGATTGCAGCTCTTGAACAGGAAAAAATGGTGAGAATGCTTGCTTACCACAGTGTCAGTCAGATGGGGTATGTGATAATGGGGATTGGCGTCACTGCATATTTGGGTTTTGATGGGGCCATGGGATTTGCTGGCAGTTTTTACCATATGATCAATCATGGAATTTTTAAAGCACTGCTTTTCATGGTGGCTGGTGTTGTATTCTTTAGAACAAGAGAAAAGAATATGTACAAACTGGGAGGGCTCTACAGGAAAATGCCGTTTGCAGCAACTGTTGGTTTAATTGCTGCACTGGGAATTACAGGTATGCCGCTGTTTAATGGTTTTGCAAGCAAATCTATTCTTCACCATGCGATTATTGAAGCCTATGAGTATGGGCACCCGGCGTATCGTTGGGCGGAATATCTATTCACCTTTGTAAGTGCTTGTACAGCTGCTTCTTTTATAAAACTGTACTCTCATGTTTTCCTAGGACCAATGCCTGAAAAATTCAAATATGTGAAGGAAAAATACAATATTGGCACCATAGGCATGGTGGTATTAGCGCTTCTTGTTGTTTTCATTGGTGTATTTCCGAATTTTATCATGAATTATGCGATCATCCCGAGTGCTAGAGCGATGGAGTTTGATCCATACTTCATTGATAAGTATTTAATGTCTATGAATTTTTTCAATTCTAAGGATTTAAGCTCAATGCTCCTAGTCTATACCTCCGGGTTTATTATTTATATTGCAGGTGTAAGATTCAATCTCTTCCATTTTCATCTTCCCAAACAGTTGGATCCTGAGAGTGATTTTTATCAACCTCTTTACAAGAAATCCGGAGAACAGATACGTTCTATTTTTAAAAAGTTGGAGCAGATCATCAACGTGTCAGATGTATTTATATATGGAGTGATGCTCCTGCTTCTGATTATCCTACTCATTAGTTTTCTATAGTGTAAAAAGAAAAGCCCAATCGTTTCAGATTAACTGAGCGGTTGGGCTTTTCTGATTTTTTAAGTAGTGGGGGAGAACACTGGCCTAAATACGCGGAATAATTCAAGAAATCACGGGTTGTTAAAATTTGTCAATACCTTCATGGTTTTCTCACTATGTAATTATCTGAAAATTATAATATTGTATTTATATAGAGGACATCAATAAACAGAAAATTAAATAAATTTAAAATTAAGAATAAAGTGATATTTATAAAAATACAATAAAAATACAAATCTGAAAGTGGTTTTTAGCTGGCGAAAGATGTGGATCCTGACTCCAGAGATGTTATAAGAAAACCATTTAAACGCGCATTTTCTTGCTGCAATAATAAGAGAGAAGGGGATGGGAAGGGGGAAGAGAGAAAAATATCCACATAATAAACATTTAAATAATTATGTAAACATAAAAAAGTGAAAAATCTACCGAAAAATAACACAATATATAGATGAGTGTTTAGGTAACTTA
The DNA here is from genome assembly GCF_003514505.1 of Proteiniclasticum sp. GTDB lineage: Bacteria > Bacillota > Clostridia > Clostridiales > Clostridiaceae > Proteiniclasticum. Next base: position 81,547 of record NZ_DOPX01000019.1, read on the forward strand.
TCATACATATTGTGTTTTTGGTTATTTTTCTTGTTTTTATTCAGTTTCTTCGGCCAGAGGATTCAGTTTTACAGCTTCACGTAAGGCTTCATTATCAACATGTGTATAAATTTGTGTTGTAGAGACGTTTTCGTGTCCTAAAATCATCTGAAGGCTTCGGATATCGACCTTGCCATGCTTATACATAAGTGTTGCAGCAGTGTGACGAAGCTTGTGAGGTGAATATTTTTCATCAAATAATCCAGCAATATGCACATGTTTTTTTACTAGTATTTCCACGGTTCTCTTATTTATGGGTCTTTTGTGGGTGGACAGAAACAGGTAATCCTTATATTCGTCTTTTGTTTCGATATTGGATCGAATTGTAAGATACTGCTGTATACTGCTTACGCTGGCTTGATTAAGATAAACAACACGTTCTTTATTTCCTTTACCAATGACAGTGAGTGTATCATCTTTTATCTTACTTAATCTGATGCTGACCAGTTCGGATAAACGCATCCCGTAGTTTAAAAATAATGTGAGGATACAATAGTCTCTTTTATAATTAATGTTCTCTTTATCCATGGATCTAAGTAATGTTCTACTTTCATCCAAAGTGAGGTAGACTGGATTTCTTTTCTTGATTTTAGGTCTTTCTAGTTCTAAAGTTGGATCTTTATCGATGATACGGGCCTTAACGGATAAGTATTTAAAAAAAGTTTTGATACAGGCCGTTTTTCTTGCTCTTGCGTATGCGCTGTTATGGCGTTGCTTGTCCATATAGGATAAGAAAGCGTAAATCTCTGACAGGGACACTTTTTTCAGAAAATCATCATTGACATCGTGAATTAGAATCTCATTGAATGGTATCTCTGAGCTTACAAGTTTTCTATGCTTTTTTAGAAAGCGAAAGAATAAGCCGAGGTCATATCGGTAGGCTTCAATAGTGCTGTCGGATTTACCTCGTATTGTGCTGGAGTAGTTGAGGAAATCCAGAACTCGTTCAGGATAGATTTCGTAGAATGAAGTTGCGTTGTTGTTATCCATAAATACCATCCTTAACAGTAAATTCAGAAGGGTGATTTTGGTCATAATCCAATAAATAAACCTCTGTACTCTAATTATATCGCATTATATTCGCGAAATCAACATTTCGCGAAATAAATTATTTAAAGGAATTCACCACCTCTTCTGGTTGCTTTTGCGCTGTTTCTTCATTATTGTTGTTCAAGACTGCTGAATGATCTCCAGGATATTCATTTGTATGTTTCAACATGCTCATGTGTTCTGTGTTGTTGGGATTTTGCTCCATTATGATTGTTCAAAGCGGCTATATACTTTCATTGGCAACCGTACTTTCCATAAGTGCCTGACGCTTCAATCAGTACATTAGTTTTTCAACCATTCAGAATGCGGCTTTTTACCTTCGTTCAATATAGATTCTTTGTGTTAAAGTCTACGGATCTCATTCTTAGGTGTTCTACAGTTGGATAGATTGATAAAATTTGTCAATACCCCGAAGAAGTTCGGGGTTTTTCCTCTTCTTTTTATGCTACTATGTATTCAAGATAAGTTTTGCCCAAAGAGCTTATCACTTCAATCTATCACGCAATACGATAAAGAACTAGGAAAGAGTTGTGCTCTCCCTAGTTCTTTTTCGCTGTTTCAGATTCAATATCCTTGATCATCGATGCGCCATGGTTCACCCTTACTGCTTCTAATGAGGATCCACTGATAGTCGGTGTAGGTGCTGTTTGGGTTCAGTGCTGGGTTTTCTTCTGTTTCATCTGTAATGAACTCAGAAAGGATCACAAGGACATTTTCCGGACTGCTCCCATTGATTTTACCCCTTCCATACTTCATATAGGAATCACGGAGTGTAGTCGACGGTTCTTCTTCGTACCACAGTTTCTTCAATGTAGCACCTGGAAAACTGAAGGTTTCTTCGATGAGACTCATACCATTTCGGATCTCCTTATCCGTGAAGTTCATTGGAGTCCCCTTAATTAGCTGCTCAACCTCATTTCTAATAAAAAGACTGTTTATAGGAACCAGCTCTTCGATATTGGTTCCATCTTTGAGCTGTAAAGTGTCCCCTTCTATTTTAAAGATATAGTGTTCTTCTTTTGAAACCTCCAATATCAGCTCATCGCCGGTGATTCTATAAGTTCCTTGTGGAACATAGGATGTAGCCAAATCTCTCATGAAGACGAAAGTTTGGTCGGGTCTCAGATAGATCCAGGTGCCACCTGGAACTCTAGCTTCATTCATCAAGTATTTTCCTGAAGTTGGTACGTAATCTGTCCTTTTTGTGAATTTTACCCATTCCTGATCTATGGATACGACCACATACTCTTCTGTTTCCGTTATCAGAGCGTAGGAACCGTTATCCAAAGGGAAGTTGATCGTTCCCTCTTCGGTTGGGAATTCGGTCCCTGGTATGATGCGAGTCACTTTCTGGATCATAGATGGATCCACTTCTATTGGAAGGGTTTCTCCTGTGGTTGTGTACACCAAGCCGTCCACATATATGCTGGGTGGCTTGGTGTTTGGTGATTCTGGCACGCTTTCTGTAGTTTTGTTTTGGTTTGTGATACTGCAGCCGGAAATACTGATCAGAACTGCAGTCATGAACAATATAAAGATAGGTAGTTTTTTCATGTGCTTTCTCCTGCTAATCAAACAATTTGAGGTGATCTAAACCAATTTGCTTAAAAGGAAGCCCGAACTGTACAGGGTATTCTTCCTTTTCACTGGACTTTACGGGTTTTGTCGTAAAGTAGAGCCCATCTCCAGAGATTCGGAATGTAAGGCTCTCATAAAGTTCATCCACGTTAGGATCAAATTTCTTTTGTTCGTAAGATAATGCGTCCTCCAGCAGGCTCATGATGATCGGTTTGTAATTGAAATCAGGTTTGAATACCTGTTCCAGTGTGAGGATTTCCCCTACTGGAGAATAGACTCTAAAAAAGTTCTGGAAGACATATTGTTCATCAGGACCAGAGTAGTTCATCGATATGGAAACTGAAATATACTCTCCGCTAAATGCGATACTTCCTTCTTTATAAACAGTTCTTATATTATCAGGGGGAATCTCATCAAGGTCCAGATGTGTGATGAAATCATCCACGATGTTTTTGGGAATGGATGGAGGATACCTGTAATTTATATAGTAGTCTACCCCATCTTTGTTTTCCTGATAGGATTTACCGGTGACGTATTTATCGTAACTGCTGATCATTATGATATTAGGAGCGCTTTCGTCCAAGTAGAGATTGCCGACATCAGCAGAAAAACGTTCGTTGATTGCCAAAATATCCTTTAATTCAAGGTAAGGGATATTCAGATATTGAGTGTTGTAATGAGTGTTAAACTCTGGAGTCTCATAATCCAGAAGCAGAGCCAGTGTATTATATGATAGGAAAAACTTTGGATTATCATGGATTCCTTTAAACGGTGCAGCAAGTTCAATGCTCCCGAACCATTCCTGATATTCCTCATAGGCGAACTCTTGGTCCAAAAATCTCTTGATATAATCGTTGATGACTGTCTCATAGTCGGCATCATTTACAAAGAGATCTTCAAAATGAAGTGTTTCTCCAGTGGCAAGATCTAACGTGAGAGTCTCGGTAAAGTCTATATAGATATCTTTACTTGGATCTCCGTTACTGTATAAGAGACTGCTGTTGCTGGCTAAAGACAAAAGGTTATTGAAGCTGAAAGTTGGATAGGTATTGATATAGTGTTCCTTCAGTTCAAACTCATCGGTAATCACTCTCTTTATGCCTCGATAAGGTGGAATTGCGAGCTCCTTTCTGCTGTTATGAAAGGACTTCACTTTCTCATTGATGCTTTTCTGGAGATCTTTGTCTTTATATCCTCGTACCTGCACATAGGTTTCTCCAAACCCATCTTTCAAGTCTTTTGTCACGGTATCGGTCACTAGAGGGTTTTCAGTCATGTAGACAAAATGTACTGGAGAATAAACCTCTTTGAAGGGAGACTCATAGGGGGTCTCTGATATGCTGTTTTGTACCGGAGTGACGTTCAAGTCTTGTGGTTCTTGAGTATCTTTCTGACAGGCTGTGGAAAGAAGTACAGAAAAACATAAGGTGAGCACAGTGAGGTACTTGAATACAATACTAAGCAGTTTATTTCTTTTCTGTAATTTTAACATATCCAGCCTCCTCCATCAGGTTCTGGCCGTCCTCAGAAAGAATGTAAGAGATGATGTTTCTGACATCAGAGTCTTTTGCTTCCTCTTTTCGGATGACTGCGTAGTATGCAGTGTGAATGGGGTATTCGTGAGAACTTATGGTCTTATTGCTTGGTGCGACGCCATCTATAGAAAGGAGTTTAACTTTCTCATTCCCCCACATTTCACTGGTGTAGTAATAATAGGAGTAACCAATCCCGCTGGGCTCATTGGTATAGGCTGCCACTGTATCAATGAGCTCCCCCATCCCTGCGATGACCAGTGTGGAGGGTGCCTCCATGGGTTTCTGGTCTTTCATCACAAGATCAAGAAATCCGGTCTGACTTCCTGAGTCTACTGGTCGCTGGTATGCTGTAATCGGAAGATCCTCTCCACCCACCTCTTTCCAGTTGGTGATTTCACCTTTGTAAATACGTTGAATCTCCTCTAGAGAAAGGTTTGTCACAGGGTTATCGGCTCCAGTGAGAAAGACAAAGGCTTCACTGACAATTGGGATGACTTCAAGCTCTACATCCTCCTGGTCAGCTAGTTCCATTTCTCCGATGGAAGGGCTGGTAACGAAGATTAGATCTGCTTTTCTTTCAATGAGATTCACATAGGCTTGATGGGTTTTATTGTGCAGCACATACTGTCTGGCCGTTTCCAGATCAAGATTCATAAGGGAAGCTGCCAAGTGCTCTGAAAGTGGAATTGTTACAGTAGAACCATCAATAATGGGATAGGTTTCTGGTGTGAAGCTGGGTTTTTTCACTGGTGAAGTAGCTCTACTGCATCCTCCTGCGAAAATACCGATCACAACAACAAAAATGAGCAGTATTTGATTTTTACCATGAAATTTCATTTGTTGGCATCTCCCTTCATCAAGATCGTCTAAAAATTCTCAATTCTATTGTAGCTTTATCCGAAGATTGGGAGATGACATTTTGGAAAAGAAAAGAAAAAGCTGTCTCATAACAAGACAGCTCATGGTGATTTTCTTATTCTTTGCTCTTCACATCCACAGATTGGATCATACCATCATCCGCTACAGAAATGGAATAGTCTCTTACTTCAATGGCGGTATCTTTATCTTCCCAGTTTCGATAGTATCTGAAAGTCAAAGTGATTTCGCCTTTTTTCTGTCCAGTGAAGCGATACAGGTGTGTTCCTCCGCTTCCTACAGTACCTTCGGTGGTGGATGCGCTGTATTCGTCCTTCTCCAGCTTCAGTATGCTTGTATCATAATCATCCATTGTCCAGCTGTACCCAGTGGTGGGATTCTCTTCCAGGAGGATCTCCAGATGCGTCCCATCTTTGGTGACTTCCTCAGGCAAAGCATTCTCGGTGCAACCAAATAAAGCGAGTAGCGGTACTACCAGCACGAGACAACAAAGTGTTTTTTTGAATCTCATGGAGACTCACTTCCTTTCTTTCCTATTACAAGATAGTTGTAGCACATGAACTCAGTAAAATGACTACAATTTGATGAAATTATCATAGAAAAAAGCACCCCAAAATATGGAGGTGCTTTCTTAAGTTTCAGTTACTTCCTTAGAGACAGTGGTTTTTCCAGAATTTCACTCCAGATGATTCCTTTCTTTGCATCTGACAGATCCAGCTCAAACTCCTCACTGAAGTCAGCAGCTGCTTCATCATCCAATGTGATGATCTGAAGCCCGTCAATATCCTCCTGATCCATTTCAGAGATAAAATCAGCCGTCGATGCGGTTATATCAGGGACTGTGTTAGATACAGCAGAATCTGGCATATCCATGGATCTTTTGGCTTCTATTATTCTTCGAGCTCTCTCCTCGTCTCTTTTCTTCTCTTCAGGAGATTTTAGGATCTCTTCCCCTGCAAGAGCATTGAAGATCGTTGTCAGGCTGTCCTGAAGCGATTCTCTGCTTTTTGGGGAGGAAGAGGATGTCTGACGGGGTCTGGAGCTTGGAGAGGGATTTTGAGGTCTTTGGTTCTGTGGAAAGGAAGATCCGGGTCTTTTATTCTGAATCTGTTTTTTGTTGTTTTTTCCCAGGGCGGAAATAACCCCGAAAATAATCAGCAGTACGATAAAATCCATAGGAGACCTCCTATCTTAGTCTTCCTTCTGTGTGCCCTTCTGAGGCTGTTTTCCTGTCTGAGAAATAGCATCTCTCATATTGGTGTCAGCCATGATATTTTTCATGTTGTAATAATCGAAGGCACCAAGGTGACCTTGTCTGAATGCTTCGGAAAGAGCTTTTGGCACCTCTGCTTCTGCTTCTACTACCTTTGCTCTCATAGCCTGTACTTCAGCTCTCATTTCCTGTTCCTGAGCCACAGCCATGGCTCTTCTCTCTTCCGCCTTGGCCTGAGCGATTTTTTTGTCCGCCTGAGCCTGATCTTCCTGAAGTTTTGCACCAATGTTTCTTCCGATGTCCACGTCAGCGATATCGATGGAAAGAATTTCAAATGCAGTACCGGAATCCAGACCTTTCTTTAATACGGTGGAAGAAATGGAATCAGGGTTTTCAAGTACTGACTTATGATCTTCTGCTGAACCTACTGTGGTAACGATACCTTCACCAACTCTTGCGATGATGGTTTCCTGACCAGCTCCACCTACCAGACGGTCCAGATTAGCACGTACTGTAACTCTAGCTTTAACTTTTACTTCTATTCCGTTTTTAGCTACAGCGGAGATAAAAGGAGTTTCAATCACAATAGGGTTAACAGACATTTTAACAGCTTCCAGCACATCTCTACCAGCAAGATCTATTGCTGCCGCTCTTTCAAACTGCAGCGGAATCTGAGCTCTTTCTGCAGCGATAAGCGCATTGACCACGCGGTCCACGTTTCCACCTGCCAGATAATGGGCTTCCAGTTTGTTTCCGTTGAGATTCAGTCCTGCTTTGTCTCCCTTGATCCAAGGATTCACAATTCTGGATGGGACAACTCTTCTAAGTCTCATACCGATGAGATTGAAGAATCCCACTTTAACACCAGCTGCCAGTGCGCTGATCCATAATCCCACAGGGATGATGGTGAAAAGAAGAATCAAAGCGACTAGAATGATGATAAAAATGAAGATAGGTCCAAATAGTTCAGGCATTTCTACACAACTCCTTTATTGTTCTTTTACGATGACACGCATTCCTTCTACACTGGTGACCACGATGGCAGTTCCAGCTTCCAGAAACTCTCCTAGGGTTACAACATCCACAGGCTCTCCATCAATGATGGCGGTTCCTGCAGGCCGGAGTGTGGTTTTTGCCACTCCAGTTTTTCCGGTGAGGTCTTTCAGGCCTGGCTTAGCAGCCACATACCCGTTGTCTTTTGTTTCTTCCATGCTGAGCACAAGTTTTTTGAAAAACTTCTTTAATGGCATGCACCATCACTCCTTCTTCACTTCTCTGACAATGACACGCATACCTTCAACATCCATTACTTGAATCCTGGTTCCTTCTTCGACATATTCTCCGGAAGTGACCACATCAATGAACTGATTTTCAATCTCCGCAGTGCCAGATGGTCTTAATACTGTTTTTGCTGTACCGGTTTTACCGATGAGATGATGTAGACCTGGTTTTGCTGCCACATAGCCGTTCGCTCTGGTTTCTGAAGTTTCAAGAACCAGCCTTTTGAATACTCTTCTACCGGGCGTGAACCTGAGAACGACTGCTACCAGCACAATGGATCCAATGAGAGCAATCACAAGAGACTGTATGGCAGATGCTGGATCTGGTGTTGCAAGGAAGATGCTGCCGAACATAGCAAGCATTCCAAGGATTCCAGTGACCCCAAAACCGGGTATCACAAATACCTCCAGAATGAGAAGAACCAGTCCAACGATGAAAAGAAGTACCGTTTCCCACCCGGAAGCTCCTGAGAGGATACCTCCGCCAAAGTACAGAGAAAGAGCTCCGAGTCCTATGGCTCCTGGAATACCGAAGCCAGGTGTAAAGAACTCAATGAGGAGGCCCGCAATACCGATGGTGAGAAGCAGTGTGCTGATGGCTGCAGATGTCAGAAAATCTGTGACATAATTAATGGTGGTTTTTCCGGTGGAGCCAATGATGTTCAGGTTTTTCTCTTGTCTGAAATCCTGTTCGCTTTTGTACACTCCATCCGTCATTCCTGTATTCAATGCTTCTTCAGCAGTGAGTGTAAGGAGTTTTCCGCTTTCCACAAGTCCTTCGATTGCAATGGTTTCATCAGCCATGGCCCTTGCAATTTGTGGGTCTCTTCCGTTTTTCTGTGCCTGGGCTGCCAGTTCAGCAGACCATACAGAGACCGTCTTCTCATCCGCCCGTTCTCCTCCTATCTGAGGTTCCGCACCTCCGATGGTGGATCCTCCGACCATGTACATTTCGCTGCCGCTGAATGCAAGAAGCGCCCCAGCAGAAATAGCACTGCCGTCTACAAGTACAAGGGTTTCCATGGAAGAGATGGTTTTGGACATTTCCAGGGCGGAATCTACCCGGCCGCCTAGAGTATCCAGGACGAGATAAACAGCTTCAGCGCCATTTTCTCTAGCCTCCTCATATGCTTTTTCCAGCCACACAGACTGGCTTGGGGATACCTCTCCTCGGAATTGGATCTCCCACACATCGAGAGCCATGACGGAAGTAAGAAAAAAGCTCGCAAAAAGCACGGTCAGCATCATGGTTTTGAACAGTTGTTTCATGAAGAGTCCTCCTTTTAGTGAGCATCAGCACCCGACGTAAGGTATGGTGTATCGTTTATGGATGCTTCACCTTAATAATAGCACTAATATAGCGTATTTTCTATCTTTTTCATATTTTTTAACACATATCGGTGGATAATAATCTATAATATAATCCGTTCCATTTATTCTGAAGAAGCGGAAAAACCACGGATAACAAGAAAACGCACCTGATTCTCTTCAGGTGCGTAATTTTTTATCGAGCGGAATACCATGCTTTCGCATCTTCTACTTCTTCTAAGGTAAGCCGGTGCCCCATTTCATAGGTTTTCATAGTCACAAATGCTCCTTGCCGGGAGAGTTCCTGCATCAGCTGAGTAGTGTTGTCATAGGGTACGATGGGGTCATTGAGCCCTGCACCAATAAATATTTCAGTGCTGTCCAGTGAAAGAGCAGCACCAGATTTCAGAGGAACCATCGGATGAAAAAGGATGGACTTCTGAAATACATCTCCAAAGAGATAGAGCATGCCAGCGATGATATTCGCACCATTGGAATATCCTGCACTATATAGAGCTGTTTCTTCCAGTCCGTAGTGTGTAAGCAGCCTTTCAATCTCCTGGAGGATTCTCTCAGCCCTCATCTTCAAATCTTCCTCATCAAAGACTCCTTCTGCCACTCTTTTGAAGAAACGGTTCATCCCGTTTTCATTGACCTCTCCACGTAAGGATAGGATATGGGCCTCTGGATCCAGCATGTTGCCTATGGATACAAGGTCCTCCTCTGTACCGCCGGTGCCGTGAAACAGCACGAAGGTGCGTGGGGCAGTTCCTTTTCGATAGTAATGTATCATTCGTGTTCTCCTTTAAGATCGGTATTTTACATAGGATTCAAAATGGGTATGGTGACATTTTCCATTCTTTTTTATTAGTGTACGGTGTATTCCGAGATAAGTCAATGATAAAATTTAATTTTACTCAATTTATAAAACGAGGTTCATAGAACAAAAAAAATGATCGTAAAGATCATCTTAGAGCTCTTTTCTATAGAGTATAATGCCAGTTTCTGTGCTGACCACGTAGCTGAAATCGAAGATTCCTGTGTCTTCAATGGGCAGACTGAAATAGAGATTATATACTTTTTTGTTGTTGTATACATCCACTTCATACCGGATGAGATCCTTAGTCAGAAGGGGTGCGTATTTTTCAGTGGAAGCGTTGGTGGAGAAGTAGTTGATGATGATCTCCTTTGCTTCGTCTGGTGTGATTTTATCCACGGTGTTCAGCACATCCGGGTTTTCGTACTTGAAGGACACACTGATGAGCGTTCCGTCACCAGCGTACTGGATGTAGATGTTGTTTCCGGTGAAAGCATCCCCTTTCTTTTCCCGTGAGACGCTTTCGTATTGCTTCAGGCCTTCATTGAATCGGATGTCCGTCTGGAACTTCGTGATGTCATAATCCAGTCTTCTCAGGTTGTCATTGCTCTTCAGAAGGATTTCTTCCTTGGTGGCCAATGTCGCTGCTGTGGTTGCGGGGGCTGTTCTTAAAAAGATTGTCATCAGACGGCCGTCTTCAGTCACCTCATAGAAGAATTTGGAATCGGTGTACTCTCTCACGGTTCTTCCATCATATTCCTTGGTTCTGACAAACTTGATGTTATCCTCTACATCGGAGGTGAAGTTTAGGATGGGTCTCATCTGTTTTTCAAGATTTTCCTCCCCTGATCTGCAAGCACTGAAAGACACCACAGTCAGGATCATGAGAGCATATAGGATTGTTTTTTTGAACATGGTGCTTCCTCCTTCCCTTGAAATCATTCTACTGGAAAATCATAAATTACATATAAAGTTTATCATAGAATGCTGTAAAAACCCATGACTTTTCTGTAGAACAAGTGAGAAGCGAAGGAGAAGAGAAGTTTCAAAGGAAAATCAGATCTAAACTTCAATGGTTGCCTGTATGCTGGAGCCTTTAAGGGCTTCAAGGACGGGATCCACCTCTTCCGTAATGAACTCTACAACCTGCTGTGGAGCTCTTCCCACATACTCTGATGGATTCAGAGTCTTCTTCAGGTCTTCCTCAGAAAGACCGAATCGGCTGTCCTGTCCAATTCTATCGAGAAGATCGTTGTCGAGCCCTTCTTCTTTTACCCTTCTGGATGCGGCCATGGAATGGGTTCTGATGAGCTCATGAAGCTCCTGGCGGTCTCCGCCTTTCTTCACGCCTTCCATGATGATGTTCTCTGTTGCCATAAATGGAAGTTCCTGCCACAGATGTTTTTCGATGATTTTCTCATATACCACCAGATTTTCTGAGATGTTTATATAGAGATTCAAGACACCATCCAAAGCAAGGAATGCTTCAGCCACGGAGATTCTTTTATTGGCAGAATCATCCAGTGTTCTCTCAAACCACTGAGTGGAAGCGGTAATGGCTGGATTTAATGCGTCCACGATGATGTATCTGGCAAGGGCACTGATTCGTTCGCTTCTCATGGGGTTTCGCTTGTAGGCCATGGCTGAGGAACCGATTTGGTTTTTCTCAAAGGGCTCTTCCAGCTCCTTCATGCTTTGCAGCAGTCTCAAGTCATTACTGAACTTGTAGGCGCTTTGTGCCACTTCACTGAGCCGGTTGAGGATGATGCTGTCGAGCTTTCGAGGATACGTCTGTCCTGTGACCTTGAAGCTCTTGTTGAAACCGAAGGCTTCTGTCACCATGAGATCCAGCGCCTTCACCTTCTCCTCATCTCCATCAAAGAGATTCAGGAAGCTTGCCTGGGTCCCAGTGGTGCCTTTCACGCCTCTAAACTGCATGGTTTCGATGGTGAAGCGAAGATTCTGAAGGTCTATCAGAAGATCCTGCATCCATAAAGTTGCTCTTTTTCCTACTGTGGTGATCTGGGCGGGCTGATAGTGCGTATATCCTAGGGTGGGCAGATCTTTATACCTAAGGGCGAAAGCTTTCAAATTTGAAAGCACCTGGAGGATTTTCTTCTCCACGAGAAGAAGACCTTCTCTCATGAGGATGAGGTCGGTGTTGTCACCTACATAGCAGCTGGTGGCCCCGAGATGGATGATGCCTTTTGCGGAAACCGCCTGCAGACCATAGGCATGCACATGGCTCATGACATCATGACGGACGATTTTCTCTCTCGCTTCTGCTTCTTCGAAATTGATGTCTTCCTGGTGCTTTTTCAGGTCTTCCAGCTGCTCATCTGTAATAGACAGTCCAAGCTTCTGTTCCGCTTCTGCCAGTGCGATCCATAGTTTTCGCCAGGTTCTGAATTTTTTCAGATCGGAAAAGATATAGCTCATTTCCTTGGAAGCGTAGCGTTTGGTTAAAGGGCTTTCATAGGTTTCTCTCATGGGTTCCTCCTTGGTTTGCCTTACTTTAAGGCATCGACATTAATGGGATGTTTTGGTGTATTTCAGAAAATCCTCTTCTAAAACGAGGGTGATTTTTCCTGTTTCCTCCAAGTATTCGATATAGCAGCGAAGCATCCTCTCCACCGCGATGTATTTGAACGGAGTGGTGATGCAGATGCGCATGGAGCGGGACAGGGATTTTAGGATGTCTTCAAAGGTCATGGGTTTTTCTATGACCTTCAGAATCTCTTCTGCACGGTTTTTATAGAAGTAGATATTGTCTGTGATGAGATCTTTGATGTCCGTATAGATGCCTTTGTGTGCCAGAATATACCAGCTGGATCTCACATGATAAAGCTTCATTTTGCTCATGAGATCTTTGGACAGAATATGCGCATAAGGGAGTTTTGAGCTTCTCATCACTTCTTCACCGATGAGTGCATCTCCGATGTAGGTCACATCATCTGGAGTGGTGATGGCGATGTGTCCTGCGCTGTGTCCTGGTGTATGAATGATTGAGAAAGGAACACCCTGAAAGAGAATTTCAGTCTCCGTTTCCTCAATGAATCTGTCTGCTTTAATCACCATATGTCCGAAGTGGTCTCTGATTCTATTCATAGGATAGGTTCCATAGAAAATCTTCAGGTTCAGTAAAGAGGAGACAATTTCAGCCTCCACTTTGGGCATGGCGATGGGACAGCCATATTTTTCTTTCAGCCAGGCGGCATTTCCCACATGGTCAATATGTGCGTGGGTACAGAGGATGCCAGAAACTGTAAGGTTCTCTTCCTCGAGGAAGCTCAGTAGTGCAGCTTCATGTTCTCTTTTGAGTCCTGTATCCAGAAGTATGATCTCTGTCTCGCTTTTCTTATAATACGGCAGATGAAGCACCGGAAAATCCAGTACATAAGTGTTTCCTGCCACGTGTATACTTTTCATAAAGTCCCTCTTTCCATATCATAGAATTGGATCAGCAGTCTCATTATACACTAAAACACAAATGATTTTTATAAAAATATGAAAAATGTCTGTGTTTTAGAAACGCAAAAGAAAACTAGGACTACTGGAGCCCTAGCTTTTCTCATGTTCAAATTACTCTTCCAATGTTTCGATGAGCTTTGCTACTTCTTCACAAGCAACTTCTTCATCTTCTCCACTGGCAATAACTGTAATTGTTGCACCCTTTGTTACGCCTAGAGAAAGGACACCAATCAGGCTCTTTACATTTGCCTTCTTGCCGTTGTACTCTACGCTTACATCAGATTTAAAGGATGATGCCTTTTTAACGAGCAAAGTAGCTGGTCTTGCATGCAATCCAGTTGGGTTCTTTACTGCAACGTCTTTTGAAACCATTTAATCACCTCATATTCAAATACTGTAATAAACAAGTTTATTATATCATGTTTTAAGTCTAAAACAACCAATTATGAAAGAGAGATTTCTGCGAACTTCACAAATGCACCAGATGCTTTATAGTTGATGTCAAGATGTTTCACTTTCTCTGGAGTCGTGATGATGATGGGCGTAGTTATCTTTGCTGTCAGCTCCACATAATCTCTATCCATATAGAGAAGCTTGTCTCCCACACTGACCTGGTCTCCGGTTTTCACATAGGTGGCAAACCCCCGACCTTCAAGTTTTGCGGTATCAAGCCCCAGGTGGATAAGGATAGTCAATTGTTCCTTGGTGCTGATTGCCACTGCATTGAGATTTTCTGAAACCAACACCACTTCACCGGAAACCGGAGCACAGAATAAATCACCATCTGGAATAATGCAGACCCCAGTACCACCAAGCATGTCATCTTTCAGGTAACTGTTGGCTTCCTCCAGCGGAAGGATTTCTCCGGCTACAGGCATATAGAGCTCACATTTTGTTCCCATGGTCTCGCCTCCTATTGGATTTCAGAAAGGAATGCTTCAATACGGTCAAATCCCTTGCCGATGGCATCGGTGTTGATGGCATAGGAGAGTCTCACAAACCCTTCTAAACCGAACCCTGACCCAGGCACCAAGGCTACCAGATAATCTGTCAGAAGTTTATCAGCAAACTGCAGGGAATCTTCCAGAATTTCGCCACGATAAGTTTTCCCAAGATAGCTTCTGATATCCAGCATCAGATAGAAAGCTCCTTTTGGGTATATGTACCGGAGGCCTTCGATTTTGTCTGCACGTGAAACCATATAATCTCTTCTTCTCTTGAACTCTTCATTCATTTCAGGAATAAAGCTCTGATCTCCATTAAGAGCTTCCACTGCCGCATACTGGACAAAGGAGGTGGAGTTTGATGTGGTATGGCTCTGGATATTGGACATCATCTTAATGAGGTCTTTAGGTCCAGCTGCATAGCCAAGTCTCCAACCTGTCATGGCATAGGCTTTGGAAAGCGCATTGACGACTAAAGTTCTTTCATAGGCATCCTCACTTAAAGTGGCGATGGAAACATGACTGTCTCCCCCGTAAATAAGAGGCTCATAGATTTCATCGGAAATGATGAAAAGATCATGTTCTTTGCAGAACTCTGCAAGATCCATTAGCTCCTCTTTGGAGTAGATGGTGCCAGTGGGGTTATTGGGAGAATTGATGATGATGACCTTGGACTTTTCAGTCAGGGCCTTCAAAAGATTCTCTCTTGTGAATTTATAATCTGTCTCTTCTGAGGTTTCGACAATCACAGGAACACCATCAGCCAGATGCACAAGATCCGGATAGCTGACCCAGTAGGGCTTTGCGATGAGCACTTCATCCATGGGGTTTAGTAGTGCGGTCAATGCGTTGGCCAGACACTGCTTTCCACCAGTAGAAATGATGATTTGCTCCCTTTTGTAGGTAAGTCCGTTGTCTCTTCTGAACTTCTCAATGACAGCATCTTTCAGTTCATTGATTCCGGAAGCGGGCACATACTTGGTTTTTCCTTCCTCCAGTGCCTTGTTGCAGGCGTCAATGATGTTTTGTGGCGTATTGAAGTCTGGTTCGCCTGCCCCAAATCCTACGATGTCTTTCCCTTGCGCTTTCAGCTCTTTCGCTTTGGCGGTTATGGCCAATGTGATGGATGGTGCAAGTCTTTTTGCTTTGTTTGAAAAAATCATGTCTTTCCCCCTTGTTTCTGATTGTATTACGATTTATTTGAGCTTTTGATGAAATGTGATGAGCTTTTGAAGAAGATGGTCATTAAGACCATAGCGTCCAAGCTTGTCATTGGATCCAGTGAATCTTGCACCTTGCTGCCCATGATAGTCGCTGCCGCCGGTGATGACCAGATGGTTCTTTCTTGCAGTTGCATAGAGCTTATTGGACAGCTCCCGCCGATGGGACGGGTGATAAACTTCAAGACCCAGAAGCCCATGGACTTTGAGCTCCTTCAGGAGCGTTTCAAAGTGTAGGTTATAGAGTCTTTCACCAGGGTGTGCAAGAACAGGGATCCCTCCTGCATTGCGAAGGGCACGAAGGGCTTCTCGGGTATCGATCTTGAATCGTTTTTCGTAGGCGATTTTATCCACATCCAGATACAGCTGAAAAGCTTCTTTGATATTTTTGACATAACCATGCTCGATGAGCAGCTTTGCGATATGAGCCCGTCCATAAGAGTCCATGGGAGGAGCATCATCAGGCAGATGGATTTTGAGGTTCTCAAGGTTTCTCAAGATCTTGTAGTACCGTTCCACCCGATCATTTTTAAAGCGGTCCAGCAGTGCGAGCAGTGGTTCATCCTTCGGATTGTGGAAATACGACAGAATATGCAGCTCCATTCCTTTATAGTAGGTGGAAACCTCAACACCGGAGATGATGGTGAGGTCCTCCTGGGCGTCGTCGAAATTCCCGTAAGCGCCCATGGTGTCATGGTCTGTGATGGAAATATACCGGATTCCCTTCTCTTTGGCCATTTCTATAATTTCATCGGGTGTAAATGCTCCATCAGAATAGGTCGTATGAATGTGTAAATCATTCAGCATTACATCACCTCTTTCTCTATATTAAATTTAACATATTCTCCTGAAATTGTAATGGCCTTGACCTAAAATTATACTCAATTCATAGGCTCATAGAAAAACCCTGAAATCATTGAAGATATGTCATCGTTTTCAAGTTTTTTCAGCGCTTTTTCTTTGAAGAACCCAACGCTGAGTACTTTTGTGCACGAACACCAATATTCCAGCAATAATATACCAGTTTTTCGCAAGATAGTATCACAAGAAGGAAATGGGTCCTCTCTATAATAAACATAAGAGAAATAGCGGGAGGGATCTTATGCAGCAAATTGAAGAAAAGATGAGAATCATTCAGGAGTCCGTTCCCGGGAAGCAGGTGACTCTGGCACACCTCATCGCCAATCCCGACAAGGTCGTTTATAAAAAGTTGGGCCTCAACCCTCATATCGACTACCACAAATCCTCCATCGGTATATTGACCATGACTCCCAGTGAAACTGCAATCATCGCCGGGGACCTGGCTGCAAAAACAGCCAATGTGGACCTGGGCTTCATAGACCGGTTCAGTGGAAGCCTCATCATCACCGGTAAGATTTCAGAAGTGGAATCCGCTCTGAAAACAATTCTGGCCTACGTGGAGACGAAGCTCGGCTTCACTGTCTGTCCAGTGACGAGGACTTGATGATGAGAAGAATGATGCTGGTCGGCCGCAGTGAGAGTGGAAAAACATCCCTCACCCAAGCCCTACGAGGAGAGAAGATCCAGTACATGAAAACCCAGAGCATCAGCTACCATGACGTGATCATTGACACTCCAGGAGAGTACGCAGAGAACAAAGATCTTTCTGCGGCTCTTGCGGTCTACTCTTATGAAGCAGATATTATAGGGCTCCTCATGAGCGCCACGGAGCCCTATTCCCTCTACCCTCCCAATGTCACGGGATGTGTCAACCGGGAGGTCATAGGCATTGTCAGCAAAGTGGACAAAGAAGAGGGAGACCCGGCTTTGGCTGAAACCTGGTTGAGACTCACAGGGTGCCAGCAGGTTTTTCATGTGAGCTCTGTCACCGGAGAAGGAATAGATCAGCTTCTTTCCTATCTGATAGAGGAGCCTTAAAGAATAAGCGGACTGGACGAAATAAAGACCGGAACAGCACCTCCTTTTTTGAGGCACTGTTCCGGTCTTTGACATGCAGCTTCTTTTAGGCGGAAGCCTTTATCTTCTCTTCTTTTCTCTTTATGAGGAGATTGATGCTTTCTGTGGAACCCAGAAGAACCATCAGAAAGAGAAGAAGGTATCCTGGGAAATATGGAAGAAAGCCTTTACCTGCAAGGTAGCCGAATACGGCTGGTGAGAAGGTGCTGCCCATATAAGCGAAGGCCATCTGAATCCCGATGATGGTCTGTGCATGAACTTTTCCAAATCTTTCAGGGGTCTCATGAATCATACCGGGAAAGACCGGAGCACAGCCAAGTCCGATGAGAAGAAAGCCAGCAATAAAGAGCACTTGGATGCCCGAGCTTAAGAGAAGAATACCCGTGAACATCGAGAAGATCCCACCTCTGATGATGGTTTTAAAGCTGAATTTCAAGGTGATGAAACCTGTGAGCATCCGGCCCAGTGTGATGCCGGCGAAAAAAAGTGAACTGTATCTTGCGGCAATGTCATTTTGGATATTGTGAATCCGTACAAGAAAACTCGCGCCCCAAAGTCCTGTGGTCATCTCCACTGCGCAGTAAGCAAAAAAGCTTGTAATGGCTAGTTTGACGCCGGGAATCTTATAGACATTTTTTTCTTTATTTACGGTGTTTTGGGTCACTTCTTTGGTGCTGGATGCCTCTTCTTGGTTGAATCTCTTCCAAAGGGGCAAGGAGAGAAACAGCAGTGCCACAATGGTCATCTGAATCAGAGAAATCACAAGATACCCGCTTCTCCATCCAGAGCTTTTCAGGAGGAAAAAGGACATGATCATAGGGCCTAAGGTGGCCCCTACTCCCCAGAAACTGTGAAGCCAGCTCATATGCTTTGCCTCATAGTGAAGGGATACATAGCCGTTCAGCGCTGCATCTACAGACCCTGCACCGAGTCCCAGTGGCAGTGTCAGAATCAGGAGCATATAGAAAGAAGGCGCCATGGAAAAACCAAGAAGCGCGATGGCGGTCATCAGCACGCTGACTGTGGTGACTTTTCCCGTGCCGAATCTTCTGGTGACCTTGCCGCTCATAAAACTTGAACAGATGGTTCCAGCGGTGGTCATCATGGATAGGATGCCCGCATATTCCAGTGGCACATTCAAGGCCAGATGAATGGTAGGCCATGAAGCGCCAAGAACAGAGTCCGGGAGTCCGAGCCCGATAAATGCAATATAGATCATGATAAGAAATAATGTAGCCATGAATACTCTCACTTTCTTCTGTAAACTTCTTTTATTATAGGAAGGATGTCCTGTTCGGTCAAGAAAACAGAATCCAGGCAAATAGAAAGAGCAAGCCTTCACAAGGTCTTGCTCTTCTTCATTTTCAAATTCAGAATCCAAAAAATCTTGGATTATTTTGCGTAATCAACGGACCGGGTCTCACGGATGACATTGATCTTGATCTGTCCAGGATATTCCATTTCATCCTCGATTCTCTTCACAATGGATCTTGCCATCAGCATGGCACCAGCATCGTCAACCACATCAGGTTTAACAATGATTCTAATCTCTCGTCCAGCTTGAATTGCATATGACTTCTCAACGCCTTCGTAAGAATTTGCAATTTCTTCCAGTTTCTGCAGTCTCTTGATGTAGTTTTCCAGTGTTTCACGTCTTGCACCAGGTCTTGCTGCGGAAATCGCATCAGCTGCCTGTACCAGCACGGCTTCCATGGACATCATCTCCACATCGCCATGATGAGCGCCAATGGCATTCACCACCAGGGCAGATTCATGATACTTCTTCGCCAGGTCTGCACCTATCAGTGCATGAGGTCCTTCCACTTCATGGTCTACGGCCTTACCGATGTCATGAAGAAGTCCGGCTCTCTTGGCCAATGTAACATCCAAACCAAGCTCTGAGGCCATCAGACCTGCAAGGTTTGCCACTTCGATGGAGTGTTTCAGTACATTCTGACCATAGCTTGTTCTAAATTTCAGTCTGCCTAACAGTTTAAGCAGTTCAGGATGGATTCCATGGATTCCAATTTCAAAGGAAGCCTGTTCGCCTTCTTCTTTGATGGAGTTTTCCACATCCTTTTTGGATTTGTCTACCATCTCTTCGATTCTAGCAGGATGAATTCTTCCATCTACAATCAGTTTCTCCAGAGTGAGTTTTGCAACTTCTCTACGGATTGGATCAAAACTTGAAAGGATCACCGCTTCAGGTGTGTCATCAATGATGAGGTCAACACCGGTAAGGGTTTCCAGAGTTCTGATGTTTCGGCCTTCTCGACCGATGATTCTTCCCTTCATTTCGTCATTTGGCAGGGAGACTACATGAACAGTAGTTTCAGATACATGATCTGCCGCACAACGCTGAATGGATGTGGTGATGATTTCGCGCGCCTTCTTGTCTGCCTCTTCTTTGGCTTTTGTCTCCATTTCCTTCACCATCATGGTGAGATCTCGTTGAACTTCGCCTCGGACTTCAGACATTAACAGCTGCTTTGCGTCCTCTTGGGAAAGACTGGCGATTCGTTCCAGTTCTTCTCTTCTTTTGGACAGCAGTTCTTCCGCTTCTGTTTCTTTTGAGGTCAAATCCTGCACTTTTTTGGCAAGATTCTCTTCTTTCTTTTCCAGCTGTTCCATTTTCTTGTCAAGGGCTTCTTCTTTTTGAATGGTCCTTCTTTCAAGTCTCTGGACTTCACTTCGACGTTCACGGACTTCTTTTTCCGCTTCAGACTTCAGCTTGAACGCTTCATCTTTTGCTTCCAAAGCAGCTTCTTTCTTTAAGGCTTCAGCATCTCTCTTCGAATCCTCAAGGATTCTCTTGCTGTCTGTTTCTGCGTTGCCAAGAATTTCTTTGGCGGTTTTCAGTTTGCTATTAGATAAATATAAAATTATGGCACCGACTACTAGTAAAGTAACAACACCTGTTACAATGATAGCAATTTGTTCTGTGCTCATATTTACACCCCCTTGCTTTTTTTAGTCATTTTTTATAGCTAAATGTGAAAGCTTGGAAGTGCATATCATTCTCACTGTGATAATTGATAAACCAATACAAATTAATTGTATCGTATCCCTTATAAAGTGTCAAACTATTCAGCTCTTTTTATACGATTTCATCACGATTTCATCACATCACCAAAAGTCTCCTAATGTCTTTAAATAAAATCCGCCTATCCTTTCATACCAGGAGGTTTGCTGCAGACTGGATAAAATCTGAGGTATGGATAAAAACAAGAAAAGCTCTTCTTTTTGGAAGAGCTTTTCAGAAAGTTATTCGCCTTTTTTTGTTTTCTTGGATTCTTTTTCTAATACAATTTCTTCATCAATGGCTTCCACTGTTTCCTTAGCTTCAAGGATTTCCTCGATTTTCACCAGCGGAAGTTCGTACTTGGCTCGGATCTTGTTTTCGATTTCAAGAAGCAGTGAAGGATTTTCAGAAAGATAAGTCTTGCTGTTTTCTCTTCCCTGTCCGAGTCTTGCACCTTCATAGGAGAACCAGGCACCGGATTTATCCACGATTTCCTCTTTCACGCCCACATCCAGGACATTACCTTCCCTGGAGATACCGCCGTTGTACATGATATCAAATTCAGCAGATTTAAATGGTGCAGCCACCTTGTTCTTGATGACTTTTACTCGGGTCCTGTTTCCAATGACATCCTCTCCGTTTTTGATGGAGTCGATTCTTCGGATGTCCATTCGAACGGAAGCGTAGAATTTCAATGCACGTCCACCAGGTGTGGTTTCTGGGTTACCAAACATAACGCCGATCTTTTCTCTCAGCTGGTTGATGAAGAGAATACTGCAATTGGTCTTGCTGACAGTTCCAGCAAGTTTACGGAGTGCTTGAGACATGAGTCTTGCTTGAAGTCCCATATGGCTGTCTCCCATATCCCCTTCTATTTCTGCTCTAGGTACCAGCGCTGCAACAGAGTCTACGATGACAAGATCTACAGCATTGGAACGGACAAGAGCTTCTGCGATTTCCATGGCCTGCTCACCAGTATCTGGCTGGGATACAAGAAGATTGTCGATATCTACACCGAGTCTTCGGGCATATTGAGGATCCAGTGCATGTTCTGCATCAATAAATGCGGCAATGCCCCCAAGTTTCTGTGCTTCAGCAATACAATGGAGTGCTACTGTGGTCTTACCTGAAGACTCAGGTCCATAAATTTCGATGATTCTGCCCTTTGGAATACCACCAATTCCTAAAGCGATATCCAGACCAAGACATCCCGTTGGAATGGAGTCCAGATTGAGTTTGGAATCTGCTCCCAGTTTCATTACGGAACCTTTTCCGAATTGTTTCTCTATTTGGGACATGGCAGCATCCAGTGCCTTCATTTTATCTGCATTGATATTAGCCAAATTATTCACTCCTTATGTGCTGATTTTTAAATGGTTCTATTCATAACAGAACATTCGTTCATAAAATGATTATACGGGAAAATAGAATGTGTGTCAACCAAATCCATGGATAAGAATAGTATGCGGTTCAGGAGATTTATTATGCTATTTCTGCTCCAGTTTTCGCATATAATTTTTTATTTCCAAGAGGATTTCATCTTCGCTGTCGATGAGTTCGCCGATTTCGATATGCTTTCTCGCCTGTTCCAGATTTCCCATATTGATATAGCACATAATAAGGTTTGTGAGAATCTCAATGGTTCTCACTTCTGAAAACAGTTTATGGAAGTAGGTCACAGCTTCCTCATAATTTCCGATGGCGGCATAATTGATGCCCATCTCATTGAGGACATCCACATAGGTCTGGTCCACAGCCAAAGCATCATTCAGGTAATAAAGGGCTTTATCGTGGTTTTCCAGCATTCTGTAGGCGATGGCAATCATGAGAAGGAGTTTAGGGTTATCCTCTTCCAGGCTGAGTAGAGGCAGCACAAGTTCGAGAAACCGCTCTGGATTCTCGTAGAGGATGGCCTCCCCTTCTGTGATACGGGCTTTTCTATCGAGAAACTCCATCTCTTCTGTAATCTCTTTTGTCTCTTCTCCCCCAAGTCTCAGATATTCTCTCAGGTGGAAAAGTGACTGGGAAAAGTTTCCAGCAAATCTTAGAGCAGAACCTTTAAACAGATGCCCCTCCAGAAGCTCCTGTTCAATAGCGATGTCTGCATACCGGAGAAGAGCCTGCTGATACATGCTTTCTTTCACAGACAGTTCTTCTAATAGAACCAGGAGGTTCTTAAGGACATCTTTTTCACCGTGAATGGTAAAAAGCCCCAGAAGATAGACGAGCCCCTCTTCCTGTTTGTCCTCCCCAATCAGCTTGGCCACTAGACCTTTGATTACCGTTTCTCTGTGCAATGAAACAAGAAGCTCCCGGTAAACCGGAATCTGATTGAAAGATGGATCAGCCCCTGCTACATAATACATACCTTTGACAAACTCCCCAAAGGGTAGATGCTTCGTCAGGTCTTCATTGATATTTTCGGCAATATACTCCGGAGAAAGAGGAAGAAACAGATCTTCCCTGCTCTTGCTCAGCTCCGGAATATTAAAGTTCTCAGCAAGAACCTCTTTGTTGATTTCAAGAAATATAAGCTTTGAGAGCTTAGATTTTAGATGATTTATATATTCCACGTGTTGGTTTCCTCCTCGTGATAAAAGGATCATGAATGCTTATTGGAATGTTATGCTTCAAATCCTTTTTCAACAATGGCTACGACTCTCTTTTTGAATGTTTCCATTTTATCTTTTGCGTCTTCCAGGGAATCTCCCTTTACTGCGACATAGGCCTTCATCTTTGGCTCTGTGCCGGATGGACGAACCACGAACCAGGAACCGTCTTCCAGAGTGTACTTGATGACATTGGAAGATGGCAGCGTGATGGCAGTCTTTTCTCCTGTGAGAAGATCTGCTCTCTCCCTCAGCTTATAGTCTTCCTTGGACACGGTTTTCACACCGCCCACTTCGTCTATGGTGCTGTTTCTAAAGTACTCCACACATTTGCGGATCTGTTCCTGCCCGTCTTTTCCGGTTCTCGTGAAAGATTCGATGCCTTCCAGATAAAAACCGTACTTCTCATAGATTTCCACCAGTGCATCGTACAGGGTCATACCCTTTGTCTTATAATATGTGGCAATCTCACAGAGAATCATGGAAGCCACCACCGCATCTTTATCTCTTACGTAAGTGCCAGCCAGATAACCGAAGGACTCCTCAAAACCAAAGAGGAAGGTTTTTTCGTTGGTTTCTTTATATTCCTCGATTTTCTCACCGATGTATTTGAATCCTGTAAGCACATCCAGAAGCTCCACTCCAAAATCTTTGGTGATGGCTCGAACGCTTTCGGTGGAAACGATGGTCTTGATGACAACGCCATTATCAGGCACTTTGTTCTCTTCTTTCATGGCTTTGAGAAGATAATAAGTGATGAGCATACCAATCTGATTGCCAGAAAGCACTTGATCATTTCCCGCTTTGTCTTTGACAATGACCCCTACACGGTCACAGTCCGGATCCGTTCCGAAGATGATGTCCGGATGGACTTCTTCAGCCAGTTTCAGAGCCAGTTCAAACACCTGAGGATTTTCAGGATTTGGATAAGGAGCGGTTGGGAAGGTGCCGTCAGGAAGTTCCTGTTCCTTCACCACATTCACTGTATAGCCCAGTTCTTTCAGCACCCTTCTTACCGGGATGTTGCCTGAACCGTGGATGGGTGTATAGATAATTTTCAGGTCTTTTGCATGTTCTTTCACCATGTCTTTTTTTACGGTTAAGGTTTTGATGGACTCCATATAGGTCTTCATGACCTCTTCGCCGATGTACACCAGCAGATTCTTTTCAAGAGCTTCCTTCTCTGAAATGGAAGACACATCCTCAAACTTCTCGATGGCATGCATTTCTTTCAGGATCTTATCCGCCTCTTCATCCGTGACCTGACCTCCATAGGATCCATATACTTTGAATCCGTTGTATGCCTGAGGATTGTGGGAGGCTGTGATGACGACGCCCGCACTGGTTTTATAGTGCCTTACCGCAAAGGACAGAAGCGGTACTGGTGCAAGGGTTTCATAGAGATAAACTTTCACTCCATGAGCTGCAAGGATCTGTGCAGAAACCATGGCAAACTCATCCGATTTGATTCTGGAATCGTAGGCAATGGCACAAGATGGATTCTCTACGTTTTTCACCAGATGCCTTGCAAGACCTTCTGCTGCTTTTCCAACGGTGTGGATGTTCATGCGGTTGGTACCTGCGCCGAGGACACCTCTCAGGCCAGCGGTGCCGAATTCAAGCTCTGTATAGAAACGGTCCTCCAGTTCTTTTTCATCTTCAATGCTCCGAAGTTCAGTTTTAAACTCCTCGGAAACAAATTCACTTTCAAGCCATTCATTGAGTTTTACTTTATAAGACATGGTAAAATTCCTCCTTTGTTCATCTCAATTCTACTCACATTATATAATAAACCACTGAAATATTCACCGT
This sequence comes from Proteiniclasticum sp., assembly GCF_003514505.1. Taxonomy (GTDB): domain Bacteria; phylum Bacillota; class Clostridia; order Clostridiales; family Clostridiaceae; genus Proteiniclasticum. Next base: position 106,259 of record NZ_DOPX01000019.1, read on the forward strand.
TTAATCTGATTCCTCGGTGAAATTCAAAAAAGAAATGAACTTTCGCCACAATAGATGAAAATCCATGGAGAATAGTCTAAAATGAAAGTAGCGGAGAATGTGAAAATTCATTGTAATACCATGAGAATTATGCTATTATTCAATAGTTATTTTTGGAAAAGAAATTCAGGGAAACTGATGAGAATTGTGAAAGAAGGTGGCTGTAAAGTTGTATAAGCTGAACCAAAATGAAACGCCTCTTTTTGATGCGCTTATGGAATATGTAGACCGTGGAACCGTCCCTTTTCATGTGCCGGGTCACAAAAAAGGCGAAGGAATTGAAAAGAGCTTTAAAAAGTTCATTGGGGAAAATCCCTTTAAAATAGATGTAACGGTGTTTCAGCTGGTGGATTCTCTCCATCATCCCACCGGACCCATCAAAAAAGCACAGGAACTGGCGGCAGATGCGTATGGTGCTGATGCTTCCTTCTTCTCCATCCATGGCACATCAGGCGCCATTCAGGCTATGATTATGTCTGTGGTTGGAGCGGGAGATACGATCATTGTGCCAAGGAATGTTCATAAGTCCATCACCGCAGGTATTATTCTCAGTGGTGCAATCCCTGTTTATATGCAGCCTGAACTGGACAAGAAACTTGGGATTGCGCAAGGGGTTACACCAGAGACCGTAGAGAAAACCCTGAAAGAAAATCCCCATGCGAAAGCAGTGCTCATCATCAATCCTACTTATTATGGTGTTGCCACTGAGCTTCAGAAAATTGCTGAAATTGTCCATGAGTACGATATTCCGCTCATCGTGGATGAAGCCCATGGACCACATCTGGCTTTTTCAGGAAAGCTGCCCATGTCGGCCATGGAAGCAGGGGCCGATCTTTGTGCCCAGAGTACTCATAAAATCATTGGAGCCATGACCCAAGGGTCCATTCTTCATGTGAGAACCAAGTATGTCAGTGCAGCTAGAGTGCAGCAGATTATGAACCTTCTGCACACCACCTCCCCTTCCTATATCCTTCTGGCTTCACTGGACACTTCCAGAAAGCAGATTGCTTTAGAGGGAGAAGAGCTTCTGGAAAAGGCCATTGAAAATGCCAACTATTTAAGAGCCGAAGTGAACAAAATCGAAGGATTCTATTGTTTCGGACCGGAACTTGTGGGAAATCCCGGTGTGTTTGCGGTGGATCCCACCAAGATCTGCATCACTTGCAGAGATCTAGGCATCACAGGATTTGACCTGGATATGATCCTGGCAAACAAATACCATATTCAGATGGAGCTTTCAGATCTTTACAACACGTTAGCGGTGGGCAGTTTTGGAGACACCAGGGAAAACATGGACAAGCTCATTCATGCGCTGCAGGAAATCAGCGAAGAGTATAAGAACAAGAATCAGGTAAAACCCGATTTCATCGATATCCCTTCCATTCCAAAGCAAGTACTGATTCCGCGTGAAGCTTTTTACGCGGAGAAAGAGTCTATGCTCCTGGAAGACAGCATCGGTGAAGTTTCAGGAGAATTTCTGATGGCCTACCCTCCTGGTATTCCGGTACTTTGCCCAGGAGAAGTTATCACAGAAGAAATCGTAAACTATGTCTCGGACCTGAAAAAAACAGGACTTTATGTCCAAGGTACTGAGGATCCTCGAGTAGAATACATCAAAGTAGTCCGATAAGTCAGAAAGCCTGCAGACATCCATAAAGATGTGTGCAGGCTTTTTTAGTGACCAGGAGATCAGCGGAAGGTTTTGGGGCGGTCCAGAATCAGATACTTCAGGACACTCAGATACTCCCTAAGGTAGGATTTCAGAATGATACTGGGAGGCGTTTTGGCTGGAAGGCCCACTGCACTTATACCAAAATCTTTGGCGGTCAAGGTGCTTCTGAAGATATGGAAGTCATTGGTGACAATGCCGATCAGAAGATTCTCTTTTTGAAGTCCTAGTTTTTTTTCTTCCATGATCTGAATACTGTAGAGAAAGTTCTCATAAGTATTATAGGAGTTCTCTTCCACAAAAATACGTTCTTCCTGAATACCTTGAGCCACAAGATCCTTTTTCATGGCAGATGCTTCTGTCATTTCTTCGCCACGTCCCAGACCTCCAGACACTATGACGAGGGCGCTGGGATGTTCCTTCAGGTAGGCAGCACCCCGGTCCAGACGATGCTGAAGTGCGGGAGAAGGAATGGTTCCGTACAGTCTTGCACCGAGGATGATAAGGACATCAGGGTCTTCCTGGGGTTCTTTCTGGGCATAGTAGAGGATGAAGCCTTCGATGACAACAAAGGTGCCTATAAAAACAGCAAGAAGCAGAAAAAAGATCTTTTTCATGACTGTGGAAGACGTACTCTTACTCAGTTTCTCTTTTTCCATATGAACTCCACTAGTGTCAACAGACAGCCTTCCTTGTCATAGATCTCATGATAGTTTTTTGAGTCTTCGAGCAGGCATCGGATGAGAACTTTGCCGCCTGGCATTTTTTCTTTCTTATATACGATGGAAAGATCCTCCACCACATGATCCTGAAGAAAGCTTTCATCTTCATCGGTAGTTAAGGACTCCATGGCCCATTCCACATAGACGGTGTTGTTCACATGACCATTGCTGTCAATATCATGGAAACGCAGTTCAATCTCTTTTTCGAAGGTGTAGTCCTGTATCTTTCTTTTCTTTAAAGGAGCTGTGGAGAGACTCTCCACAATATAGGCCTGCTCTTTTGTAAGTTCTGAATCAAATTGTGAGAAGTAAACCTTCTGTACATCCTCTGGGACCTTTACCATTTTACGCTTTTCAAAATCAATGACGATCCAGACCGAAACAGCATAGCCCACGAGGGTCCCCTCTTCATCCTTTACGAGAAAATACCGGTGGGAATAGATGTCTTTATGAAACAGCGCAAAAGTCGTGAACTGGAGCTTTCTTGCGTAATAGTCCCCTTTGAACAGTTTGATGTTCCAGGAGTAAAGCACCCAGACCATTCCTCTTCTCTCCATGTAGTCCGGTGCAAGTCCAAGGCTCACAGTATGGTACATTGAGGTTGTATTAAGCATCTGCATAAAAGCATCCAGTTTCAGATGAAGAAAGCGGTCTACTTCTTTGAAATCCACTATCATGGATTTTGTATAGTCTTTCATGAATTTCCTCCAGTCGTCAAAAAAGTATAAGAATTATAAATGGAATCTCTTGTGACATTGTGATTTTCGTCACGGATATAATGAATATATCGTAAAGTTTTTAAAATGGTCTTAAGATTTCGGAAATACATAAGATACAACTGGATTGAATAAAATGCAATTATTCGTTATAATAATGAAAATTATGGAGAACAGGAGAAGAAAGAGATGGAAGATATACTGATTCTTGTGGATGAGAAAGACAATTTTCAAGGATACATGGGCAAAGAGGAAGCCCATGTCAAAGGAGTAAAGCATAGAGCGTTCAGTATTTTTGTCTTCAACGACAAAAAAGAGCTGCTCCTTCAGCAGCGAGCGCTTCACAAATACCATACCCCAGGTCTCTGGGCCAATACATGCTGCAGTCATCCAAGATATGGAGAAACCACAGACAGTGCTGTTCACCGAAGACTTCCGGAAGAAATGGGGTTCGACTGTGAGCTAACCCACGTGTATGAGATGTCCTATGATGTGAAGTTTGACAACGGCATCATTGAAAATGAGTATGATCACGTCTATGTTGGGCGGTATGAAAAGGATCCGGAAGTGAATCCTGAAGAAGTCCAGGATTTCCGGTGGATTTCACTTCCGGACCTCATGATGGAGATGGAGGATGAGCCTGAGAAGTATACGTTCTGGTTCAAAAAAATCATGAAGGAATTTGATTTTACAGCAGTTCTTTAATAAAGCATCTGAAACAAGAAGGAGCATCCAGGACGGATGCTCCTTCTTGTTTTATAACTTTCTTCAGATGGTCAGTGAAGGTGAACGGGTATCATCGTAACTGTATCCTTTCTTCAGCGCTTTCAGGTTCACTTCCTGCAGCTGTGGCTTAAAATACTGCTTGATGAGTCTTTCAAGAAGCTCCTGGGAAAGACCCAGCTCCCTTGCAAGGATTCCAAGAAGAATCATGTTGGCCGCCTTCCCATTTCCCAGGGCTATGGCCTTTTCCTGTGCATCTAGGGAAATGACATCTATTCCCTTCTCTTTCAGCTCAGAAAGAGAGTTTTCAGGATAAACCTCTTTGCCAACGTTGACGAGATAGGGACGGATCTCATGAAGGCTGGAAATCACCTTTCCGTCTTCTTTCAGGAATCCGATCCATCGGAGGGATTCACTCTTTTCAAAGGACATGATGTAATCTGCAGTACCTTTCTCAATGAGCGGAGAATGTACTTTCTCCCCGTAACGCACCTGGGTGGATACACTTCCCCCTCGCTGCGCCATTCCATGTACTTCACTCATTTTCACATCAAATCCCAGCTCTATGAGTGCTGCAGACAGAAGATTCGAGGCGGAAATGGTCCCTTGACCGCCTACCCCGACAAATAAAATATTCGCTTCTTTACGCATGAACAAGATCCCCCTTCTTTTCAATGGCCTGGAACGGACAGACCTGATAGCAGAGCGTACAGCCATTGCACATCTCGCGGTCGATGAATACGCTGCCGTCCTTCATGAAAATAGCAGGACATCCGGTACGCACGCAGGTTTTGCATTTTCTGCATTTCTCCTGATCAATCTCCACATAGGAGTTTCTTCTAAGAATCTGAACTTCCTTCAAAAGTGCGCAGGGTTCCTGGGTGATGATGACAAAGGGCTCTTCACAAGCTTTGGCTGCTTTGATGACTTCCTTTGCCTTCTCCTGATAGTAAGGGTTGATGATTTTGATGTTTTCGTCTTTGATGCCCAAGGAACGGACAAGCATTGGAATGTTGATGTCGCCTGCAGTTTCTCCCATGAGGGTTTTTCCGGTTCCTGGGTTTTGCTGGTGGCCTGTCATTCCCGTGGTGCGGTTGTCCATGATCACGGTGACCAGTGGGATTTTGTTGTAGATGGAGTTCACGAGTCCTGTGATACCGGAATGGAAAAAGGTAGAATCTCCAATGAAAGAAAAGATCTTTCTTTTTTTATCTCCTTGGAGCTCCAGTATTTTTTGCATTCCCGTTCCTGCTGAAATAGAAGCACCCATACAAATGACGGTATCTGTGACATTAATGGGGTCCATGGCGCCTAAGGTGTAACAGCCGATGTCTCCAGAGGCGATGATGTCCTTATCCGTTTTCAGGGCATTGAAGAATCCTCTATGGGGACATCCGGCACAGAGCACAGGGGGTCTTGTAGGAGCTTTGCTTTCCATCACGGGAGGCATTTTGGGTGATTCTGATAAAAATGCTTCGCGGATGATCTCCGGGTTCAGTTCGCCACAGGTGGGAAGGACATCCCGGCCGGTGCAGTGGATGCCCATGGCCTTGATTTCCTTTTCAAGATAAGGTTCATTCTCTTCTATGACAATGATTTCCCGCATCTCTTTGGCAAACTCCTGAATCAGCTCTTTTGGCAGTGGGAAAGTCATGCCCAGTTTCAGATATGAAGCGCTTTCCCCAAATACCTCCTTGGCATAGGCATAGGAGATGCCCGAGGTGATGATGCCCAGCTGCTCTGTATGTTTCTCCACTTTGTTTAATGTACTGTGACAGTTATAGATTTCAAGGCTTTTCAGACGTTCTTCCACAATGGGATGTCTTTTTTGGGCGTGACCTGGAGTCATGACATTTTTCAGCTTGTCCTTTTTGTATTCTCTGACGGGGATCTCCACTCTGTCCTCCAGATTCACCAGAGACTTGGAGTGGTTCACTCTTGTTGTGGTACGAATCATCACAGGCGTGTCAAACTCCTCGCTGATCTCGAAAGCTTTTTTGGTGAAGATGCGGCATTCTTCAGAATCTGAAGGCTCCAGCATAGGGATTTTCGCATGAGGCGCGTAAAATCTGTTGTCCTGCTCATTCTGGGAGGAGTGCATGCCAGGATCATCTGCATTAATGATGACAAATCCACCGAGCACACCGATATAAGCCATGGTGAAGAAAGGATCTGCAGCCACGTTCAGCCCTACATGCTTCATGGTGGTCAGTGCCCTTGCTCCGATGATGGAGGCTCCTGAAGCCGCTTCCATACCTACCTTTTCATTTGGCGCCCATTCGGAGTAGACTTCTTTATACTGGGAAAGATTTTCCAGGATTTCGGTGGAAGGTGTTCCTGGATAGGCGGAGGCAAAGTGCACTCCTGCTTCAAAGGCACCTCTCGCAAGAGCTTCATTTCCGGTCATCAATGCTTTCATATGGTTTCCCCCTCGGTTCTTGTCATAAGTACAGCCAGTGCGATGCTGTTGAGTTTTGCTTCGCTGGAATCAGACCTGGAGGTCAGAATCACAGGACATTTGGCGCCTAGAATGATGCCAGCGCTGTCGGCGTCTGCCATATAGGTAAAGGACTTTCCGAGGAAGTTCCCGGATTCAAGGCTCGGCACAAGAAGCACATCGGCGTCTCCGGAGAATTTTCCTTTATACCCTTTATGTAGCGCGGATTCCTTGGATATGGCAATATCGAAGGATAAAGGACCTTCTACCAGAAGATCTGGATCATTTTGATAGAATTCTTTCAGTTCATGGGCATCGGTGCTGCTTTCCAGATTTGGATTCACCTTTTCAACGGCAGACAATGCGGCCACCTTCATAGGCTGAAGGCCCAGAATTCTACCAAGGATTCTGGTGTTTTCTATAATTCCCTTTTTGTCTTCGAGGCTGGGTTTCATCACCATACCTCCATCTGTAAGAAGTATCAGCTTTTCATAATTTTTCATTTCATAGATCATCACATGAGACAGAAGCCCGCCTCCACGAAGATTAAGATCTTTGCTGAGCACAGCCTTCAACAGGATTTTCGTGTCCACAAGACCTTTCATAAGAATATCCGCTCTCTCTTCAGAGATGGATTTTGCAGCTTCATATGCGGCTTCTTCCGGTGATTTTGCATCAATGATTTCCGCATGGCGGAAGGAGAGATTGTTCCCTTCCATGACCTCCCTGATCTTCAGGGCATCCCCATAAAGGAGAAATGTGGCAAGACCGTGGCGCTCTGCTTCACTCAGTGATACCAGAACATCTTTGTCTTCTGCGCAGGCTACTGCGATGCGTTTCTTCTGATTCTTCGCCAGTGTCAGTATTTCCTTTAAACTGGTAATCAAAAACTATACCCCCCCGTACCTTGATAACGTATACAATAAAGTTGAAAAAGAAGATGAAACCTAAGGCTCATCTTCTTTCAGTATAAAATATCCTTTTTACATTATCAATTGAATGGACAAACTATACAAATTCCGTCAGAGATTTCACGAAAACCAAAATAACCTGTCAATAAAACAAAACAGATACTGGCAGTTTCGTAATGATTTAGACTTCAAAATGCAGTGCGCTTCTGCCCTGCTCTTTCAGAGTCTGAAGGTCTTTGATGCCGGTGAGAAGCATAGCGCCTTTCAGCTCCTGTGCTACCTTTTTGGCATAAAGCTCCACCGCTTCTTCTCCACCACCGATGGCGTACTGCGCAAAAGGTCTGCCGATGAGGACAGCATCCGCTCCTAAAGCCAGGAACTTAAATACATCCACACCACTTCTGATGCCCCCGTCTGCAAGAACAGGCACTCTGCCGTTCACAGCCTTGGCTATTTCAGGCAAAACGGATATGGTGGCCCTTGCATGATCAAGGACACGTCCGCCGTGATTGGAGACCACGATGGCGTCCGCTCCAGCTTCCACTGCAAGCATTGCCTCATCAACGGTCATAATGCCTTTCACGATGAAAGGTACTGTTAGATAAGCTTTAATGGCTTTCAGCTCCTCCAGAGATTTTGGATCCACCCGATGACCATGGATCTTCAGGGTATCAAGCCCTGCGGAGTCGATGTCCACACCAATAGCAACGGGATTGGATGCCATGGCCAGATCGATTCTGGCAAAAAGCTCTTCCTGATTCCAAGGTTTAATGAAGGGAATACCCGCCATATTTTCTTCCTGCAGCACGCTGAGGTTGTCCTCCAGGAAGGACTTGAATGCTGAATCTCCCACCATCGGCAGAATGCCTGCTTTTTCAGAGCCTTTCACCACGCCATGGATATAGTCTTTTTCACTCATTTTGTTGCCCATATTGATGTTCACACCTGTTACTGGTGCAGGCATCACGGGCATGGACAAGGTTTTGCCAAAGAGCGTGAAGGAAAGATCCGCATCCTTCACCTCGTGGATGGTTTTCAGATGCAAGGTGATGTTCTTCAGAGCTTCCACGTTCCGGATAAAGCTTGCGCCGGTTCCTTTACCGCCCATACCAGGCACTTCGCCTCTGCAGGCTGCCCCATCGCATTCTTTGCACATACGGCATTGGGGCATCATTTTTTCTCTCGCTTGTTGTTTTGCTTCCTGTAATGTCATTAGAGACCTCCTAAATCTTCTTCTGTATATACTTCAATGCCATGAGCCAGAAGCATTTCTGCTGTGACACCATGGCCTTCCGCCAAAGTTTTTGTAAAGGTGCCGTCATAAATCCGGCCCTTCCCGCAGGAAGGGCTTCTTGATTTTAAAACAGCTTTTCTGATGCCTTCTTTCAGGCAGTACGCCAGAGCTTTTTCAGCACCGAGCCGATACTCTGATGTCACGTCTTTTCCGTTTCTTGTCCGTACGCTCGCACCAAGCCTCTCAGCTGGAGTTCTTGGGATGGGAAGCCCCCCGGAAACTTCAGGACAAAAAGGGTGGAGCTCATATTTCTCCGAAAGAGCAAGAACCTCTGGATAATAAAATCCTTCTCCATCATAGCGCACTTTCTCACCTAAAAGACAAGAAGAGACCAAAAGTTTTTCTCTCATGGTTATTTTAGAGTGACGATGGTCACGCCTTTTCCTCCTTCTCCATATTCACCCAGACGGTATTTTTTCACATGGGGATGATGACGGAACATATCCCAGAGATGTTCTTTCAGGATGCCCGTACCCATGCCATGGATGATGGTGACTTCCAGAAGACCCGCCATGGATGCTTCATCCAGGTAGTAATCCACCGCTCGTTCCGCTTCAAGGGCATCACTGCCACGGACATCGCAGCTGGTGGAAACACTTCTTAAATTGAGCCTTGCTTCACGCTTTTCAAATTTTCTCTGTTTTTTGTCTTCCTTTAGTACCACCAGATCTTTTTTGTTTACGGAGAGTTTCATGATCCCCGCCTGCACCATCAGATCTCCTTTGGCATCTGGGAGACTGAGAATAGACACTTTCTGGTTCAGCGTGGACAGAAGGACTTCCTGTCCTTCTTTGAATTCTGTGACTTTCTCTCCTTCTACCCGTTCGAAGAGCTCCTTCTGTTCTCCTTTTTCAAGATCCTTTTTCAGCGTATCCCGGAGAGACTGCAGGCTTCTTCTGCTGTCTTTAAGATCCACGTTCTGCTCGATCTCACGAAGCTGCTTCAAGAGGACATCAGCCTTTTCTTTGGCTTCCTCCAGGTACTTCTTCCCTTCTTGCCTTGCTTCACGTAGAGCTTTTTCACGGATTTCCTCGATTCGCTGCAGCTTTTTTTCCAGCTCCTCTTCCTTTCTTTTCAGCTCGTTTTTGATATTTTCAGCAAAGCGGGCATCTTTAGAAGCATCTCTTCTGGATTTTTCCAGGCTCTCAATGAGCTCTTCAAACCGGAGAGCCTCTTTATCGATATAGGCTCTGGAACGTTCTATAAATTCTTCCGGAAGTCCAAGACGTTTGGAAATGAGAAACGCATTGGATTTTCCAGGCACCCCGATGAGAAGCCTGTAAGTGGGACGCAGTGTCTCCACGTTGAACTCCACAGAAGCGTTGGTGGTTTTATCTGATTTCAGCGCATAGGCTTTCAGCTCACTGTAATGGGTGGTGGCCATAATATGAAGCCCCCGCTCCTTCAGTGTTTCCAAAATAGCCATGGCTAGAGCAGCACCTTCTGTTGGATCGGTTCCTGCGCCAAGTTCATCAAAAAGAACTAGCGCTCTTTCATCTGCTTCTTCAATGATGTGGACTATGTTCACCATATGGGAGGAGAAAGTGGACAGACTCTGTTCTATGCTTTGCTCGTCTCCGATGTCTGCATAGATACTGCTGTAGTGACCAATGCTGGAGCCATCCGTGACTGGAATCAGGATACCGGCCATGGCCATGATATGGAGAAGTCCAACTGTTTTCAAGGTTACCGTCTTACCACCAGTGTTGGGTCCTGTGATGATGATGGCGGTGATGCCCTCCTCCATGTATATGGTGGAGGGTACCACTTCTTTATCCGGAATCAGGGGATGCCTTGCATCTCTTAAGTTGAACGTGAGGTTTTCCATAAGGGCAGGCATAGTGCCATCGGTTCTGATGGAATACTTCGCTTTCGCAAAGATCACATCCAGAGCATAAACAATGTCCGCGTTGGTCTTGACGAAAGTCAAATCCTTGTCCACTTTCTGGGACAGTTCCATGAGGATCCGTTCCACTTCGGCTTTTTCTTTCAGCATCAGTTCCTTGATTTCATTGTTGAGATTAACAAGCCCCATGGGCTCAATAAATAGAGTTGCGCCAGAAGCGCTCTGATCATGGATCAGGCCTTTCACCTGACCTTTGTGCTCTGCTTTTACCGGGATGACATAACGGTCTCCCCGGACCGTATAGATGGCATCCTGAAGATATTTCTCATTCTCCCGGACCAGTCCTTGTATTTTATCTTTGACGCTGGCGGTCTTTTCACGAAGCGCCCGCCTGATTCTTAACAGCCCGTCACTGGCATGGTCTGCAATCTCATTCTCATCAGTGATGGCCTGATAGATGGCGTTTTCCAGATTTTTTAAGGATGTGACACCAGCAGTGAGTTCCTGAAGTGCACCTGTTTTTTCATCTTTGCCTACATAGTCTTTCAGAAGTCTTGCACTCTTTAAGATGTTGGCGGTTTTTACAAGGCCGTCGATGGAGGCGGTGCCTCCTTTACCAATATAGTTTAAAGTACCAAGAACATCATAGACCCCTTCAAAGGGAGCGCTTCCCTTCTCATCCAGAAGACTTTTCGCTTCGTTGGTCTCCTGAAGGGCTCGTAGGATTTCTGTCTTGGAGGTGAAGGGCATAAGCTTCAGGATCTCTTCTTTTCCTGGAGAAGATACCGCGTAAGCGGCTACTTTTTCCCGGATTTTTGGAAATTCCAGTTTTTGGATGTTTTTTTCGTTCACTATTCCACTCCCCTTTTATAATGTCCGCGGTTGAATGCTTCGAGGGTTAAGGCTTGTTCGTTTTTGAAAGCTCTGAGAATCTCCAGGGCTTCTTCATAGGACTCTGTGGTAAGGTCTACACGGAAAGAGGTGAATCCTAGAGACTGAAGATCTTTTGTGGTGTCCAGAAGATTTTTGGGTTTGCCGTTCATGATGTAGCTTCGGCAGAACACATCCGTCATCACAGGGAACTCTTCGCCCATACGGTCTTTCAGAGAGAATCGATCTCTCATGCAAATCTCGTTGCATGGAGTTTCACGTGTCATGCCTCCTAAAGAAGCACCCACGGGACAGTATTCACTGTGCATGAGCTCTTGCCGGCCATAGACGAGAGTAATCAGTCGGTCCTTGTGCTTCAGTTCTTTCAGTTCCTGACGGTTCAGCTCCTCACTGACCATGCTCATATAAAGATCCTCTCCGTAAAGATGAAGACCATAGCTGTTCATAAGGTTCATTTTATAATCGCCGATGATGCGGAACTCCTTGTGGAGCGCCCGCAGTACACCTGCATTGTTTGTGACAATGCCTTCTACTGCCCCATATTTTTTCAGGTCTCTTACCTTAGAGACCACACCATGCAGCTCTTTTCTCAAAATATTGGAGACCTTCAGATAAATCTTCAGACCCAGTGCTTTCTGCTTTTTCAGAAGATCTGCCACATCCTTGAAGCTGAGATGCCTCTCTCCCCGGTAAAACGGATAAAGCACCAGCTCTTTCATATCGCTCTCTAATGCGGCTTTCAGCTGTTCTTTGGTGGAGATGCCCACAAGGCGGAGCTTCTCCTGTCTTTTCTCAAGAACAGGGGTTTCTTTAGACTGAAGTCCTCCGGATCTTTTTCTGCTTTCTACCTCATAGGCTACGATGTCCTCCAGGAGCAGTCTTCTCATCTCGTTGAGATCTTTCACAGGCAGAAAGCCTTCTTCGAAGTTCCTGAAGCTTAGGGTTTCTATGACAAAAGGAGTCTCGCCGCTTTTTTTAAGCGCATCTTCCACTCTTTCTCTCGTAAGTGGAGCCTTTTGAGCTTTTTCCACCATTTTTGAAGTCCTATGATAGATTCTGTCCTTATAGACCACTGTAAGGGAGGCTTCCTCACCGGGTGCAAAAGAAAGGTCTCCTGTGAGGCCGATTTTTTTATCGTATAGACCATTGTGGCTTCTTTTGAGCTGATCCATCAGCTCAAAATCATAGGTCTTATAGAGTTCTCCCTCGGGCAGTTTGCTTCTCCCGATGAGTTTCACCTGTTCCCCCGCATCTGCAAAGTCTTTTACATCTTTTCCGTCCCGGATACCTTCTACAGTCAATCCTTTTTCTCCAACTCTTAGGCCATCGCCTTTCTTTAAAGGCGCATCCAGCTGGAGAGTCCCGTCTTTGTGAACCTTCCCGATGCGTACTCCGGTATTTTTAGGGTAGTGGAAAGCCATCATGTCTCTTCCGGTTTTACCGTGGAAGTAGCCATCTGAGAGACCTTCTCTGTTGAAGACTTTAAGCAGATTCTCTTTATGGGTTTTTGATTGATATCCTTCAATCTCTTCTCTGAAGTACTTTACTGTGGCTGCCACATATTCCGGACGCTTCATTCTTCCTTCGATCTTCAGGGAATAAACACCAGAATCCAGAATCTCATCCATGTTGTCTATGGCTGTGATGTCCTTCGGACTCATGAGATAGGCCTTGGCTCTGGATACGCCATTCTCATCCAAAAGGTCATAAGGGAGCCTGCAGGGCTGAGCGCATCTTCCGCGGTTTCCGCTTCTCCCGCCTAAGATGCTCGACATGAGGCATTGCCCGGAATAGCTGATACAAAGGGCACCATGGACAAAGATCTCGGTTTCTACACCGAGGTCCACACTGATTTCTTTGATTTCCTCAAAGGACAGCTCCCGGGACAGCACAATCCGCCGAATGCCTTTCTCTGTATAGTAGAGAGCGCCTTCTCCATTATGGACTGTCATCTGAGTGGATGCATGAAGCTCAAACTCCGGCAGCTCTGTCCGCAGTCTGTAGATGAGTCCTGGATCCTGAACGATGAGGGCATCCACACCGATTTGATAGAGATAGGATGCATAGGATACAGCTTCTTCCAGCTCATTGTCTTTCAGAAGGGTATTCAGCGTGATATTTACCCGAACATCATAGCTGTGGCAGTAATCTACCGCTTCTTCGAGCTCTTTTTCAGTGAAGTTGGTGGCATAGGCTCTGGCGGAGAATTTGGTTCCGCCAAGATAAACAGCGTTGGCTCCATTTTGTACAGCCATCACCAAGGATTCCATACTGCCTGCTGGTGCTAATAGTTCTATATATCTCACAAAAAATCTACCTCAATCCTTAAAATTTACCTATCTATTATAGCATGAAAACCAGAACGAAGGACCTCTTCGTTCTGGTTTTCATAGGAATCCGGCATTTCTACCTGGATTTTTCTTTTAAGATGGGATTCTTTTCTTTTTTTTCTTTTTCTTTCAGCTCTTTCGTTTGAGTCAACTGAGTGTCAAAGAGTTTTTTCTGAAGCTCCAGCACTTTATATTTGTAGGACTGCAGCTCAAACTTCAGCTCTTTGTTCAGCTTGGAGAGGCTTTCGTTCTCATCACGGTATTCTTTGGCGCTGTCTTGTGTCAGCCTCAGCTCTGTTTCCAGTCTCTTGATTTCCCGATCTTTCCCAAGTTTTTCACGACTGTCTTCTTCCTGAAGTTTTGAGAGAGTTTCTTTCAGCTGGTTGTTTTCTTTTTGGATTCTCTCCACCTCTTTCTCAAGAAGTATCATTTCCTCTTTCATACCCGCTGCTTTTTTGTACACAGATCCTTCCTCTTTTTTGAGGTTCTCCAGGTCATCCTGTTTCTTGTACAGTCTGTCCACGGCGTTAAGCGCAGCCAGAACAGAGGCGGAGGAAGTATCCATCTGACGGTTTCTCTCCATCATGGAGCTGATCATCTGATGTACTTCTTTTCCGACTTTTCTTAGATACTCCTCAGGTTCCTCACCCTTTAAGGTGTATTCCTGACCACAGATCCGTACCGTCACTTTATTCATCTTGTCGTCCCCTTTCTGCATGTCCCCGTATGCATTGTTTTCGGCATCTCTATATTTTTCAATATTCTCAATTATTCATCAGTATCTAATATTATAGCTCGTTTTGCTGAAAAAATCATCCGTCAGGAAGAATTTCCTGACGGATTCTAAAGATTCTTTTCCGATTATCTTAGTACTGCTCCCAGCATATGTTCCAGTGTGCGGACGATTTTCTCATGGACTTTATTGACTTCTTTATCGGTCAGAGTTCGTTCCTTGTTCCGGTACACCAGATTGTAGGCTACGCTCTTCTTTCCTTCTGGAAGCTGCTTGCCTTTATAGACATCGAAAAGTGTATAGCTTTCTAAAAGTGATCCTCCTTGCTTCTTGAAGATCATTTCCATTTCCTGTACCAGAACCGTATCATCGATGAGTACCGCAATGTCTCTTGTGACAGAAGGATACTTTGGTATCTCCACGTACTTTTTCTCGGTCACCGCTGCATTATAGAGGGTCATAAGATCCAGTTCCATAATGTAAGATGCTTTTTCCATGTTGTAGTTCTGGGAAACTTTTGGATGGATCTCACCAAAGGTTGCAAGCTTCTTCTTTCCTAAAAGCACATGAGCGGACTTTCCTGGATGGAAAGAAGGATGATCTGCCCGTTCGTATAAGATATTGGTTAGACCGAATTCTTCAATGATGACTTCTACGATGCCTTTCAGGTGATAGAAGAGGTCTTTTCCATAGAGTCCTACGGTGAGGATTTCTCTTTCTTCTGGCAGCGGGCTTTCATTTTTCAAATAAATCTTACCGATCTCATAAAGTGCTGCTTCTTCGTTGCTTCTTGCTTCGTTTCTTGCCAGAGATTCCATCATAGAAGAGATCATGGTGGTTCTCATGACGGAGAAATCTTCGCCCAGAGGATTTCGGATCTCCACCATATTTCTTAATGGAGAGTCCTCAGGCAGGAGAATTTTCTGCAGGTCTTTTCTGGAAATGAAGCTGTAGCTGATGGATTCATAAAGACCTTGTGCTACAAGTGAATTTTCAAGCTTTTTTCTTAAGATCTGATAAGGATATCTTCCTCCACGCTCTGCATTCACATGTGGTACCGTTGGAGTGATGTTGTTGTATCCATAAATCCTGGCTACTTCCTCCACAATATCTTCCTTGATGAACAGATCATTTCTGAAGGTTGGCGTGGTAATCTCCAAAACATTGCCATCCACCTTAGTGTCAATCTCCAAGGCGTTCAGGATGTCCGCCATTTTTTGGCTGGAAAGATCTGTTCCGAGGAACCCGTTGATGTAATCAGTAGATACAGCAAGCTGATTGGGCTCTCTTCTCATGGGATATACATCCACAGTATAGTCCAGCACCTTACCGATGCCTAGCTTCTCAATGAGATGGCAGATTCGGTCTAAGGCAAGCTCTGCAAGGTTTGGATCAATGTCCTTGTCAAATCTGGTGGAGGCATCGGTTCGAAGATTCAGATAGGAGGAGGCATTTCTAATGGTTACACCATCAAAGTTTGCAGACTCCAGAATGACAGAAGTAGTATCTTCTTTGATTTCTGAATCCAGTCCACCCATGAGACCTGCAAGTCCGATGATATTGTTATCATCCATGATGAGCAGTGTTTTTTCTCTTAGAGTCCGCTCATTTCCGTCTAAGGTTGTGAACTTCTCACCGCCGGCTGCTTCTTTCACACGGATGAGGCCAGAGGCAATCTCTCTTTTGTCGAAAGCATGAAGGGGCTGTCCAATCTCCAGCATCACAAAGTTTGTCAAATCCACCATATTGCTGATGGGCCTGATGCCGGCTTCCAATAGCCTGCTCTTGATAAAATCCGGACTTTCTCCAATGACCACATCCACAACTTCCCGGGCCATATACCTTCTGGAAAGAGGTGTGTCTATAGAAACCTTCACAGGCTCCAGGTCTGTTTTTTGCGGGTTGAAGTCTAGGGATGGTTTTTTCAGCGCGGTACCGTATACAGCGGAAACTTCCCTGGCAAGACCCAGGATGCTGAGGCAATCCGGTCTGTTGGATGTAATTTCCAGGTCCAGAATACCACCGTTCAACCCAAGGACTTCTTTGATGTCTTTTCCCGCAGGAGTATGCTCAGGGAGGATCATCAGACCGTCACAGGTGCCCTTTTCTTTCAGTCCCAGTTCTTCTTCAGAGCAGAACATCCCATTGGATAAGATGCCCCGAAGCTTTCCTTTTTTGATTTCTGATCCGTCAAAAAGAGTGGACTGGTGGAGCGCCACTGGAACTGTATCGCCTTCCTTCATATTGGTTGCTGCGGTGACAATGACAATGGGTTCCTCCTCACCGATCTCCACGGTACATACCTGGAGTTTATCTGCTTCCGGATGCTTTTCGATTTTTGTGATGTTTCCGGTGACAATGTTTTTCAGTATATCAAAGGGATTCTCCAGACCTTCCACTTTGGACCCAGAAAGGGTCAGGGCATCCCCGAGAGTTTTTCCGTCCACATCGATATCCACATAGTCTTTCAGCCAGTTGATTGGTAATTTCATCTCTTCTTCCTCCTACTTGAACTGCTTCAGGAAACGCATATCGCTTTCATACAGCAGCCTGATGTCATCGATACCGAATTTCTGCATGGTCATACGGTCCAGACCGAAGCCAAAAGCGAAACCGGAATAGACTTCAGGATCAATACCACCTTTTTTGAGCACTTCAGGATGCACCATACCGCAGCCCAGAAGTTCCATGAACCCTTCCCCCTTGCATACTTTGCAGCCTTCTCCATGACATACGAAGCAAGTACCATCCATTTCAGCGGAAGGCTCAGTGAATGGAAAGTGATGGGGCCTGAACTTGGTGATGATATCATCTCCGAACATCTTCTTTACAAAAAGATCTAAAGTGCCTTTAAGATCTGCAAAAGTGATTCCTTTGTCTATAACCAGTCCTTCGATCTGGTAGAAGATGGGAGAATGCGTTGCGTCCACATCATCGGATCTGTATACTTTTCCTGGAGATATCATCTTGATGGGCGGTTTCTGGTTCTCTATGGTTCGGATCTGCACTGGAGAAGTCTGTGTTCTTAACACCACCTGATCGTCAATATAGAAGGTATCCTGTTCCCCTCTTGCGGGATGATCCTTCGGGATGTTCAGCGCTTCAAAATTATAGTAATCCAGTTCTACTTCGGGTCCCTCTTCAATGGTGAATCCCATTTCCAGGAAGATATTCTCAATCTTTTCCATGGTCATCATGAGGGGATGTTTGCCGCCCATGGGAGATTTTACACCAGGAAGGGTAATGTCTATGACTTCATTTTTTAACTTCGCGTCAGTTGCCCGTTCTTTCAGGCTCTCTTTCACGAAGCGGATTTTTTCCTCCAGCTCCTCTTTCGCTTCATTGACCAATTTACCGATAAGGGGCCTCTCCTCTGCGCTGAGGCTGCCCATACTTCGAAGAATCTGGGTGAATTCTCCTTTCTTCCCTAGCACCTCCACACGCAACTTTTCCAGTTCTTCACTGGTGGAGAGTGCGGCCAGTTTTTCATTGAATTTCTGCTTTATGGCGTCAATTTGTTCTCTCATATGTTCCTCCTATCAAAATAAATAAAAAATCCGTCCCTAATAAAAATAGGGACGGATTGCTTCCGTGGTACCACCCTGATTGACAGAATTCTTCTGTCCGCTCAGTTAAATATATCGGTTTACCCGTCAGAGACTACTTCATTTCCCCTCTGATGCTCCAAAGTGAACTTCGCTGTATCTTTCCATAAAAAGCTTTCAGTCCATGGCTTTTTTTCCCTAACTGGAAGGGTTACAGGTACTCTCTTCATCCTTGCACAGTATTCAGTTTGAGTTCTAATCTATTATAAAAGGTATTTTACAAATGTGCAAGCCATTCTCATAGACTTTCCTATGATCCTTTTACAATGCCTAGCGATAAGCTTGATTGCGGTTTATGAGCAGCAAAAAGTCTCCACTAGAGAGACTTTCCTTGAGTCTGACGAACCTTTTCGAATAGAATAACAGATGCTGCAACAGCAGCATTAAGACTTTCAGCACCTCCAGGCATTGGGATTTTCAGAAGCACTTCAGCGCGTTCTTGAATATCCATTGTCACTCCGCTGCCTTCGTTGCCAATGACGAGAATCAGGTTCTTTGTGAGATCTTCCTCATAAATACTTTTTGTTGCATCCAAGCTCGTAACTGCAAGTTTATAACCTTGATTCTGGAGGGTTTTGAGCATCATTTCCCCGTCACTATATATTGGAAGATGAAAAATAGAACCCATGGAGCTTCTGAGGACTTTGTCACTGTATGGATCCACGGTGTTCCTCCCAAGGAGAATCCCCCCTGCTTCTGCTGCGTGGGCAGAGCGGATGATGGTGCCAAGGTTACCTGGATCCTGAAGTCCATCCAGGTAAATGTACATGGAGTTCCTGAAAGGACCTGCATCAGTTATATTTGAGTCTTCATCCATATGGACAACGCCAACCACCCCTTGGGGGTGCACCGTAGACGACAGCTCTTTTAATAAAGCTTCTTGTACGGCATATATCTCCTCTCCTTTAAGATAAGGTTCGATATACTTTCTGAAGTCCTCTTCTTTTTCAGGAACATAAAAGATTTTATCTATTATTTTTCCGGATTTCAGGGCTTCCTCGAGAAACCGGAATCCTTCCACAAGATACAGCTGGTTCTCGTTTCTATGCTTTTTCTCTTTGAGTTTTTTTGTAGCTTTAATGATGGGATTTGTTTTACTCTCAATCCGATGATCAGTCATTTGTTACTAACCCTTCAATTTTAGAGAGGTCATCAATGGAACCAATAACAACAAGAATGTCATCGGTATCCACCAGATCTGTAGCACGGGGTGAGATGTTGATGTCTGTTCCAGATTTTATGGCCATGATATTGATGCCATATTTTGCCCGAACATCAAGGGTCTTGATGTCTTTTCCAATCCAAGGCTCAGGCGCTTTAACTTCTATGATGGAATAGTCTGGTGAAAGTTCAATAAAATCCAGAATATTGGAAGATACAAGATTGTGTGCTACTCGTACACCCATATCGTACTCTGGAAGGATCACCCGGTCTGCACCGATTTTTGTGAGAAGCTTTGCATGCATCTCATTGGTCGCTTTCGCGATGACTTTCTTTACGCCAGCTTCTTTCAGGTTCAGCGTCACCATGATGGAAGACTGGATATTGCTGCCGATGGAAACAACGGCGATATCAAAGTTTCGGACCCCTAACGTTCTTAATGCATACTCATCCGTGGCATCCATCTGAACTGCATGGGTGACGGAATCCGAAATTTCTTGTACAGTGGTTTCGTCATCATCAACAGCCAGCACATCATATCCCATCTGAAACAGTGTTTTTGCGACACTTTCACCAAATCTGCCTAATCCGATTACAATAAATTGTTTTGCTTTCATGTCTGTCTCCTTATCCTATCAGAAGTTTGCCTTCTGGATATTTAATATTCACTTTTCCTTGTCTTCCGGCCAGTGCCAGCATCACTGTCAATGGGCCAACTCTGCCTAGGTACATAATGATTGCTAAAGTGATTCTGCCCACCACCGAAAGCGATGGCGTAAGTCCTTGGCTTAAACCGACCGTACCAAATGCAGAAAGAACTTCATACAAGATGACCTCAAAAGAAGCGCTTACTTCTGAGATGGAAAGAATCATAACGCCAAGCACTACGATGGTGATGCCAAGAAGAAAAACTGCTACTGCACGATATACCGTACTTTGTGACAGTTTTCTATGATACACTTCTGCATCTTCCCTGCCTTTCAGCACGGAGATCAATGTGAATATGACAATTCCTAAAGTGGTTGTTTTAACACCACCCGCTGTGGACCCGGGAGAACCTCCAATAAACATATAAGCCATGGTCAATAACTTGCTTGCTGGGGACATTTCCGAGTTTGAGATACTATTAAAACCAGCAGTTCTCGGTGTAGTTGCTGAGAAGAAAGAGTTGATCAGTTTATCGGAAAAACGCATTCCTTCCATGGTGGCAGGGTTGTTCCATTCAAAGATCAGCATCAGAAGCGTACCTAGACTTAGCAGGACAAAGGAGATGGTGAGCACTACCTTTGCGTGCAGTGTGAAGTTCTTCAGCTTCTTTTTTGTTCTGACCCCATTGAGGATCTCTCTCCATACAAGATAACCAAGACCACCGATGTTGATGAGCAGTCCTAATGTGAGTAGGATCACCTTATTGTCATTGACCAGCGTTAGGGAATTGAAATTCCCGAGCAGATCAAAGCCTGCATTGTTGAATGCGGAGATGGAATGAAATATGCCATAATAAATGCCTCTTGCCATGCCATGTTTCGGAATAAACTGTGTCATAAGCACAAGGGCAGCACTGCCCTGAACGGCTAAAGTAAAGAAGAGCATATAACGCACATGATTGATTACACCTTGTAGTGTAAAAGTGTTGTAGGCTTCTTGCATAACCAGTCGTTCCCGCAATGATATTTTCTTTCCAAGAAGCAGAGCAAATATCGTAGACATGGCCATAAAACCAAGGCCACCGATTTCGATAAGAAGTAGAATCACATTCTGACCGAAGAATGACCAGTATGTTCCTGTATCAACAACCACGAGTCCAGTCACGCAAACAGCGGAAGTGGCAGTAAAAATTGAATCCAGGAGGCTGGTGTACTGCCCAGAGACAGAAGAAATAGGTAATGAAAGAAGTATTCCTCCCGTCAGTATTACAGTAGCAAAACCAATGGCAAGAATTTTAAAGGGACTTAGCTGTTTTTTCTGTTTTATGGTTTCCATAATAACCACCTCTTTTGTCTTGTTTCATCGTCACCTGATACATTCTACTCTTCTATTGCGATTTATCAAGGGTTTACCCTAACAAGAATAAAAAATTTCTTACTAAACATGATAAACCACTTGAGGCTAGCCTTCAACCGGTACTGCAAAAATTACAAAAAAAAGCCACCTTATTTGAACTGCTCCCTGTCAAGTGGA